>DATNJC010000134.1:0-52043 GCA_035604115.1 Bryobacteraceae bacterium | reverse complement strand
CTCGTTCACCCGCAAGGTGAAACCTCCTGCTCCTGCTTCACCAAAACGGGCTTGACTCAACCGCCCACTTGAAGCCGTTCGCCACACATCTCTCGCGCACTGCGCACTCCAGCACCGCCGGTTACGGACGGATCACGGGCTCCGGAACCACCGAACCGACGCCGTGGCCGCGATCGGTTACACTGGACAGCGTCGCAGGTGATCCCATGAAACGTGTTCTGAAAATCGTTGCGATTCTGGTGGTCCTGGTAGTGGCCGTAGCTGTGGCGCTTCCGTTCTTGATCGACGCCAATCAGTTCCGTCCTACGCTGGAGACCAAACTTACAGCCGCGCTGGGGCGCGAGGTGAAGCTGGGCGATCTGAAGCTGTCGATTTTCAACGGCAGCGTCGCGGCTTCGGAGCTCAGCGTCGCCGACGATCCGGCTTTCAGCAAGACCCCCTTCCTGCGGGCGAAATCGCTGCAAGTGGGCGTGGACCTGGCGCCCCTGATTCTCTCGCGGAAGGTTAACGTAACCGGCGTCATCATCGATCAGCCGGAGGTGGATCTGTGGCAGACTCCGCGCGTGTGGAATTTCTCGAGCCTGGGAGCGAAGACCGGGCCGCCCGCCTCCGCCCCGCCTGCATCCGCCGCGCCTGCGTCCGGCGCGCCCGCGTCCCCCGGCGCATCCACTCCACTGGACCTGACGGTGAAGCTGATCAAGATCACGGGCGGGCGATTCTCGCTGGGTGAAGCCGGCTCTTCACAGAAGCCGGAGGTGCTCGACAAAGTGAATCTGGAACTGAGCGATTTTTCCGTCAACGCGGCGTTTCCGTTTTCGCTGGACGCATCGTTTGCGGGAGGCGGCAGTATCAAGCTGAGCGGCAAGGCCGGCCCGCTGGATGGAGCGGATGCGGCGGCGACGCCGTTCAACGCGACACTGGCGATCGCGCATCTGGATCTGCTGGCGTCGGGATTCGTGAATCCGGCTACGGGACTCGGCGGTCTGGCGTCGGTGGACGGTTCGGTGTCCTCCGACGGCACTAAACTCGCGATCAAGGGGAAGCTCACCGCGCAGAATTTGAAGCTGGCCAAGAGCGGCACGCCGGCCAAGCCCAACGTCGAAGTAGACCTCGCGATGGTCCACGACATGAAGAAGCGCGCGGGAACGCTGGAGCAGGGGGCAATCCACATCGGCAAAGCCAACGCCAGCCTGACCGGCACTTATACGCAGGACGGCGAGACCATGGCGATCCGCATGAAACTTGCCGGGCCCAAGATGCCGGTGGACGAGCTGGCGGCCATGTTGCCGGCGCTCAATATCGCGATTCCCAACGGAGCTTCACTACAGGGCGGAACGGTCACGGTCGAGCTGGCGTCGGAGGGCGGGTTGGACCGGCTCACCTCGGACGGGTCGCTCAGCGTCGACAACACCACGCTGAAGAACTTCGATCTCGGGACCAAGCTCAAAGGCCTGGAGCGGCTCGCCGGGATTCAGGCCGGACAGAATACCGATATTCAGACCCTGAGCATGCAGGTACACGCCGCGCCGGAGGGAACCAAGGTGGACCAGATCAACCTGGTGGTCCCCAGCATCGGCACGCTGACGGGAGCCGGAACTGTGAGCCCCAAGCAGGAACTCGACTTTCACATGCAGGTGGCCGTGCATACTTCTGGCGGAGTCATGGCTGCGCTCGGGGCGAAGGGCGATACGCAGGTCCCACTCACGGTGACCGGCACGGCGTCGAACCCAGTGTTCAAGCCGGACATCGGCGCTGTTGCTGGACAGAAGCTCAAGCAGATCACCGGCAATCCGGGCGGCGCGGCGAGTGCGGCCCAAGGCGTCCTCAATTTGTTTAAGAAGAAGTGAGCTTGGCGAAGTGCCCCGCTCTTTCGGTTCCGATTCAGAAGGCCGCGGAATCGACTCCACCGGGGTGCGGTACACCGGAGCGGCGCCCTATTCCGTCGCCGGGGTCACGCAGGTGAACTTTGTGGTCCCGAAGGGCTCGGGGACGGTTCCGGTGTATGTGTCCGCGGGGCACACGGTTTCCACTCAGTCCGGGGTTTGGATCACGGTTCAGTGAGGCGCGGCGTGCGCTGGAGGGCTATGGGCGTGGCCGCTTGGGTTCGTTTTGCCTTCCTTGTAACCTTATAAAAATACTATATTTACGTGGAGGACTTGGGCCGCGTAGGGGCGGGCGCGGTTGCGGGAGTGCGCATGTGTGGGAAGTGTGGTACGCAAATGTGGCAGTGTGGTAATTTTCGCCTGGGATTCGCCTCGCCGTGGCCCTTAGGAATTCCGACTTCATGGAGTAATGCTGTTGGAATATTCGGACCGTTTCCGGCTGAGATCTGCAAGAATTAAGACGTGATACGCATTGCATTATCGTTGTTGGTGGCGGCTTTCCCGGTTGCGGGCCAGATTCAGAGTAGTGTATTCGACCCTTCCGGCAACAGCTACATCAGCGCGCTTCGTGCCGACCCGAACGGCGATCTCATCATCGCAGGCACTGCTAACGGAAGCGGTCTTCCCCTCGTGAACGCCTTTCAAAGCCGTTTTGCCAGCAGCGGAATGGAGATCACACGGAACGGCGGGCGCACTTGGCAAATGGGTCAGACTCCTGCCGTGAAGGATTCTTTGCTTAAGCTCGTCGTCGATCCTACGGACGCGAACACAGTCTACGCTCTAGGCAACTTCGGCGTATACCGCAGCAAGGACGCCACCCAGACCTGGCAGACGCTCACGAGCTACGCATTCGACGATTTCGTGATCGATCCCCAGAATCCATCGACTATTTACGCATACAATGCGGCCAAACCCCTGTTTCTCAAGAGCACCGACGGCGGTGCAACCTGGGCGGTCCAAAATTTTCCCCCTGCTGACACCTCCGGCAATCCCTACCCCAACCCCGCTCTCACACTGAACCCGTTCCGGTCGGGCACGGTCTACCTAAATACCTATCACGGGTTGTATCGCAGCACGGATGGTGGAAACACTTGGACGACCGTTCCGTTGCCGGGCCCTGCGAGTGGCGGCGCAGTACTGTTATTCGACCCCAACACCCCTGGCTTGGTCTACCTCCGCGCCGGAGGCAGCTTCCCCTTCGCCATCTGGTGGCGGAGTGAAGATAACATGGCGACCTGGGTGCGTTTGCCGCAGCCGAATCTCCAGTACTTGGCTCTGGACCCAATCCACGCCGGCGTACTTTATGCCGAGGACGTTTCCGGCTATGCGATCAAGAGTGAGGATTTCGGTGACACCTGGAAACAGCTCGCCCTCGTCAACGGCACGGGTCCCTATGCAATAATCCCGGGCACGCCTCCGACTCTCATTTACTCCGTCAAAGCCTCCTACGACGGTGGGGCAACTTGGACGTCTTCGCCCTTTCCCCTTACTCCGGGAAACGGCGCATCGACTCTCACCTACGCGCCCTCAGCGCCGGGAGTTGCTTATTATGTGACGTCCGCTGGATCGAATGCCTTTGTCGCCCGCCTCGATTCCAGTGGCCAACAGATCCGATTCTCGACGCTGCTCGGCGGGCCTGGAGGAGCTGCCGGGACAGCGGTCGCAACTGACGCTTCCGGGAATACCTACCTTGGTGGAAATACCTCCGACAGTGATTTCCCGACGACGCCGGGAGCCGCTCAGACTGCGATTGCTCCCGGCTATCCGTTTCAGGGCTTCCTTGCGAAGTTCGATCCAGGCGGAACATTGCTTTGGTCCACGCTGTTACCGACTGAGGTTTCCTCAATGGCCGTCGATGCGGAGGGCAGCGTGGTCTTTCTCTGGCAGTGGTCCATCCACCGCGTCTCGCCGAATGGCGACCGGATCGACGCAATCACCTCATCCGCGTTGACTGACAACTCCTTCCTCACTCGCGTAGCTCTTGCTCCCAACGGGAACATTGCCGTGGCCGGGGAGCGGTGGACCGGTCTTGGTATTGGCGGCCCCGTCTACCTGATTTGGATGGATCCGCTGGGGAACACGATCTCCAAGACGACTTTTGCAAGCAGTTCCGTGAGCGCAGTTGAGGTCGAACGCCGTCATCGCGGGAGGCACGCTTTCCGAAGTGGGAGGCACGCCTGGCGCCTGGCAGAGCGCGCCTCTCGGAGGATGTCCAACCGGCCCCAGCGGCTATGCGGCGTATGTCGCCCGCATCTCGCAGGCGGGTGAAGTCGTCTCTTCAACCTTGCTGGGCGGCCAATGCGGTGATTTCGTCAATACTCTAGCGCTTGCCTCCGGCGGAGACGCCATCATAACCGGCACCACTGGGTCTCCTGCGTTTCCGGTTGTAAATCCCATTGAGGCTGGTCCAGTTCTGGGAGGTTACAAAGAGTTTGTTGCGCGCGTTTCTCCAGACGCGACCCAGCTTCTTTTCTCGACGTTCCTCAGCTTCACCGGAACAGATTGGTACTACGTCGCGGCTTCGTCTTCCGGACCGATTGTTCTTGTAAACGCCTACATCAGCGCGCTGATGTTTCTAACGCCCCCGGCCCCGGCGCCGATCGTTGTCACGGCCGTCGGTAACGCTCTGCACAACAACAATGCCGCGGTTACCGCAGGCGAGATTGCGTTCGCGTCGGTGAGCGGTCTTGGGGCGGATGCTATCGGGACCGGCATGGACCTAAGCAGGGCGCCCGTCCCCGAACTAAACGGCGTCCGAATCTATTTCGGCGACGAGCAGGCGGACATCATGGATATCGGGCCCAGTACCATCTATTTCCGTGTCCCTCCGGACGCCCCTTCAAGCGGCGCAGCCGATCTGCACGTCGAGTACGATGGCGTCTCCTCGAACCCCATCCGTGTCCAGACCGTCCCGGCCGACCCAGGACTGCTCTCCGCGGATGGTTCCGGACGGGGGCAAGCCAACGCGCGCAACGACGATGGCACGTTGAACACGCCCGATAATCCCGCTCGTGTGGGTTCGGCAATCCGGCTGTACTTCACGGGGGCAAACCCGGCACTTGGCAGCACGCTCCTGGTACAAGCAGGCGGAGAAACGCTGAAGGTGCTCTCGGCCGGGCAGGTACAAGGCTTCTTCCCCGGACTGTCAGAAGTCTTCGTGCAAGTCGACGCGCCGGGCAATGTTCCAGTGACGCTTTCGGTTCCGGTCTCCTTCCTAATAGGAATATCTGATCAAAAGCCTGTAAGCCCGCCGCTCACAATATCCGTGCGTTGATGTCTCATTTTTGGAATCGAGCGGATAACCCAGGCAAACCTCGCGACATTTCTGGGGACGTCAATGTCCGTCCATCGTGGATTTCCGTGGAGGAGGCGCTTCACTTTGCCTTCGGCTATTCGACACAGATATGCAGTTCTGCCTATTCGCGATCCGCGCGACCGGGATCGACGCCGCCCGGCGTGCCGGTAGTTTCCATTTGACGCCGGCGCAGTCTATCATGAATCAGACTTGCCACTGGAGAATTCGATGAAGAGAATTACCACAACTGCGATAGCGGTATCCGCCGGGCTGGTGCTCGCGAGCGCCGCGCCCGCCCAAGTGACGCTGAACTCGGTGCGCATCGGCGCGAAAGACACGGTTGCGTTGGCGAAGTTCTACCAGACCGCGTTCGGCATGCAAGAGGTCAATCGGATCGATGCAGCCGGAGGACCGGAGATCTTCGTGAACTTCGGTGCGACGATCGACGCCGCCAAGGCTTCCAAGAGCGAGCCGATCGTGATCATGCATCGCGACTCCGACGACCTAAAGGACCCGATCGCTCACGTGATCTTCAACGTGAAGGACATGGCGGCGACAGTCGCCGCGATCAAGGCCGCGGGCGGCTCGATGGCCGGCGACCCGCGTCCGTTCAGGAACAGCGGCACCGTCATAGGCATCGCGATCGATCCGGCCGGCAACCGCCTGGAGCTGATTCAACGGCCCTGAGCGGCACTTCCATTTTCCCCCGTTGCTCGAGGCGTTCGCCGTGCGGGCCGGGCTCAATTGTGTACGCTTAGGGAAATCGTTTGGGGCACTTTGGTCCCGCTTTGCGACACGTTGATCTGGTAATCGCCGTTCGCCAGACTCGCCGGCACGGTGATGTAGAACTCGTAGAGGCCGACGAAATTTCCAGCCAATCCGGAATAGGAGAGCGTGGCCGGCGTCGTTCCGAAGGAGATCGTGACCGGGTTGGTGAGCGCGTTGGTCTGTCCCACGATCACTCCCGGCAGAATCGACGGCGTCACATCGCCGAATCCGATGCCGTAGGCCACGATCACATCGCCGGGTTTGGCCGGGCGGCTATTGATGCCCAGCGCGGACCCCGCACTGGTATTGAGCACGTAAGCTCCGTCGGAAGCGAAGGTGGCCGCCATGTATTGCGTGCCGCCGATGTTGAAGCTCGACGGCGCCAGAAGCCCCGGGGCAAGCGCCCGCCGGGCGAAGGTGAACGCCGAGCTGGTCGCGTTGCAATTGGTTACGGTGATGGAGACGTTCCCGGTAGCCGTATCTTCGGGCGCCTGAACGTTGATTTGTCCCGGCGAGAGATACCAAACATAGGCCGGCTTTCCATTGATGCTCACACTGATGCCGTCCAGCACAGTGGGAGCGTTCGCTCCGCTGAAGTCGCTGGCGGTCCACTGGCCGGGATTCGAGGCCTTTAATCTCGGATCGCTGGCGTCGGCCAGGTTGGCGCCTTTGATTTCCAGCCACGTGCCGGATCCGAAATACGGGTACCCGCCGTAGGCACTTGCCGAGACGACCGACGTGATGGTGGGAGCAGTCGTGTTGGTGCAGACGAAGGCCGGCGCGGCTGAGATCTTGCGGACCAGGTTGAGGAGGCCTGAGTTCACGTACATATTGCCCGCAGCGTCCAGAGCCAGGTCATCGGGGCGTCCGAGATAGGCCTTGGCCGCCGGGCCGCCATCGCCAAGGGGACTGGAAATAGGTCCGGGGACTCCGGCCCAGGTGGTAATGATGCCGCTCGTGTCGATCTTACGAATCCGCGAATTGGAGCTATCGACGAAATAGAGATTGCCGGCTGAGTCGAACACGATGCCTCTGGGGAGGTCGAGCAATGCCGCGGTGGCTGGGCCGCCGTCGCCGGAGAATCCAAAGGTCTCTTGAGACGACGCCTTGCCGGCCACGGTGGTGATGTTCCCGCTGGTGTCCACCTTGCGGATGCGGACCCTTTCCGCGATGTACAGGTTACCGGCGCTGTCGACGGTAACACCCTCAACGATGGCCAAGCCGGTGTTGGTCGCCGGCACGCCGTCACCCTGGTAGGACGAGTTGCCGTTGCCTGCAACGGTAGTGATGATTCCATTGGCGTCCACCTTGCGGACGCGGTTGTTGGAATTGTCCCCAATGTAGAGGTTGCCGGCGCTGTCGAATGCAATGCCCGAAGGTCCAGCGAGTTGCGCTTTGGTAGCCGCGCCTCCGTCGCCGGAGAATCCAGCGGTACCCGTCCCCGCAATCGTGGCGATGATGCCGGTGGCTGCGTTCACCATGCGGACCCTATTCCCATCGACGATATATAAGTCCCCGGCGGCGTCGATGGCCAGGCCGGAAGGGAACCCAAATGCGTCGAACCCCGCCTGGGTGGCCGGTCCGCCGTCTCCGCTGTAGCCCAAGGACCCGCCGGCCACAGTGGTGATGATCCCGGCGGTGTTCACCTTTCGGACCACGGGATAGCTTTGAGAATTGCCTGTCAGGATGTAGAAGTTGCCCTGCTTGTCGAAGGCAATTCCAAAGAGAGGGGAGATGCAGGCACTGGTCGCTTGCACACCGTCGCTAGAGGAGCAGGGATGGGCCCCTCCGGCAACCGTGGTGATGATTCCCTGGCCGCAACCCAGTGCGGCCGTGAAGGCGAATATTGCAAGGAACGCAACGAAACCGATGCGCATGGATTGCCTCCGATTGAAGCCGTGTCTTCGGAAGGTTTCCATTCTACTATTTTTTTCGGCGTGCTGGTCCTCAACGGGCGAAATGCGATGGTCGACACGCCGCGGGCGAGCGAGCCCCGGTTTGCAATTCAAGAAACTGGAAGGCGAGAAGGACATCTGTTCGGCTCGCATCGGTCCCGACGACCGCGCTGTGGGCGGCTCGGGGCGTGCGCATAGTGGAAGATGTGGTCCGCTGATGTGGACGACGTGGAATTTTCGCTTCTGCCGTCGCCCGGGAGGGAGTGCCTTCCGATGCGCTTTGACGGTGAGCATTTGGACAGATCGCCAAGCGTCGCGAGGAGTCGCGACGTGGCACGCACGAGTGCGTGCTCCACGAGCGCGTGCCGGGGTGCTCAATTGGGTTTTGACGTGGGAGGCGTGTCCTTATAGGTCGCCCAATGCGCGAGGATTTCGGCTACTACCGTGTTGCCCACGCGCCATGCGGACTCGATGGCCGGGAGGAATCCGCTGAACTGGCCGCCACGGTTGCGCGCCAGGTTCTGTGCGGCGGTCACGCCGGGCGGCGGGGAATCGAAATCGCTGGCGGTCCGCAGGACCAGCACGCGATTCCAGTCCGCGCGGCCGGCCTTGGCCAGCAACTGGAGCGAGGACAGCGTGCCGGTGTCTTCCATGCCCGTGGTCACGTAGTTGCCTTTGCCGCCGGTGTGATACTTCACCCAGTCGTTGGCCCACTGGCTCATGCGCGACCCGCTCCAGAACGTGCTCGATGAGATGACGTCGCCCTTGAGCACGAAGGGAGGGCGCTGCGCGTTGGCTTGCGTGTAGCGCGCGCGATCGTTGCGCATCGGCTCGCTGTCGGCTAGCGCGACGTGTTCGGTCAAATGAAATGCCCAGTCCACCAGTGCCGGATTCAAATGATACGCTTCGCCGCGGTCCGGGCCGCTTTTTGGCTGCTCATAGGGGACCGACTTGCCCAGAGGCACGAAGCCCGTGGGCCAGTCCGCTGGAATCTCGCGGGCGTCGATTTCGTAACCCAGGTCGCCATCGACCACCCATTCGGCCCAGGCGGCCGAGCCGAGCGACGCATCCGCGGGGTCCACGCCCGCGATGCCCGCGACCACCCAATAGGCCTTGCGCAAATCGAAGCGGGGATCGAGGCCCAGAGCCATGATGCTACCGGCGGCCTTGGCAGTGCCCATGCCGGTGAGCACGGCCAGCACGCCCTCGCGATTCATGCGCAGGTCGTGGTAACCCTGGGGAAACGGGAGCACGCGGTCGAGGTGATTGCGCTCCACCCAGTACTGCAGCTCGCCGGGTTCGTCTCCGGTGTCCGCGCCGCGTTCGAACATCGTCACCACGACCACTTTGACGGGAATCACCGGGTCCTTGGCGGCCGAGAACCGGGCCGTTAACGCGACTGCCGCGAACAGAAACAACGCAGTGGATCGCATGACCAGCATGGTAGCTGATAACTTTAGAGGTGCGTTTATCAGGGAGGAATTCATGACCATCGGCACTGGAACGCGATTCGCGCTCAGCGCGGCATGCGCATTGGCCGGGTGTGTTGGGAGCGCCAGTGGACAGGGCGTGGACTTCGCCAAAACAGAAATCCAGACCGTCAAAATCGCCGACGGGCTCTACGTGCTGATGGGAGGCCCGGCGCAGGGCAACATCGCCCTGTCTATCGGCAAGGACGGCATCTTTTTGGTGGACTCCATGTACGCGCCGATGCACCAGAAGATCATGGACGCTCTGGCCAAGATCGCCGGGCCCTCCACTCCGATACGCTACCTGGTCAATACACACGTGCACGGAGACCACACCGCGGGCAACGAAGCCATGGCCAAACTGGGCGCAGTGATCATTTCCCACGACAACATGCGTTCGCGGATGCCCGCAACGCCCGCCGCCGCGCTGCCGGCCGTGACCTACAGCGATAGCCTGACGCTGCACTTCAACGGAGAGGAAATCTACATCTACCATCCGGCGCCGGCGCACACCGACGGCGACTCGATCGTCTATTTTCGCCACGCCAACGTCATGCACGTCGGCGACGTGCCCGCGTCGCTGCGCTATCCCAACATCGGCGTCGATGAAGGCGGCTCGGTCGAGGGCATGATCGCGGCCGGCGAGCAAGTCATGAAGATCGCCAGCCGGGACACCAAGATCATTCCGGGGCACCTCGGGCCGGTGGTCGGGTTTCAGGAAATTCAGCAGCAGCTCGTCATGTTCAGGGCCGTGCGAGATCGTGTGCTAGCCGCCATCCGCACGGGGAAAACGTTAGCAGAAGTGGTGGCCTCCAAACCGACCGCGGACTTCGACGCGGGCCGCCTGGGTGGCGCGATCACTCCGGACCGGTTTGTCACGTTGGTTTATACCGACCTCTCCCGAAAGGCGAAGTGACGCGGCTTCCGCTTAGAATGAAGGAATGCCACTCTCATCCGGTAAGCTGCATCACTTAAAAGCACTTTCTAATAAAGACGGAATCATCGCCGCGGCGGCCATGGATCAGCGCGGGAGTTTGCAGAAGTCGATCGCCTCGGCCAAAGGTGTCGATCCCAAGGCGGTCACGCCGGAGATGATGTCGGAATTCAAGACCGCCGTGGTGAAGGTGCTGACGCCGCACGCTTCCGCGATCCTGCTCGATCCGGAGTTTGGCCTGGAGGCCGCCAAAGCCCGCGCCAAGAACGCCGGCCTGCTGTTGGCCTACGAGGAAAGCGGCTACGACAACACCAAGCCCGGACGCTTGCCCGACCTGCTGCCGCACGTTTCGGCCAAACGCATCAAGGATTGGGGCGCCAATGCGGTCAAGATCCTGATCTACTACTCGCCCTTCGACGACCCGCAGGTCAACGACATCAAGCACAGTTTCATCGAGCGCATCGGCGCGGAGTGCGAGTTCCACCAGATCCCGTTCTTCCTGGAGTTCGTGGGCTACGATCCCAAGGGCGGCAATGAGAAGGGCCTGGAGTTCGCGAAGATTAAGCCGCAGGTGGTGATCGGCTCGATGAAGGAGTTCTCAAAACCGCAGTACAACGTGGACGTGCTCAAGGTCGAAGTGCCGGTGAACGCCGAGTTCGTCGAGGGCAGCTCGGTCTACAAGGGCGAGAAAGCCTACACGCGGGCTGAGGCGCTGGGTTACTATCGCCAGGCCGCTGAGGTCGCCACGAAGCCTTTCATTTACCTGAGTGCGGGCGTCGGCAACAAGCAGTTTGTCGAGAGCCTGACCATGGCCAAGGAAGCCGGCACCGATTTTTCGGGCGTGTTGTGCGGCCGGGCTACCTGGAAGGAAGGGATGCCGATCTACGCGACTAAGGGCGTGAAGGCGTTGGAGGATTGGCTCTCGACGGAGGGTGTGAAGAACATCAACGCGGTGAACGCGGCGCTGTCGGGGGCGACTCCGTGGGCCAAGAAGATGGGGATCGCGGCGTAGATGTGGGGCAGGATGGCATCCTGCGGCGGGTTGTCAACCCGCCTGTTGCTCGGTTAAGTGTGATCTGTTGTCGCGCGGACAGGCCGATTGGCAATCGGCCGCAGGTTGGCAACCTGCCCCACATCTCCGAGTTCAGCGCGAAAACAAATTGTGCACGAACTGGCCTAGCTGCAAATGCCGGCCGGGGCATCGCTCCCACGCGGCGAAGCTGATTTTGTTGGACTCCCGCTCCACCGACAATGCGACCATCGGCGCGCCGGGGAACGCGATGTCGAACACTACTTCGGAGTCGCACCAGTCGATCAGCTCGATCTTCGCGGCGGCTCCGTTGGCGTGCGGTGACGACGGCCCCCAGTCCTCGATGAAGTTGTCCGATGTGTAGTAACGGCAGGGATTGTCGGCAGTGCAGCCCCAGATCTGGTACGCGCCTTGAAAATCCTGCTTGGCGAGGCTCGCCAGGAACGCTTTTACCACCCGCTCGGCGGGCCAGGTGCGGAAATAGAAATAGCCGAAGGTTCCCAGAAAGCCCGCCACCAGAACTAAAATGACGATGCGTTTGACCAGCCGCTCCCGGCGTTCGTCGCTTGCACCATAGGCATCCAGGAAACCAGCCATGTCATCCTATCCGCACGCCACGTCGCCCAGAGGCACCCCGCGCCTGTGCGCTCATCGCTATTTGGGCGGGTACGCCTTGTCGTAGGACTTGATGGCGTCTTCGGTGATCTCGAAGGCTACCTTGAAGAACGGCACTGCGCCGGTGTCCACCACGATGTCGAGTCCTTTTTCATCGCTCAACTTCTTCAGGACTTCGGTCATGCGCGTTTGCGCGCGCTGCAGAACCTCGTTGCGCTCGCGATCCACGTCGGCCTGCAGGTCTTCCGAGATGCGCTGCGCTTCGCGCTGTTTGCGCTGGCCCTGCGCCTCCAGATCGGCTTGCCCGGCCGCGCTCAACTTGCCGGCGCTGGATTCGAGCTGGGTTTGCAGATCCGCAATCTCGCGCTGCAGCTTGTCGAGTTGATCCTGGCGGGGCTTGTACTTGGTCTGAAGATCGGCCGAGGCTTTCTTGATATCGGCCGTTTCCAGGATGGCGCGCTGGGTGTTGATGACGCCGACCTTTTGCGCCAGCGCGGCAGGGGCGAGAGCGATCACACACACCGCTAGAGCGGGCAACAAGGACTTACGCAACATGTTTTGGTTGAGACTCCTTTAGTTCTTGTCATTTTACCAGCGCGGCCGAATGCCTGGCGGGGACAAAGCCGGGCACGCCAAAGGGATCGTTACTTGGCTTCCTTGGCCAGGCGAACCTTGGCGCTGTCCAGCTTCTCCCGGACCTTATTCATTTCCGCAGTTTCGCGCTCGGCGGGTGAACTGGCCTCCCACTCCTTGAGCGACAGTTCCCATTGCGCCACGGCTTCCTTGGTTTTGGAAACCTTCATCAAAACTTCTCCCAAGTGATCGCGCAGCGAGGGATCGTGCGGGGTGCGTTCCACGGCCCGGCGCAGGTAGTCTTCGGCCTCGGACAGGCGGCCCATGCGGTAGTAGACCCAGCCCAGGCTGTCCAGGAAAGCGCCGTTGTAGGGCTCCTTGTCGACGGCCTTCTGGATGAATCCCAGCGCTTCCTGGAGCCGCATGTTGCGATCCGCCAGCATAAAGCCGACGTAGTTGAGAGCGGAGGCGTGGTCCGGCTCGGCCGCCAGCACCTTGCGGAACTCGGCTTCGGCCGCGACGACGTTCTTCTGGCGCTCAAACATCGCGCCGCGCATGAACCAGACGCTTTCCTTCTCTTCCTGCGTGGACGAAAGCTTCTCGGCGGCGTCCAGAGCCTTGGCCATATCGCTCCACTTTTTGCCTTTGTCGTACACCTGCGCCAGCGTCAAGTCGATGTCGCGGTCGGTCTTGCCGTCCAGCAGTTTCTTGACTTCCGAGGCTCCGGCGTCGGCCTTGCCCATCTCGGCGACCAGCAGCGCATGCGTGACGTGCAAGGTGCGATCGTCGGGCCATTTCTTCAGGGCTGCGTCGGCTTCCTGTTCCGCCTTGGTGAACTGGCGGGCGTTGTGGTAGGTTTCGACGATTTCCGCGCTGGTGCGGGCTCCCATGTTTTGATCCAACTGCGCCACCTGGCGGTAGGAATCCACGGCCGCATCGGGCTGATCGGCATCCCGCTGGAGTGCGGCGAGCCGTTCCAGCAGAGTGATCCGCGCGGCGCGCTCGCCCTGGTTGTAGTAGTTCTTGCGCGTGGTGGACAGAATGTCCTGCAGGGTCTTGATCGCGTCCAACGTCTTGCCTTCGGACTCGAGGATGGCTACGTCGTTGTAGCGGATCTCCACATCGTTGGGCTCGATGGCGCGGGCTTTGTCCGCGGCCTCGCGGGCCTTGTTGAAGTCGCGCATCTCCCGGTAGATCTGCGACAGGCGCAGGTAAGATTGCGCGTCGCCGGGCTCGGCTTCCACCAGGCTCTGGTACACTTTTTCGGCGTCGGAAAAGCGCTGGGCGAACACCAGGTCCTGGCCGAGCTGGCGCTTGATTTCTCCGGCGTTGGACGGATTCATCTCCAGGGCGCGGGCCAGAGTATCGGCGGCCAAGCCGAAATTCCGCATTTGCTCATAGGCGCCGGCCAGGCGCAGCAGGCTCTCGGCCGAAGGGCTCTTTTCGGCGGCCTTCTTGAGCAGGTCGGTGGCGGCCTGATTCTCGCCCCGGTCGAACAGGATCAGGGCCAGATTGGTCATGGCGTCGTCATTGTCGGGGTCGACGGCCAGCGCCTTCTGGAACGACTTCTCGGCATCCACGGAATTCTGCGCGACCTTCTGCAAGCGGCCCAGCATCAGCCAGGAGTCCACGTCCTTGGGATCGATTTCGGTGATCTTCTGGTATTGCTCGATGGCGCCCTTCAGCATGTCCTCATTGACGCGATTGCGCTGTTGGTCGCCGATCTGGCGGGTGAAGATGCGGGCCAGCAGGCGGCGGGCCGACAGATCGTTGGGATTCTGCTTCAGCGCCGCCTCGGCGTCGGTCTGGGCCTCGCGCAGACGGCCGGTCTGGATGTAGAGGTCGGAGAGTTCCTCGCTCAGCATCGGCGCGGAGGGGTCGGCCTTGATGGCTTCCTTATAGTTCTCGATGGCCCGGTTCTGGTAATCGCGGTTGCCTTCGGACGCGCCCAGTTCGGCGTACATATGGGCCAGCGCATAGTGATAATACGACGTGGCGTGGTCCGCCGGCGGGCTGGACTGCGCTGAAGGGCGCGCTTGCCCCCAGCACAACGTCCCGGCCAACGCCATCCCTGCCCATGCTATTTTCTGCATTTACCGTTTCTCGCGTTTCCCGCCCGGCGGGACACTCAACCTGCCCGGGCGATGCACTCTCCCATCGTTAGTATACCGGCTTAGTTTGACGTGTGGGGCAGGATGATAATCCTGCGCGCCGATTGCCAATCGGCGCATTCGGCGGGCTACCACCTCGCGGCAGGTCGCAAACCAGACCAGGCGGATTGGCAATCCGCCGCGGGCTACCAGCCCGCCCCACACGGGTTAACATGCTGTTGTGCCCACCGCCGCCGCCCCCCTGATCGCCATCGTAGGGCCCACCGGATCGGGCAAAAGCGCGCTGGCATTGCGCTTGGCCCAGGCCTGCTCCGGTGAGATCGTCAACTGCGACTCCCTTCAACTCTACCGCGGCTTCGACATCGGTACCGCCAAGACACCGGCGCCGGCCCGCAGCGGCATTCCTCACCACTTGTTGGACGTGCTGGACCCGGCTACGCGTTACTCGGCAGGTGAATATGCGCGGTCCGCAGGGGCGGTGATCGCGGACATTACGGTGCGCGGGAAGCTGCCGGTGGTCGCGGGGGGAACGGGATTCTACCTGCGGGCGCTGCTGGACGGCTTGCCCGCGCTGCCCGGACGCGAAGAATCGCTGCGGGTTCGCCTGGCGGCGCGCGAGCAGCGGCGGCCCGGATCGCTGCACCGTCTATTGACCCGCCTGGAACCGCAGGCCGCGGCTCGGATCCATCAGAACGATGTGCAGAAGACCCTGCGAGCGCTGGAGCTGCGGCTGTTGACGGGCGTGGTGCTCCCGCCCCGGCACGCAGGTGAGCCGCTCACGGGATACGCCCCGTTGATCCTCGGCCTTTCGCCGGATCGAGCGCAGCTGGTCGAAGCGATTCGCGTTCGAACCAGGCGTATGTTCGACGCAGGCCCGGACTCCGGACTGATCGGCGAAGTGCGCGGGCTCTTGGCGCAAGGGTGCACCGGGACGGAGAAGCCCTTCGAGTCGCTGGGTTACAAACAGGCCTTGGCGTATCTCCAGGGACGTCTCGCACTGCCCGACGCGATAGCGCAATGCGAGATCGAGACGCGCCAGTACGCCAAGCGCCAGTGGACCTGGTTCCGCCGCGATCCGCGCGTCCAATGGCTCGAAGGATTTGGAGACGATCCCCGAATCGCCGAACGCGCCCTCGCGTTGGTGCGCGATTTCCTGCATATTCCGCAGTTGTAAATTCTTTGTGACGAGCGGAACCTATTCGCGGTCCGCGCGTATCAGATAAACATAAGGGGTGATCACCTCCTGCTAGTGAAGTAATGGCAAGAAACGGATCGTTTTTTGCCACTCGCAAGGCTCAGAATCGAACAAATAGGAGGCATTTCCATGCAAACTCGCAAGCTCTTGCTTGTGCTCGCTACCGCGGCGTTTGGAATCACACTTGTTCCGGGCTCCGCCAGCGCGGCTTCCAACAAGTACAACGTCAGCTTCGACCGGCCCGCCGTCATCGGTGGAGTCGAATTGAAACCGGGCGAGTACCGCCTGACCATCGATGGAGAAAAAGCGACCCTCGCATCGAAGCAGCAGACCGCCGAGGCTGACGTCGCGATGCACACCGAGCAGCGCAAGTTCAGCTCCACCACCGTGCGCTATGAACTGGGCGACGGCAAGGCTAGCGTGACGCAGATTCGTCTGGGCGGCACCAACCAGGTTCTGGATTTCCCGGGCCAAGCCGCCGCCAAGAGCGGGGGCGGCGGCGCCGTTCGGAACACCGCCAAGTAGTTCGCGTCGTTGTTGACGCAAGTCCAGAACGCAAGACGGGGACCCCAATGCGCTGTAGAATAGTAGGCGAGTTTTTGGACGCCAGTTCTCAAGCGCAGGGAGGTACCCCGTCAGATGCCAGGACGATTTTCCGCATGCATGGCCGCGCTCGGCTTCAGTTGCGCGGCCATTCCTTTGAGCGCGCACCATTCGTTCGCCGCCGAGTTCGATCAGAACCAGGTGGTGACGCTGATGGGCACCGTCACGCAGATGGAATGGGTGAATCCGCACGCCATGATTCATCTGGCCGTCAAGAACTCCGACGGCTCCGTCACCGACTGGCGGATCGAAGGCAACACGCCCAACAGCCTTCTGCGCGCGGGCCTGACCAAGAAGACGCTGGAGCCCGGTACGGAGTTGGTGGTCCGCGGCTATCGTGCGCGCAGCGGCGACAACATCGCCAGCGGCAGCGCGATCCTGCTGAAGGACGGCCGCAAGTTAGCTCTCGGCTCGCGTGAGGGCGCAGGGGCGGCTCCGTTGCTCGACTGGGTTTCCTCGGACGAGCAACTGTGGGTCCGGCAATTGGCGCTGTGGGCGCAGAATCAGAATTCGGATACCGGCACGGCCGTGAAAGCTGCCACCGCGGACGCGCCGGCCGCTCACGCGGGAGGTGGACGATGACCTCACGCTTGATTCCAGTCGTGCTCATCGGGGCGTTGTCGGTTGCCGCCGCGCAAACTCCGGCACCCGCTGCGAACCCTGCAGCGAAGCCCGCTGCCGCCACCAAATCCTACACCCCTCCGAAGACTCCCTGGGGCGATCCCGATCTGCAAGGGCTGTGGCCCGGCAGCGTCAACATCCCGCTGCAGCGTCCCGCCAGCATGGGGACGCGCGCCACTCTCACCGAGAAAGAATTTCAGGATCGCGATTCCGCCGAGCGCACGCGGGTCGAGAACGGGCACTGGATCGAGTATTATCCGGCCAGCTATCAGGCCTCGTTGATCGTGGACCCGCCGGATGGCCGGCTGCCCCCCATGATCCCCGAAGCCGAAAAGCGCAACCGCGAAATGCGCGGCGGGTTGGGTCCGCCCAGCCTGGGCGGCGTCGATAGGCGCGCCGATTCCTGGGAAGACTTCGACCTGTGGGGCCGCTGCATCACCAAGGGTCTGGTCGGCTCCATGCTGCCGGGCAACCTTTATAACAAGGGCAACCAGATCGTGCAGGCTCCCGGCCTGGTGGTGATTCGCAATGAAATGGTGCACGAGTCGCGCATCATTCCCATCGACCGGCCCGGCAACCTGCACCCCCACGTGGGTCAAGGCATCCGCACTTACATGGGCGACGGGCGCGGACATTGGGAAGGCAACACGCTGGTGGTCGAGACCACCAATTTCAAGAAAGACATCGGCATGAACGGCATCAACCAGGCCCTTCTGACCGAGCAGTTGCGCATCGTGGAGCGCTTCACCCGCACCTCCGCGAACGAGTTGAGCTACGACGCCACCATCGAAGATCCGGGAACCTGGGCCCGGCCCTGGACCATGCACGTGCCGTTCCGGTCCGACCCCGAGTACACGTTATACGAGTACGCCTGTCACGAGGCGAACTATGGGTTGTCGGACATTTTGAAGGGGTTCCGCCAGACCGAAAAGGCCGCGGCGGCAAAGAAGTAAGGATCGGCTGGAAGGCCGGTCGAAGGCTGAAAAGCCTGCCCCACGGGATCGAAATCGGGTTAAACTGCTTGAAGGAGACTGATCGGATGCAGAGCAAGCTTTCCGTTGCCGGGGCCTTGATGGCCGTACTGCTTTCGGCCGCGCCCGTGTGGGCGCATCATTCGTTCACCGCGGAATTCGACGACAAGCAGGTGGTCAAGCTGCACGGCACGGTCACCAAAATGGAGTGGGTGAACCCGCACGCCTGGATCCACGTCAACGTGAAGAACGACGACGGCACCGAGACCGAATGGATGATCGAGGGCAACACGCCCAACGGTCTGTTGCGGCGCGGCTTCACCAAGAAATCCCTGGAGCCCGGCACGGAAGTGTTCGTCGAAGGCTATCGCGCCAAGAGCGGCGATTTCAAGGCCAACGGCAGCTCCATCACGTTCAAGGACGGCAAGAAGCTGTTCCTCGGCTCGTCACGAGACGAGCAGAAGTAAACCCGGTCTTTTTTCGGTTTCACCCGCGTCCAAACTGGTCCCCGCAGCGGCCCGGAAATTGTTGAAACATTTCCGGCCAGGACTGTTTTATACTGGGGCGAGATGCTTAAGGGCGCCGCTACCTGTACTCCTGGACGATCCCCGCGCCGTTGTAATGGAACTAGTAGTACTTTGGACTTTATTTCTCCCAGCCGTAATGATAGTGTTGGGATTCGGAGGCCTACCATGAAGCCTACGTCGTTACCCACATCGATACGAGCGGTCTTCTCCGTATTCTTGATCCTGAGCAATCTCCTGGGCATCCCGGTGTTCGCACAAGCTCCTCCTGTGCTGAACCTGGTGATTGTCGAAGGCGAAGGCGCCATCAACAACGTCAAGCAGCGGGTAAACCGCGACCCCATCGTGCAGGTGGAAGACGAGAACCACCGCCCCATCGCGGGTGCGGCGGTGATCTTCTTCCTGCCGGATCAGGGCGCCAGCGGAACGTTTGTGAACGGCTCCCGCACCCTGACGGTGATGACCAATGCGCAGGGCCGCGCGGTAGCCACCGGGATCCGGCCCAACAACGTCAACGGTCCGATGCAGATTCGCGTGACCGCCTCGTTTCAAGGCGCGACCGCCAGTGCCGTGATTAATCAGATGAACACCGGCGGCAGCGGCTCGGGTTCCGGATCGACCGCAGGCGGCGGTGGCGGCCTAAGCACGGGGGCGAAGGTCGCGATCATTCTTTTGATCGCCGGGGGCGCGGCCGCGGGAGGCATAGTCGCGGCGACGCACGGTGGAGGCGGCTCAGGCGGCAGCGCCAGTATCCCTCCGGGCATCGTGATCACTGCTGGTACACCTAGCGTGGGGGCGCCGAAATGAGAAAAACATACGGGAAGCTTTGGGGCGGGTTGTTGATCGCATTCATAGGAGCGGCGCTCTACGGGCAGGTGGGCGCTCCGGTTCTAGGATTCGTGCCCGACGGGACCGGCGTACGAAGGGTGTTCGGCATTCCCGCCGGGGCCTCGATCGCGCCGCCGTTGTCCGTCCCCCGAGGAATCGGGACGATGGCCGCGTCACCGGGGCAGGATTATGTGTTGGGCGCCATCTCTGACAATGGCGCCGACAATGGCGAGGTGGTGCTGATGGCCCCGGATGGGACGCTCACGTCGCTTAAGGGCGCACACAGCGCTCCCGATGAAATCGCGATCAGCCCGGATGGCTCCGCGGCGGCGCTGTGGTTCTCGGTCCTCAGTCACGCGCAGGTGATCACCGGGTTACCGGGCGCGCCGCAAGTGCGCGAGGTCGACGCTACGTTCCTGGGGCCGTCTCCGTATTCGCTCGCCATCAGCGACGATGGCCAGTGGCTGGCGGGCGCCTGGCGCAGCGGTAACTACGCCTTCGGGCCGCACGGCGAAGTCAACCGGCTGCCGGTCGAAGACCTCGTACCGGCGGTCGCGTTCCTGCATGGCAGCCACGACCTGGTGATCGCGACCCATGAGCAGATCCTTAAGGTCGGCGACGTGGGCGGAGCGAATCAAGCTTCGGTCCTGCTGACGGGCCAGGGACGCCTGGACGCGATGGCGGTGGCCGTCGCCGGAGGAAACAACAAAGTAGTGGTCGCCGATCCCCGCGGCAAGATCACGCAGTTGGATCTGACCACCGGCGCGGCGCAGACAGCCGATTGTAGTTGCCTTCCGCAGGGCCTGTTCCCGATGGGGCGTTCGGCGTTCCGGCTCAACGGCCTGGAATCCGGCGCGTTCCAGCTTTTCGATTCCGTTAGCGGCCAAGTGCTGGCCGCGCCCCTTATCCAATCGGATGTGACTCAATCGGATGGGACGCAACCCGCTGGGACGCAAACGGACGCACCTCCAGCCACTCGAGGAGTTCAGCCCATTCAAGGAGTCCGGCGATGAGACGCGCGCTGAAGCTTGTTCCTTTCTTGCTGGCGGGCGCCGGGGCGGCGATGGCCCAGACTCAGTTTACGATTCAGATTGTTACCTCATCGCCTCTGCCAACCGGGCAAGTAGGCGCGACCTACCTGCCGAGCGGCGCAACCGAACAGTTAGCCGCCACCAATTCCGCTGGGGCCGTCCGCTGGACCGTGGTTGGTGGCCAATTGCCTCCCGATTTCGTGCTGGATGGGTCAACCACTTCGAGCGGCGGCACGATTTGCGTCGGGGTATTGAACGATATCGGTGTCGCCTTCTGTTCGGGAGTCGCGCAAACCAAAGACCAAGGCACTTGGAACTTCACGATACAGGCCACCGATTCGCAGAACCTAAATAACACGACGACGAAACAATTCGGCCTCGCCGTGACGGCCTCGGGTCCACCGAGCATCAACAGTCAGCTTCTGCCGGTCGCCTACGTGGGTCAATCGTATTCCTACCAATTCACCGCCAGCGGCGGCGTGCCGCCCTTGCGCTGGATTGAAGAGACTGCGCTGAGCACGTTTCCGGGCAGCTTCTCGCTGAGCTCCAGCGGGCTGCTTTCGTCGCAACAAGTGACGCAAGCGGATTTCAACGCGCGCTCCGGCGGCCTCTACACGTTCGGGGTGCAGGTCCTGGACGCCAATAATCGGGCTTCCAGCGCGGCGCAATTCAACCTGACCATCTCACAGGGGCTCACGATTACGACCAGTTCGCCGCTTCCGTCGGGAACCGTGGGGTCGTCGTATCAGGGAGGCTCGGGCTTACAGTTGCAGGCCACCGGAGGCAGCGGCGACTATAGCTGGCAGATCAGCAGCGGAGCGCTGCCCAGTGGACTATCGATGACCAGTGGCGGATTCATTAGCGGCACGCCCAGCGCCGGGGTGACGCAACAACAGTTCACGGTTCAGGTCACCGACCTGGGGACGACATCGACGTCGTTTCCCTACACGACCAAGACGTTTACCATGTCGGTGGTTAGCAGCAGCTTGAGTATCGTGCAGACCACGCTCACGCCGTCGTTTGCCATTCAGAACCAGGCGTACTCGACGACGCTCACCGCGCAGGGCGGCCAGTCGCCTTATACGTGGTCGCTGGGGGCCAACTCGGTAACCGGCCTTACCATCGGCGCCAGCACCGGGGTTCTGAGCGGCACGCCGACCAACGCGCCGGGATCGTATTCGATCACCGTGATCGTGCAGGATTCCGCCAGCGGAACGTATCAGTTTACGTTCTCGTTGAGCATCGCCGCGAAATTGAGCATCTCCACCACATCGCTGCCCAACGGCACCGTCGGCCAATCCTACACCGCCACGGTGAACGAGGGCGGGGGCCAGGGGCCCTATCAATGGTCCCTCGCCGCCGGAAGTTTGCCGCCGGGGCTTACTCTGCAGTCCTCCACCGGGAATTCGGTCACCATAAGCGGAACGCCCACGGCCAACGGCGTGTACCAGTTCACCATCCAGGTGAAGGACAACACCAGCGCCACGGCCACGGCCCCGCTGCAGATTCAAATCGGCGCCAACGTGAGCATCACCACGACAGTGCTGCCGGATGGATCGCAGGGGGTCACTTACAATCAGAATGTTGTCGCGACGGGAGGGCAAACCCCGTACACCTGGACCATCACCAGCGGCACAGTGCCCGCAGGCTTGTGCCCATCGGGCTGCACCACCAGCACCGACACAACGATGTTCATCATCAGTGGAACGCCCACTGGCCAGGGTCCCTCGCAGTTCACCGTTCAGGTGAAGGACGCGCAGGGCAACACCGCCCAGCAGGCCTTGAGCATCAACATCGGAGTGCCGCTAGTGATCACCACCGTCACGGTGCCGAATGGGACCGTAGGCGTGGCGTACTCGCTGCCGCTGGGCGCCAGCGGCGGTACTGCGCCGTACAACTGGAGCGTCATCAACGGAACGCTCCCGGGCGGAGTATCGCTGAACGCGGCCAATGGTTTGCTGAGCGGCTCGCCGACCACGGCGGGCAACTATAGTTTCACCGTGCAAGTGAAGGACTCCAGCGGCGCGACGGCGCAGCGCGCGTTTTCGCTCTCCATCATCGCCGGGTTGTCGTTGAGCAACGGAAGCTTTACCGGACAGGTCGGCACGCCGTTCTCCCAGTCGCTGACCGCCAGCGGCGGCACGCCGCCGTACTCGTTCGCCGTGCAATCGGGAACTCTTCCGGCTGGGGTGAACTTTAGCACTAGCGGAAGCTTCAGCGGAACGCCGACGGCGGCGGGGAACAGTTCCCTGGTAGTGGTGGTGACCGATTCATCTTCGCCGGTAGCCACCGCCAACGCGAGCGTCACCATCGCGATCAGCCTGAACACACCGCCGCCGCTGACTATCGCCCCGATCGCGCCGAGTCCGGGCGCGCAGCCGGCGCTAACGCTGACTCTGGGCGGCGCGTTTTCCGTGGACTTGACGGGAACCGTCGTGCTGACCTTCGCCTCCTCGGTCGGCGGCGACGATCAAACCGTCGGCTTTACGGACGGTACCAAGACGGCCAAATTCACCATTCCCGCCGGGAGAACCACGGCCACATTCCCCACGGCAAACTTTGGAGTGCGCACGGGCACCGTGGCCGGTACCATCACCTTGGCCGTAACGCAGTTGCTGGCCGGGACCACCGATGTGACCCCGAGCCCGGCTCCGCGGGCGCAGATCGTGATTCCCCCGAGCGCGCCGGTGCTCACCGCGGTGACCTGCGCGGTGTCTTCCGGCGGGTTCACCGTCAGCGTGACCGGCTTCACCACCACGCGCAGCATGGTCAGCGGTACGTTCAATTTCACGGCTCCCTCGGGCGGCACCATCCAAAACGGAAGCACCAGCGCACTGGTGCAACTTGCGGCGCCGTTCAATACCTGGTTCACCAGCGCGACTTCGAACGCCACGGGCGGCCAGTTCCTGTTGACCATGCCCTTCACCATCGCGACAGGCTCGGCTGCGGGGATCGGCGTTACAACGGCGCTCGGCAACAGTGTGAGCGGATCAAACACACTGAGCGCGACGTGCCAGTAGGATGGCGTCGCGGACGATCCCGGGCCGCTGGTTGGCGATCGGAGTAGCGTTGTTTATAGCGGTGGTGGCAGGAGCCCTGATCTGGCTCCTGCTATCGCGCTACCAAGGTCACATGTTCGGATTCTAGATCACTTCTAGATTTGATAGGCCGCCATCTTGGTCCCCGCCGGGGACGAAGTCCAGGTGTGGGGCCAGCCCTTCGGGGCTGCCGCCGCGATTCGTCGCGGCGCTTGGCCGCCGCCAGGCCGATAGCCCATATCCTAAAGGATTATTGCGTGATCCCAGGAACGCCGCCTAAAAAGGCGGCAGCGGGCTAAAAAGCCCGGCCCCACGGCTTACTGCCCGACCGTCACCTTCACCTTGCCGGTGGTCCAGCAGCACTGAAACCCTTGCCCGCCCTCGCCCGAGTAATCGTTCAGCGTCACGTGCAAAACGTACTCGCCGGGAGCGCTGAAGGTGGCGGACGTAGTAGCCTTGCCCGCAAAAGGTACTCCCGGGCTCCCCCCAGCCGATTTCTCAATCTCCGGCCGCGCACTGGCAAACGTAACCTCGCCGGGACCGCGATACTTGCTCCACCGCAGCGTCACCGGAGCGCCCAGATTTCGCGGCGGCGCGCCCGACGACGTGGTGAGTTTAGCGTCGTCTTCCACCCACGCCGTCAAAGTCAGCGGACTCCCCGCCTTCACCGTTCGCGAAACCGACATCCCCGCAGGCCCCTGGGTAGAAGGACCGCGCTCCTCAAATCGCAGCACCGGCGGAGTGTTGCCCACCGACGCCTCCATCATGGGAGAGATCTCGTAATCCGGATGCAGGCTGGCTGGGATCACCATGTTCCGGCCGTTGGCGACGATGGTCCAGGTGAGCTTGTTCTTGCCGAAATCGGCGGGCACTTTTATAGCGAACATGCCCCACTGGCGCCCGGTAAGAAAGTGCGTGGGCTGGCCCTGATCCGGACCGCCCGGCTCGATGCGGTTATCCGGCCCGACAGGAATATCCACCGCTTGCTTCGTATTGCGGTTGAAATAACCCAGCAGCAGACTATATGTTCCGTCGGCGTTCTTGAACCAACCTTCGAAAGCACCGGTGACGCTCGCGCCGGATTCGTGTATCGGCTCGAGCGGCAAAGACTGACCGTACACCGCGGCAGACGACGTGACAAACGCCGCCGCCAATACGATCGACGCAGTTCTGATCATGACCACCTGTTATGTTACTGCCGGGCGGCGACCTGCTGCTTCTTGTGCTTGGCGGCCCAGGCTTTGTAATCGTCGTCGCTCACGTAGGTGACGTTCATCCACGCGTGACCCATCTCGTCCACCGTGCGATCGCCAAAGCCCACCCACTGATCCGGGTCGGGGTTATTGGGGTTCGCGCGAGTATTGTCATACCATGCGGTCACGCGGATCATGGTGCCCTTGGGGTACATGGGAGCCGCGTCGTCGGTGTAGATGTAGTTGGTCATCCAGTTGAAGTTGAACGCGCCGACGTAGCTGACCACTTCGCTCGATCCGTCGGGCAGGATGGCCTCGACCTCCATGGCCTTGCCGCGAAGGTGCATGTGCGGCTGGAAGTTTTCAAGAATCGCGGCTTGCTTCAATACGGTGGTGTTCTGGGTGACCGCGATGCTATTGGGCGCGATGTCCACCAGGCGGGCGCGATCCTGGCCCTTAATGGCCTGGAAACCCGTCAAATAGGTGCGATACTTCGGCTCCTGGCCCTTGGGATACAGCCAGATGCCGATCTCCACGTGATCGCGGATGTCCTCGCCTACGGCGTGATAGTGAACGTCCCAAGAGATCTTCGAGCCCGGCAGGAGTAGCTTGCCGGTATCGGGACGATACAAATCGTAGCCCTTGCCGATAGCCCACTCCATCAAGGAAGCCCGGCCCCGCAGATCGGGGCTGCTGCCCGGCAGAATACTGTCAGGATCGTCCTGCGCCAGATACGCCACCGCGTGGTGTGTAATTCTGCGGCCCGCGAGCGAACCCGGCCGCATCTCGACCGCCTTAACCCAGCGCGGCTCGGTCAGGCCGATGTCGGACTCCCGCCGCCACCAGACATCCTGGTGATGTGCGGCCATGGTGTAGGGCTCGGACTTGACCACCAGATCCGGCTGGCCCAGTTCCTTGGCGGCCTTCCATTCGTCCGCTTCGGGCCATTGCTTGGGAGCGGGCATGTCCTTGGCATCGCCCATCGGCGCGCCCGCGTCCGACCAGCGGACCAGCGTGTCGATCTGCGCCTGGCTCAGCGACATATCGTTCTTGAATTGCTGCACGCCCACGGTGGGATCGATGTGCCAAGGCGGCATCTGCCGAGTGATCACGCGCTGGCGGATGGACTTGGCCCAGGGCCGCGTTTCCTCATAGGTCACCAGCGACATCGGCGCCATGGAGCCTTTGTGGTGGCACTCCTGGCACTTCTCCTGCAAAATCGGCGCGACGTCTTTAGTAAACGTCACGGTGTCTGCACCGAACGAGGCGCTGGACAACATCAGGCACGCGGCAGAGGCCAGCATGCTCATCCCAACCAACCTGTCAACGAGGAACTTAGCAGCCATGACTCGCTTGCTCCTTTCACCCGGCACACGAATCCACAATCGGCATCATCATACCGGGTCAAACGCACCTTGTCAAAGGGTAGAGTGTCCTCGAATCCGGAGGCGCGTCCGAGCGTACCCTTACGCACACCATTAGGCCACAGATGCCCCACAGATTTCAGACAGATAACGACGCGCAAAGCATCGGCACCAAGTGAAATCTGTGTGACATCTGTGGCCGAAGATAAAGATGGCCGCGCCGATCAGGACAGGGCGGCTGCGACGCGCTTTTTAATACCCCGTTGTGGCCGAAGGCCGTCGCGTTGACAGGCCGAGCCAGAATATTTCGCTCCTGTTTTGAACCCCTTGCCCGCGCGCAGCCCTCGGCACTCGATCCGCGTGCCCTACCATGGAGCCGTCAGAGAAACTTCCTGGCCGGGAAGCGTTGCGATTGAGGTGGTACTGAACTCCTGGAGACCGTTAACGTCTTGCGGTTGCTGCTTGTGGCGCTAGTAATCGACGGGAGACATTGGAACCGGGTTCTGAGAAGTCTGCGATGACCGGATAGCTCTTATCGCCGGCTCGCGAGATGTTCAGAGAGTGGCGCGGCGCCAATAAAAAGGCGGTCCGCATTGCAAATTGAAGCAGCATTGAAAGGGGTTAAGGCGCGCCATCCAGCGCGCATCAAAAATCAAACCTCACCAGATGCCCTCCAATCACTGGTGGCCGGTAACGCACGGCGATAAGTCCGAGAGCCCCGGCCACCGCAACGAACAAATTCCCTACGGCCGCAGTGTCTCCACGCGTCCGTCCGCGCCGGCGACGCCACGCATGCGCTCCCACAGATCGCCGGGAATCGACAGATTTTTTCCGCGTCCGGTCCCCAGCTCCACGTCCGGCTTGGCCGCACCGTGGAAATCCGACCCGCCCGTCGCCAGAATCCCGTAACGCTGTGCGAGCTCCAAATAAGCCCGCGTGTCTTCAGGCGAATGATCGCCGTGATAGGCCTCGATCGCATTCAGCCCTGCGCCGCACAACTCCGGCAGCATCGCCGCGATGTCTCCTTTTACCCGAACCGGATGCGCCAGCGACGCGATTCCGCCCGCGCGACGAATCCTGGCGACACCCTCGGCGAATTGCGGCTCGGGCCGGTACACGTAGCCTTTCGCCGACTCATCCAGGTAATCGTCGAAGGCCTGCTGCAGGCTGCCCACGTAACCTTTTTCGAGCAGAAGCTGAGCGAAGTGGGGGCGTCCGGTCATCCCGCGCCCGCGCGCCTCGGCTTCTGCGAGCGTGATCTCGACGCCCAACTCCCGCAACCGCGCCACTAATCTCACATTGCGGTCGCGCCGCGACGCCTGCATCTCCACCACCCACGAACGAAATCCGTCCAGCCCGTCACCGAGCGGCCCGCCGGCCCGAGGCCCATCCGCCTTAGGCCCGCCGGCTCGAAGAAAGTAGCCCAGCAAATGCACCGACTGCCCGTGCAATTTGGTCGAAAGCTCGATGCCGCATACCAGCTCGACGCCCGCCTGGCGCGCGGCCGCCACCGCCTGATCATAGCCGGCGAAGGTATCGTGATCGGTGATGCCCAGCGTGCTCACGCCCACACGCCGCGCTTCGGCGATCAACTCCGCGGGCGAGAACGTACCGTCAGATTGGCTGGTGTGCGAATGCAGATCAATCATAGGACACCAGCTCCAACCTTTGTAGCGCTTCAAAGATCTTGGCGGCGCTCTCCTCCGGCGTTTCCCGCCCGGTGTGCAGGGTCACTTCCGGCGCAAGCGGCGGCTCGTAAGGATCGGAAATACCGGTAAAGTGAGCGATCTCGCCTGCCAGCGCCTGTTTATACAGTCCCTTCGCGTCGCGCTCCACCAGCACCTCGAGAGGACACTCCACGTACACTTCGACGAAGTTCGGAATCTGCGCGCGCACCTGCTCGCGAGCGGCGCGATACGGCGAAATCGCGGCGGCAATGCTGATGATGCCGTTGCGGGCCAGCAATCCGCATACGAATCCGATGCGGCGCACGTTCTCGTCGCGGTCCTCCTTGCTGTATCCGAGCCCCTTCGACAGATGCGTCCGCACCACATCGCCATCCAGCACCTCGACCTTCGCACCCAGAGCGCGCAGCTGCTCGGCCAGCAGATGCGAAGCCGTGCTCTTGCCGGCGCCGGACATGCCTGTCAGCCACACGGTGAATCCTTTATGCATAGAGGTTGTGGGGCAGCCCTTTCAGGCTGCCGCCGGCTTTCAGCCGGCGTCTTGGCACCCCGGATAAATGTCATTCTGCTCTTGCCGCACGACACTAGCGTACCGGGTCATCGAGCCAAGTCGCAAAACTCCTCGTAAGGAAGATCGCAGTTCAGGCGCTTCAATTCCGCCATGCAATGCGCGTCCATCTGGCGCTGCTGCTCGGGACTCATCAACTCCGACGATCCGCCTTGCTTTCCCTTGCGAATCATGGTCGGCTCAGGGCGCCAGGGCCCCACCTGCCAGGCCCGGAACTTCTCATCGATGCACTTCATGTATTCGAAGGAAGACCGCCGGCAGACCTCGTCGACGACTTCACCGGTGGGGTGAAGATCCAGAAACTCGGCGACCTGGACCACGGTTGCTTTCAGATCGCGCTTCATGGATTTGAACGACAGGATCAGCACGTTCGGCCGGTGGCGCTGCTCCCAGTAACCGGCGGTGTTGGCGGCCCAGGAGAATCCCATGATGCCCGACGACAGAAATGCCTGAAACCAAGTCTCGACCGATGGCATGGCGCGCCCGAACATGATCTCCTTCACGAAGTGATAGCTGGACACGAACACATCCTTGGGATCGCGGATCACCATGATGTAACGGGCCTCATCCGAGTGCGGCAGCAAGTTCCAGTCGTAATGACTTTTGATGACCCTCTTCTGTCCCGGCGAAGTCTTCCAATGCTCGGCTTGCTCCAGCGGGATCGCGTATCCCTGCATGAACGGAGGCATCACGTCGGGCCACGGCACGACGCAGTGGATGTGATCGAATTCGCCTCTTCCGTTGTAAATCAACTGATGCGCGATCTGCATCATCCAGTTGGTGCCACTCTTGGGATAGGTGGCCACGATGACGTCCTGCTTGCCGGGGACATACGCCTTGAACGGATTGCTCTTCGCGAGTTGCCGGAGTTGGCGCGCGCGCATGGACTGGAACACACGGTCGGCGCGGCCCAGCTTCTCCGAGGTCCAGAGCATGGGCGTCACGACGCCATACATGACGGCGGCGAATCCATACCGCACCGGCAGCGGCGGCGGCTTACGCGTATAGGTAGAGACGGCCATATGATTCCGGACTCAGAGATATTCGAGGAGTTCTTTCAATTTTATTGGCTCGTGAACGCAGTGTCAAAGGCCGCTCCCCCAAAACCCCCGGAAGCGCTGCCCGGCGCGGCTCAGACCAGTTGGAATTGGGCGGTCAACGCGCTTAGAGAACCTTCGTAGATAACTCTTTTCGCCGACTTCTCACTCCGTTCAAGTTAGATCCCATTGGTTCCTGCGGCGGGCTGCCCAGATCAGCAAAGCCGTCAGCGCCGCGGCGCCCGCGAGATTGGCGACAGCATCGAAGGCCATGGGCCCGCGCGGGCCCACGTGTTTGTAGGCCACGCCGGCTAGTGCAGTCATGTAAACGGGGGGAATGTTTCCCGCCGAGTTCAGGGCGCTATAACCGGTGGCGGCGATGGCCCGCCTGCCTCCGATCACTTCCAACAGCAACGCCGTGTACGCCGCGTAGCCGAATCCGATCAAGAGCTGGTAGCTCAGCACGCCTACGCCGAACGATACGGGAGAAAGGCGTGAGGCGGCCAGCGTGGCGGCGCAGGCGGCCAGGATCACACCGCCGAGGATGTTGGCCCAGGCTTTGCCCACGCGGTCGGCGACCCAGCCGCCGATCAGGCTGCCCACAACGGCGATCAATCCCGCGCCTACGCCGGTGATCCACACCACTTCGTTGCCGGAGGCGTGAAAGTCCGCCGCGAGCGCGGAGAACACTGCTCCCGAGGTGCCCATCGGACCGACGAAGAACAGCAATCCGGCATACGTGCGGCGGGACTTCAAGAACTCCCGCAACCCGCCGAATAATCCGGCGAAGCGCGCGAAAACGGGAACAGCCGTTTGCGCGTGCGGCTGCTCGTGCACCGCGAACACGGCCAGCACAGGCGCCAGAAAAACGGCGCACACGGCGGTCGCCAGGAGCGAACCGCTGAGCCGCTGCGCCAGCCACAGCATCAGGCCTCCGCCTAGCGCTCCCCCTCCGACATTGCCGGCTTGCCACCATCCACCCACGCGGCCGCGCAGCAACGGGGAGAATTCGGTCATCAGCGCGTTGAGCGCGGTGGTGCCAATGGTGGTGCACACGCCGGCGCAGACCAGCAATGTAGTTCGCAACGTCAGTGACGAGCCGGTCCACGAGACCACGGGCCAGAGGCAGGCGGCCGCCAGCAGGAATCCGCCGATCACCCAGTTGCGCCGGCGCCGGCCCAGATCGACCAGCGGGGCCAGCGCGAAACTCCACGTGAGGGGCAGCATTCCGAAGGCCACCACTCCCGCGATCCGCTCCACCGGAACCCCTTGGTTGCGCAACAGAAATCCCAGCAGCGTGGAGTGAATCGCGGAATACACGCCGTACGCCACCGCAAGAATCCCGAACCAGACCGGCGAAGTGGAGCGATCCGTCGCAGTGGTGGGCTGAACGAAAGCCAACGCCTACTCTACACCACCTCGGGATTCGTGGTATCTGTTTCCTGAAGGAGTTTTGTCCTGATGCATACTGGGGCGCTGCGCGGGCGGGCGATGGTCTTCGTCCTATCGATATGGAGCGTGGCCGCGTTCGCCGCCGACGCTTCCTGGCCCGCTTATCTGGGCGGACCGGGTTCGGAGCAATACTCGTCGCTGAAACAGATCAACAAGAACAACGTCAAGCAGCTCGAGGTCGTGTGGACGTATCCGACCGGGGAAAAGGGCAACTACCTGTTCAACCCGATTGTGATCGACGGCACGATGTACGTGCTGGCGAAGAACAACTCCATCGTGGCGCTGGATGCGGCGACGGGCCGGGAGCTGTGGGCGCATCCCAACACCGGCGCGGTGGGCACGCGCGGCTTCAATTATTGGGAGAACAAAGACCGCTCCGACCGGCGGCTGCTGTATCTCAACGCCGGATTCCTGACCGCCCTCGACGCGCGCACCGGCGAGACGATCCAAACGTTCGGTGACAACGGACGCACCGATCTGCGCGTGGGCCTGGATCGCGATCTGGATGCGATCCCATCGATGCAGACCAACAATCCGGGCCGTGTTTTCGAGAACCTGATCATCCTGCCGCTGCCCGCAAGGGGCGATAACTACGCCGCGGTTCCTGCGGATGTGCACGCTTACGATGTGCGCACGGGGAAGCTCGCGTGGGTGTTTCACTCGGTGCCGCGTCCGGGCGAGTTCGGCTACGACACCTGGCCGAAGGATTTTTGGAAGACTTCCGGGGGCGTGCACAACTGGAATGAAATGACGGTGGACGAGAAGCTCAGCATCGCCTACATTCCCTTCGGCACCGCGCGCTACGACTTCTACGGCGCGAACCGGCACGGGCAGAACTTGTTCGGCAATAGCCTGGTGGCACTGGATGCGCGCACGGGCAAGCGGCTGTGGCATTTCCAGTTCGTGCATCACGACTTGTGGGATTACGATTTGCCCACCGCGCCCAAGCTGCTGACGGTGAAACATGACGGAAAGAATGTGGACGCGATCGCGCAGCCCACCAAGCAGGGATTTCTGTTCGTGTTCAATCGCGTGACGGGCGAGCCGTTGTGGCCGGTTGAGGAACGCGCGGTCCCGAAGTCGGATGTGGCGGGCGAGGAATCGTGGCCCACGCAGCCGTTCCCGACCAAGCCGCCGCCGTTCGCGCGGCAGTCGTTTAAGGAGCAAGAAATCGATCCTTACATTTCCGATGAAGACAAGGCCAAGGTGCATGAGTGGTTCAAGACCTATCGCAACGAGGGCTTGTTCACGCCGCCAAGCCTGCAGGGGACGATTCAGATTCCGGGGAATAACGGCGGAGCCAATTGGGGCAGCTCGGCCGTGGACCCGAACCGCGGCACCATGTTCATCGTGTCGAAGGAACTGCCCATGGTGATCAAGCTGAATCCGCCCGGACAGGGCCGCGGAGGTCAGGGCAAAGGCAAGGGTAAAGATGGTCCGCCCGCGCCGATCCTCCCGCTGGTCACGGAACAAGGCGAGTTTCCGCGCTACGCGGCACCGTACGATTTCATGCGCATGACCAACGGGCTTTCGGCGATCGGGCCGCCCTGGTCGCAACTGACGGCTTACGATCTGAACACCGGAACGATCAAATGGCAGATCCCCAACGGCGGAGTTACGGCGCTCGCGGAGCAGGGGCACGCCGATACGGGCGCACACTTCCCGCGTGGTGGAGTGGTAGCGACCGCGGGCGGGCTGCTGTTTGTCGCCACGGCTTCGGACCGGAAGGTGCGGGCTTACGATCAGGACTCGGGTCACGTTTTGTGGGAGAAGGACTTGCCGGCAGGTTCGGAAGGCGTGCCGGCGATCTACGAAATCGCGGGCCGCGAGTACCTGGCGTTGTGCGTAGCTGCGGGCGATGGGATGATGAACGCGCGGATCGACACCGGCAAGCCGGCCGTGCCGCCGGGCCCGGGCGCGTACATCGTGTTCGCGCTGCCGCGAAGATAACAGCGAAGATACCTACGACGCCATAAGTGATTGCCTTCAGTGGAGCGGGCTTTAGACTGCGACGGGTGCTTCAGCACCCGTGCCCGAGCGGAGGCTTAAGCCTCCGTTGCAGGCTGAAGCCTGCTCCACGTGTGAGCTGTTCCCGGCTCGGATTACGCGTATCTAATGTAGAGTTGAGGTAGGCGTGAAATCCACTCTCATAGGCGCCGCCGCGCTGCTCGCCGCTTTTCCGCTTGCGGCTCAGGTTGCGACCACCACCACGCTATCGCTGTCCGACCCAAGTCCGGTAGTCGCCGAAACGGTGACGCTGCGCGCGCAGGTGTCCGCGGTGCCGCCGGTTCCGCCGCAGGTGATGGCCGACCCCACGGGAATCGTCCGGTTTATGGCGGGGCCCCTGATTCTGGGTACGGTGCAGATCGACGTAAACGGTATGGCGCAGCTCACGGCCCAGATACCCACGCCGGGAAATTATGTGTTCGTGGCGGTGTATAGCGGAGACGTGAATTACGCCGGGTCGACATCGCCGGGAGTGTCGGCGGTGGTCACTTTAGGATTCAGCAGTGTGAGCCAGGTGCAGACGGCTCCGCCGCGTCCGGTGGCGGGACAGAGCGTCGTGCTGGCGGTGCAGGTTTTGCCGTTTCCGCCGCTGACGTTGACACCGCGTGGACTGGTCACGTTCTTCGACAACGGCAACCAGTTGGGCTCGGCGCTGCTCGACGGAGCGGGGATCGCGCAAATCACCGTAACGTTTCTACCGGGCACGCATTACATCTCGGCCAGCTACGGCGGGGATGCGAACTTCAGCGGGTCGGGGTCGCCGGTGCTGCAGTTGGTGGTGCAGAATTCGTTCACCATTACTTCGCTGGGCGCGAATCCCAGCAACGCCGGTGTGGGCCAGACCGTGACGTTTACGGCGGCGGTGTCCGCGACTGGGTCGGGCGGCATCGGGTTGCCTAGCGGGTCGGTGACGTTCATGGACGGGTCAGTCATGCTCGGCACAGGGACGCTGGGCACGGCCGCGCTGAACGGGACTTCTGCAACGTTCTCGACTTCGACGCTGGCCGCTGGAACGCACGTAATCACGGCTGTGTATAGCGGCGATGCGAACTTTGCGTCGTCGACATCCGGCCCGGTGGTGGTGACGGTGCGCGCGGCACCGTCGGTGAGCCTGGTGTTTTCGGAAGGAGCGGGCGGACTTGTCCTCACTTCGGCGGTGAGCGGCAGTGGGACCGCCGCGCCTACGGGCACGGTGCAATTCAACGATGTCACGGCGAGCAAGACGCTGGCGACGGGAACGCTGGCAGGCGGGTCGGCGAATGCGATTTTGAATCCCGCGCCGGCAGGGCATACGGTCCAGGCGGTTTACTCGGGGGATTCGAACTATCCGGCGGGCACTTCGAGTCCGCTGGCGCTGATCGTGGTCACCAGCGGGTTTTCGGCGGCGTTTTCCGCCTTCGCGCCGGATGAGTTCGCGACGATTTTCGGCGCGTCGCTGGCGGCCACGACCGGGTCGGCGTCGCAGGTGCCGCCGCCCACCACTTTGGGAGGCTTGACGGTGACGATCACCGACGCGAGCGGCGCGAACCACGCGGCGCCGCTCTTGTACGTGTCGGCGTCACAGGTGAACTTCATCGTTCCCGGCGATACTCCCACGGGAGCGGCCACGCTGACGCTCGGTGGTGCGGGTTTCGCCGCGACGCTCGGGTCGGCGAAGGTGTCGATCATGGCGGCCAACGTTAGTCCGGCACTGGCGCCGGTGGGGCAAGTGATCCGGGTGCACTCCAACGGCGTGGAGGAGTCGCCGGTGGTGACGGCCAATTTCGACGCCGGTTCGCAGACTTGGACGCCCGTGCCGATTCCCTTTGGCGCGTCGAGCACCGATACGCTGTACCTGGTGTTGTACGGTACCGGCTTCCGGCATGCGCACGGACCTACTGCGTGTTCAGCGAATGGGCAGGCTCTGACTGTCCAGTATTCGGGCGCGCAAGGGGCGTTCCCGGGGCTCGATCAGATCAACGCGCTCGTGCCGATGAGTTTGCAATCGGCCGGGCAGGTGCAGTTGAGCTGCTCGGTGGATGGGCAGACATCGAACGCGATGACGCTGGTGTTTCAGTAACGCCGCCGGCTGGCCGTTAGCTCGTCACCTGGGCCAAGAGATTCGTAATGATTTTCCCGGTTTGGGGGGACGAGAGCTGCTTTCTCAACCACTCCATAAAATCGTCTGGCGTATGGAGTGTCAGGCTGTAGTCAACGCGAACTGGATACAACTCGGCGCCCAGGTTGGGCCAGACGGTAAACAAAGCGTAAGTGTAGTTGTCAAGGGTTGGGACAACCAACTTAAAAATATAGCGAAGCTGCCCCCCTGCCGTGTCGGTGTCCACTGTGGCCTCAATCAAGTTCTGCGTCTTGGGGCCGAGCAGGGCTGCTTGCCGACGCAAGATCGCCAGAGGCGTCTGGACATTATCGGGAATCTGAATCTCGCCCCAGAGGTCGGGTTGTGCAGCCATATCCATAGAGTAGACTCCTAAAACTCCAGCTCGAACACAAGCGGCAAATGGTCAGAGCTACTCGTATTATCGGGCCTGCCATTGGGGCGCACAAGTGAACGCTTTCCCGCGGCGGTAACGATCCTGATCCTGTTCGGGTCGAAACGCGCGGCTAGTTCGGGTCTCAAGAGGACCTGATCGAACGTATTCCAGAAATAGTTTACGTGCTGGGAGTTGTCGTGGAAATAAGTTCCGGCCGTCTGACTGCGAGCATCTCCGAGATGACTCCACATTGGATTGTAGAAAAAAGGATACTCCCGGCCCCGGATCTTTCGCGAACCGCGACTCGACACCTGGCGGGACATCACGGAGTGGAGTCCCTCTGCGCCAACCATTCCAGACTCAAATGGGTTCATGTTGAAGTCTCCGACCAGCACAGTACGGCGGTGACCGACTTGCTTTTCCTTTTCCTCGATCGTTCTGACTAGCGTCGCACATGCGAACTTTTGGCTTTCGTCCGATTGATGCAACTTACTTCTGAGATGAACTGCAACGAGCAGCAGCTCCGAGCGCGCCGGCAAGGACGAGCGCCGAATCGTGAAGCGGTTGTCGTCATGCAGTAGCTGAAGGAAGTCTCGGGAGAACCGAGTGAAGATGTGAATCGCTCTGTTCTTGCCAGGCGGAAGATGGAACTGACCCCTTTCGCGACGATTCAAGGTCATCAGCATCGTGGCCGAATCAATGTCGCACTCAGCCAAAACAATCACATCTGCCTTGTGTTCCTCCGCCAAGTCTGCAACGACGCCCGCGAGAGGCTTGCGGTTGATATTCCAGAACAGGAATTTGGTGGTCGGCAAAGGACCTCGATACCGCTACTCCGGCAGCGCGAACGCGATGATGCTTTGGCCCGATGCGGTCACTACGTACTGCTGGTTGTCGAACATGTATGTCATCGGCGACATGCGGCTGGAGGCGTTGGCTGGGAACTCCCACAGCGGCTTGCCGGTGGAGGCGTCGGCGGCCATGAAGGAGCCGCTGTTTTCGCCGAAGAACACCAGGCCGGACGCGGTGGAGAACAATCCCGTCGAGGCCGTGAGCGTGCCCGTGATCTGCGGCAGGTCCCAGGCGATTTCGCCGGTCTGAATGTTCAGCGCGCGCACCGATTTGGTGAACGTTTCGCCGGGGGCGGAACGCGCCGCGCCGCCCATGAATCCCTTGCCCGCTTGCCATTCCATTTCGCGCTTAGAGAAAAGATTGCATCGCTCGAGCGCCTGGAAATAATACAGGCCTGTGCCGGGATTGAACGATGTCGAGTACCAATTCGTGCCGCCCTGGAAGCCGGGGCATACATAGATCTCGCCGCTGGGCAGCGGTTTTAGATCGTTCAGAATCGGACGGCCGTTGGCGCCGATGCCCTTGGCCCAATTCAAATTCTTGAGGAATTGTTTGCCTAGAAGCAGCTTGCCATCGGTGCGGTCGAAGACGTAGAAGAAGCCGTTGCGGTCGGCGTGCAGCAGCAGCTTGCGGGGCTGGGCTTTACCTGATGAATCTGGCCAGTTGGTGTCGACTAGCACATTGGGCTCGGTCGCATCCCAATCGTGAACGTCGTGCGGCGTGAACTGGTAATACCAGCGCAGCTTGCCGGTCTTGGCTTCCAGCGCCAGCACGGAATCGGTGTACAGATTGTCGCCCTCGCGGTTATCACCATCGAAATCAGAACCCGGGTTGCCCGCCGACCAGTACACCAAATCGAGCCGCGGATCGTAGCTGCCGGTGATCCACGTCGCGCCCGCGCGGTGCTCGGTGAGCTTGCCCTTCCAGGTTTCCGATCCGGGCTCGCCCGCGTTGGGCACGGTCCAGAAACGCCAGACTTCCTTGCCGGTCGACTGATCGTACGCGGCGACAAATCCGCGCACGCCTTCATCGCCGCCCGCCGTGCCGGTGATCACCAGATTCCCGACGGTGAGCGGTGCGGAAGTCCCGTTGTAGTTCTGATGCCAATCCGCCAGTTCGGTTTCCCATAGCAGCTCGCCGTTGGCGCGGCTGAGGGCCATGATGTGGGCGTTGTCGGTGAGCATGAACAAGCGGTCGCCATTGATCGCGACGCCGCGGTTGAATCCGATGGCGGCGTTGCCGCTGAGCCCCTTGGTGCGGGGGCGCTGATAGTGCCAGAGCTGGCGTCCGCTGCCCGCGTCGAGTGCGTACACTTCGTTGGCGCTGGAAACATACATCACGCCGTCGGACACTACGGGCGTGTTTTCGATCTGCGTGACGTTGGGAATCGGGAACACCCAGGCCGGGCGGAGGCGCGCGACGTTGTTCTTGTCGATCTGCGTCAGCTTGGAGTAGCGGTTTCCGGAGGGGTCGCCGTGATAGGTGGGCCACTCGGCTTGCGAGGTGACTTCGCGGTAGCGGTCGCCAGCCGCTTTGCGGAACAGATGAATGCGCTTGTCGTCGCTCTGAAGCTGGAGCTCGCTCATGCCTTCGTTGAGCACGCGGCCTTCGATGGTTTGTCCGGTGGTGGTTTGAACCTTCTTGCGCACGATCACCGGCGGTTGATTGCGCGCGGTCGGGATCAGCGTGCGTAGATAGCCCACCAGGGCGGTCATATCCTGCGCGGGGAGATCGAAGGCGGGCATGCCGCTGGCGGGGCGGCCGGTGCGGAGGAACGAACCGAGGTCGGCATCGGTGAGCGCGCCGATCTGGGGCACGATGTTGGGGCCGGATTCGCCGCCGGTGGCGTCGGCTCCGTGGCAGCGCGAGCAGCGGGATTCGTACTGCTGGCGGCCGGGGTTGGGGGCTTGGGCGGAGGCGAGAGCGGCACCGCAAACAATAACGAGGATAAAGCGTGTGATCTGCATCGATAGAAATGTACCACGGTAGCGTTTGACACGCTTGTTACAGTGGTTTGCAGGAGGGTACCATCCCATGTCCCTACGGCCGATCAAGCGAATGAGTTCTTCGAAGCCCACGCTCGAAGGCGCGGGAGTCCATCTGCGCCGCGCGTTTGGCTTCGGTATCAACACCGATTTCGATCCCTTCCTGTTGCTCGACGATTTCCGCAACGATGTTCCGGAAGAGTATCTGGCGGGATTCCCGTGGCATCCGCACCGCGGCATCGAGACCATCACCTACGTGCTGGCCGGGACCGTGGAGCACGGCGACAGCATGGGCAATCGCGGGGTCATTGAGGCGGGCGACGTGCAGTGGATGACCGCGGGCAGCGGCATCATTCACCAGGAAATGCCGCAGGGCGATCCGGTGGGACGGATGCACGGCTTCCAGTTGTGGGCCAATCTGCCGTCGGCACTGAAGATGACGGCGCCGCGGTATCAAGAGGTGAAGTCGGGCGAGATTCCGGTGGTGACCGACGATGACGGCACCGAAGTTCGCATCGTGTGCGGCAACTTCTGGGGCAAGTCGGGACCCGTGGAGGGAGTCGCGGCAGATCCGATGTACCTCGACGTGACGGTGCCGGCGGGGCGCACCAAAACGCTGCCGGTCGAGACCACGCGTCATGCGTTCGCTTACGTGTTTGGAGGGTCGGGAAAGTTTGCGAACGCGTCCGAGCCGCGGCTGGTGCGGACCGATGTCGTGGGCGAGCCGGCGACCGTGCCGACTGCGCAGGCCGAGAACCGTTCGTTGATCGTTTTCGACCGCGGCGACGAGGTACAAGTGCAGGCGGGCGAGGAGGGCATCCGGTTCCTGCTGGTGTCCGGACAACCGCTGAATGAACCTGTGGCGTGGCGCGGACCCATCGTCATGAACACGCAGGCGGAGTTGCAGCAGGCGTTCTCGGAACTTCAGCGCGGGACGTTCTTGAAGGACGCGGGGCGGGTGTAGCCTCCGCCGGTTACGCTGGACTGCGGCCCACGCCACTCCAGATCTTGGGCGGCTCGCCGGGTAACGGCTTCGGTTCTTGCGGTTCCGGTTGTTTTGGCAGGGGCGGAAGGAATACGGTTTCGCGGTGCCGCTTCGCCCGGCCCTTGCCCTTCAACTTTTCGGCCAGCGGGGACCAGCAGCTGGAGCAGATGTCGTATTCCTTGCCCTCGATTTCCCGTTGCCGGCACTCGTTGGCTTGGCCGCACAAATCACAAACAATCATGACTTACCTCAACAATCATGACTTACCTCCGCACGTCCTGATCATACCTCCCGTGAACCGCCGCGGGAGGCGATCAATCGCTACACTGGGTTCCTGGAAACGGGGCATGAAGAGATTCGCGGCATGAAAAACCAGCGCAGCAAAGAATGGTTCGAGTTCCCCGGCTACTACGGCTTGATGCGGCGGGCCTGGTTCCGTTCGCAGGGGCTGCCGGCCGACGTGTTCGACGGCAAACCGCTGGTGGGGATCTGCAATTCCTGGAGCGAATTCACGAACTGCAATGCGCACCTGCGCGACGTGGCGGAATCGGTCAAGCGCGGCGTGCTGGCGGCGGGGGGCGTGCCGGTCGAGTTCCCCACCATCTCGCTGGGCGAGCTGTTCATGCATCCCACCACGATGATGTTTCGCAACCTGATGGCCATGGACGTGGAGGAGTGCATTCGCGCCTATCCGATGGATGCGGTCGTGCTGCTGTGCGGCTGCGACAAGACCACGCCGGCGCAACTGATGGGCGCGGCCAGTGCGGATATTCCGGCGATCGTGGTGCCTGGGGGGCCGATGATGGCGGGCGAATTTCGCGGGCAGCGGCTCGGGTCGGGCACCGACGCCAAGCGTATGTTCGATCTCTATCGCACGGGCCGCATGACCGACGAAGAATGGAGCGAGGTGGAAGGCTGCATCGCGCGCACTTCGGGACATTGCACGGTGATGGGCACCGCGTCCACGATGACCAGTTTGACCGAAGCGATGGGCATGACGCTGCCGGGTTGCGCCAACATTCCCGCGCCGGATTCGCGACGAAGGGCGATCGCCGAGATGTCCGGGCGCATGGCGGTGGAGATGGCTGGAACGGATCGCACGCCGTCGCGCATTCTCACGCGCGAAGCGTTCGAGAACGCCATCACCGTGCTGATGGCGCTGGGCGGGTCTACCAATGCGGTGGTGCATTTGATTGCGATCGCGGGACGCCTGGGGATTCGCTTGACGCTGGACGATTTCGACCGCATCTCGCGGCGCACGCCGTGCATCGCCGACGTCAAGCCGTCGGGGGCGGGATTGATGGAGGATTTCTTCCACGCCGGTGGAGTGGGCGCGGCGATGACGCGAATCGCGGATCTGCTGCACCTGGACTGCCGCACCGTGAACGGGCAGACACTGGGAGAAAGCATCTCGCTATCGCGAGTGCTGAACGACACGGTGATTCGGACGCGCGAAGGAGCGTTGTCACAAGAGGGCGGCATCGCCGTGCTGTACGGGAATCTGGCGCCGGATGGCGCGGTGATCAAGCAGACCGCGGCGTCGCCGCACTTGCTCACGCATCGCGGGCGCGCGCTGGTGTTTGAGAATCGCGAAGAGATGGCCGCGCGCATCGACAGTCCGGATCTTCCCGTGGACCGCGACACGGTGATCGTCATGCGCAATACGGGTCCCAAGGGCGCGCCGGGATTTCCCGAGTGGGGGCACATCCCGATCCCGCAGAAGCTGCTGGACAAGGGTTCACCGGGCGGGGGCGTCACCGACGTGGTCCGCATGTCGGACGCGCGCATGAGCGGGACTTCTTACGGAACCATCGTACTGCACATCGCGCCGGAGTCGGCCGTGGGCGGGCCGCTGGCGATTGTCGAGACCGGAGACGAGATCGTGCTCGACACTCCCGCGCGTAAGCTGGAGCTGGCGGTGCCGCAGGCTGAAATCGAAGCTCGCTTGGGCCGCTTCACGCCGCCGCTCCGGCAGTATGATCGCGGCTATGGGCGGTTGTTTCTGGACCATGTGACGCAGGCGCACCTGGGTTGCGATTTCGATTTTTTGATGCCGGGATACACGGGGGGCCAATGAATCGACTCGTGCTGATTGGCAGAGTGATCGGTTCGTCGCTAAGAATGATGGCGCAAGCGGAAAAAAGTAGCGTCGCGCGTTGACTCCCTGTTGCCCGTTGACTCCTTTGCGCTCGCGCAGAGCGTGCAGTATACTCGGCACTCGTCCTGGTCTGACGTTTCAAAGAGGAGCGAACAAATGAACCTGGGGGATGTCTTTACCGGAGCTGCCGTGATCGTTCCCATTGCGATCTGCTTGTTGGTCGCCGTGTTTATGATCGCCGCGGGATGGAAGGTGTTTGTAAAGGCCGGACAACCCGGATGGGCCGTCATTATCCCCATCTACAACATCGTGGTGATTCTCAAGATCGTCGGCAGACCACTGTGGTGGATCGTCTTGATGGTGATTCCCTTAGTAAATCTTGCGATTGCGATTATCGTGAACATCGACTTCGCCAAGAGCTTTGGCAAAAGTGCCGGGTTCGGAGTAGGCCTAGCGCTGCTCGGCTTTATTTTCTTCCCGATTTTGGGCTTCGGGGACGCCCGTTACATTGGCCCGGCCGCGCTCGCGCCGGCTCGGACTTAGGCGCTGTAGCCCGTGCCATCTCGTTCAAAGTGTGGTATTCCTCATTAGTGCCGTCCTTGAGGCGGAAGCCAGGAGGTGTTAGCCGTATGAAGCGCGATCTCTATGTTGGAGCGTCCCTCGCCGTCGTGGCGGCGGCCCTGGGAGTTGGGTCGTATTGTTTGAGTCATAGAAGCGTGGTGCAAGCGGCCACGGTGCAGGCGCCGCGATTCGAAGTGGATCCGTTGTGGCCCAAGCCGCTGCCCAATCACTGGATCATGGGCCAGACCATCGGCGTGTCGGTGGACGCGCAGGACCACGTGTGGATCATTCACCGCGCCGGATCTCTCGAAGCCGGCGAGCAGCACGCCGCGGCCACTCCCAAGATCGCGCAATGCTGCGCGCCCGCGCCGCCGGTGCTCGAATTCGACCAGGCCGGCAATCTACTCAAATCCTGGGGCGGGAAGGGCGAAGGTTACGACTGGCCCGATTCCAACCACGGCATCACCATAGATTACAAGGGCAACGTGTGGATCGGCGGCAACGGAACCGGCCCGGCGAGCGGACGCGGGGCGATCAATGGTTCGGATGAAGAACCCGCGGCGCCGGCAGCCGGTGGCGCAGGCAAGGGCAAAGGTAAGGGCGGCGGAAAGGGCGGGCCCCCGGCGTTCCAAAGTTTCGCCGACAACATGGTCCTGAAATTCACCCAGGACGGAAAGTTTCTGATGCAGATCGGCAAGCCGAATTCCAGCAAAGGCAGCAACGACATCGAAAACCTGCGCCGCCCGGCCAAGACCTTCGTCGATCCCAAGACCAACGAATTGTATGTGGCCGACGGTTACGGCAACCACCGCGTGATCGTGTTCGATGCCGAGACCGGAAAATACAAGCGGCACTGGGGCGCTTTCGGCAACAAACCCAGCGACGAGAACCTGGGCCCGTACAAACCCAGCGATCCGTCACCGCAGCAGTTTCGGAACCCAGTCCACTGCGCGGACCTCTCGCATGACAACCTGCTGTACGTCTGCGATCGCGTGAACGACCGTCTCCAGGTCTTCACGCCCGAAGGCAAATTCATCAAAGAGAAATTCATCGAGAAGGACACTCTGGGATCGGGCTCGGTGTGGGACATCGCGTTCTCTAAGGACGCGGCGCAGAAGTACATCTACCTGGCCGACGGCGAGAACGACCGCGTGCACATTCTGGATCGCGATTCGCTGGCCGTGCTGACGACCTTCGGAGAAGGTGGACGGCAGCCGGGCGAGTTCTACGGCGTGCACAGCATCGCCACCGATTCCAAGGGCAACATCTACACCACCGAAACCTATCGTGGCCAGCGGGTGCAGCGCTTCATGTACAAGGGCATTGGTCCGGTGACCAAGGAAGACCAGGGCGTGGTGTGGCCCTCTGGCAAGAAGTAAAACGGGCAGAGCGGTAGGGCCGTTGCGGGTACTCCCAGCGTTAGCCGAGAGTCCTACTGATGCCCGGAACGCCGCCTAAAAAAGGCGGCTGCAGGCTTGAAAGCCTGACCCCACTCTTGCGGGGCGGCAAGATGCAGTAGATCGTAACCAGAAATTCGCGCGAGGCCGGCTCCGATTCGGCGACAATACGGTCAATGCCTGTTCTCGACGTATTGTTCGGGAAGCCGCTGGCTTCGATGGATGCCCGCGCGGAGAGGATCGGCCCCGCCGTGGGCATTCCGATTTTCGGCCTGGACGCGCTCAGTTCCGCCGCTTACGGTCCCGAAGCGGCGCTCACGCTGCTGATCCCGTTGGGCGCGGCGGGCGTCGCGACCATCGTCCCGGTGAGCTTCAGCATTATCGCGCTGTTGCTCATCGTCTACTTTTCCTACCGCCAAACCATCGCGGCGTATCCGGGCGGCGGCGGATCGTACACCGTCGCGCGGCAAAATATCGGACCGTTCGCGGGCCTGCTCGCGGCGGCGGCCTTGATGATCGACTATGTGCTGACGGTCGCGGTGGGAATTTCCGCCGGCGTGGGCGCGTTGACATCGGCTGCGCCCAGCTTGCTGCCGCACACCTTGACGATGTGCCTGGGGATTCTGGTGGTGATCACCATCGCCAACCTGCGCGGCGTGCGCGAGTGCGGAGTCCTGTTCATGGTGCCGACATATTTGTTCCTGGGTTGCCTGCTCGTGGCGATTTTGATTGGCGCGGTCAAAGTGCTGGCGGCGGGAGGGCATCCGATACCCGTGGTGGCTCCGCCAGCTCCCGCGGCGGCGGTCGCGGTGATGAGCACGTGGTTGGTGTTGCAGGTATTCTCCAGCGGCTGCACGGCCATGACCGGCGTCGAAGCGGTCAGCAACGGGGTGAAAGCGTTCCGGGAACCCACCGCCCCGAACGCGCAGCGCACACTGACGGTGATTATCGGACTGTTGATTGTGCTCTTGGCCGGGATTGCGCTGCTGGTCCGGTCTTACGGCATCGCGGCCACCACACCGGGGATGCCGGGCTATGAAAGCGTACTTTCGATGCTGCTGGGCGCGATCGCGGGTAAGGGCTTGTTCTATTACGTCAGCATCGGCTCGATTCTGCTGGTGCTGGCGCTATCGGCCAACACCGCGTTCGCCGATTTTCCGCGCTTGTGCCGCATCATCGCGCAGGACGGGTACCTGCCGCGCTCGTTCGGCAGTACCGGGCGTCGGCTGGTGTACTCGCAAGGAATCTACGTGCTGGCAGTGTTGTCGGCGGGATTGCTGGTCTTGTTTGGAGGCGTCACGGATCGCCTGATTCCGCTGTATGCAGTAGGCGCGTTTCTCGCGTTCACGCTCTCGCAAGCGGGCATGGTGCTGCATTGGAGGCGGCATCAACCGGACGCGTGGCATTTCACGCTGGTGAACGGACTGGGCGCGGTCGCGACCGGAATCACAGTAGTAGTGGTTCTGGTAGCCAAGTTCGTCGAGGGCGCGTGGGTGACGGTGTTGCTGATTCCGCTGATGCTGGCCGCGATGGGCGCGGTGCGGCGGCACTACCATACCGTCGCGGTGGAGACGGCCAGCCACACGCCCCTAGATCTGACCAACCTGGACCCACCGTTAGTGATCATCCCTGTTCAAACCTGGAATAGAATTACGCAGAAAGCCTTACGCTTCGCCTATACGCTCTCGAAGGATGTGCGGGCGGTCCACGTTACTTCGGAAGAGGAAGCCGACAACGTCTTCTGCCAGAACTGGCATGAGTACACCACGATTCCGGCGCTGGCCGCCGGCGTCCCGGAGCCCGAACTGGTGGTGATCCCCTCGCCTTACCGATGGGTGCTGCGGCCCATCATCGAGTACGTTCTCAAGGCCGAGCGGGACCATCCGGGGCGCGGCATCGCGGTGGTGGTGCCGGAATTGGTGGAGCGGCGCTGGTATCATTACATGCTCCACAACCAGCGTGCCGAGGTTTTGAAGGCCCTGCTGGTAGCGCGGGGCAGCCAGCGCATCACGGTGATCAACGTCCCGTGGTATCTCAATTGATCGTCAATTATCGGTGGGATTCTTTTCCAGGTGGTCGATCACCAGGTTCTCGAAGGGCGCTTTGTCTTTTTCAAGCCGCAGGCCGAGTTGTTGGACGCTCGCGAAAATCGAGCCACCCGCGGGGTCGGACGCTGTGGGCGTTTGTCCGCCAAGGCCTGGAGCGGGCGGCGGCAGCGCGGGGATCGGAAGGCCCGCGCCGGCCGCTCTGGCCATTTGCATCATGTCCTGCATGGCCAGATCCAGAGCGATTTGAAAGTTGCCTGCGAGTCCGGTGCGATCCACTACCGGGCGGTCGAGCATCGGGGTGAGCATTTCCGCCAGACGTGCCATGGTGACCTTCTGAAGCTCCATGTGCATCATCCCGTTGGGGCCGACGGTTGCATTCATTTTTCCGTTGGGGCCGCCGGAGGCCTCGATGCTCGGACCGGCTCCTCTGCCGCGATTCACACGGATTTGCTGGTCGCCCGCACCGATGACGATCGCGCCGTCGGGCTTGGCGGGATCGGGCTCGGGTGCCGTTGAGGCGGGCGTGTCCGCATCGGGCGGCGATTCCTTGAATTTGGGTCCGCTTTTGCCCACGGTCAGCAAGTAGACGGGCATTTCTTTGCTTTCTCGATGGAGTTTCAGCCCGAAGCGTTCGGCCAGCAACGCTTGCAGCATCTCCGGCACTTTGTCCTTGGACGCGCCTTCGGGGATGGTCGCGACAATATCGAATCTTTGCGCCGTGATCCAATCCGGACCGGTGATCTGGAAGGGCTTCACGCGATACGCGGTTACGATCAGGTCCCGCAAGGACATAAAACCGATGTCGATACGGGCCGCATCGACCTTCATGCCGAAGTGCATTTTGCCGGCCAGGATCAGGTCGGGCGTCGGAGTTGGGGCGGGGCGGATGGTCGCTACTTCGAAGGCGGGTGCGCCCGGGGTCTCGGCGGAAAGCGTCGCCCCAGTAAACATCAAAGTGGACAGGACCAGCGCGCTATGGGTCATAAGAAGTTTCTTCAACATGGTCGTCTTTAGAATATACGGCTGACGGCGCTTAAGGTTCCGCCGACCTCACCGGCTACTTACCACAGAGACCGGTCTCACCCGGTGGCCGTGAGGCCTCGGGTGTATACTGCTACATCAGATATGGTTGCTTATATGCTGAAACATCGTTTCGTGATTTTGTGCGCGCTGTGCGCTCTGGTGTCGTTTCCGGCGGCGGCACAAAGAGGCGGCGGGCGCACTGCGCCGGCGGTGACCCCGAGCGGCAAGCCTGTCCCGCGCACCGCTGACGGCAAGCCCGACTTCACCGGGTTCTTTAATCTTCAATACACGCCCAACATGTCGTTCGGCAAAGAGGACACGGTTCCCTACACCGAAGCCGGCCGGGCGGCGTACCTGAATCATGACGCCAAGGACGATCCGACGTCGAACTGCTGGTTCCCGGGCGTGCCGCGCATCATGCAGTCGCCTTATCCGACGCAGTGGGTGCAGTCCCCGACGCACCTGGTGATCCTGTTCGAGTACATGCACATGTTCCGGTCGATTCCGCTGGACGGGCGCGCCCACGCGCCGAACATGGAGCCGGCTTTCATGGGCGATTCGGTGGGGCACTGGGAAGGCGACACGGTGGTGGTCGACACGACTGGGCTGAAGGATGGACATTGGACCTGGCTCGACACGGCCGGGCACCAGCACAGCGATCAGATGCATGTGATCGAGCGCTTCACGCGCACCGCGGATTCGATCTCGTACGAGTACACGGTAGAGGATCCCAAGTTCTATGCCAAGCCGTGGACGCTGCAGCGCACGTTTACGCCGCTGAAGATGACACCGGGATTAACGGACCTGATCGAGTATAACTGCGACGAGAACAATCTTGACGTGAAGCATCTGATCAGCACCAAGCCGCTGTTGCCGCAAAAGTAGCCCTGTGGCGCGAGTTTGAGCGGGGGCGACTTGCACTAGAGCCGGCTGTGGGGCGGGTTGCTAACCTGCGGCCGATGGTCAATCGGCTCGGTGCGGAGCTACGCATCGACAGGCGGGTTTGCAACCCGCCGCAGGATGCCATCCTGCCCCACACCCCTCGCAGAGGGCCAGTTCCAGGATTACGTTCCATAGGTGAGCGCCTTCGCATCCGCCGAGAACTGCGGAGTTTGACGCCCATTCCAGTTGGCTCCCATAGGCGCGTTGGCGTCGCTTTCGAGATGGTAGGCGATCACCTCGGGAATCATGGCCCGCTTGTTCCGCGGCCACTGGGCGGCGAATTGCATGTCGCTACGCGCGGCGCCGGTGTGGGTTTCGGGGTAGGCTAGTCTGCCGCTGGAGGCGTGCCACATCTGGAAGAAGCCGATGGGCAGCCAGCCGCCATGGATCTGCGGCGCGACGCGCACACCGATGGGGAAAGCGCTGGGGTGAACGAAAATCTGGTTTTCCTGTTGCAGTGCGGGCATGGCCAGGAAACTTCTCCAAGGCGCGTAGCCTTGCACCATGTGCCGGTCGACTCCGTAGATGCAACTGGGATCGAGGTCCGCCGCTTCTAGCAGCGCTCGTGTTAGCGGCGGCAAGAGAATATCGGCGTCCAGGTGGACCAGCCAATCGGTCTTCGCCAAGGTCTGGAGACCGTCGTTGATCGCGGCGCCTTTGCAGAATTCGCCCCAACGGGAGCGGAAGGCATCCGTAGGCAGGCAGTCGACGTGCCAGTATTCGCAGATCCGCTGCGTCGATTTGTCCTCGGGCGAGGTGACGACCAGCAGCTTGTCGAACAGGCTGCGATTGTGCGGCAGCGTCTCGGCCAGAAAATCCGCGTAATCCACGCACGTGACCACCGCTTCGATCTTCATTTGAACTCCTTCTCGACTTCAGCCTAGGGCCTGCATGCGCCTGCGCGGCGCGGCGAAAGTTGCAAATTACACAAATTGCGGGAGAAAAATAAGGAAAATCGTTGTGTTTGTACTGCGTGGTGTAACTTAGGCCGGCACGATCGGCCGGCTCTGCCAGAGACTTACGCCAGCCGGCTGGGTTTGCCTGGGTGGAGGGATGATTCGAACTTATGAAGATGCGACGGCTGCTGATCGCGGCCACCTGGAGCGGTCTGACGGCGCTGGGACAGTCCACCGCCACCATTGATATCGACGCCACACAGGCCACTGCGCTCAACCCCAATTTCAGCGGGTTCAACGACGAGGTTACTTTTCCGCCGGAGTATTTCGATTACCGCTTGAACAATCTGGCGGCACAGCTTACGCCCGGTTGGGTCCGCTACCCGAGCGGCCTTTTCTCCGACGCGTTCAACTGGCAGACCGGGCTGATGGTGCCCTCCTGGGTGGCGCAGTTCCAAGGGACCAACATCGAGCCGTTGCTGACGGGTTCGGTCGGCTGGGTCAACGGAAAAGGAGGCGGCGCTTTCGTGGACGCCGCCAACCGAGCCAATTTTTGGGGCGCGAAGCTGATCATAGACGTCAATGGGTACACGGACACTCCGCAGTCGGCGGGGCAGATGGCGGCGTACGCAAAAGCCAATCATATTCCGGTGGCGGTGTGGGAACTCTCTAACGAACCTTACTTCTACAAGCAGTTCTTTTCTTCCGGCGCGGATTACGCCATGAAAATGAAACCGTATCGCGATGCGATCAAGGCGGCCGACCCCAGCGCCGTGGTGGCGATCTTTTTCAGCGATGCGGGAGATACCACGCCGAATCCCCCGTGGGACCAATCGCTCGGGGCGTACGCGGATCAGTATTGGGACGCGGTAACGTATCATCACTATCCGCCGCAGAGCACGGGTGCGTTCAGCCAGTGGATGGCGGATGAGAACGCGGTGCTGGCCTCCAGGACGTCGGCGTACGTGACGAAACATTTGGCTCCGCTGAATCCGCCGGGGATGAAATTTCTGATTTCGGAGTTCCTTCCCAGCAGCGATGGTCTGGGGTCCGGCACGTCGGTGACGGACGGAACTCTGTACGGAGCGATCTACGCGGCCGAGTACGTAATGCGCATGTCGGCGGTGCCGTCGATGTTGTACGTGGGCATGCACGCGCTGACCGGAACGCGGGGTGTCAACGCCGCCGCGACGCATTACATGGATGCTCAAAACGCTTACAACAGTGGGACCACCATCGACACGCTCACCTTGAACTTCGGCTTCTTCACCGAAGCGCAGCCGCTGGGATTGGCGGTACTGAACGGCGTCATGAAGAACGCTACCACGGTGCTGTCGACTACCGTGAGTGGCGGGGCGATGGTGGCGGCGACCGGTCTGGGGCAGATTCCAGCGTTGTACGCGCAAGCTTACGCAGCCGGCAGCGGACAGCAAAGCGTGGTGATCACCAACAAAAGCGCAACGGCACATCAGGTAACCGTTCGCTTGGGCGGCTCGCCGGTGCAGGGGACCATGCCGGTCCAGTTCATCGCCGGTTCCGATCCTACTGCCGTCAACACCGCGTCGAACGCGAATATCGTTGCGGTGCAGTCGTCCACTTCGTCAAACCCGGTGACGGTTCCGGCCTACAGCGTCGTGCGGGTGGACTTGAATTCACCTTCGATCACGGCTTTGAATAGCGCGAGCTATGCCTCGGGCCCATCGGCTTCCGGAGAGTTGGTGGCGATATTTGGTCCGAACATCGCGTCTCAGGCCGTTGCGGCCGGGGCTCTACCACTCCCCACGTCGCTGGGCGGAACTTCGGTTCAGATCACCGATAGCGCGGGTGGCTCGCAACTTGCGCCGCTGGTCTCCGTGGCTTCGGGTCAAGCGAATATTTTGATTCCCGACGGGCTGGCAGCGGGGACTGCACGCGTTACCGTGCTCCATGGCTCGACGCCGGCGGCGAGCGGGTCCATGGCCGTCGCGTCATCCGCTCCCGGATTGTACAGTATGAATTCCGATGGCGCGGGCGTCGCAGCGGCTTACGCCTTTCGGGTCACGGCTTCGAATCAGAGCGTTGCTGACAACGTCTTCACTTGTGATGCAACTGCGGTGCGGAGTTGTCTGCCCGTGCCGCTTAGCCAGGGCGCCGTGGGCGACACCTTATACATCGAACTGTACGGCACGGGTATCCGGGGAGCCGCCACTGTTCAGTGCATGGTGGCTGGGCAGAGCGTGCCGGTGCTCTATGCCGGACCGGTGGCGGCGTTTCCGGGACTCGATCAGGTGAACATTTCGATTCCCAAGAGCCTGGCGGGCTCGGGCACGGTGCGGGTGTACCTGGTTGCGGACGGAGTGCTTTCCAACGCGGTGGCTCTCAGCTTGCAGTGACGCTCGGCGTGCTCAGGGCGATACACTGAGGACGGAGGCGAGCGAGAATCAACCATGAGCGACACGGCCGTGGAAGCGCTGATCCTCGATCTTCTGGGGTGGGTGGCAAACGGTGAGAGAAGCTACGAAGAAGTGATCGAGGCGTGGCGCACGTCATGCCCCAGGCTTCCGGTTTGGGAGGAAGCGAACGATCGCGGACTGGTTGCGAGGGGCGAAGCCAACGGGCGCTCGATCGTCCGGATTACGCCATCCGGCCGCGCCCTTCTAGAGCAACGCAGATCTCTCGCACGCGAAACCTCAAGCGCGACGCGGAATGGTGGCGCTTAGGTCGCGGAATACACGGCGCGCTGGAAATCGTCCAGCAACGCCACGGCCTCTTTATCGGCGAAGGGGAGAAACTGCATCATGATCACGCCGGAGACGCCCCGCTTCGGATCGATCCAATAGTAGGTATTGTTGATGCCCGCCCACGCCAGGCTGCCCGCCGAGCGCTCGCCGGGGATTGCTTCGGGATTCATGAGAAAGCCCAGGGTGTAGCGATCGTCGTGGCCGGGGTGGAAATCCACGTCGCTCGATTGAGCCGGGCGGCTGGTCTTGAGCCGTCCCGCGGGGATGTGCCCGGTCCCATTGGCCGACATTTGCGCGACGGTTTTTTCCTTCAGTATTCTTTCCCCGCCTGGACCCGCGCCGCGCTTGAGAATCATTTGCGTGAACTTGAGGTAATCCGGAGCGGTGGAGAACAGGCCTCCGTCGCCGCGGTACGTGGCGGGAGGCGCGGGCATAGTCCGCGGCGCCGGCATGAGCGACCCATCCGCCTGGCGCCGGTAAAGGCCCACGAGGCGCTCGAATTTTTCCTTGGGGAAAATGAACGTCGTGTCCTTCATACCGAGCGGCCCGAGTACGTTTTGCTGCAAGTATTTTTCGAGATCCATGCCGCTGACTGCTTCGACCAGGCGGCCAGCCCAGAGCGTGCTGGGTCCATACTGCCATTTGCTGCCGGGTTCAAACGCCAACACGTGCGTGGCGTCCGCGCCGGAGGACGTGTACTTGAACATGCCTTCGTGCCACGTGTCGTAGGCGAAGCCCGAAGTATGCGTGAGCAATTGCCGCAGAGTAACGGGCTTGACGGCGGGCCGCAGCATGGGTTTGCCCGCGGCATCGAATCCTTCCAGAACCTGGAGATGCCCAAGCTCCGGTAGATGCTTGGCCGCAGGCTCATCGAGAGTCATTTTGCCTTGCTCGACCAGTTGCATCGCGCCCGCGGACGTTACGGCTTTAGTCATGGAGGCGATGGAAAAGATCGAGTCCGCGGTCACAGCGACGTTCGAGGCGGCGTCGCGCGTACCAAACGCCCCAGTGTAGGTGACCGAGCTCGCCGTACCGGCCACTGCGGTGACGCACGGAATCTTGCGCTGCTCCATGCCGGTGCGCAACACCGAATCGATGTTGCTCCCGGCGATGAGCCTGAATGGTTGTGCTCCGATGGCGAGCGCGAGGCCGCCGAGTTCCCTGCGGGTGAGTCGTTGCATACGTTCCGTTGTATCACTAAACAGGGCGCTGGTGGGACTCGCCATTTGGCGGGCCGTGATCCGTCCGTAACCGGCGGTGCTGGAGTGCGCAGTGCGCGAGAGATGTGTGGCGAACGGCTTCAAGTGGGCGGTTGAGTCAAGCCCGTTTTGGTGAAGCAGGAGCAGGAGGTTTCACCTTGCGGGTGAACGAAGCG
>DATNJC010000133.1:0-3793 GCA_035604115.1 Bryobacteraceae bacterium | reverse complement strand
TAGGAACGCCCGGATCTGCTCCAGGCTCAACTTCTCTGAGGACTTCATGCGGATGATCAATCCCCAGCATGCCCTTCAGGCTCATCTTGTGTGAGAAACGAACCCCCGCTTCAGGCTCATCTTGCATGAGACAAGACTGCGACCGGTGGAGAGCCTGCTCCACACGGTAGAATAAAATTAGATGCCCCACCGCCCCCACAAGCCCCGGGAAATCGAGCGTCACGTGCTATCGAACGGCGTTCGCGTGATTACTGAGCGCATGCCGCAGGTCCGCAGTGTCTCCGTCGGTGTGTGGATCGGCACCGGCTCGCGGGAAGAGCAGCTGGATGAAACCGGCATCTCGCACTTCATCGAACACATGGTGTTCAAGGGCACCAAGCACCGGACCGCCGAGGAGATCGCGAAATCGGTGGATTCGATCGGCGGCGGGCTGGACGCGTTTACGTCCAAGGAACTGGTCAGCTACAACGTTAAAGTGCTCGACGAACATCTGCCGGAGGCGTTCGACATCGTCTCCGACCTGGTGCGCAATCCGCTGTTCGAGAAGAAGGACATCGAAAAGGAAAAGGGCGTCATCCTCGAAGAGCTGAAGATGGAAGTGGACAATCCCGAGTACCTGATCCACGAAATCTTTTCCAGCCACTTCTGGAAGGGGCACGCGCTGGGGCGCTCGATTCTGGGCACCAAGCAGACCATCCGCAGCTTCGACCGGGACCTGGTGGAGCGCTACTACAAGCAGTTCTATACGCCGTCGAATATTCTGATCACGGCGGCGGGAAATTTGACTCCGCGGCGGCTGGTGGACCTGGTGGAAGAAAAGTTCGGGGACCTGCGTCCGCACCGCGTTCCGCGTCCCAACGGCGCGCCTCGTCCGCACGCGCCCTTGATTTTCCGGGACAAGAATTCGCTCGAACAGGTGCATCTGTACATCGGTGTGCCGTCCATTCCGATGCCGCATGAGTCGCGTTTCGCCGCGTACATTCTTAACGCGATTTTGGGCGGCGGCATGAGCTCGCGGCTGTTTCAGAACATCCGGGAGAAGCAGGGGCTGGCTTACACGGTTTACTCGGAGCTGGCGATGTATCACGACGTGGGCTGCATGCTGGTGTATGCGGGGACTTCGCTGCGGTCGGCCGAACGGGTGATCAAGAGCATCGTGCATGAGCTGGCCGAGGTGGTGGAGAAGCGCGTCAGCGACGACGAAATGCGGCGGGCCAAGGATCATCTGAAGGGTTCGTTCGTGCTGGGGCTGGAATCCACGTCCAGCCGCATGGGCAACCTGGCACGGCAGGAGCTGTATTTCAAGCGGTTCTTCTCGCTCGATGAAATGCTGGAACGCATCGAAAAGGTCACTGCCGCCGAGGTCCAGGCATTGGCGCAGCAGTTCTTCGATCCCAAACAGATGGCGGTGACGATGTTGGGGCGCCTGGAAGGGTTCCGGATGCGGCGTGGGGATTTGACGCGCTAGCGCCACAGGCTGAAGCCTGTGCTACCTTATGAACCCTCGCCTCTCCGCGGCAGCCTTGGCCTTGATGATGGCTTCGGGTGCGTTCGCGCTCGATACCACTAAGCTCAAGCCTACCGGCTACGTCAACGATTTCGCGCACGCTCTGGACGCTCGCAGCGCCGGGGCTATCGAAGCTTATTGCGCCAACGTCGAGCGCGCTACAGGCGCTCAGTTCGCCGTCGTGGTGGTGGATTCGCTCGAAGGCGATGCGATTGAGGACGACGCGAATAAGCTATACCGGCAGTGGGGCATCGGCAAGAAGGGCACCGACGAGGGCTTGCTGCTGATGCTGGCGATCAAAGACCGGAAACAGCGCGTCGAGGTGGGTTACGGGCTGGAGCCGACGATTCCGGATGGCTACGCGGGCGGCGTGTTGCGCGGTATCCGGCCGATCTTGCGCCAGGGGAATTACGGGGGCGCGGTGCTGGCGGCGATGGAGCAGTTCGGCGCGCAGGTGGCCACCGCCAAGGGCGTGACCCTCGACGGTGTCCCTCGCCCCACGGGCGGTGCGCCGCAGGGCCGAGGCATTCCGTTTCCGCTCCTGATTCTTGGATTTTTCATCCTTCTGTTGATCGTGCGGTTGATCAGCGGAGGCGGTGGCGGCGGCTTTACGGGTCTCCTTACGGGTATGCTTCTCGGTAACATGATGGGACGCCGTGGCGGGGACGGTGGAGGCTGGGGCGGCGGAGGGTTCGGCGGCGGTTCCGGCGGCGGTGGATTCGGAGGATTCGGCGGCGGGGATTCCGGCGGCGGCGGAGCCTCTGGAGGATGGTGAGCGCCCGCGGCCACTAATGAATGTATGGAGCCTGAAGCGATCGACAATCCTATGGACCAACTCAAGGAACTCGTATCCAAACTCGAACACGCCTACTCGGGCCGGCTGGTCTCGGTGGTGCTGTATGGCTCCGGCGCGACGCTGTTCGAGCCGGGGGGCACGGAACATGACCAGCACTCCGACTTGAACGTGCTGTGCGTGCTGAAAGAGATCACGCCGCGGGAGCTATCGGAGGGCGAGCCGGTCCTGCGCTGGTGGCAGCAGACCGGCCATCCCGCGCCGCTGTTGCTGACCGAGGAGGAGGTGCACCGCTCGGCCGACTGCTTCCCCATCGAGTTCCGCGATATGAAAGAACGGCGGCGGGTGTTGTTCGGTCCCGATCCGATCTCCGATCTGCACATCGATACGCGCTACTATCGCGCGCAGGTGGAGTACCAGTTGCGGACCAAGCTGCTCCGCCTGCGCCAGCAGGGCGCCAGCGTATTATCCGATCCGGCGGCGCTGCTGCGGTTGTGCGTGGATTCGGTCACCACCTTCATCATGTTGGGACGGCACGGGCTGGAACTGGCGGGCGCCAAGCCCAAGACCGACCGGCGCGCGGTGCTGCATCAGTTGACGGAAAGACTGAAGGCGGATATGAGTCCGCTGGAGCTGCTATTGGACATTCGCGAAGATAAATCCGGAACGGAACTGGACGATCCCGGGGAACTCTTTGCGCAATATCTCGTCTGTATTAACAGACTGGTGGAATTTGTGGACGGGTTGGGGACGGACTAAGTAAAGAGGGGAGCTAAGAGGGGATCTAAACAATGAAAATCGTAATCGCGATTCTGGTGGCGGTGTTGTTTTTTGGATTGGTGATCGGTGGCGGGCTGGTGAGTTCGCGCAACGACCTGGTGCTGGAGCGTGAATCCATCAAAGGCGCTTGGTCGCAGGTGGACGTGGTGTTGCAGCGCCGCAACGACATGATTCCGAACCTGGTGGAAACCGTCAAGGGCTTCGCCAGTCATGAACAGAGTGCGATCGACTCGGTGACCAAGGCGCGCGCGGCTATGATGGGCGCGCAATCGCCGGCGGAGAAGATCGAGGCGGATTCGCAGGTCCGCTCGGCGTTGGGCCGGCTGTTTGTCATCGTCGAAAATTACCCCAATCTGAAAGCCAACGAGAACTTCCTGCGCCTGCAGGACGAGCTGGCGGGGACGGAGAACCGCATCGCAGTAGAGCGCCGCAAGTATAACGAGACGGTGCAGAAATACAACACCGATATCGAACTGTTTCCCAAGAACATCGCCGCGTCCATGTTCGGGTTCCGCCGCGAGGACGCTTACTTCAAGGCCGATGAAGGCGCCAAGCAAGCTCCCAAGGTGAAGTTCTAGACCATTTTCTGAGTATTTATAGACCATAGCCGCAGTGGCGAAAATGGGCTGTTGCGTGTTCTGAATTCACCGCAGTAAGGGCCGCGGCCACGGCATGCTCCAGCAATTCCAGTTGGCGGATCTTCCAAGCTCGCA
>DATNJC010000132.1:0-26350 GCA_035604115.1 Bryobacteraceae bacterium | reverse complement strand
AACTCTTCCAGGCTCTCTTCCCCCTGCTGATGCGCCTCCAACAACTTCCGTCGTAGATCGTCAGAATAGGCCTTCGCCATCTCTTGCTTGCAGCCGGATCGCCAGAGCTGGTCTATATTATCTCAGAAAATGGTCTAGTGCTCTGACCGTGAGGTCTTGCACACCAAATGTGGGGCAGGTTGCCAACTGTTGCTAACCTGCGGCGGATTGGCAACCCGCTTGGGCGGGCGCAAACAAGCCGCCCAGCGCCGGTTGGCAACCGGCGCGCGGGATGCCATCCCGCCCCACATTGGGAACCGAGTCACACGGGCACAGAACTAGGCGGTGAGTTGCGGGCGGGCTGGCCACGGCCTCGCTACTGTATTAGGTAGTTCCATCTAAGGTAATTGAGACAAATGTCCCATGGCATTTGACCTTAGGGCAGGTCATGCTGGTGGCGATGCTCGTCGCGATCGCCCGCTGGGTTCGTTACTGGTTCGGCCTGCAGCCAGTGATTCTCGCCTCGTCGGTGGTGTTTGCCGGCTACCGCACGTGGACGGAACATCCGGATTTGTGGGTTCGATTCGCGGCCATATTCGCGATCGAGGCGGCGCTGGTCGCGGTCAGCCTGATGGCGTGGTACACGCTGCGCCAGGGCAAGCCGTCGGCGCGGCGCTGGGCCATCGCCGCGAGCCTGTTATCGCTCCCCGTGCCGGGCATCGGAACCATTGCGGGCATTCTGGGGCTGGTCGTCTTCACGCGCCGGGACATCGTTGGGCAGATGGCTACGCATGCGACGCCGGAGCAGCCCCGGCTTCCCGGCGATGGCACGAGCAAACTCGTCGACCAGTTGGCCAACGGGGGCCAGATTCTGGTGTTGCTGATCGCCAATCATTATTGGACTTTGTGGGCGCACGATCAGGGACTCCCGGAAAGCGGCGGCTTGGTAATGTGGGTCCTGGAATTCGCCATCGCCTTGCACGTTTCCGTGTTGATCCACGAACTGGGGCACGTCTACGGCGGCTGGGCGTTTTACATGAAGCTGCGGCATTTAGTGATCGGCCCGTTCGAGTGGAGTGTGCGCGGCGGCAAATGGGAATTCTCCTTTAACGCGGCGGGGCTGTGGGGCCGGGGATTGGCGGCCATGGTTCCGACCACGCTCCGGGATCTGCGCACCCAGCGAATCTTCACTACGCTGGGCGGTCCGGTGGGATCGTTGTTTGCGGGCGGCCTGGGTTTGTTGGGAGGGCTCTCGGCCAAGGGCCATCCTTGGGAGAACTGGTGGGGCTGCTTCTCGATGCTGGCGACGCTGGGGTTTTCGTCGTTCGCGCTGAATCTGATTCCGATGCGTCCCCAAGACCAGTACTCGGATGGGGCGCACCTTTATCAGTTGCTCTCGCGGGGGCCGTGGGCGGATGTTCACATGGCGTTTTCGGTGGCGGGAGCGACGCTAGTGACGCCGCTGAGAGCGCGTAATTTCGACGCCGGCCTGCTGGATCGCGGGACCGCGTTCCTGAAACACGGGAAGGAAGCGATGCTGCTCCGGTTGCTCAAGTACATGCACCACGTGGACGCCGGCAGGATCGGTGAAGGGGTCGCGGCCGTGGCGGAAGCGGAAGCGCTGTACCCCGGACTGGCGCAGACCCTGGACGCGGAACTGCATACCGACTTCATTTTCGTGAATGCGTTGTTCCGGCGGGATCTGGAGGCCGCACGGCTGTGGTGGGGGCGCATGGAGGCTAAGACGGACGTCACGCGTTTGAAGGTGGACTACTGGAAAGCCCGCACGGCGCTGTTGTGGTTGGAAGGCCAGGCGCAGGAAGCCGAGGCGGCGTGGCAGAAAGGCAACGCCATCGCCCAGCAGTTACCGGCCGTGGGAGCCTACGAGTTCGACCGGTGGTGTTTTCGAAAGCTGCGGGAGGCGCTGGATGAGACGCTGGCCTTGCAGGTTCCGCCTCCGCTGCCGGACAGCGCCGGGCAGATGGTGTGGTCAGCGGATCCGGCGCAACTGGCCGGCGGCTGGGTCCCACTCAAACACGCAGGCGTAGCCGGCTGATTCTTCGCTGGACGCGGGCTGGTCGCGGAGGGTCACTGCCAGGGTGCTTTGCTCGTCCGAGGGCAACTCCATCCGGGTGCAGTCCTCGAAACCCCATGCGAATAGCGGGACTCCGCGCAGGGTGCGGGGAAGGCCGATCGCCAACAAGCGATGGTCGCCGTCGCGCGCGCAGGAGGCGGCGGCGATGCACGCGGAGTGCGCTTGCCGCGATGCGAAGTGCCAGGCGGAAAGATTGTGGCCTATCGCCGCTAGGTTGAATAGAAGGATCGCCGCTCCGACGGCCCGACCCGCTTGTGGCCCGAGACCTTGGAGGACCATGGCCAGGAGCCAGCAGAAACCCGCGGCGGGCAAGTACAAATAGCGAGCTTTCTCCATGTCCGGGCCGATGAGCAGTTGTTGCAGAGGGGGGATCGAGGCTAGCAACACGAAGCCCAAGGGCGCGATCAAGGTTCGCCGCTCGGTTTGTGCGGTGGTCATCCAGGCTAGCGCGGCCAGATACACGACGAGCGCCGCGCCCACCGCGAGGCCCGGAGTTAAGTCGGGCGTCGCATTCCAATCGAGTGGGAACAGGAGTACCGCCCAGATCCGGAACGCCAGGGCTTTGATGACGTTTACCGGCGACAGTAGGAGCGCTTGGGGGCGGCCGGAGGAATCTAGATAGCCGCCGATGCTGCCGAACAGCACCCAGCGATAGGCGAACAAGGCTAGAGCCACGGCGAAGAACGGCGTCAGGGTTAGCGCGTGGCGGTGCCAGGGGTCGCGTGGAGCGGAGGCGCGCTGCCGCGGGAGCGCGAGGAGGGCTAGAATCGGCGGGCCCGCGTAGGCTGACTCCTTGCTTAGGATGCCCAGCACGGTTGCGACCAGTGCAATGAACCAGGATACCCACCGCCATCCGCCAGGCGCCACCAGAAACGCGAGAAATAGCGCTGCGCTGGATAGCACGAAGAACGTGGCGAGAAGATCGAACCTGCCGCCCAACCACACGACTGCTTCCGGGCTGGTGGCGTGAATGGCGAACAGCGCCGCGGCAAACCAGGCGGGAAGCGGTGCCAATCCCATCCGACGGAGGATGGTGAACACCAGCGCGGTATTCACGGCATGGAGCGCGAATCCCGCCGCGTGCCAGCGAAAGGGATCGAAGCCCGCCCAACGGTACAGCAGTCCGAAGAAAATCTGCGCCACGGGACGGAAGAAGCCGTCGCCGCCCGGAGTGGTCGACAGGCGGTGAAGATCGAACGTGAAGTCGCGCGCGTAGCGAACGTGCAGGAAATCGTCGGCCAGGAAGTAATCGTTGCGCGAGCCCGCGAACACCGCGCCGATCAGGGCTGCCAGGCTCAGCAGCGCCCAGGCGTCGAGACGCCCGAACGGCGCCTGATCCGTCGGCACAGGTTCCCTGTTTGCGGGACGCCAGTGCAGCGCCACTAGCAGTCCTACGGCGATGGCCAGCCAGCCTTCCGCGTTGATCGGAGACCGCACTGGGATGGGGAACGTGAATGGCCCCCAGAAGGTTCGGGCGATCAGCGTGGCGGCGGCGACGGCGAACGCCAAACGCAGGCCGTTCGCCAGGACCCGTCTCATCGAATCACTCATGCGATGAGGCTGATTGTAGCGGATACCGTGGCCGGCTAACGTTTTCGGCGGTGGTCCGTCTCACATGCTGGATTAGCGTTCCGGCTAGGATCACTTGGAGCCACTGATGTTTCGGGGCGTTCTCTCATTCCTGGTGCTATGCGGTTCGATGCCTGGGGCCGCTCCGCCGAGCGTGAAACGCTTAGACGGAAGTGCGATTAAGGCGGCGGAGATCGATCGGACAGTGACCCGTCTGATGCGCGCGGCCGAAGTGACCGGCCTGGGTATCACGATATTCAAGGGCGGGAAGGTGGCCTATCAGAAGGCCTACGGCTTTCGCGATCGGGAGAAGATGTTGCCGCTTACACAGAATTCCGTTATGACCGGCGCGTCGTTGACCAAAGTCGCGTTCGGTTACCTCGTGATGCAGCTCGCGGATGAAGGCAAGATCGACCTGGACAAACCCGTCGCCGGGTATTTGCCGAAGCCGCTTCCGGAGTATGAGCGCTATCGGGATCTGGCGGGCGATCCCCGCTATTTGCGGATCACGGCGAGAATGCTGCTGAGCCACACCGCGGGGTTCCCGAACCTCCGCGTTCTCAACCCCGACCGCAAGCTCAACATCAACTTCGAGCCGGGATCGAAATTCGCGTACTCCGGCGAAGGCATCCAGCTCCTGCAAATGGTGGTCGAGACCATTCTGGGGAGGCCGCTTCAAGAGCCGATGCAGGAGCGAGTCTTCCAACCCTTGGGCATGACACGAACGAGCATGATCTCGGAGACCCGTTTCGCCAACGACTTGGCAAACGCTTACGACGAGTGGGGGCGATCCCTGGGTCCGCAGCAACGACAACGGGCGGATGCTGCGGGTTCAATGCAAACGACGCTGAGCGATTTCACCCGCTTCATGCAAGCCATGATGCAAGGAACGGGATTGAGGACGGCGACGTGGGAGCTGATGCTCACCCCGCAAATCCAGATTCTGTCCAAGCACGAATTTCCGTCGCTGGCGCCAGAGACCACGGATGAAAACAAGCCGATTCATCTCAGCTACGGCCTGGGCTGGGGCCTCTTTGAAACTCCTTACGGGAAGGTCTTCTTCAAGGAGGGCCACGACGAGGGCTTTCGGCACTACACGGCTATCTTCGACCAGCCGAAGACAGGGATTCTCATCATGACCAACAGCTCTAACGGCGAAGGCATCTTTGAAGAGCTGCTGAAAACCCTGCTGAAGGACACTTTTACACCGATTGAGTGGGAAGGTTACACTCCATACGACAAACTTCCGCCTCGTCCACCGGCGCCCCGGGCCGCGCAACGATGATCGGTCCTGGGTTAAATTGGTATTTACGAAATCGTTCTCCTTTCCGGAGGCAACCCTGCGCATGAAAGTGTTTCTGATTCCGGCTATTCTTGCGGCCACGCTGGCGGCGCAACCGCCGACGATTACTTCGCCGGGAAACCCCCAGGCTCCGCAACCAACGCCTGATGCGGCTCCGGCCGCGGATCGCGTGGTGGCTACCGTGGACGGCCACGACGTGACCTACGGCGAGCTGCGTTCCATGCTCGCCATGACGCCTCCGGCGGCGCAGCGCGATCCCCAGTACGCCCTGCAAAACATCTTCATCATGCGATACCTGGCCGGTGAGGGCGAGAAACTCAAACTGGGCGAACGAAGCCCGCTCAAAGAAGAACTCGAATTCCAGCGCATGAACATCATGGCTGAAGCGATGCTGAACTACCAGCGGGAAACGTCCGCGGTTCCGGACGGCGCGATCGAAGCCTACTACAAAGCGAATTCCGCCAAATACGAACAGGCCCGGATCAAGGTGATTTACATCGCCTTCAAACCCGGCGTCACGGGCGCCGTCAGCAGCCCGGAGGAACTGGCGCGCGCGGCGCAAGCGGCTCTGGCGCAGGCCCACTCCGGCACGGATCGCTCCGAGAGCCAGGCCAAATCGCTGGCGGAAGAAGTCGTTAAGAAAGCCCGCGGAGGCGCCGATTTCCTGGCGCTGGTGGAGCAGTATTCGGAGGACCCCACCACTAAGTCCGCCCAAGGCGATTTCGGGGTGATCAAACACGATTCCACGTCCTACCCGGAGGATCTGAAGAAAGCGGTGTTTGCGCTGGAGAATGGAAAGATCAGCGATCCCGTGCGCCAGGCCACGGGGTTCTATGTCATCCGCATGGAGGAAAAATCCACGCAGCCGCTCTCCGAAGTCGCGGTCGAAATTGGGCAGACGGTTCGTCAGGAGAGTCTCGGCGCGTGGTTCCAAGGGCTGAATCAGCGGTTCAAGCCCGAGATCAAGGACCCGGGTGCGTTCGTGCAATCGGGAGCCTCGGGCAACTTGCAGATCCCCGGCCAGCCGGGTAAGTAACGCCGGTAAGTAGCTTGGCCGGTATGCGATTCTGGCGGCGAACGGTGTCGAGACGAGTCTCGACATGGCACGCATGAGTGCGTGCTCCACGTTGCTGCCGGCTCTTAGCGGCGAACCGATCCGCGTCGAGATTCGGCGGTCGCTGGGGGCGCATCTGGCTGCTACCTCCATACCAGGACGTGTGATTCTGCTGGATCGCGAAGTGCTCGCGCGGCCTGGGGAGTTCGAGCGCATCCTGGTTCATGAGGTGTTTCACTTCGTGTGGGTGCGGCTGGGGAATCCTCTGCGGCGCGGCTGGGAGGGGGTGCTTGAAAGGGAGTTCCTTCAGCGCGCCCGAGGCGAATTGGGTTGGAGCGCGGAATGGCGAAAATGCAAGCTTTCGGCGGGCGCGCCGCGCTCGCGCACGCCCGCTTGGCGGCGCTACGTTTGCGAAAGCTTCTGCGATTCCGCCGCTTGGATGTTCGCCGGACTGACGCGGCACGGAGAGTTCACGCTCCCCTGGCGATTCCGCCGCGGCCGGCGGGCGTGGTTTGAGCGTAACTTCGGGGCCGGTCCGGTGCGAATATAATGGAGACGGGAGGTTTCCCGACCTTGTCTAATAAGTCCATCTTCGGCAAATCTGTCTTTGGCGTCCTCTCGATCGCCGCGGTGGCTGTTGGCCTCGCGGCGTGTTCCTCGTCCCCCAAAAGGGCTTCCGCTAAGGATCGCAAAGCCGCTCCCGACTTCGCGCTGAAGGATGCTACCGGCGCCACGGTGAAGCTCTCCAATCTGAAGGGCAAGGTGGTGCTGTTGAACTTCTGGGCCACCTGGTGCGGCCCCTGCAAGGTGGAGATCCCCTGGTTCATCGAATTCCAGCAGACCTATAAGGATCGCAACTTCACGGTGGTGGGCGTCTCGATGGACGACGACGGGTGGGCGTCGGTCAAACCCTACGTTACCGAAAAGAAGATCAACTACCGCATCGTGATCGGCGACGACATGCTGGCGAAGGTCTACGGCGGCGTGGAGAGCCTGCCCACTACGTTCGTGATCGACCGCTTCGGCCGCATCGCGTCCTCGCACGTGGGCCTGATCTCTAAGAAACAATACGAGAACGAGATTCAGCGCCTGTTGGAGGTGACCGCCGATGACTCGAACCGCTCCGTGGGCCTGTTTGCTCCTGGCGGCCTGCTGGCTTTCGTTCGCGCTCCTTTCGCCCGCGCAAACTGACACCAACGTTCTTAGCGTTACTGCGCCGGTGGGAGTGGTGCTCAAGGCTGGGGCGACGGCGGAAGTGAAACTTAAGCTGGCGCTGCGCGCGGGGTATCACGTCAACAGCAATACGCCTTCGGATAAGTATTTGATACCGCTGAGGCTTACTTGGAACCCTGGTCCGGCACAGGTGGAGGACGTGGTGTTTCCCAAGCCGCAGATGGAGAAGGTGGCGTTCTCGCCGAATCCGCTCTCGGTGTTCACGGGGCAGTTCGAGCTTACTACGCGTTTCAAGGTGCCTGCTACCGCGGCACCGGGGCCGTCGGCGCTGATTGGGAAGTTGCGGTATCAGGCTTGCAACGACCGGATGTGCTTGACGCCTAAGAATCTCGACGTGGCTATGCAGGTCGATATCGTACGATAGCGCTTGGGAATTGTCATGCGGAGAGGTGGTGCACGCTCTGGTGCGTGGCGCGCCGAGACTCGTGTCGATGCATGGCGGGGCTGGTGCAAACTGGCCAAGCGTCGGCACGAGTGCCGACGTGGCACGCACGAGTGCGTGCTCAACATTGTCTTGGCGTTGTGCGCTGGGGGCTGTACGCGCATTCCACCTGCTCCGCCCGCTGATTCGCGGGTCGATGCTCAACTGGCGCGGTTGATCGACGGCATCCGGGCGTTCGACGATCATGCGCATCCGGTGCGTCCCGTTGGCGCGGGAGAAGAGGCCGACACCTTGTACGACGCTCTGCCTGTGGAATCGCTCGAAGCGGCCTCCGATCCGGTGCGCATGCGCATGGGCGCCGCCGATACTGTCGCTGCCCGGTTGGCTTTGTTTCCGGAGGGCAAATCGGCGGCTTTGGCTCGGCACGGGATGGAGCATGCGGTGTGGGTGCTGGATCAACTGGGCATCGAAACCATGGTGGCCAATCGGGTGGCGATGGGCCCGGGCCTGCCCGCCTCGCGATTTTTGTGGGCGGCTTACGCCGACGCGTTGATGTATCCGTTCGACGCCGCGCCGGTGATCCACAACTCGGATCAAAAGGCGTTCTTTGCGCTCGAAGAGAAGTTGCTCCAGCGCTACTATTACGAGTCCGGCATCGCGGCTCGCCCGGCGACACTCGACGAGTATCTGGAGCGTGTCGTGCGCGCGACGCTGGCGCGCCACAGACAAGGTGGCGCCATCGCTGAGAAATTCGAGATCGCCTACCTGCGCCCGTACGATATCGGGAACCCCTCGCGCGCTGAGGCGGAGCGAGCCTGGAGGACCCTTCTTGAACCGCGCACAACGCTGAACCCCGCTGTGCGCTCGGACGGCGCATCCAATTACCAAGCGCTTCAGGATTACATTTTCCGCTTTATCGCCGCTGAATGCGGGCGGCTCGGCATGGCGGTGCACATCCACACCGGAGCGGGCTCGGGCGGATACTTTGTCGTGAACGGGTCCAATCCGCTGCTGCTGGAACCGCTGCTCGACGACCCTGCGCTGCGGCAGACCAAGTTCGTGATGTTGCACGGCGGGTGGCCCTTTACTCGCGAATTGACCGGACTGTTGACTAAGCCCAATGCGTACGTGGATTTCTCCGTGCAGGGCTTGATCACCGAGCCCGGCGCGCTTGCCGCTGTGTTGCGCGCGTGGCTCGAATACGTTCCGGAGAAAGTGCTGTTCGGGACTGACGCTTACCCGTATTCCGAGGAGTTGGGTTGGGAAGAATCGGGCTACATCGCGGCGCACGCGGGCCGGGACGCGTTGGGGATTGCGCTTACTGGGATGATGGCGGACGGGGAGATCTCGCGGGCTCGCGCCGCGGAACTCGCTCGCTTGGTGCTGCGGGACAACGCACGCCGGTTGTATGGGCTTAAGTAGGGATACGAACGGTGTCGGCATTAGTGCCGACATGGCACGCACGAGTGCGTGCTCCACGGTGTGGTGTGAGGCGGTGTGAGGCGGCTTTTGATTCGACCGGGGGCTATCGGGGACGCGATTTTGTCGCTGCCGGCGCTTGAAGCTGCGCGGGCTGAATACACGGAAGTCTGGGTTGCGCGGCCCTTGCTGCCGCTCATCCGCTTTGCGGATCGCGTGCGCGCCATTGCCGATACTGGGCTGGATCTGGTCGGCGTGGTCGAAGGCGCGAGTACCGCGACGCTTGAAGGCTTCGATTCGATTTACTCCTGGTACGGTTACCATCGTCCCGAATTCCGCGACGCGGTCCGGCAACTTCCTTTTACGTTCTTTCCCGCTCTGCCTCCTCCGCTCGAAGGTGTTCCGCGCATCCCTTTGCCGCCCACACCCGTAAGAGATTTCGCGGTGATCCATCCGTTCGCCAGCGGCCGTCACAAACGCTGGCCGCTCGAGAATTTCCAGGCGGTCGCGGAGGGGCTGGGCGTTCCTGTGCGCTGGTGCGCCGGACCTGAAGACGTACTCGATGGCGCGGAGCGCTTCGACGATTTATATGAGTTGGCCGTTTGGCTTGCTTCCGCCCGTCTCTACATCGGCAACGATTCGGGCATCGGACACTTGGCCGCTGCCGTGGGCGTTCCCGTGGTCGCCATCTTTATGGCCACCGACCCGCAAGTCTGGGCGCCTCGCGGCGATCACGTTACCGTGCTCCGGAGCCCCGCCGTCGACGACGTCTTGACCGCCGCCGTCCATCGATTGAGCGAAGGGCGATTGAGCGAACGGCGATTGCGTTAGCGCGCTGGTGGCGGCCTCGAGCAGTTCCACGCCAATCGTTCGCATGTCCACACCTTGAACGCAACGCAACACTGTATTGATCTTGCGAGCGCAACTGTACACCGCCAGGTGCGAGCGGTCGGCGCCCATCTCGATCACCGCGTTTACGATCTCCGCCTCGCGCATCAGCAAATCCAGCAGCCTTCTGGGTTTCCTGCGAACGGCGCTCGCTACGTCCGGATGCCAGGATGGCGTGTAACGCCGGGCCAGCTCCGCGTGGCCCGCATCGATCAGCCGCTGCTGCAATTGCTCCAGAGCTTTTTCGAGGCGCGCACCGATCTGCATGGTCGCGGCCGCCACGACCGGCCGGCAATCCGGATAGTCGCGGAGATCGTAGGTGAACCGATGCCGGCTCTTCGCAGTGAAAGCCCGGCTGGACTGATAGACGACCATGGTGTACGCCGAATCCCGCTTCTGGAGCCGGGACAGATCGCGGAAATACACCTGGGCGATCGCTTCCTTGAGCGCGCGCTGGACCGCCACGGACACTCGATGCCAGACCTCGTGGTACGCGTGGTCGCGCTCCGGCGGCGTGTGGGACCACGCCGGGTCGGTGAGCGCAAGCGTGGCTGCCAGGTCGCGCGTGGCTTCAGCGGGTTTTAGAATCGCGCGGATCAAGCGGCCATCGCGTTCGTAGTCCAAAGTCCGCAGGATTGTCGAGCGGCGCTTCCATTCGTAGCGGTCCTGGTAGGGAAGCCGCAACGTAAACTCGCCGCCCTCGCCACCCGTCAACGCCATAATTCGATCACGGATCGCGGGCTCAATTTCGCCCGCCTCGCGCACCACGCCGGCTTCGCAGCCAGTTTCGCGCAACCAAAATAACCGGAAGGTTGGAGAACTCATCGCGACCGGATTGTACCCGACGCGAATGCGGTCCCTACGACTCGGAAACCGCTAAGCCGCTTTTTTCAAGCAAGATGAGGTTGGGAAATCGTCTGTCACCGGCATTATGGGACGGACGCCTGTGTCCGCGACTGGGCCTTGGCCGGTTACAGGGGCTCGGACAACCGTGGTCGGCGGCGGACGAGGATGTCCGCCCTACCAATGCCGATCTGCTAACCTCACAAAAGAAGGTATGGCCGGTTCCGCAATTCAAGACTCCTTACGCGGACGCGGTGTCCGCCTCACGCGCCAGCGTCTGCTGCTGCTCGAACTCATCGACAATTCCGGCCTCCACCTGGACGCCGAGAGCCTGTATCAGATGGCCAAGCAGCGGGACGCGAAGCTCAACCGCGTCACCGTCTACCGCACGCTGAAAATGCTCAAGGAAGGCGGCTTGGTGGATGAGCTGGACCTGGCGCATTTCGAAGGCGAAAAGCACTACTACGAAACCCGCCTGAAGCAGGAGCACGCGCACGTCATTTGTCTGCGGTGCGGACGGGTCGAAGAATTCTTCGGCGAGCCGCTACAGGCCGTGCGCGGCCAGGTCCAATCTCAGCTCGGCTACGAGATCGTGTTCGCGCGCACTGAGATCGGCGGATACTGCTCGCACTGCCAGGCATTGCGCGCGCAGGAAGCTCCGCGCGCACCGGAAGCCCGCGCGTCAGAACCACTCAAGAACGAGCTGCCCAAAAGCGAACCCGCCAGAACCGAGGAGCCCGGAGACCGGAGCTAATGGCCGACCCGGGAGTCAGCGCGCCCCGCCCGCCCGCGCCGGGCCTTCCGGCCGCGGCTTTGATGGCCCTGAGTCCTTCCGGGCAGCGCACGCACATCCAGATCGACGCGGTGCCCTTCGTCGTGGGCCGCCAGGTGGATTGCAACCTGGTGCTGCGAGACAATCGGGCTTCGCGGGCGCACTTCCGCATCGTGGGCGAAAACGGGCACTACGTCGTCGAAGATTTGAACAGCCGCCACGGCACTTGGGTCAACGGCGAGCGCGTGGCTCGCCACATCCTGCGCAACTCGGATTTGATGGAGATCGGCGTACGCGATTCCTATCAGCTCACGTTCCTGCTTGAGGACGGCGGCGTTCACCGCATCCTGGATCATTTCTCAACCGCCTCGCGGGAAGCCGACCAGGGCGCCGGCACGCTGGTGAAATTGCGCTCTTTGATGGAAGTGGCGCGTGCGCTCCAGCACTCGCTCTCCACGCAAGAGGTGCTGACGGCGGTGGTCGACGCGGCGTTGACCGTAACGGGCTGCGAACGGGGGTTTCTGTTCCTGCGCGAAGGCGAAGCCTTGAACATCGCCGTGGGCCGCGACCGTCACGGCCGGCCGCTCGAAACCAATGCTCTCCGCGTGCCCACGGCGGTGATCCGGCAAGCACTGGAGTCGCGGCGCGAGCTGCTGTCCATGTCGTTCGATCCTTTCGAACAACAAGGCGTCGGTCCGGAGACCACCATTTCCGCGCTGGAGTTGCGCGGCGTGGTGTGTGTCCCGCTGGTGCACGTGCGCAGCGGATCGATGGAAGAAACCCGCGTGACCACCGCGGCCGGGTCCACGGTAGGACTGCTGTATCTGGATTCGCGCCAGTCCGCGGCCGATCTCTCCGCGGGAAACCGGGAACTGCTTCAGACTTTGGCCATTGAGGCTTCCACGATCCTCGAGAACGCGCGCCTGATGGAAGAGGAACGCTCCAAGCTGCGCATGGAAGACGAGCTCAAGATCGCGCGTGAGATCCAACAGGGCCTGTTGCCGGTGTCGCTGCCGGAGAGCGGCTGGTTCCGCGCCGCCGGGTCCAGTTGGCCGTCGACGCAAGTGGGCGGCGACTACTTCGACGTGCGGCAAGTCGCGCCCGACCGCTGGGCCGCCGTGGTTGCCGATGTTTCCGGTAAGGGCGTCAGTTCGGCGCTGCTGGCCAGCCTGCTGCAAGGCGCGTTCATGATGTCCACCGGGCTGAAGACCGATATCGAGCCCATGATGCAGCACCTGAATCAGTACCTGCTGGATCGCACACGCGGCGAAAAGTACGCCACGATGTTCTATTGCACACTGGATTCCACCGGCGTGCTGACCTACACCAACGCGGGCCACTGCGCGCCGTACCTGGTGAGCCCCGACGGCCGGCTTCGCAAGCTGCACACTTCCGGCATGCCGGTGGGAATGATCGAGGGCGCGCCCTTCGAGGTGGTGCAAACGCAACTCGATCCCGGCGACAAGCTGGTGATTTACAGCGACGGGCTGACCGAGGCTGGAAACGCCGACGGCCAGTTCTTCGATAATGAGCGCCTGCGTTTGAGTCTTCGCCGCCACGCGCCCAGCAACGCGCGCGATCTGCTCCGCGCGCTTCTGGACTCGGTGGATGAATTCACCGAGGGCGGGGTGATGAACGACGACGTGACTGCGCTGGTGCTTGAGTATGCGGGGGGGAAGAATACAGAAGACAGAATACAGAAGTCAGAATGAAACCTTCCGAATCCATGCTGTCTTCTGTATTCTGACTTCTGTATTCTCTTGACTTGTGCCGCCGCTGGTCCTTTACACCGCCGCGCACGCCGGCTTTGCTCCCGAAGCGGTTCCGCTGGGGGGCGGTGGAGCCGTGGCCGATCACTTGATCGCCGAATGGCTCCGCACTGAGCCGTTCCCCTTCCACGCGTTGACGCCGCATCTGCTGGGCCGCGACGCTCCTTCGGGCCGCGACTTGGTTCGCTTCGGCGAGCGCGCTTACGCCCGATTCTGCCGCCGGTTCGAGCGGGCCGTCACCGCCGAGATCCAGCGTTACCCCGCGAACAGCACCGTGGTGCTGGCCAACGACATTTCGGAAGGGCCCAGCTTCGCCGAGCTTGGCGCCCGCGGTTACCGCATCTTCACTATCTTCCACGTGGACGTGGTCGCTTACATCGCCGACATTTATCTGCGCGGCTGGGTGCGCCCGGAGACCACGGTGCGCTGGTATCGGCGCTGGGGCAGGCTACTGCCCGACATGGCGGGTCTGATTTGGGACAAGCAGGAGGCCTGCGTCCGCCATTCGCGCGGTCTGATCGTGCCCAGCGCTGGAATGCGCGATACGCTTCTCAACTGCTACGCCGATTGCCCTGCGGAGAAGATTCACGTGCTGCCGTGGGGGTCGTGGGATTCGACCGATCCGCTGCCCGACCCTGCTCCGCTTCGCCAGGAATTCGGCGTGCCCGCCAACGCACGCGTGCTGCTGACGCTGAGCCGGATCTCGCCGGAAAAAGGTCAGGACCGGCTGCTCGAAACCTTGCTCGAATGGGAGCGCCGCCCGGACTATCCGGCCGAACCGCTGTGGTTGTTCATCTGCGGCGAGGCGGCGTTCATGCAAGGCCAGAGGTTCCTCAAGAGGCTGCGCCGTCTCGCCGCGCGGCTGAAGCGTACTCGTGTAGTGTTCCCGGGCTACGTCGCGGGCGAGCGCAAGCGCGCCTTCTTCGCTTTGGCCGACCTGTACGTGTTCCCGTCGCGTCACGAAAGCTATGGGCTCACGCTGCTGGAAGCACTGGCCGCCGGATTGCCCGCCGTGTGCCTGGATCATCACGGCGCACGCAGCGTGATGCGGGAGGAATTCGGCGCGCTGGTCCCCGCCTCCGAACTCCGCGAGGCGCTCGCCCGTCTGCTCGCCGACGAAGCCGGACGCAAGCGTATGGGCCAAGCCGCGCGCGCCTTCGCGCAATACGAGCGGTTTTCCGATCGGGCGGCGGAGCTGGCCCGCATCATTTCCACGTGAATATACGTGAATTGGCGTCAATCGGGGTGAATCAGCAGGGGCTCTCTATTGTAGTGCGGCAAGCAGGCCAAAACGCAAGCTGATAGCCGGCGGCAACCTGAAACCTGAAAAGGCTGTCCCACAATCGACCGCTTCAGCCGAATTACACTAGATTAGGGAAACCTTATGCGCACCATCAAAAACTCAATCACGCTTCGCGGCCTCGCCGCTCTGCTCGCGCTCGCCTGCCTGCTGTCTTCGATCGCGCTGGCTCAAGGCAACAAGAAGTCCTTCACCTTTCACGGGAAAGTCACTTCGGTCGACGAGAAAACCAACAAGCTGAACGTCGACGGAGAAAAAGTCGAGGGCTGGATGGACGCCATGGTCATGGCTTACAGCATCGACAACCCCGCGGTCATCAAGAGCATCAAGGCGGGCGACCGGATCGAAGCCACGGTTTACGAGGGCGACTACACGCTGCACAACGTCAAGGTCGTGCCGCCGCAGAAGAAGTAGCTATACTTAAAGATCCATGTTCTTTCGACGCGAAAAACCCCACCTGTGGAACTTCGAGGAGCGCCTCGCCGATCTGAAAAAGCTGGGTTTTGCGATCAGGATGGAATCCGGCCGTGCTCGAGTCTCGCGTGACGGTTGCGTGGCCATCGTGGAAAGCACCGGCGACGGCAACGTCAAGTTGGACAAGACCGGCGTCGCCGTGGGCGACGAAATCGCGACGCTGGTGCACGGCGGCTACCAGATGTTCCTGCGCACACCCTCGGGCCGTGAACTGCCCGCGCTGGCGCCGCAACTGAAAGCGTTGCACGCGTTTGATGAAGATCTACGCGAGGGCCTGGGCCTGCCGAGTCTCTACAACGTGTCGCTCGGCACCACCTGCGACGATCATCTTTACGACCGTGTCGAGGATCGCGACGCCCCACGGCATCCGCACCCGTGGGAATCGAAGCTCGCGGCCAACCGGTAGTCTCCCACACCTTGAACGTCTCCGCCGCCTTCGACACTCGCAAGCTGGCGGTGATGCTGGCGGGCGCTTGCGCCTTCCTACAAATTTACATCACGCAGCCCTTGCTGCCGATGCTCACCGAGGTGTTTCACGCCTCCAAGGTCGCCGTAAGCGCGACCGTTACCGCCGCCGGATTGGGAGTGGCCGCGGGCGCACCCTTCGCCGGATACATCTCCGACCGCCTGGGCCGCAAGACGGTGATCGTGTGGTCGGCATTTCTGCTGGCGGCGACGGCCTTCGGCACGGCCACCGCTCCCAGCCTGGGCATCCTGATTTTGTGGCGATTCTGCCAGGGCCTGTTCACGCCGGGCATTTTTGCGATTACCATCGCGTACATCAACGATGAGTGGGCCGGCATGGGCGCGCCCAAGATGGTGGCCAATTATGTAACCGGGACGGTGCTGGGAGGATTCACCAGCCGCATGCTCTCAGGTTTGGTTGCGGCACACGCGGCGTGGCCCTGGACCTTCGTGGTCATCGGATCGCTGAGCCTGGCCGCCGCGATCGCGATCGCCCGCTGGCTTCCGCCCGAGAAGCGTTTTCACCATCGCGCGCATACGGAACACAGCGGATGGGCCGCCGCGCGCGAGCATCTCCGCAACAAACCACTGCTGGCCACCTTCGCGGTGGGCTTCTGCGTCCTCTTCTCGATGGTGGCGACGTTCACTTACGTTACGTTCTATCTGGCCGATCCGCCGTTCGGGCTGCGCCCCGCGGCGCTGGGATCGATTTTCGCGGTGTACCTGATCGGTGCGGCCGTCACACCCTCCACCGGACACGCCATCGACCGCTTCGGCAGCCGCGCCGCACTAGCCGCCGCCATCGCCGCGGGCGTGGGCGGAGTCGCGATCACGCTGATCCCCAATCTCTGGGCCGTCGCGCTGGGGCTGGCGATCACCAGCTCCGGAGTATTCGTCGCGCAAGCCGCCGCCAGCAGCTTCATCGGTATCGCCGCCAAACAGAACCGCGCCCTCGCGGTGGGCCTGTACGCCAGCTTCTACTACGTCGGAGGCAGCGTTGGCGCTGCGTTGCCGGGATACGTCTGGGATCTGGGCGGCTGGCCCGCTTGCGTCGTGTTCATCGCGGCCGTGCAGATTCTCACTGTGGCGATCGCTTTGGTGTTCTGGGAAGCTCCCACGGCGCCCGCGCCGGCCGCAGCCTGGGCGGGTCCAGCGGAGTTGAAGTGATCTCCCCACCCGCGTCCGCGATCGGCGAACGCGCCCGCCGCCGCGTCAATCGCCGCCTGATGCCTTTCATCTTCTTGCTCTACATCGTCTCCTTCCTGGACCGCGTCAACATCAGCTTCGCGGGCCTGCAGATGTCGCGCGAGTTGAACTTCTCCGACACGGTCTTCGGTTTCGGCGGCGGCGTGTTCTTCATCGGTTACTTTCTGCTCGAAGTTCCCGGAGGGCTGCTCGCGGAAGTCTGGAGCGCCCGCAAATGGATCGCCCGCATTCTGCTCAGCTGGGGCTTCGTTTCGTCGGCTACGGGATTGATTCATACTACGCAGCAGTTTTACCTCGCCCGTTTGCTACTGGGCATTGCCGAAGCCGGATTCGTGCCCGCTATTCTGGTCTACCTTAGTCATTGGTACCGCCCCGCCGACCGCGGCCGGGCCGTCGCCATGTTCTTCGCCGCGATTCCGGCGTCGCAGGTGGTCGGCGGGCCGATCGCGTCTTTCCTCCTGAGAATTGAGTGGATGGGGCTTTCCGGCTGGCGATGGCTACTGCTGCTCGAAGGCATCCCCGCGCTGATCTGCGGTGTGATCACGCTGTTTTATCTGACGGAGCGTCCCCAGGACGCGCGCTGGCTCCCCGCCGATGAGCGCGACTGGCTCACGGCGGAGCTCGCGAAGGAGCGCCCGGTCAGAGAATCGCACGGGTCCAGCTTAGGTTCTGCCTTCCGAGCGCTCGGCAACCCGCACGTGTTGCTCCTGTCGGCGATTTTGTTTCTGGGTTTGAATTCCAACTACGGCGTGCAGCTCTGGTTGCCGCAGATGGTGCAGAGGCTCTCGAAGTTCGACACCTCGACAGTCAGTTTGGTAGCGGCCATTCCCAGCTTCTGCGCGCTGCCCTTCATGATGCTCACGGGTTGGCACTCCGACCGCACGGGCGAACGTATCTGGCACACGGCCATCCCGCGCTTGCTTGCCGGAGTCTCCCTGCTGGTGTGCTATTTCGTGTCCGGCAGCGTGTGGCTGAGCGTGGTGATGCTGTCGCTCGCGACCATTGGATTCTATTGCGCGCACCCCGGCTTCTGGCCGCTGCCCAACGTGTTCCTGGGCCGCGCCGCCGCGGCGGCGAGCCTGGGACTGATCAATTCCTTCGGCAACCTGGGCGGATTTCTTGGGCCTTACATCCTTGGATTCTTGAGCGACCGCACCGGTGGCTTTGGGCCTGGTTTGCTGTATCTCGCGGCTTGCTCGACAGCGTCCGGCCTGTTGGTATTACTGGTGCGGAGGGCTTTGGCGCAACGCGAGTCCTGACGCGGAACGAGGATCAGACTGCAACGGCTTCAGCCTCCTTGCCGGCTCAACGACACGTCCACACGGAGACTAAAGTCCCCGTTGCAGGCTAAAGAGCCCACTCCACGTTAGTGCCGCGGAATCCAGTCTCCGATCAACTCTAGCGCCTTGGGTGAAAACGTTTCGTCGATGGTGGCGTACTCGGTGGGGATGCACACCGTGCACGTCTGGAACAAATGATTCAAGCCCGGAAGCGAGCTCACCGTGTAATCCTCGTTGCCGCCGGCCGCCAGCGACGCCGCAATCGCCGGCAGATTCTGCTCCGCCGACACCTGCAAATCCCCCGAGCCTCCCAGCGCGAGCACGGGGACCTTGATCTTGCGCAGCAGCGGCGCCGGATCGTGCGCCAGAATGCCGCGGAACTCCGCCGTAACGGTGCCGGCGATCTGCGCGTCCATCACGCCCTTGGCCGACTGCGCCTCCGCGCGCTGCGCCGCCGGCAGCGTCAGGATCGTGCGATCCCACGCCGCTTGCATTTTCTGCACCGCCGCCTTGTTGTCCGGCTCCGTCTTCAGAATCCGGAACACCGTCTCCTGCCAGCTCCGCTGTTGCTTGATCGCCTCCGGACTCGCCCCCGCCGCCAGCGCAATCAATTCCGCTTGCTTGTACAGCACCTGCTCCCCGGTCACTCCGGCGCCTGCCAGCATGACGATCCACGCCACGCCGGACGGACGCGAAGCGGCTTGTGAAGCAACGATCACCGCCACCATCGCGCCTTCGCTGTGGCCGATCAAGCCGATCTTATTTCCATCGATCTCCTTGCGCGATTTCAGAAAATCGATCGCGGCACCCACGTCCGATGCAACATCATCCAAACTTGACTGAGCCGAGTTCCCGCTCGAGCCGCCCACGCCCCGGTCGTCGGTCCGCAGCACGGCCACGCCCCGGCGCGTCAGATAATCCGCGATCACCCAAAACGGCTTGTGTCCGAAAATGGTTTCATCGCGATCCTGCGGGCCGCTGCCGGAAATCAGAATCGCCGCTGCAAATGGACCCTCGCCGCGCGGACGCGTCAACGTCCCCGCCAGCTTCACTCCCGCACTTTTGTTTTCGAACGTCACGTCCTCGGACTCGTAAGGGAACGGAGGCTTGGGCTCCTGCGGCCGCGACACCGTCTCCACGCGCTCCACGCGCGAGAAGGTCAGCATCAGCGTCGCGCCGCGCTGGTTGAACAGGCCGGCGATCTCGGTGCCGTCCGCGTTTATCGTCCCGTCGAACACGGCGTCTAAGTCCGGCAATTCGAAATACACTTCCGCGCCCTTCACCGTGGTTACTCGGACCGGCATTCCCATCGCGCCTTGGTCGATGCTATCGAGCGTCGAGGAATACAGCCCCGCATCGTTGCGGCTCACGTGCAATCCGATGCGCAATTTCGACGCGCCCAGGGCCAGCGTGCCCTGCCAGTTGCCGGTGGCATCCTGCGCGCAAACCACCGGAACCCACACCAGCGCCCCCAGAATCGCGGCTTTCCGAAGCATGCACCTAATTATGGCATTCGCAACTGGGTACCGTGGAAACACAATATGCTAGACTGACGTGTATTCATGGGTGGCCGGGTAGTTACGATCGCCGGGGGCCACTTCTCCTGGGCTGCGGCCCACGGAAGGTGCGTCCGATTGAGCCCCGATAAGAGCATGGTCTAGAGCATGGTCCGGCTCTTTCGAGTTCATCTTCCCGCCAACACCGTCGCCTTATTCGCCGCCGACACGATATTGGTGTTGTTTTGCTTTGTCTTTTCCTTGTATTTCACCACCAACGTAGCGCCGCGCGTCTATCTTCTGGACGATGGTGGAATCTGGCGCGTTTTCCTGGTTGAGGTCGTCATCCTGCTGGGGCTCTATTTCCACGATCTGTACCAGGAGTTCCGCGTCCTGTCGAGAATCCAGTTGGTGCAGAATGTCAGCGTGACCCTGGGCGTAGCCTTCGTGCTGCAATCGCTGCTCAGCTACGGGCGATGGAACCTTTTGCTGCCGAAATGGGACATGGTGTTCGGCAGCGTAGGCGTACTGATTCTGTTGCCGGCCTGGCGCATGGCCTTTTCGGCGTCGATTTCGCAAACTGTGGGCGACCAGAGCGTCTTGTTTCTGGGCGCGTCGCAATCCGCGCGCGACATCATGCACCGGCTGGCGGCGCGCCCCGAACTCGGGTGGAGGGCGATGGGCTATCTGGACGATCAAGCCGGCGAGGAGTTTCCCGGCGTGCCCTGTCTCGGCCCGATCGACAACCTCGATCCCGTGGTAACCCAGCATCGTCCCGACCGGCTGGTTGTGGCCATCGGCGAACACCGCAACGGCCTGCCTTTGGAGCGGCTCCTGGATCTGCGCGCAACGGGCTTGCAGATCGAAGAGACCGCGCAGACCTATGAGTACGTCCTGCATCGGGTATCCACGCGCGACCTGCAACTGGCGGATCTGATCTTTTCCTCCGGATTCGGCCCGCGGCCGCATCGTATGATCCTCCAAAGCTTATATTCCTGGATCGTCGCTGCGATACTGGCGGTGGTAACTTTGCCCATCATGGCGATCGTCGCCGTCCTGGTCAAGCTCACCTCGCCCGGCCCCATCTTTTACCGCCAAACGCGCACAGGACTCAATGGCGCGCCCTTTGTGCTGTACAAATTCCGTTCCATGACTCACGATGCGGAAGCGGAAACCGGCGCCGTGTGGTCCCTGAAAGACGATCCGCGCGTCACGCCGTTGGGCCGCTGGCTGCGCCGCCTGCGGCTGGACGAACTGCCCCAACTGTTCAACGTGCTTCGCGGAGAGATGTCCATGGTAGGGCCCCGCCCGGAGCGGCCCGAATTTGTCCACGTGCTGCAAGCCCAGATTCCCTATTACGCGCAGCGCCACGCCGTGAAACCCGGCATCACCGGATGGGCGCAGATCAACCACAAGTATGGCGACTCCATCGACGACACCATCGTGAAGCTGGAATACGACCTCTACTACATCAAGCACGGCGCCACATCGCTGGACCTCTACATCCTGTTTCACACCTTCAAGACCATGCTGCTCGGCCGCGGCGCGCAATAGGACGCGCCCATTTTGTTATTTAGAGCGCTATTATAAAAACGATTCCGGGAGGCACACTATGTTGAACCGGCTTTCACGCGGCTTTAAGTATTCGGTTTTTTGGGGTTTCCTTTTGGCAGCTTGGTCGCTCCAAGCTCAAGCCCCGCCCGATAACCGGTACCGTGCATTGCGCGACGCAACGCCGTCGGAAACGTGGGCTGTTGACAATCTCGAACTCCACCGTGACGTTGGTTCAGTCACCTTCAAGAGCGGCCAGATTACATTCCTGACTCCGGTGACGAATCGTGTGACGATGGCCGTTTTTTCCGGGGAAGGCGCCATTCGATTGAAGCCCGCGACTCCTCTGGAGTCCGGCTATCTGTCGAAACTGACCGGGAAGGCCGAAGTGGATGAGGCGTTCGATTCCGCGGCTCTGTACTTCACCGACAACACGTATGACGACATCCGCAAAGAGGGGCGGATGGTTGCGCTGGATGCGCGCGCGACCGGTGTGCTGCAGGATTTTCGGCGCCGCTTGCGCCGGAATACGGACAATCCGCGCAGTATCATTGACGCGTCGTTCGCGGGCGAAAATGCGAGCAATCTGGAAGCGGAGCTGCTCTCCGATCTCGACAATTCCGCGGAGGGGGGATCGTTCCGCATCTTCCTTCGCGGGAAGAAGGAAGCGGATCTGCGCTTCCTGGTGGTCCCGCGGGGCGCCATGCCGATGCTGCCGGCACCCGAGGAAGTGGCACTGTTGAATTCCGATCCCGGAGGCGACCGCGACGGTATATGGTACCTTTCGCACCGCGAAGAAGAAGTGCGCCGAAAGACCGCCTCTTCGAGCGAGAACCATCGCGTAATGGCCGCTGAAAGCTATCAGATTGAGAGCACCATCGCCGGCAACACGCAACTCTCCGCCAAGGCCACTATTCAATTCAGTTCGAAGATCGAAGGCTTGCGTGTCATTCCGTTCGGACTCCTGCCTTCCTTGCGAGTATCGCGCGTCGCTGGAGAAGCCGGCCGCCCGCTCGCCTTCGTGCAAGAGCCGGCGAAGGATGACTCGGGCTTCTATGTGATCCTCCCCGAACCGCTCGCCCGCGGCAAGTCCTACCAGATTCAGGTCGAGTACGAAGGGAACAAAGTCATCCGCAAGGAGGGTACTGGCAACTTCTCGGTGGAAGCCCGAACGAGTTGGTTCCCCAGTCTGAACTCCTTCCAGGATCGCGCCAAGTTCGATCTCACGTTCAGAGCGCCGAAAGAATACACCGTGGTCAGCGTGGGAAAGCTAGTTAAAGAATGGACCGAGCGAAATCTTTCCTGCAGCCAGTGGAAGTCCGACGTACCGCTGGCGGTGGCGGGGTTCAACTACGGCTTGTTCACTAAGAAACAGGCCACCATCAAGGAAGGCAACTACGGGGTCGAAGTGTATGCGACACCCGAAGTCCCCGAGTATCTGCAAGGAACGGATTTCCGCATGACGCCGTCCGCCATGGCCGAGAAGACTTTGGTCGATGCGCAGAATTCCATCCGCTTGTTCCAGTCCTTGTTCGGAAAAGCGCCGTATGGCCGGATTGCGATCACGCAACAGCCGGAGTTCAATTTCGGGCAGTCCTGGCCGACGCTGGTCTACTTGCCGGTCACCGCTTTCCTCGACTCCACGCAGCGCTATTTGCTGGTGGGCCAGATCTCGCACGGTTTCACGGATTTCATCCAGGAAGTTACTCCGCACGAAGTCGCCCATCAATGGTGGGGTCACATGGTGGGATGGGCCAGCTTCCACGACCAGTGGCTCTCCGAGGGTTTCGCGGAGTTTTCAGCGGGTCTCTTTCTCGAAGCTGGAAAGCCCGCCGAAGCCGACAAGTTCTGGCAAAAGCACAGCGAAGAAATCCGGCAGAAGAACGAATTCGGCCGCGCCGCCAATGACGCGGGACCCTTATGGCTCGGCGTGCGGCTGGACACCCCGAAGAATCCGGGCGCCTACAATAGCCTGGTGTATCCGAAGGGCGCTTACGTGCTGCACATGCTGCGGATGCTGATGCGCGAGGACAAGAACGGCGATCAGGATTTCATGGCTATGATGCGGGATTACGTCGCGACATATCTGAACCAAAATCCATCCAGCGAAGACTTCAAAGCGGTGGTGGAGAAGCATATGAAGCCGGTGCTCGACCTCGAGGGGAACCAGCGCATGGACTGGTTCTATCGCGACTGGATCTATGGAGCCGACTTGCCGAAATACCGGCTCGATTATTCCTTCAAGCCGGGGGACGGCGGCAAGGTAACGTTCACAGGCAAGATCGCACAAAGCGGTGTGTCGAGCGACTTCCGCATGCGAGTGCCGATCTACTTCGACTTCGACGGCAGGTGGGTCAAGGCCGGAACCGTCGGGCTGGCAGGCAACGCCACATCGCCCGACATGGTCATCAATCTTCCCAAGCGTCCCAAGCGAGTTTCTCTAAACGCCAACCACGACGTCCTATCGGCTGAGGTGGTGGTCAAGGAAAACTAATTCGGCAGCACACGCATCACCCTGTAACCGGAGCCGCCGTCTCCAACACCGCATCCGCCATCGCGCGCTTCAACGCCGCGATGCCTTCGCCGGTGACGCTTGAAATCTTGTAGAAAGGCATGCGTCGTTTGCGCGCCAGTTTCCGCAGCGCCGCTATACGCTCGGGGTCCTGCGCCACGTCGATCTTGGTGGCCACCACAATCATGGGCTTGGCCGCCAGGCTCTCCGAAAAGCTGGCCAGTTCTTGCATGACCACTTCGAAATCGTGAACCGGATCGCGCCCCGAGCTTTCCGACACATCCACCAGATGCGCCAGCAACCGCGTGCGCTCGACGTGCCGCAAGAACTGAATCCCCAGCCCGTGCCCTTCGTGCGCGCCTTCGATCAACCCGGGAATGTCGGCCACCACGAAGGTCCTCTCATCCCCCGTATTGCCCGCCGTTACCACGCCCAGATTCGGGACCAGCGTGGTGAACGGATAGTCGGCGATCTTGGGCCGCGCCGCCGAAATGCGCGAGATCAACGTAGACTTGCCGGCGTTCGGAAATCCGACTAAGCCGACGTCGGCCAGCAGCTTCAACTCCAGCCGCAGACGCCGCTCCTCGCCGGGATGCCCGTCTTCGTGCTCAGTGGGCGCCTGGTGCGTAGAAGTCGCAAAGCGCGCGTTCCCCCGCCCCCCGCGTCCGCCGTGCGCGGCGATCCAGCGGTCCCCCGGCTGCGTGAAATCGTGGAGTTGCTCGCCGGTCGCGGCGTCATACACGATGGTGCCCACTGGCGTGGCAACGTCGATGGAGGCGCCCGTATGGCCGGTCTTGTCGCTGCCTTCGCCGTGACGCCCGCGTTGGGCTTTGTGTTCGGGATTAAATCGGAAATGCAGTAGCGTGTTGTGGTGCTCGCTGGCGACCATCACCACGTCGCCGCCCCGTCCGCCGTCGCCGCCGCTGGGGCCGCCTCTGGGGACGTACTTCTCCCGCCGGAACGCCAGGCAGCCGTTGCCGCCGTCGCCGCCTTTGACCAGAATCGTAACTTCGTCGATGAACAACTGAGATCCGAATGATAGCCCGGCCCGTAAGGGCGGGGACCAGGCGTGGAAAAGTCGTGGCTACTCGGCGGGGACAATACTGACGAACTTGCCCATGCGGCCCCGGTCTCGGAATTCGATCACGCCGTTGACCTTGGCGAACAAGGTATCGTCTTTGCCCACGCCCACGTTGGTTCCCGGCTTGATCTTGGTGCCGCGCTGGCGCACGATGATGGAGCCGCCCGACACCAACTGCCCGCCGAACGCCTTCACGCCCAGCCGCTGCGCGTTGGAGTCGCGCCCGTTTTTAGAACTGCCTAATCCTTTTTTATGTGCCATGGCTTTTATCGGTCCGAGCCGTTCCTAACCTTGAACCTCTTTCACTTCCACCCGCGTGAAGTTCTGCCGATGCCCGATGGTGCGTTTGTACTGCTTCTTGCGCTTGAACTTGAACACGATGGTCTTCTCGCCGCGTCCTTGCGCGGTGATCGCGCCGGTCACCCGAGCGCCCGCCGCGGCCGGACCGGCCTTGACAGTTTCGCCGTCCACCACTGCGAGCACGCGGTCGAACTCCACTTCCGTGCCAACTTCTCCGGGCAGCGTCTCGACCTCGATCGACTCACCCGGCGCGACGCGATACTGTTTCCCGCCCGTTTCAATCACTGCGTACATAGAAATCCCCTTGCGTTTTGGTGTCCGGTTTGCGGATGCATTGGCCCGCCCGTCGGCCCCCTCGTGTGAAGAGATGTCGCAGGTGGGCGACAGGCAGCAACTTACAGAATACTACACTTTATCCGGCCTCGGCCGATCGTACGGCCATGCCCCAGGCTGCCTCCGCGCTCGCCGCCGACCCGCGGCTAGGTCCCTACGCCCTGATGCTGTTCATGGCGGTGCTGTTCAACGTTCTCTTCTGCTACAGGTACTTCCGCCGAGCGAAATTCCGCAAGGCGGCGGAGAAAAGCTCCGTCTGAAGATTCAGGAAGCTGCGGGAATCACCAACTTCAGGCGTACGACAGGGGTCACCGGCAGCTTGGCGTGCGCCGCGATCACGGCTCTCTTTTGCATCCCGTACGCCACGATTTACATGGCTCTGTCTCATCCGCTGGGAACCCCAAGGAGTTCCACAAGCGCGTTTCCGGTTAGCTCTTTGATCCCCGTGGTCCTAATGGGGTCTTTCCTGGTATTTGTGGTTTGGAAGGTTGCACTCCAGCGGACCACCGTGGGGATCGTGCAGTATCTCCGCCGGGCCGATTACGAAGGTGCGCTGGCGCGAACTGAACAAATCTTGCGGTGGTTCCCGCATTCCGGCCGCTTCCTTTCGCTGCGAGGCGTGATCCTGCTGCTGGCCGGAAAGGTGACCGAAGCCGAGCAGGCTCTGCGCGGCGGCCTGGAAACAGCCCGAATCGCCGTCGTCTGGGGCCGCGGCCTCCGCATGATCCGGTTGGCGCCGGAGCAAACGCTCATGCTGGTGAATCTGGGCCACGCGCTGCTGGCACAGGACCGGCGCCGGGACGCCGCGGCGGCCTACGAAGGCGCTGCGAAGCTGCTGCCGGTATATTGGGGCGCCTACAACGGCCTCGCCGAAGCCTGCCTGTGCACGAGTGGAACCCCAACGGGCGCTAGTGTCCTGAGTCATTAGTTCGTCTACATAATCTGGCGATAGAGTTGAGGATGTCGTCGGCGCTCTTGGTCCAGACGAAGGGCTTGGGTTGGGCGTTATGCAGGTTCAGATACGTGCGGATGGCCTGCTCCAGTTC
>DATNJC010000131.1:0-8366 GCA_035604115.1 Bryobacteraceae bacterium | reverse complement strand
TGGCGCTAACCCGATGCGCCAACCCCGGCCGTTCATCTACGAGATCGCCGCTTCGCCAGCGATTTGGCGATCGACTCCAGCGGTCCGGTGGTCTCCACAAAAGCAGTTTAGCGCTGCCTGCGCCGCCGCTACTTCTTCTCTCCGGGCGGAGGCGCGTACGGGTCACCTCGCCCGGGAGGCCTCCAGCCATCGTTTGAAGGACCGTTCTGGAAGAACTTCGCGTCCTTGCTGAGCGGGTTGCCCTTGGCATACATGGCGTTCGCCTGGCCGAAGATCTTCCCGGCCCGCAGCGTGTCGTCGTGGATCTTGGTCATCAGCGCCTGGTAGCGGTCATCATTCTGCGGGAATCCCGAAAACACGCTCAAGTCGTTGTTACCGGTGATTACCACGTCGATCCCGGGAACCGACGCGATGTCGTACGCGTTGGCTACGCCGGTGGGCGTTTCGATCATCACTACCACCAACATATTGTCATTGATGGTCTTGGCGTAATCGATACCATTGATGCCCCAAATCGAGCGCGCCTGTCCCTGGCCGGAACTGCGCCGCGCCACGGGCGGATACCGCGCCCACTTGGCGGCCTCGCGCGCGCGGTCGACATCGTCGACGGTCGGAATGACGACACCCAGCGCGCCGATGTCCGTGGCATGCTGGATGTGCCATTCCTGCGCGTCGGGCAGCCGGATCATGGGAGTGGCGGCGGCATGCGGGCAGGCGGCGATCATCGCCTCGATATCCCGGAACTCCAGCGTGCTGTGCTGCATTTCGAACCACGTGTAGTCGTAATGCTTGGCCGCTTCGCAGTACCCCGCGATATCGAACTTCGACTGCGTGAAGCTGAAGACCTGCTTGCCTTCCAGGAGCTTTTGCTTGGTCGTGTTATACAGCTTTGGCGGCTGTCCGAACGCCAGGCTGCCGAACAGGGCCACCGACAGGAGCGAACCAACCACGATTGGTGACGATCTCATAAATTGACATACCCCCTTATGGATTATGGACGATTTGCCGATAGTCGGAGGAAGTATATCCCACCGCGCCGCGGTTCACAACCTGTTGGAATGCCGTGAGTTTTCGGCAAGGGTGCGTGACTCGATTCAGGGTTGAGTAGTAGCGTTGGGGCATGGCCCACGAAAAGACAGCGGTACCCGATGATTTATCGCAACTGAGCCAGCGATTAGAAGAGTGGCGGAGCGCGAACCCGCCGCGAACTCGACTGCCGGAGCCGATTTGGGAGGCGGCGGTAGAGATGGCGCAAAGGCATGGACTGCACTGCACCACCAAGGCGTTGCGCCTGGATTACATGCGCTTGAAGAAACGCTTGTCGGCCAGCACGCAACCGCCGCGGTCGACGCCGCCGGCGTTCCTGGAGCTGTTGGCCTCGCCTACCACCGGACCGGTGGAGTGTGTGGTGGAGTTGGAGTCCGCCGGCGAGAGGATGCGCGTGACCATGAAAGGAGCGGCCATGGATTGGGCGAGCTTGCTGCACGCCTGGCGAGGAGCAGCCCGATGATCCAGATCACGCCCCAGATGCGCGTGCTGGTGGCGGTGGAGGCGGTCGATTTCCGTAAGGGCATCGACTCGTTGGCGCAGTTGTGCCGGGACAAGCTTGCCGCTGACCCATTCTCCGGTTGCGTATTCGTGTTCCGCTCCAGGCGGGAAACTTCGATCAAGGTCCTGGTCTACGACGGCATGGGCTTCTGGTTGGCGACCAAACGGTTATCCAAGGGCAGATTCCGCTGGTGGCCCGAAGGTGAGACGGCGCGGGAACTGCAAGCGCATCAGGTGCAGTTGTTGTTTGCTGCGGGCAACCCGGATTTGGCGGCGGCGCCGATGTGGCGGAAAGTGAGTTGAAGAAAAGGCTTGCGTTCTGACAGGACTTCTGGCATGCTGCGGTTATGCCGGAAACGTGGCGCTACCGCGGACAAACCATCGACCGGGAGCAACTGGCTTTTCTACGGGAGTTCATCGCGGCGCATCCCGACAGCAGCCGTTGGAAGCTGTCGCGCCAGTTGTGCGAAGCCCTGGGCTGGAAACAGACCAACGGCGCCCTGCGCGACGTAGTCTGCCGCGGTTTGCTGTTGCTGCTGGAGCGGGCCGGTGAGATTGCGTTGCCGCCCGTGCGCCGCCTGATCCCAGGGCAATGCCGGAATACGCGCTTACCGCCCGAGCCATTCCTCATCGACACTACGCCGCTGGTCATGCCACTGAGTGCGCTGGGCGGGATCGAGATTAAACCCGTGCGGCGCACGGCCGACGAGCCACTTTTTAACAGCCTGATGGAGCAGTATCACTATCTGGGCTATGAGCAGCCGGTGGGCGAGCACCTGAAGTATCTGGCGTGGGCGCGGGGTGCCCGGCCGGTGGCCGCTCTGGCGTGGTCATCGTCGCCGCGCCATCTGGGGGCGCGCGGGACCGCTACATCGGCTGGAGCCAGCCGGCGCGGCAGCGGAACCTTCATCTGATTGCTTACAACACGCGGTTTCTGATCCTGCCATGGGTGAAAGTGCCGCACCTGGCGTCGCACATTTTGGGGCGCATGGCGGCGCGGATCTCGGCCGATTGGGAAGCCCAGTATGCGCATCCGCTCTATCTGCTGGAAACCTTCGTAGACCCAGAGCGATTCCGCGGAACCTGTTATCTGGCGGCGAATTGGAAAGTGCTGGGGGAGACGACGGGACGGGGCAAGGATGATCTCACCCACCGGCCGAACCGTTCCCTCAAGCAGGTGCTGGCGCTGCCCTTGCACCGGCGGTTTCGCGAGCTGTTGGGGGCGGAAGGCCGATGAAGCGGCGGCGCATCGACGTCAACCTTGGCGAACTGGACCGGTTGCTGGACCAGGCGCGGGAGGCGCCGCTGAGCGAGCCGGATTGCCACAAGATCAAGACGACCCTGCACACTCTGGTAGCGATACTGACCGCCCGGCGCAGCACGGAGAAGACCAGCGCGGTGGTGCATCCTGGCAACAACGGCGCCGCGGCGGCACCACCGGCGGCATCCCCAGAGAAGCCGGTCAACGGGCATGGGCGCAAGCCGGCGTCGGCCTACACCGGGGCCACCACAGTGGCGGTGCCCCATCCGGATCTGAAGCATGGCGACCCGTGCCCGGAATGCCCCAAGGGGAAGGTGTACGCGCAAAAGGAGCCGCGGGCGCTGGTGCGCATCGTGGGACAAGCGCCGCTGGCGGCCACCGTCTATGAGCTGGAACAGTTGCGCTGCAATGCCTGCGGGCAAGTGTTCACGGCGCCGGAACCGGAAGGCGTGGGGCCGGAGAAGTACGATGAGACGGCCGCGGCGATGATCGCGCAACTGAAGTACGGCAGTGGGGCGCCCTTCCAGCGGATCGAGCATCTGGAGCAGCGGTTGGGCGTGCCACTACCGGTGGCCACGCAATGGGGGATCGTGGAAGAGGCGGCAGATTTGCTCACTCCGGCGCTGGATGAGTTGACCCGCCAGGCGGCGCAGGGCGAGTTATTCCACAACGACGACACCAGTGTGAGAATCCTGAAGATGGAGCGGCCCGCAGGTGACGAACGCACGGGCGTGTTCACTTCCGCGGTGGTCTCCGTGGTCCACGATGTGACCAACCCAGAGGGCGACGCGGAGCGGAGGATGGTGCTGTATTTCAGCGGGCGCGAGCATGCCGGGGAGAATCTGACCAAGGTGCTGAAACAGCGGGCGGAGGGGTTGGGTCCGGCCATTCTGATGTCGGATGCGCTGTCGCGGAATGAGCCCAAACTGAAGGCGGGAGTAGAACTGCTATTCGCCAATTGTCTGACCCATGGCCGGCGAAATTTTGTGGAGTTGGTAGGGAACTTTCCCACCGAGTGTCAGTATGTGCTGGAAACGCTGGGCAGCGTGTATGCCAACGATGCCGTGACCAAAGCGCGGAAGATGACGCCGGCGGAGCGGTTGGAGTTCCACCAGGAGCATAGCCAACCCCTGATGGAGGGACTGAAAGAGTGGATGGAGGAGCAGTTTCGGGAACGGAAGGTGGAGCCAAACTCGGGGCTGGGCAAGGCGATCGCGTACCTGCAAAAGCACTGGAGCAAGCTCACCCTATTTCTGCGCCAGCCGGGCGCGCCGTTGGACAACAATATCTGCAATGCCGCGCGCGGCATTGCAGATATAATGCCGACCGCCGGATTATGCCGCGTCGGCGGGGTCCCGAATCGTCCTACCTTCTTTTCGATGCTTGCTAATGCGGCATAATCCGTATGGTCTCTTTAGATGTGGCACAACATGCCAGATAAGGAGAGACCACTTGACGACACCCACGTTGAAAGATGGGATGCCCGGGAGCCCGCTCGACAATCACATCGAACCATTCCTCAAACACCTTCGCGCTGCCGGTTACGCCGAACGCACGCTACGCAAAAAACGAACCGTCGCGAGAGCCTTGGCCCGATGGACAAGATGGAAGCAGATCGCCGTAAATGATCTCAACGACAGTCACATCGCCGCGTTCGTGGCACGCTCGCCTCGAAGGCGCAAGGCTCATGTGAAGTTTGAGCTAGCAGTTACGCGCCTGTTGTTTGAGTACCTGCGCTCCTACGCCGGGCTGCAACGGCCACCCCAGAAAGATGACGTTTCTGCGGCTGACGCCCTTCTTCAGCGTTACGAGGATTATCTGCGCAAGGACCGCGGACTCACCGAGAACTCGGTGCATGTCTACGTGCCGTTCATCCGTGACTTCCTCGCCGCCCAAACCACACAAACGGGCTGCGTGTCCCCGGGGTCGTGCGACGCGTTGCTCATCCGAGGCTTCATTCTTGAGCACACTCGCGATCGGTCCAGCGAGTATACCCGGCTGCTATGCACGGCGCTCCGGTCGTTTTTTCGTTTTCTCGTTCTATGCGGCCAGACGTTGCGGGACCTCTCTAATTCAGTTCCCATGGTCCGCAAATATCGTCAGGCCGTGGTGCCCGCATTTCTCTCGCCGGAGGAAGTGGAAGGCGTACTGACGGCGACGGACCGATCAACACTCACTGGGCGCCGAGACCACGCCATCTTGCTCCTACTGGCTCGACTCGGTTTGCGCGCGGGAGAAATCGTCTCGCTCGAGCTTGACGATATTCGCTGGCGGGCTGGTGAGATCGTCGTCCGCGGCAAAGGCCGGATGGTGGACCACTTGCCGCTGCTCTCGGACGTCGGCGAATCTCTGGCTCTGTACCTTCGTGAAGACCGTAGCGTCAGTGTGTCTCGGCGGGTCTTCCTGCGAATCTGGGCGCCTCATGTTGGTCTGACGGGACCGGCGGCCGTTGGCCACATTGTAAGGCGGGCGCTGGCCCAAGCTCAGATCCGCCGCTCGGGCCGCGGCGCTGCCCATCTATTCCGCCACGGCTTAGCAACCAAGATGATTCGACACGGCGCCTCCATGTCCGAGATCTCGGAAGTCCTCCGGCATCGCTCGCAGACCACGACCGCGATCTACGCCCAGGTGTCCTTCGAGGCATTGCGTGCGGTTGCCCTGCCGTGGCCGGCTACGGGAGGTGAACGATGAGTGCCATGCACGACGCCCTGACGCAATATGTGGCGCTCCGACGCGCCCTCGGTACGCAACTCCAAGAGCCGGCCAGGACCCTCATCCATTTCGTGGAATTCCTTGGGCGCGAGGGAGCGGAGTTCATCACTTCGGAACTTGCCCTCCGTTGGGCGATGGAGCCCAAACTTGTGCAACGCGCTACATGGGCACGCCGGCTCGGCATGGTGAGACGATTCGCCTCCTGGCTCAGCACAATCGATCCCCGAACTGAGGTGCCGCCACGGCGGCTGCTCGCCGCCCGCCGACGGCGCAACAAGCCGCACATCTTCACGGAACAGGAGATCATGCGATTAATGGATGAAGCCGCCCAACTCATTTCCCCTACCGGATTGCGGGCAATGACCTACGCGACGCTCATTGGACTTCTCAGCGCCACAGGCCTCCGGCCAGGGGAGGCTCTGGCTCTCGACACAGGTGACGTGGATTTACAAAGCGGTATCCTTGCGATTCGCGAATCAAAGTTCGGGAAGTCCCGCTTCGTTCCAGTCGAAGACTCGACTCGTGCCGCCCTTGCGCGCTATGCAAAACAGCGCGATGAACTCTGTTCGCGACGTGCGACGGAGGCGTTTCTCGTCTCCGATCGCGGCGGACGGCTGCATGGCTGTGCAGCCCGTCGCACGTTCGCCAAGATGTCCTGTGCTATCGGCCTGCGGGCGCCAACGGGGAGCCGGCGCACCGGTCGTGGGCCCAGGCTCCAGGATTTTCGTCACAGTTTCGCGACACGTAGGCTCATCGAATGGTACCGTGCCGGTCTCGATGTGGGGCGGGAACTACCGAAGCTCGCAACCTACCTCGGCCATGTTGATGTCGGTCACACCTACTGGTATATCGAGGCGGTTCCGGAACTCCTCCAACTTGCCACCGAACGCCTTGGGGGGCGTCAGCCCGGAGGTGAGCAGTGAGCGTTTCAGGCTTTCAGTCTCTCATACAGCGTTTCTTCACCGACCGGTTGCTAAAGCAACTTGGTGCAAGCCAATATACCGTAGCAGCTTACCGGGATGCCTTCCGACTGCTGCTTCAGTTCGCCTCCGCGCGCCTTCGACGATCGCCGTCGGAACTGCGCATCGAAGACCTCGATGTTCCCTTCCTGGGGCAGTTCCTCGAATACCTCGAACTCGACCGTGGCAACTGCACGCGGACGCGAAACAACCGTCTGGCTGCGGTGCACGCCTTCTTCCAATACGTAGCCATCGGTGAACCCGCACTCGCCTTGCAGTGTCAACGCGTTCTTGCGATCCCTTCGAAGCGTTACGAGCGCGGCCCGGTGGAGTTTCTGACAGAGGAAGAGACCGCCGCCCTTGTCGCAGCTCCTAATCCTGCCACATGGGTCGGAAGGCGGGATAAGGCGCTGCTGCTCGTCGCGGTTCAGACAGGCCTCCGGAATAGCGAGATCACATCACTGCGCCACCAGGACGTGGAGTTCGGCACTGGCGCTCACGTCCGTTGCCTCGGAAAGGGGCGAAAGATGCGATGCACCCCGCTACGCCCGGACGTCGCTGCGGTCCTCAAGGAATGGTTGTCGCAGCAGGGCGGAGAGGCGGCCGATCCCGTCTTTCCCAGTTCAAATGGAGGGCGCCTCAGCGCTGACGCATTCCAGCGACTCGTCTCACGACATATCGCGACCGCGCGTCGGACTTGTCCGTCGCTGATGCCAAAGACGGTGACGCCGCACACCTTGCGCCACGCGGCCGCCATGGCCCTGCTCCATCGCGGTGTGGATCTCAGCGTAATCGCTCTTTGGCTCGGCCACGAATCGACAGAGACGACCCAGATCTACTTGCATGCCGACATGCAGCTAAAGGAACGTGCACTCGCACATGCTACTTCGTCCGGTCTCGCACCCGACCGTTTCCGTCCGCCCGACCCCTTGCTCGCCTTCCTGGAGAGCCTGTGATTATGCCGATAAAACGAGCCACGAAAATCAGAGATCCTTCGCGCCCGATGCTGTTCCGCAACTCCGACGCGGCATAATCCGGCGGTCGGCATTATATCTGTGAGCGAGCACTGAAGCTGGTGGTGCTGCACCGCAAGAATGCTTTGTTCTACCGGACGATGAACGGCGCACGGGTAGGCGACCTGTTCATGAGTCTGATTCATACTTGCGATCTGACCGGCCTAAACGCGTTCGACTACCTGGTGGAACTACTGCGCCATCCCAAAGAGTTGGCGGCCAACCCGTCCGAATGGATGCCCTGGAACTACCGCGATACCCTGGATCGAGGCCGCGAAGGCGATTGAAGCCCCCGAAACCAGCAAAATCTTTGTAACATTTCGGGGGCGAAACAGCCCTACGCACTCTTGCCGAAAGTACACGGTATGGCGTCACCGGAGAATGCGTCCACCGCGAGGACATCGAACTGCCGGCTCGACTCGCTTTCGAGAGAGAGCCGCGCATCGCCGGGGATAATGCCGGACGGCGCAGCACAATGGCGCTGAAACGTGAATTCCGATTGCGCGATCGTTACCACCTCCGGATTGATCTCGTAGAAGGAATAGCGGTCGTTTGCCCGCGCATACGTGGCTAGAGTGCCGGCGCCCAGCCCGATCACTCCAACGTTGATCGCTCCTTGCGTCATGAGAGCCTGAATCGACCGGCCGATGCCCGATTGGCGGGCGTAGTAAGTCGTCGGGTGACCCTCGTACTCCGGCGACAGGAACTGCTCCCCGTGCTCGATCACGCCGTGCCGCAGCACCCGCACCGGTCCCATGTTGCCGCTGGATGGCTGGTCGTAGACGGCCAGCGCGCCGTAGAAATTGCGCGCCAGCACGCGTGAGTGGGCAATGGATTGCGACGTGTCCAGTGCCAGGTAGCCGGCAACACCCG
>DATNJC010000130.1:0-16116 GCA_035604115.1 Bryobacteraceae bacterium | reverse complement strand
GCCCCGCCAACTCAGGGACGCCATCGACGCCTTCGTCAAGGCCTACAATCCGAAAGCCGCGCCATTTGAATGGACCAAGGCCGTCGTCCACCAGTCCAAGCCCAAATCCTTTTACTCTGATTTATGCAAGTAAGTACTAGGACACGACCGTAAATGGGCTTAGCTTGATGCCGAGTCCAATTCCGGCCCCCATAGCCGAATAGCGCCAAGGCGACTAGCGTTAGCGCGATCAACGCACATTAGCGCACCAACGGCGTCTTAACGGGTGCGAAGGTCTATCTACGCGCGTCGCCGACCACACGGCCAGCTGGCCTTCTTGGGCAGTGGACGCCGCGCGGCCCGGGAATGAATGAAGCGATGCGGCGCGACGGGGCAGGACGTAACCTGTAACGGGATGGGTTACACTAGAGGACGTGGCGATCAAGGGATTCCGGCACAAAGGAATCGAGCGGTTCTTCTCCACCGGTAGCAAGTCAGGAATACAAGCTCAGCACGCCGACCGTCTCCGCCTGATCCTTGGCCGCCTGAACGCGTCAACAAGCGCCGGCGATATGAATTTGCCCGGCTTGGAACTCCACCAGCTTCGTGGTTCCAGACAGGGCACGTGGGCCGTGAAGGTGAGCGGCAATTGGCGAGTCACGTTCACTTATGCCGGCAAGGACGCAGACCAAGTCGATTATGAAGACTACCACTGAGGTCGCTATGAAGATGCATAATCCGCCGCATCCGGGTGAGGTGCTCAAGACGCTGTGCCTCGAACCCCTGAACATGACCATCACGGAAACCGCGAGGGCGCTGGGCGTGAGCCGCAAGACCTTGTCCAGCATTCTAAACGGGCGTGCCGGCATCAGCCCCGAGATGGCGGTCCGTCTCTCCATCGCCTTCGACACGAGCGCTGAAAGCTGGCTCAACCAACAGCTTCAGTATGATCTCTGGCACGCCGAGCGAAACAGGAAGAGGCTCCACGTGGCGAAATTGACCGCAGCATGATCCCGGCGCCGTCTGTCGATCAATGTGAGACCACGCGGAGAGGGAAACAGAAAAGTGAGGGCCAGAGCAGGTTTGACATGCGCTGGCCCGTGAACTTACCGCTCGCTTACGCCCGCAGCTAGGAAACGTCGCTTACGGCTTGGCGAACTTCGCGGCGTCCACCGCAACATTCACCTTCACGTCGCTGATGATCGCCGAGAAACGGCCATCCAGCCACAGGAAGTTGTACTTGAACGGGAACTTGATGCCGCCTACGTCGCGATAGTCGTCAAACTCGTTCTGAATCGAAATGCGGCCGACCGGCGATGGCGTGTAGCGCACGTACCGCGACAGCAGGTGGGTCTGCTTGTCGAAATAGAACGTGGCCAGCACGGTCGCGGCGCTGCCTCCCTGGACCACGTAGACGTCGTGATCGCCGAGGGTGTCCTCCTGGCCCACGCGCCAGTTGGTGAACGCGGTCTTGATCGATCCCGGGAAGGCCAGGACGGCGTCCAGCCTGGCGCCCCCCAGGTCGTTGCCGTTGAGTTCGTATTGCGGGAACAGCCCGCGCGGCGCGTTGATAAAACCGGCCTTGCCGTCGTAGGTCCAGGCGCTCGTTCCGCGGTCCGGGTGTTCCGGGAAGTTGATCCACATACCGCGGTGATCGGGGGCCTGGGCGAAGATCTGGAACACGCCGCCGCCGCCCAAACCGCCGTAGCCTTCGCTCTTGCCGGTGACGATGTAGCTCCTCAGCGTCGCCAGCTTCTGGGCTCCGCCCATCGCGGCGATGTAGTCGTCCAGAATCTTCGTTGCCGTGGGCTCGCCCTGCGCGGGCACCAGCACGTCGCGCTTCTCTTCGTTGGGCGCGCCGTACAACTTGTCGAGGGCGATCGTGGTAACCGGAAGGTCGAGACCGTGATGGCAGGTAAAGCAGGTCACCATCTGCGCCCCGCTGAAGTTGGTCTTGTTAATTACGGCGACCATCTCCACCATCTTGCGGGCGGTCTTCTTTTTGGGATTGCTGTCGGTGACCCAGTCCACGTGATCGGAACCGGCGCCGGGATGGCAATCGGCGCAATCATAGCCCAGAGCGGCGGCCATGACGCCCATGGCTCCCAGGAAATCGCTGGGGGTCAGGCCCTTGAGCGTGCTGGTAGAGACGTTCTTATAGAACTCACCGGCCGTCGGGCCCTTGGCGGCAGCCACCGGGGCTGCCTTGGCCGGAGCGGCGGCCTTGCCTTGCCCCTGGGCTTGCGCCTTGGCCTGGTTGACCATCGTAATGCCCATCAACCACACGAAGGCCAGTGTGGCGAGTGCTAGCATTAGTCCTTTTGAGCGAAACTTCATGGGTGGTACCCCTCCTTGAGAATACGCAATCGATAATCATACTGGCGATTGGTCCTCAAGTGCAAGCGGGGCGCAGACGCGTGCCCGCCCAGACACACCTACGGGCCGGCGCGGGAGTTCAACCCGCACCGGCCCACAAGCGCTACCCTGAAGCGCTAAATGCCTCCGTCGGTCCGGAATTTACTGCGCGCTTGCAGACTTGGTGAACTTCGCCGCATCCACCGGGACGTTCACCTTCACGTCGCTGATGTTAGCCGTGAACCGCCCGTCCAGCCACAGGAACGAGTACTTGAACGGGAATTTGACGCCGTTCACGTCGCGATAGTCTTCGAAATCCTGTTGAATCGAGATGCGGCCCACCGGCGACGGCGTCAGCCGCACGTAGCGCGTCAGCAAATGCGTCTGCTTGTCGAAGTAGAAAGTGCCCAGCGTGCCCTGCGGGCCCGGGAAGCTGCCCTGCACCACATAGACGTCGCGGTCGTGGAGCGTATCCTCAAGACCGACGCGCCAATTGGGGAACGCCGTCTTGATCTGGCCCGGGAAGGCCAGGACAGCGTCGAGCTTGGCGCCGGAGAGGTCGTTACCACTCAGTTCATAGTCTCCCAGGAAGCCGCGTGGCGAGATGATCCAACCCGCTTTTCCGTCATAAGTCCACGCGCTGATTCCGCGCTCCGGGTGCTCCGGATAATTGATCCACATGCCCCGGCGATCAGGCGCCTGGGCGAAGATCTGGAACGCGGCCTGACCGCCGATCCCGCCGTAGCCTTCGCTCTTGCCGGTGGCGATGAAGCTCTTGATGGCGCCCAGCTTCCCGGCTCCGCCCATGGCCTGGATGTACTGGTCGAGAATCTGCGCAGCGGGCGGTACACCGTTGCCGGGGACCACCACGTCGCGCTTTTCATCATTGGGCTCGCTGTACAGCTTATCCAGAGCGATCGAGGTGGTGGGCAGATCCAGCCCGTGATGGCAGGTCCAGCAAGTCACCATCTGCGCTCCGGCGAAGTTGGCCTTGTTGATGGCGGCGACCATCTCCACCATCTTGCGGGCGGTCACCTTCTTAGGGTTGCTATCGGTCACCCAATCCATGGAATCGGTGCCCGCGCCCGGGTGGCAGTTCGAGCAGTCATACCCCACGGCGGCCGTCATGACGCCCATGGCTCCCAGGAAATCGCTGGGGGTCAGGCCTTTGAGCGTGCTGGTGGTCACGTTCTTGTAGTACTCGCCGGAAGTCTGGCCCTTTTTCGCCGCATCCTTGCGCTGGGCCAGATTTCCTTGCGCATCAGCCGGAGTTACCAGGGTGACGCCCATCAGGCAGACCAGTGCCATCAGAGCGAGAGTCATCAAGTTGATACGAAACTTCATCGTTCGTTCTCCTTCGAAATCGGGCAGTCGTTTATGAACTGAGGAAACACGCTGAATTCACGGCCAGCCCGACGCGACGCAGGCCAACCGTCTGAGTTCTATGAGCACGATTCACGCCATTCCCGGCGAGGCGGCCCGGAGAGCCGGTAAGTCACGCGGACAAAGGGCTCTACGCGCGTGCTGCGAACACGCGAGCGACAGTCAAGCGCGCGAGTTTGGGGGAGCCGACGCAGCGGCCTGCGTGAAAACGCTTAGTCTCTCGACCGAAGCGGACTGTGCTCCGTTGATCAAGCCTGGTTACTGCCGCTGGGCTTGACCAGTTCCAGTCGTGCCAGGGGCTCGTCACGATAGGGGTCGTTGGCGGCGCGGCACTCAACCAACATCGCCTGGCGCAACATCCTGGGCATGATGGATCAGGCGTACCTGGCCGGCTATGTGGGAGCCGAACTGGTGAAATCCATCGCTCCGGACGTCGGGTAAGGACGAAGTAGCTCTCCACGAAACCTCTGGGAGGATCCACAAGTGGATCGAATCTGGCCCCGCTGTGGTGGATCGCGACGAAGACGGCAAGCCGGCAACCGGCACGGAGAGTCGGGCTCCCGCTGCTGGCAAGCGCGATGATGCGCCAGCAGAGCCTAACGGGGAGCACTAGAGTCCGGACCGTGGACTTCGCTGAGTGCTTCTCCAGCCTCCCGCGCAATAGAGCCGGTCGGCATTAGGGAAGGGCCGGGATTGCTCGAGTTACTGACCGGCGGCGGCGACCGCGATGCTGGCCTGATTGCTCGTTGTTCCTCCAATGCCAATGGTGAGGGGCACGGCGGACCCGGTTGGAGCGTTCGACGGTACTTGAGCATTGACCTGGTACAAGCCCAGGAACCCCGGAGCAAGTCCGGAAAACGACACCGGGGCGTTGATTCCACCAATCGAAACCGTAACCGCGCCGCCATTGGTCACGGACACTGTATCGCTAGCGGCTAACGCGCCCGTCGCGGGTTCGTGCGTCACCGGCCCCAGACCCGTGCAGTAAATCGATATGTACTCGCCTTGCTGCGCCGGGCGGGAGCCGGGGAACGTCCCTACCGGAGCCGCTATGGTAGCGGTGTTGGCAATCAGCACGGCTGCTTGGTCAACGGTGTTCAGCAAGAAAATCCCCGGCGCCAGGTTCGCCAAGGGCACCATAATGGGAGCGCTGGTCTGATCGCCACTGGTGACGGTTAACTGAGCTTGCATTTGCCCCGAGAGCTGCCAGGGAACCTGAAAATTAATCTGCCCCGGTGTGACGACGAACAACGGCGCAACGATACCGCCGATCAGCACCGTGACGCCGGCCGTCGACGAGCCAAAGCCGCTGCCGAAAACAGAGGCAATACTTCCCGGAGCGACGGGAGCGCCGACTGCAAAGCTCGCGCCATTGAGGACCGCGCCGCTCGAAACCACCGGAGGCGTCGTAGCGACGGGCGCAGAAGCGTAGTTTATGTTGACGTTGTCGCCGTTAGTGATCACCTTGCCCAGAGTCGCGGCGTTGGCGCTGGTGAGAGCAGTCGCGGTTCCATTCGGCGGCGCGATCATCACGTTGGTCAGGCCGATGTTCATCGTGCCCGTCAACGCGCTCCCGTTCACGATCTGGAATCCGATCGAATTGTCCAGTGTCGAAGCCGGTGTGAAGACGTTTTCTAGATTGAGATTCAGCACGCTGGGCAGCGAGTAGTCCAACTTCGGCGTACCCTGAGTGAGGTACGGGACGATCTTCAGGCTGAATAACACTCGCGGAGGGTCTTCGACGTAGATGTTCCGGTACACCGAGGGCAGCACCGAATCGAACTTGGTCCCCGGGACCATCACCGACACGATCACCCCGGTGTTTTGGTAGTCCAGGGTGTCGGACGTCCACCCGACAGAGCTGGGGCCGACCCAGTCCGTCTTCACCACGTACAACCCGTCGATCAGGCTATCGTCTCCCGGCGAATTGTCGAACCAGCCCAGGTTCACCGGAGCGCCATTCCAGTTCTGCCAAACCGTGGCGTTGGTGACCGTGATGTAGGAGCCCCACATCTTAACGGAATCGTCCCCCGTGCGAATGAATACGTTGGAAACGCGAACTGTGTACCCCAACTGCAGTCCGTCGCAATTGTCGTTCCAGCCCACAACCTTCACGTTATTCAGAGTGCTTCTGTTGAACCAGTCGGTGGCGTAGTAATCGTTGTCGGCGATAATCAACCCATCGACGATGAATCCATCCGCCACCGTGGCAACCCCGTTCATTTGGGCCGGAAGGGGAATCCAGGAAATGGATTGGTAACCATCGTCCGGATGAGCGCTGGTCGCGCCGCAAAACCGATTCATGTGGGTAAACCGGCTGCCATCCAGCACACCCGGACCGTAAATCTTCCTGGTATGACCAGCGCCGCTCTGCTTGAATCGCAATTTGCCCTGGAGCCACGATCCAGGCCCAAGAAAGATGTTGTTGATGTTGACCGGCACGACCAAGGCCACCGCTCCCGTGGATGCGACGGCCACCGTTCCCTCGATGTCCAAGGTGTCGAAGGCCGAGAGATCGCCTGCGAGATCGGCCGGCGTAGCCACGACTTTCACGTTGCTGCCCGTGGGCTTGGTATAGGGTGGATCCAGGAAGAAAGCCAACCCCTGAATCGCGCTGCTCTGCTTGGTGTCTCCCTCCCACCACAGAATAAACTGCTCTCCCGCGAAATCCGCCGCCGTACTTGTAGAGAGCTGGACGGTGCTGCCGCTCACCGAATCGACGTGAATTCCCTTGACGCGAGGCCGCACGGACACCTGACCAATGGCGGGAAACGGAATGCCAAACAGCTTGGTCACGCGCAGCGCAACCGAGGTGCTCGTGTTCGCGGGAATGCTGACGTACGACATCGACGTGTCCTTGGTATAACCCGCGTAAGAGAGGAACGGTGACGCGAGTGTCCCTCCGAAGTAGCTGATGTAGACTTGCGCATTAGTCCATGTTCCGCTGCCGCCCAACTGGTATTGCACGGCATAGCGGTCCGAAGTCATGGGATACGTCAAGGGCGAGGTCGGATCGGTTTCGTACGGATCGACCTCCGGACAATTTTGGCCCGAGGCAACCGACGCCGCCAGGAGCAGCGGCACCATCCCTAGACGTAGATTCATACCAATCTGAGCTTGCCTTTCGACTCAGTTTACCTTGCCGCCGGATATTCGCAGTTTTGTAAGATAACGAGCAAGGAGATCGCGTGAAGGCGTTGCTCACGATTCTGGTTCTGGCGCCCATGGCCGCCGTCGACGCCCAGTCCAACGGAGGCCAGCAATGGTTCTCAGCGTGGACGGCCGCACCTTCGTTGATACTAACCACGTCCATGAGCGGAAACAGCGTCCGGATGATCGTTCGGCCGACGATCTCGGGCACTGCCGTGCGCGTGAAGCTGGAGAACGGGTTCGCGAAATCCGCAGTCGTGTTTTCCGCCGCCTACATCGGCCAGGTGCAGTCTGGCGCGGCCTTGGCGCCCGGGTCCAACACCCCGTTGACCTTCAACGGAAAACCCGGGCTGACCCTGGCCGCCGGGGCAAGCGCATACAGCGATCCGCTTACGTTTCCGGTGGTGGCCTTCACGCGGTACGCCATCAGTCTCGACGTGACCACTGCGCCGGCGATCAACGGGCACGCGCTCGGACTCGTGACCAACTACATGGCGGTGGGCGCTCACGCTGCCGACTCCGCTGGCACTGCCTTTACTGCCGTTCCGGACAACGATGTGAACACCGATCAAGGCCCCACGTTCCCGTTCTACTGGGTATCGGCCGTCGACGTCCAGTCTTCATCGAATACGGGCACAGTGGTGACGCTCGGCGATTCGATCACCGACGGCTTTTGCAGCACGCGCACCAACAATGGCGCCTTTAGCGGCGTCGTGCTTCCCGATCTGTACAACCGCTGGCCCGACTTGCTGGCCATGCGTTTCGCGGCGTTGCCGGCCAGTCAATCCAAGGCCGTGGCCGACGAGGGAATCTCCGGCAACACGGTGGGCGCGCCGATGCTGGCCGGTCCGCCGGCGCTGGACCGGCTGGATGACGACGTGCTCGGCCGGGCGGGCGCCACACATGTGATCTTCTTTGAAGGCACCAACGACATTGGGAGTGAGAGCGCGACCTCCGCGACCGTGATTGCGAATGACCAGCAGATTATCGATCGCACGCACGCCGCGGGCCTCAAGATCATCGGCGCGACGCTCCTCCCGCGCGGCGGGGAGGGCGCGTGGACCGCCTCCCAGGAGCAGCAGCGCGTGGCGCTGAACGACTGGATCCGCCATACCGCCAACTTCGATGGCGTCATCGACTTCGACACACTGATGCAAGGGTCGGTGAACGCCAACAACCACGGCTTCCCCGAAATACCGCCGAAATGGGGTTGTTGGGACGGCGTTCACCCCAACGCCACCGGATATGCCGCAATGGCCGCTTTCATCGATCTCAGCCTGTTCAACACCACGCCCGCGATTCAACTCGTCGCCAACGCGGAAGGCGGCAGTCCGCAGATTGCGCCGAACACTTGGGTGGAGGTCCAGGGAACGAGCCTCGCGCCGGTGGGCGACACGCGCATCTGGCAAGGCTCGGATTTCGTGAACAATCAGATGCCCACCAAGCTGGACGGCGTCAGCGTCACGGTAAACGGGAAGAGCGCCTATGTGTACTACATCAGTCTCGGGCAGGTGAACATTCTCACGCCGCCCGATGCCATGTCGGGGCCGGTCCAAGTCGTGGTCTCGAGCAACGGAACAGTGAGCGCCGCCTTCACCGCGCAAGCGCAACCGCTGTCGCCGTCTTTTTTCGTTTTCGATGCCACGCACGTCGCAGCAACGCACGCCGATGGGAGCCTGCTGGGCCCGGCCACGCTCTATCCCGGCTCGACCACGCCAGCTAAGCCTGGAGAGACCGTGGTGCTCTATGCCAACGGCTTCGGGACAACCTCGACGCCCGTAACGAGCGGATCGACGGCGCAGTCGGGCGCGCTGTCGCCGCTGCCGGTAGTGAAGATCGGCGGCGTCGCAGCGACGCTGCAGTTCGCGGGCCTGGTCGCGCCGGGAGAGTTCCAGTTCAACGTGATCGTGCCCGCATCGCTCCCGGATGGGGACCAGCCGATCGCGGCGACGTACAACGGAATGACTTCCCAACCCGGGACGTTGCTGACCATACAGCATTGAGCAGGAGGCGAGCAGGAGGCGAGATTCCCGCAGGCATACTGGATAGGAGAAGAAGCGCTGATGAAAATCCCAGCTTGCAAGTGGCTTGGCCTGGTGGTCGCATTTTCCCTCCTGGCTCCGGTTCCAACGGCGTTCGCCCAGCAGCCACCGAGCCTTCAAATCAAGTCGTTCTCCGTCGGGCCGGACCAGACCCTGTCCTATCCCAGCTCCCAACTTCCCGGTCTGCCCGACGAGCACGTCAGCTTCATGCCACCGGCATCCTCCACGGGCCCATACCTGCTCTTCGGGGCCAGCAGGTTATCAGCCGCGGGCAGCACCGGAGGCGCTGTGGTCCTTGAGACCACCGACTTCGTCAATTTCACCTTCCCGGCGTCCCTCGGCTACCAGCCCCAGGTGATGACCCCGCCCACGGCCATCGATCAATGCAATCCCGCTACCGTCACGGAATTTGACGCCAACTACGCCGCGCCCGGCTCCGTCGTGCAGGATCCCACCTTGCCCGCCGGCAACTTCATCATGATCTATGAGGCCGAAAACCATTGCCCCGGCGGCGTGTTGAATATAGGCTATTACGCCACCGCCGGATTCGCCCGTTCCTCCGATAGCGGCAAGACCTGGCCCGCGCCGATCAACGGAGTTCTAGGTGGTCCCGCGCGCCACCCCGTTCTTCAAAGCTCCGACCCCCAGCCGTCCGTCCCCCACATCGATGAAGGCGATGCCATTCCCAGCGCCTTCGTCGACCTGGACGCCGATCGCAACTACTTCCTCTACGTGAGTTACGAATACCATCCGGCTACCGGCAACAGCGACGGTCTGATCCGCGTTGCGCGCGCCAAGCTCGGCGCAGACCCGCTCAACTTTGAGAAATGGTACAACGGATCGTTCAGCCAGCCCGGCATCGGCGGTTCCGATACCGGTGTCACGCCATCCGTGGGGTGCGCCGGCGGTCGTCAGTTGAAGCCTGAGCTCAATTACAACGACGACCTCGGCTTGTACTTGATGATCTTTGTCTGTCTCAACGGGCCCGCCGGCTCCCGCGTTGGAGCCTGGTATTACTCGACCGCCACCAGCCTCGATCTTGAAGACTGGACCCCGCCGCAGATGATCCAGAATTCCCAGTTCCCGGATACCTCGCCTTGCCCCGGCTTGACCGGCGGCGACCAGTTTGACGGCTGGTATCCCTCCACCGTGTCGCCCGGCGCCGCCGCGGGCCATACCAAGCTAACCGGCTACTTCTTCTTCCTGAATGGATGCGATAACGGCGCCCGCCAATTCATGTCCCGAACCTTCACCATTGTGACCGCGCCGATCGGCCCCCAGGTATCGCTGGTGGCCAACGCCGAAGGCGAAAGCCCCACCATCGCGCCGAATACGTGGGTCGAGGTCAAGGGAGTGGACCTCGCGCCCGCGGGCGACTCGCGCATCTGGCAGGGTTCGGACTTCGTGAACAATCAGATGCCCGTCAAGCTGGACGGCGTCAGCGTCACGGTTAACGGGAAAGGTGCTTATGTGTACTACATCAGTCCGGGGCAATTGAACATTCTCACGCCCCCCGATGCCATGTCGGGGCCGGTGCAGGTCGTGGTCACCAACAACGGCACGGTCAGCGCCGCGTTTACAGCGCAAGCACAACCGCTGTCGCCCTCGTTTTTTGTGTTCGACGCCACGAACGTGGCCGCGACCCATGCCGACGGCACGCTGCTGGGCCCGCCCACACTTTATCCCGGATCGACCACGCCCGCTAAACCAGGGGAGACGGTGGTGCTCTACGCGAATGGTTTCGGACCAACCTCGACGCCCGTGGTCAGCGGATCGACCGTGCAGTCGGGAACGTTGTCGCCGCCGCCGCTAGTGAAAATCGGCGGCGTCGCAGCGGCCGTGCAATTCGCGGGCTTGGTAGCGCCCGGAGAATTCCAGTTCAACGTGATCGTGCCCGCGTCGCTCGCCGATGGGGACCAGCCCATCATGGCCACCTATAGCGGCCTGACCACCCAGCCGGGAACATTGCTCGCGATACAACATTAAACGCGTAGTTGAAGGAAGACGAGGGCGCTATGGCCGCGGGGCTCTTCCTGATCAAGTCTTAGCGGGAGCAGCCAGACCATTACACTGCTTCCGCAGATAAGCTTCAGCCTTTTTCATCATCGGCGCGTCTTCCGTCAGACGCTGAATCATCACCCGCGTTCCCCAGTACAGAGTATCGACGCTCAACTGCACCCCGACTTCGCTCGAACTCGACTCAATCGTTGGGTTTGATGGCGGAGCGGGGGAAAGCTCTAATCTTTCAATCAGTTCCTCGGGAAGACCGTTGCTTTTACGGAATCCGCCCCTTTTCTTGCCGATGCCGAGCTCATGCGCCAGAGGATTTCGAATGAACTTATAGAGCAGGTGGGACGCAGCGGCGCGATCCGTGCAACCTTCAGCATCCCACGGATACCAGTGTTCCAAGAGTCTTCTATATTTCTCTCGTGTGCCTCCGTTGTACTGGAACAGTGTCGCGGACACTCCGCCGATAATTTCCACCAGAACGGTGGCGGCCGCAAAATTGCAGCCGTGTGTTAAACCTTCTTCTTTCAAAGGCAATCGCAACATCGCGTGAACGTCCCCGAGCAGCATGTCCAGATGTTGGATCAGGCGTCGGACCCGAACAGGAGCGTCAGGGCTAATTCTGATTGGTTGGTACATGCATTCAAATCATAATCCTTTCCCCCTCAGCTTGTGATCGCTGATGGCTGCTGTTCCGGTGTTCATCGTCAAGAACAATCTTCGAGCGGCCGGCGTCTCGCGGCAACACCGTCCCTCGCGGTCGTGGCTCGGTAGTGCACTCAGCCGCGGCTTGCATTCCCGTTATCATTTTCATCAGGAGATCTACAGGACATGCAATACAACCGGCTGGGCGGCTCGGGACTGATTGTTTCGCGGATGGCCTTTGGAGTGATGACCTTCGGGCAGAGCGAAGGGCTCTTCAAGCCGATCAGCAAAGTCGGGCAGGATCTGGCGAATGAGCTGGTGGCCCGGGTGCTGGACGCAGGGGTCAACTATTTCAACACCGCCGACGTGTACACCGAGGGGCAGTCGGAGACCATGCTGGGCAAGGCGCTGGGGAACCGGCGCAAGGACGCGATCATCGCCACCAAGGTAGGCTTTCGCACCGGCCCTGCGCTGGGCGATCAGGGGCTCTCGCGGCATCACATTCTGGCGGCGGCCGAGGCCAGCTTGAGGCGCCTGGGAACCGATTACATCGACGTGTACCTGGTGCATCGCGTGGACCCCAACACGCCCATAGAAGAGACGGTAGAAGCCTTGGACGCCTTGGTCCAATCCGGCAAAGTGCGCTACATCGGGTATAGCAATTGGCCCGCCTGGATGTCGGCCAAAGCGCGCGGGATTCAGGAACTGCACGGCCTCGCGCCGTTTCAGGCGGCGGAGATGTATTATTCGCTGCTGGGCCGCGATTTGGAGCATGAGATCGTTCCCTTCACCCAGGACGCCGGCATCGGAATCATGGTGTGGAGTCCGCTGGCCGGCGGGTTCCTGTCGGGCAAGTACACGCGCGAAAATCCGGCCGGGGATGGCGGACGTTTGGGCGGCTTCGACATGCTGCCCTACGACAAGGAGCACGGGCACAAAGTGGTGGATCACTTGCGCGCCGTGGCGCAGGCGCGCGGCGTGACTCCGGCGCAGGTGGCGCTGGCGTGGGTGCTGAGCAAGCCGTTCATCGCATCGGTGCTTATGGGATCGAACAAGATGTCGCAACTCGAAGACAACCTGGCGGCGGCGAACGTGCAGCTTTCCTCAGAGGAGCTCGCGGATCTGGATCGCCTCAGCGCGCCGCCGGTGCAGTATCCTGGATGGTTCGTCACTCGCGTGGTGGACGATCAGGTGCAGAAGGCGTTAAAGGGGTGAACAAAGTGAGAGCGATTCTCGTGTGCGTCGCGGCTGTGACCTTGCCCGCGTTCCCTCAGGGAGGGATCGGCGGCCGGGCTCGCGATGTCCCTGCGTCCGAGGTGGCCAAGGCCGGACCGGCTCCGCGGTGGACCGACGGCCATCCCGATCTCGGCAACGGCAAGGGCGTGTGGAATCCGCGCACCATCACCAACCTTTCGGGCACCAGTCCGCAAGGTGCGGGGCGGGCGCTTACGGAAAAGAAGATCGAAGTTCCGATGCAGCCGTGGGCCAAGGCGCTCTACGATGCGCGCATCGCGACCGCCCAAAAAGAGGACCCCGAGAGCCGCTGCCTGCCTCCCGGCATTCCACGCATGTACGCGACGCCGTTTCCGTTTCAGATTTTTCAGATGCCCGACCGGGTGCTGTTCATCTTTGAAGGTGCGACGCACATCTGGCGCGAGGTGTTCACCGACGGCCGTCCGCATAAACCCGACGTAAACCCGTCGTTCTTGGGCGACGCCATCGGGCATTGGGAGGGCGACACGCTGGTGGTGGACACCATCGGCTTCAATGAAGAATCGTGGCTGGATCAGGACGGGCACCCGCACACGGAAGCCCTGCACACCATCGAAAAGTTTACGCGCATCAATGCCGTGCAGATGCGCTACGAATACACCATCGACGATCCCAACGCATACACCGCGCCGTGGACCAACAGCTACCTGATCCCGTTTTCGCCGGGCGAGGAGTTGTTCGAATACGTGTGCCAGGAAAATAACAAAGACGTTCTGCATCTCGTGGGCAAGTGAGCGCACAGGCGCGAGTCCATTGTGCGCGGAGGGGTTGTGCGCGGAGGGGTTGTGCGCGGAGGGAGAGATGAGCGCTCCAGACTGGAAGGCGCACGGGCTGCGCATCGTTCGCGCGGGCGAGCTGGACTCGAACACCCCGCAGACGCCTGGCATGTCGCGCGCAGCGGCCATCACCCACGCGCGCACCGGAGCCAGCAAGCTGTGGGCGGGCACCGTCACGGTGCAACCCGCCGCACGCACCGGAGCGCATCATCACGGCGAACTCGAAACCGTGCTCTACATCATCCGCGGCCGCGCGCGCTTCCGCTGGGGCGAGCATCTGGAATTTGTCGAGGAAGCCGGCCCCGGCGATTTCGTGTATGTGCCTCCCTTCGTACCGCATCAGGAAATGAACGCGCGCGCGGATGAGCCGGTGGAGGCCGTCGTTGTGCGCAGCGGGCAGGAGCCCATCGTGGTGAACCTGGACATCGAGAGTCCCGAGCCCGCGCGGCCAGGGTTACCCGAAGATGGTCCGGACCCGTTTCATTCGAAGCCTGGGTGAGTGCCGGGCACCGGCGATCAATCGCGAACGGTTCCGAGTCCGCCAAACACCTGCTTCATGCGATGGTCGCGTGCGGCAAGGACGGGTGTCAGCGCCCGGCTGCCTTTGGAGTGCGGGTCCGCACCTCGCGCCAGCAACAGTTTCGCGGCTTCCACTTTCTTGCAGTTGACAGCGCGGCGCAGCGGCGTGTCCCCCGCACTGTCGCGGGCTTCGATGTCGGCGCCGCCGTCCAGCAGCGCTCCAATCACCTCAACATTGCCGCGCCGCGCCGCCATATGCAGCGCCGTGCACCGTTTGACCCCATGGGCCGCGTTGACGCGAGCCGAGCTTCTTTCGAGCAGGGCGCGAACGATCCGGCTCGCGCCGGGCGCACTGCATTCGTTGCCGACGCAGTAGAGCGCCTTATCGGCTCCAGCCGTCTCCCCGGCCCCCATATCGAGCAGTTGTTCCACCAGCTCGACGTCGCCGGCGCCCGACGCGTCGAGCAGCAGGGTTCTCCCGCTGTAGCGCTCGTGAATCAGCGACGGATAGGCACGAATCCGGTCGGCGGCGTACTCGCGCAGCCAAGGCGTCTTCGCTCTCGCCGCCAACGCCAGAACGCTCGCGTGGACGGCCGGCGACCGCGCAAAGCGGGCCTGCAAGACGGGCCCTTCCAGAAGCTCAATGCATCGCCCGCTGTCCTTCGAGCGCATAAGCGCCACAGCCTCATCCACTGCGACTTGCTCATCCCACAGCGGAGCAAGCTCGCCACTCAGGGGCGACGCCGGCTCAGACATTCGGCCTCTATTAGTTACATGCACGGAAGAGTGTCTGAAGAACTCCAGCAGTTCACGGCGAACCGCGGCGTCGGCGATTACCGCTTCGTCGCCGAGCGTCGCGCTCATCGCGCGCAGCCATGCATTCCTTTCGCGCTGGCCAATGGCGAAGCGGTGGTGCGATTCGCGCAGGCTCAGCCACCACCGGCGCTGCGTAGCATCGGCCTCGCCCCCGAGGAACTGGACCAGAAACGCCGAAAACTCTTCAATCGCGCACCTGAAGGTAGAAGGAAACAGGGGACGAAGTATGGGATCTTGCTCCACATGAGCATAGAACGCCGTCGCCAGCGCACGGCATCCGGCAGCGCCCCCAACGGCGCCATAGAGTTCTGCGGGCATGGGCAAGAACCATTGTCCCTAAGCGGCGGTTCACGTCAAGAACGGCCCCGCGCGCGTGAAGGTTGATCTCACGGCTCGACCCACACCGTATACGTGAGTGTGTGGGCTTTGTCTCGTGCAGGAGTGTAGTGCGCGGAGATCTCCCAGCATCCTGCCGTTGGAATCCGCAAGCTGGTCACCATAAAGCCGCGGCCATTGGGGTCGGGCCTGCTTCCGTAAACGAAGGATGGCCCGGCGCCGTTCACCCAGTCCGACCAGACCAGTGCTTCCGGACTGTCCAACCGCCTGGCCACAACAGCGAGCCGAGGATCGACTTCCGTCTTTCCGTAATAGAAATCCTGGCTAAAAAAGGGAAGCTTGTTGCCATCCCGGTGGAGCTTCCAGCGGGTGTTCACAAGGGCCCAAAGCCCCGGGGTTCCGAATAGGAACCTGCCGTCATTAATCGTGTAGGGGTGATCGGGTGACGGGGGAATAAAAGGATGATCAGGTGCTCTGGTAACGGGGCACCCGTTCTCACGGTCTGCCGGTAATGCAGGCGGGAAGGCTACCGCGAAGGCGAGAACTATCAAGAGGGACGAAACGCGGGATCGCATCACAATCCTGTCTCCTCGCCAAATTCTACCTCCCCTGGCCAAACACATTCGGATGTCGATCCAAGAACGGCCCGGGCGAGATAAGGATTCCGGCGGATGCGGTTCAGATCATTTTACGAGTTAGTGGGGTATTTACTTCACTCAGGTGACCCCTACCGGTTGTGGTCGGCGTCTGAGCCGACGGCGGCACACCTGACCAGAGATTTGTATGGCACTGGATCGACGACAACCGCCTGCTGCACGAGGCGGTAGAAGAGTTTC
>DATNJC010000129.1:0-99595 GCA_035604115.1 Bryobacteraceae bacterium | reverse complement strand
AACAGGCGCGCGGATTTCGCCAATTCTTGCTACGCGGAAAAGAGAAAGTGAAGGGCGAGTGGGCGCTGCTGTGCCTGACGCATAACATTTTACGGCTCTACGCCGCCATGCAGTACTGATGAGGGGCATCCAGGAATGATTTTCGATCAAAATCAAGGCTCCGCGCGCTCCTCCGGCAACATCGACCGCAGTCGGCGTCCCGTCACTGCCCAGCGAAGATTTTGTGCTACTTACATGCGCGAGTTCCAACCTCTTCGCGACGCTTTACTCGGACAGGCTCCTAGGACGGTCGTCCCCGGTAGCCCTCATTTCCACGACAACGCAGCGCGCGGGCCAAGGCCTCGCTGCGCGAATTTCATATTTGTTTGATGGAATGCGAGAATTGGTATCTATTTTGGCGGACGCGCGTCTGAATGATGTTGTAATGCCCATCCTTGGGGCTGGTCACGGCCGAATCGATACGCCCCTCGCGCTGGTGGGGCTTCTATTAGCAGTCGCTGAGGCAGCTTATTATGGGCAAGGCGGACAGCGCTTGAGGCGGGTTACTGTCGTTGTCTTTAAGAGCGATGCCGCCAGCCCTGCGCAGGTTGATCGCGTTGTGATCCGGCGGGCGTTGGCGCTGATCGGAACACGTCCGTAGGGTGCTGTCGGTTCCTAGTTCAATACGTAAGCAAAATGGTGATGAGTGGTCCTCATAGTCTTGAGCGCTTTGTCGAGGCCCAGAATCCTGTCTACGAGCAGGTGTGCGCGGAATTGCGGGGCGGGCGAAAAGACAGCCATTGGATGTGGTTCATCTTTCCGCAGCTTCGAGGCTTGGGGTACAGCCAAACCGCGGCATTCTTCGGAATCGCTTCTCGGGATGAAGCCGAAGCCTATTTGAGGCATCCCGTGCTGGGACCCCGACTATTGGAATGCACGCGGCTCGTGAACTCAATTTCGGGGCAGTCGATCGAGCAAATTTTCGGGTACCCTGACGATTTGAAATTCAAATCTTCGATGAGTTTGTTCGCGTGCGTCGCGCCGGACCCTCAGGTGTTCACGGACGCCCTAGACAAGTACTTTGAAGGAGAGCTTGACCGCCTCACGATCGAGGGGCTTCAATGAGGCTGACCAGCGGCAGAGCCCGGCTGGTTTACAATCGTAGTTCACCATGAACGTCTCCGTCATTCTTCCAGCCGCGGGACTGGGCACGCGCATGGGCCGCGAAAAATCCGGGACCAGCCGCAAGCAGTTCATGCTGCTGGAGGGCGCGCCGATTCTGGTTCACACCATCGGCCGCTTCCTGCAGTGCCCTTCGGTTTCCGAAATCGTCGTGGCCTCGCGCCCCGAAGATATGGACTGGGCCCGCGGCCTGATCCACCAGCATTACCCCGGACGCGCCGTACGCGTGGTCGAAGGCGGCGAAACCCGCCAGCAATCGGTCGAAAACGCGCTGGCCACGCTCCAGCCCGGTACCGAGCTGGTGGCGGTTCACGACGCCGTGCGACCGTTCATTGAGCCGACGCTAGTCGAGAAGGTGATCGCGGAAGCGGCCCGCGCGGGCGCGGCCATCGTGGGCATCGTTCCTGTCGACACGGTCAAACAGGTGCACAAAAATCATATCCGCGCGACGCTCTCGCGCGAGCATCTGGTGCTGGCCCAGACCCCTCAGGTGTTTCGCTTCGACCTGCTCAAGCGCGCCTTCGAACGCGCACGCGAGGACGGCTTTACCGGCACCGACGAAGCCAGCCTGGTCGAGCGCCTGGACGAAGTCGAGGTCAGCGTAGTGCAGGGCAGCGACCGCAACATCAAGATCACCAAACCCACCGACATGGACCTAGCCCGCCTGTTCCTGTCCGAGCAAACCACCGGGCGCGCATCGTGAGCCCACGTGCGGGTTCCAATGTGGAAATCCGTAGCGGCCTGGGCTGGGACGTGCACCGGCTCGCCTGGGGCTTCCCACTGATTATCGGCGGCGTGACCATCCCCGGCGCGTGGGGTTTGCTGGGCCACTCCGACGCGGACGTCTTGTCACACGCGATTACGGATGCTTTGCTCGGCGCGGCCGCGCTCGGCGATATCGGCATGCACTTCCCCGATACCGATCCGCAGTGGAAGGGCGCCAAAAGCTCCTGTTTCCTGGAGCATGCCGCGCTGCTGGTGCGCGGCGCCGGTTACCAGATCGTCAACGTCGATTCCACGGTGATTCTGGAGCGGCCCAAGTTGAAGGATCACCGCATGGCCATTCGCGAATCGCTGGCGCGAACTCTCGCCATCGAGGTGGACCGCGTGTCGGTCAAGTTCAAAACCGCCGAGGGCGTAGGAGCGGTCGGCGAGGGCCGCTCGGCCGAAGCGCAGGCCATCGTCACGCTAACGAGATGATCACACCCTTAAAATGATCTTGCCCGTAGTCTGACGGCCTTCCAGATACTTGTGCGCCGCGGCGGCTTCGGCCAGCGGATACTCCTTGTCGATGCGCAGATCCAGCTTGCCCGCCGCGATCCAGCCGAACAAGTCTTTCGTGCGCCACTCGATCTCCTCGCGCGCAACGTAGGACCCCAATGTCGGCCGCGTCAGATAAAGCGAGCCCTTGGCCATCAGCACCAGCGGATCGAGTTGCAACACCGGGCCGCTGGAGTGTCCGAAGAACACCATCATGCCGCGCACCTTCAGGCAATCGAGTCCTTTTAAGAACGTCGCCTGGCCGACCGAATCGTAGACCACATCGACGCCTTTGCCGCCGGTGAGCTTCTTCACCTCGGCCACCCAGTCCTCGCGATCGTACAGGATCACGTCGGTGGCGCCGGCCGAACGCGCCAATTGGGCCTTGGCTTCGGTTCCGGCGGTGGCGATCACGCGTGCGCCCAGCATCGTGGCCATCTGCACCAGCAAGCGTCCCGTGCCTCCGGCGGCTGCGTGAATCAGCGCGGTGTGGCCGGGCTTAAGGGGAAATGTGGAGTGCGAAAGGTAGTGCGCCGTCATGCCCTGCAGCATGATTGCCGCGGCTTGCCGGAGCTCGACGCCTTCGGGAACCCGCACCAGCAGGCTTGTGGGCACGACGGCGTATTCGGCGTAGGAGCCTCGCGCCATGGCGTACGCGACCTTGTCGCCGGCCTTGAATGTCGTGACGCCTTCGCCCAAGCGCTCGACCGTGCCCGCGCCTTCCGAGCCCAGCACTGCGGGCAGCGGCAGCTTGTACAAGCCGCTGCGGTGGTAGGTGTCGATGAAATTGACACCCGAAGCCGCCAGCTTCACCAGCACTTCGCCGGCTTTGGGTTGGGGCGTGGGTTGGTCGCCGTAGCGCAGCGCTTCGAGCCCGCCCGGTTGTTCGATGTAGATGGATTTCATAAGGTTCGCAATTTTCGTTTCAAGTGCACTGTGCCAGCATACAAGAGCAGGTAGGCCAATGTCAGCGGAAACAGCACCAGTCGGACCAGCGCGGGCACGGCGACCGACCCCGTCAACCCGCCGCGATACAAGATGAAACGCACGATGGTGCGCCACTGCCCGCGGTCCAGCCAGAAGTAATCGCCGTTTTCGTTGATGACGAAAATCTTGGCGGGCAGGCGCCAGGCCAGCCACCACTTCCACTTGGTCATGATGGGCTCGGCCGCGCAGATGATTCCTGCGATGGTGTAGCCTCGGGGCGCGAGATCGGCAAGGAGCTGGTTGCGCCCCGCCGCGCCGCCATACTCCGTGACGCGGAACACGCGCCCGTGAAATCCGGCGGGTTCGCCTGCGTAACAGGTCACCAGGTCGATTTCGATATCCCGGCCGAGCATTTGGTACAACGATGGGATCACATTCTCGATCAGATGCCGCGACCCGCTCTCAATCAGCAGCACTCGCGAGCAAGGCGGCAGATGGCGATGGAAGAAGTACCGCATGCTTAGGCGAACGGGTTCCGTACGGTGAGCCCGCCGATGCGCTGGCCGTGGCGTAGGTCCTCAGTCCACAAGATCGAGCAGTCAAGTTCGAGAGCGCTATTGACGATCAGGGCGTCCCACCATTGGATCTTGTAGCGGCGGTGTAGATGGGAGGCGCGGATGAGATCGGCAAGTGAAGGTTGGTGAAGCTGCACCTTGCCGAAGTCTGTCACTACTGTCTCGGCCTCCTCGCTGCTCATGGCGAGCTTGCGGATCGCCACCGAATAGAATTCGGCCAGAACCTGAGTGCTCACCGCAATGCGGCCCTCTCGCAAAGTTCTACCGATCAGGTCGTTCGCAATCGCCCGTTTCTTGACGGAGTCGCGCGAATGAGCGTAAACCAGGACGTTGGTATCGAGGAACTCGAGGCTCACTCAGAAGCCCTTACCTCGTTGGTGGGTTTCTTCGCGGGTCCAGGTAATCGTATCGCCTACGCCTCGGCCGGGTGGGTTTTGCAGCCGCGCTATAATTCGCTGTTTCGCGCGTTCTCGCTTATCGTCCTGGTCGACAAGCTTCCGGATGGCCTCGGCGGCCACACGGCTCATGGACTGGTTCTGCTCGGCGGCGTAGACGCGGAACTGCCGCAACAGAGACACGGGGAGGCTCAAAGTGACGTTCTGATGGCGGACCGTGTTCTGTTTCACGTAAACCAGTGTAGCACGTGAACTAGTGAAGCACGGGCTCCTATGGAGACAGCGCCTTGCCGCGCGTTTCCTCCAGTAAAAACGCCGCCAGCGCCATGGTCGCGTAAGCTAACCCCGCGAATAATCCGATGGCGTGGCCCAGCGACATGTGCGCGGAGAGCATACCGACCAGAGCGGGGAACAGCGCACCCGTGGCGCGGCCTATGTTGTAGGCGAAGCCCTGGCCCACGCCGCGCACGCGCGTGGGGAAGTGCTCGGTGAAGAACGGACCCATCGCGCTGAACACTCCGGATGCAAAGAACCCCAGAGGGAATCCCAGGACCAGCATCGCGGCGTCGCCGAACGGCACTCCTGTGTAGAGCACCGCAATTGCACCGGCGCCGATGGCGAAGGTCAGGAACGTGAGCCGCCGCCCAATGCGATCCGCCAGGTAGCCTCCGGCGAGATAGCCGCAGAACGCTCCCGCGATCGAGACCGCCAGGTAGCCGGCGGAATCGAGCACCGAGAGCTTGCGCTCCGTGCGCAGGAACGTGGGCAGCCAGGTGGTCACGGCGAAGTAACCGCCCTGCGCGCCCGTCCCCATCAATCCGCCCAGCAGAGTGATCCGCAGCAGCGGCGGCCGGAAGATTTCGAGGAACCCGGGCCGATCTCCTTGCGCGGCCAGCTGCGCGCGGGATGCGACATACACCGGAGGCTCCTCCACGTAGCGCCGCAGCCAGAACACCAGGAAGGCAGGCGCGATGCCCGTAAGGAACAGGGCCCGCCAGGCCGTTGCCGCCGGCAGCACGGAGAAAAAGAACGCATAGAGGAGCGCCGCCGCGCCCCAGCCCACGGCCCACCCTGCCTGCATGAATCCCAGCGCTTTGCCGCGATGCTCGGGACGGATGATTTCGCCCAGTAGCACGGCGCCGGCGGCCCATTCACCGCCGAAGCCGAGGCCCATCAGCGCACGCGCAGCGAAGAGTTGCTGGAAGTTCTGCGCGAGTCCCGAGAGAAACGTGAATCCGGCAAACCACAGGATGGCGATCTGCAAGGTGCGCACGCGGCCGAAGCGGTCTGCGAACCAGCCGGCGATCCATCCGCCCACAGCCGAGACCAGCAGGGCCGCGGTCCCGAGGGCGCCGGCCTGGCCGCGCGAGATTCCCCAGGTGGCCACCAGCGCGGGGATGACGAAGCTGTAAAGCTGCACATCCATCGCGTCCAAGGCCCATCCCCCGGCGCATGCGGCGAACGCGGAACGCTCCTGGCGGGTGAGATTTGTGAACCACAGGACGGCCTCGGGCTGCGGCGCGGCCGAGGTGGTGGTGGCGTGGACGGTGTCTTTCATGGAGCCAGATTCCCGCTCACGTGAGAGCGTACCATACGCGCTGCCTTATGATACGCTCTTAGCTGGCCGAAAGGAGACTAGAGAAATGAGTTTGAAATATTTCGCATTCGCGATGCTGGTGGGGGGATCGTCTTTGCTGATGGCTCAGGATAAGCAGGATAAGAAGGGCAAAGCGCCGCAGCAGCCCATGTCGTTTTTCGTGACCAGCGTGGGCCCGGGCAAGGGCGCCGATCTCGGTGGACTGGCGGGCGCCGACGCGTACTGCCAGCGTATGGCGCAAGGGGTGGGATCGACCAAAACCTTCCACGCTTATCTGAGCACGCAAGCCGCACCTGGACAGCCCGCGGTCAACGCGCGGGACCGCATCGGAACGGGGCCGTGGTACAACGCGCGGGGCCAGATGATTGCCAAGGATGTCGCGGATCTGCACGGCGACACGCTCGATGCCGCGCGTCTGGGCAACAACATTTCCAAGGCCAGCGCGTTCACCGAGAAGAATGAAGTGCCCAAGGGCTTCGGCGACATGCCCAACCAGCACGACATTCTCACCGGATCGATGCCGGATGGCCGCGCCTACACCGACACCGCCGACCACACATGCAAGAACTGGACCAGCAGCACCGACGGCACGGCGCAGCTCGGACACTTCGACCGGACCGGCGGCGGCAATACGTCGTGGAACTCGACCCACGCCAGCCGCGGCTGCAGCCAGGAAGGCCTGATCAGCACCGGCGGCGCAGGTTTGCTGTATTGCTTCGCGATCAATTAACGAGTCCGGAAGCCAAGGAGTCCGGAAGCCAAGGAGTCCCGAAGTTAAGTGGCTCGCGGGCAAAATTGCCCGCCCACAACTCTATTCGGCGACCAGGTGGATAGATCCCACTCCGCCGGTGACGTCCAGATGAATCGTAGCCGCGGCGTGCTCGTGTAGAGGGTTGATCCAGCGGCCGTTGCGCTTCTCCAGTCCTTGAACCGAGATGTCCCCGATGCCGCCCTTGGCGTTGGCGGTAATCGCAGCGCTCGCGGGAAGGTACACGTTGGCTTCACCGACGCCACCGTGAATCTGCACGTCGCAGTCGCGGGTGGGGTTGCCGCGGAGGTCCAGATTCAACTCCCCGACGCCCATGTGCACTTCGACGCTGCGCAAAGTGAGATCGCCGAGCTTCATGCGGGCTTCACCGGCGCCCAAATTCGCGACCACGTCCATCGGGACCCGGTCGTTGAGGCGCAGGTCCCATTTGTAGTCGCCATGGTTCTGTTTGAAGCCACCCGAATCGGAGGGCTGTTCAATCGTGAGGTCGCCGCGAACGCCGGTGGAATGGTAGGTGACCAGTGGCTCGGAAACCAGCCGGTGGAAGTCGAAAACGGCGTCCAGCAGGCGCGGCGAGCCTCCGGAGACGGAGAGTTCGCCCGCTCCCATCTTGATGGAAACCCGCACGATTTCGGACTTGTCCAATTCGACGGCCTTAGTGTGGTGCCGGGGCGGACTGTCGTCGAAGTTTTGGAGGGCACACCCGGTCGACACCAACACGGCCAGCAACGGTAGAGCAACTCCGGAAATGGCGGCTCCCGGCAGTGCGACTCCAGACATGGACAATCCCCCTCGGAAGCTGGTACGCAACCCGGCCGGGACAAGTTCGCCCAATCTTCAACGTCCTTAAACCCGCAAGAAATCGGGCCGCCAGTTCTTGACCGCTTGTTTGATCTGCTTGCGGTCGAGTTTTTGATCCAGCGTCTTTTGGACCAGGTCCGCCAGCTCGCCGTCGGAGGCGAAACGCAGGCCGATCAACTGATCTTCCGTCAGGTCGCCGATGCGGGATTGGAGGTTGGCGGGCAGGACCTCCTTGAGACGCAGACGCTCCTCCAGCCGGATGACGCGGTCCTGAACTTTCAAAGCGTACAAGCGAATCTTGAAGGCGGCGACGAGGGCCGCGAAGGCCCCGAGGATATGCAGGCCGGCATCCAGGCTGGGTCCAGTGATCGCACGGTAGATCATCACAAACAAGACGATCACTCCTACCGGGATCAAGAAGAAGTGGAACAGAGGGTCGAATCTGGCATGGTGAGAAAAGTTTTGTTGTTCGGGCATGGAAGCAGTCTAGCTTAAACCGAGGCGGACCGTAGGCAGTAACTTTTTGCAGTCCCGCTGACGCGTCTGCCCGCGCGGCGCTGGATCGATGGGTCGGCGTATTTGGGGTTGGCGATTTGAGACAATGCTTACAGTTGGGCCCTTAGCACAGCGGTTAGTGCAGCGGACTCATAATCCGTTGGTCGATGGTTCGAATCCATCAGGGCCCACCAACTCTTTCAATCGCTTAGCCGTCAATTCAGTTTGGCTTCGGGGCCGTTGACAGCCACGTTGACAGCCACCGGGGTCAAAATCGAGTCCATTGCGCTCGCGACGGCTTGCCTTTGTTCTTCAACGAAGTGCGCATAGCGATTAAGCATCGAGAGATTTTCCCAACCCAGGGCCGCTTGGATCGCGCGCGGATGGACGCCCTGAACCGCGAGCAAAGTAGCTGCGGTATGCCGCAGGTCATGGAAGCGATGGTGCCCTATTCCGGCCCGCGTCAGCAAAGCTTGAAAGCGGTGGGTCACCGTGGGCGCATCAAACGGATTACCGAACCGCGTGATGAACAAAAGGTCATCAACCGCAACTTGTTCGCCCCCGCAGGTGAGAACCGGCACTTTCCACGCCGAACCCGCAAGCAGTCTTTCCTGAGCCTGCTGAGCCTTGTGCGCAACGAGGGCGCTTAGGGTGAGCTTGGGTATGGCGGTGGAGGTGCAGGCAGAAACCCTGTACGACAGCCGCAGTGCTTGCAGCACGAGCGTTCCGCGAAGCACGACTGTGGGCCAAGTTCAGCGAGCGCCCGCCGTTACTGGGTTGAGCGATAGGCCCCTCAAATAATAATGCGAAAAAAATCGGCACGCCCTGATTCAATCGGCGGACACTTTTGCGCGTAAGGATAACGAAGGCGGTCATGCGAACCCGGCTTGGGCACGGGATACAAGAACTGCCAGACATGTCGATCATCGGAGGCTTTTATGAAGCGGACATCGGTTTGGTTTTTACTCGGGCTAGGCACTTCGGCGCTGCTGCCGGCACAGACGCAGCCAGGGTTCCAGGAATTTGCAGTAGCGGCGGGCAATCCGGTAAACATCGCGTCGGGTACCGATGGCGCGCTTTGGTTTACCGCGTACGATCCCGCCAGGATTGGCCGCATCGCCACTGACGGTACCGTTACAGAGTTCTCGTTATCCTCACCGCCGCAGCAATCCCCTTGGGTCCCCCTCGGCGATCCATACGCCATCGTGGCGGGTCCCGACGGCAATCTGTGGTTTACCGACCCACACGAGGACATGATCGGCAAGATCAACACCAATGGATACGTCTGGGAGTACCCAATCGTGGCCGGTAACAGCATTGGCTATCCTCGGGGTATCACGCTGGGGCCAAACGCTGAGTTCTGGTTTACCGAGTTTGCTCGCAACAAGATCGGCAAAATCAAATTTGAGGACGGCACGCCTTCCGAATGCGGCCCGACCACTAGCGGGCAACCCGAGGGGATTACATTTGGCCCGGACGGCGCACTATGGTTTACCGAGTCCAGTGACACGGCTGACTACATTGGGCAAATGACGGCATCCTGCGAGTTGAAGGAGTACCCGCTTGTCACGGGCAGCTTGCCCCAGGGGATCACGGTGGGTCCGGACGGCGCGCTGTGGTTTGCCGAGGCTGGCACCAACAGAATCGGCCGGATCACCACCTCGGGGGGCTTAGCGGAGTCCGCATCCACGGGTCTCTTTCCCCGTGGAATTACGGTGGGACCGGATGGCGCGTTATGGTTTACGGAATTCGGCGGTGACAAGATCGGCCGGATCGCCACGATCGATGGACCCATTTCCGAGTTCCCGGTTCCTAACGGCGCCATCCAGCCCGAAGGGATTGTGGCGGGCCCGGACGCCGCCGTGTGGGTGGCTCTAAACGCCGGGGGCATCGACCGCGTCGTCCTGTCCCCGCCGAACACGACCAACTACATCATCACGACGGTCGCGGGGAATGGAAGCACGGTATCCTCCGGCGACGGCGGTCCGGCGACATCCGCAGGCATCAAGGTTGCCCGGGGTGTGGCGGTGGACCAACTTGGAAATCTTTACGTTACTGACGGCGAACCGATTTCGGGAGCGATTCGCAAAGTCGACGCCTACCCGCCCCACAACATCCACACCGTTGCGGGCGACGGCCAACAGGGGCTTCAAGGCAACCAGGTCGCTACGAGTGTGATGCTCAGTAATCCTTGGGGCGTGGCCGTGGATAATTCAGGCACCTTCTACATCGCCGAATCCGGGGGGCGTTGGGTGGATTCGGTAAGCGGGGGAATCATCAATGTCGTTAGCACGCAGTTGAACAGCCCCGACGGACTGGCGGTGAATAGCGCGGGTAGTGTATATGTTGCCGACTCGGGCAACTGCCGGATTGTCGAGTTGACTCCACCCAACTCCAACCCCACTCCCGTGGCCGGCTGGACCTGTGGCCACTCGGGGGATGGAACGGCTGCCAACGCCCAGCTTCTGTTTCCAGAAGGAGTCGGTGTGGATCAATCCGGAAACAACGTATACATCGCGGACACGGGCAACCACCAGATCCGTAAGGTGACGTCCGGCACAATTACCAGGGTGGCGGGAAGCGTGGACAGCAGCGGGACTCCCTTGAGTGGGTATTCGGGAGATACCGGGCCCGCCACCTCCGCCCGATTGGACGGCCCCACCGATGTCGCCGTGGACAGCGCCGGCAATCTGTACATAGCGGACTATTACAACGCCGTAATTCGCAAAGTTGACTTTAAATCGCAAAACATCTACACGATTGCCGGAGGCGGTAGCCCCTGCAGCGCCAGTCTTGACAACGTGGGGGATGGCTGTCCCGCCAAACAAGCAATACTCTCGTTTCCGTACCATCTGGCCGTGGACGCCGTCGGCGACATCTTCGTCGGCGATGCCGGAACTTATCGATTCCGCAAACTGACGCCTGTCCCGGTGATTCCAACTCCGACCAGTATCTTCGCGTATCCGGGCGGCACCACCGCTGGAGGACCTGCATTCATAGTGCTCGTGCATGGCCTCAATTATCTCGTGGGATCGAAGGTGCAATGGAACGGATCGGCGCTCCTGACGGCCTTTATGGACACTCAGGATTTGCTGGCAGTCGTCCCGGCGAACTTGACCGCGGGCAGCGCCAGCCTAACGGTGCTAAGCCCTGACGGGTCGGTGTCCAACGGTGTGAACTTCATGATCGCCGCTGCTCCGACCCCGGCCCCTGTCTCGATAACGGGCCTGAGCCCGAGTTCGACCGCGGCGGGAGGGCCGGCATTCACCCTGACCGTGAACGGAACGGGCTTCACAGTGGGCGCGGCTGTGCTCTTCGACGGCGCCTCGATGGCAACCGCATACGTGAGCGCGACTCAGCTCACGGCGGCGATTCCAGCCGCTGCCATCGCGTCGGCGCACACGGCGTCGGTCACCGTGTCGAATCCGCAGGGCGGCGTTTCTAACGCCGTAAACTTTGCAGTAGCCGCCGCAAACGGTCTAACGATAGTTACCCCTTCTCCGCTGGCGTCTGGCGTCGTGGGATCTTCATACGGGCAGGCGTTGTATGCGAGCGGTGGAGCAACGCCCTACAAGAGTTGGGCGGTGATTAACGGGAATCTCCCGCCTGGCATTTCGCTGATTACCTTTAAGGGCATCTGGATGCTGACGGGCAGGCCCACCACACAGGGCACCTTCTTCTTCGCGATGCGGGTGACCGATAATGCGGGCACAACCGCTACCAAGCAATTCAGCCTGACGGTCAACGGCGGGGGCGGAGCCCCGCCAGCCTAGGCTAGTCATCAAGGAGGTTCTCCGTATCAAATAAGGGCGTCTGCCCTAGGCAGCGCCGGAAAACCAAGGAGGAGCGCACATATGAAAACTCGCGCGTTGTGGAGGACATTTTCTTTGATACTTTCGAGCGTCGGCATTCTGCTAACGATCGTCGGATACTTCAGTTACTCGCAGGCACGCTCCCTGCTTAACAGCGGAGTCCCGGCGCGCGGGGTGGTTGCCGGTTATGAAAAGACGGTGTCGACCTCAAGCGACTCCACTGCGCCGAGCACTACGGAGACCACATACCGGGCCCGCGTTCGTTTTCAGACCAACACCGGGAGAGACGTGGAATTCCTGGCCGTGGGCTCGCCGTCGCCTGAGTACGCAGTGAACGCTGTGGTCCCGGTGATCTACAATCCGCAAAATCCTTCAAAGGCCATGCTTCAGAAGGATGCCTCGGAGGCGTCCAGCTTCGCCGGTGACATTGCCCCTGGCGGAATCACATTGCTCCTCGGAGTCTTGGCGTTTTTCATGCTGATTTTCGCCAACAAAAAACTTGCGTGGCTGCTCCGGAACGGACGTCGTATTAGCGCGGACTTTGTCCGCGTCGCCATCTATAACAGAGACGAATCCGAGCGTTACTATGTGGTCTGCCAATGGGTCGATCCGGATACGAATCAGACCCACCGATTCACGAGCGAGGCACTACACGCGGACCCGAGCGCGCTTGTCGCGGGCAAAAAGATCGAGGTTGTAATGGACCCGGCCAAACCGAAGCGGTACTTCGTCGATCTTGCGCCCATGCTGGCTCGCCGGCCCGCTTGATCCCGACGGGAATTCTCAGACCTTGTGGAGGAAACCATGCCAACTCGAAACGCACTTACTGGAACGCTTTTGATAGCCGCGGTGCTGCCGCTGATGGAAGGGCGTGCGGGGGCTCAAGCGGGCGAAGCGCGCTTCCCCGTCGCTCATTTTCATTTCGGAACCGTGTGTAGAGGATTTCTCTACGTCAGCTCGAATGGCGTGCGCTACGAGGTCGTGCAACCCGTGAAGGACAGGAACCACTCATTTCAAATTTCCCGTGGCGAGTTGACGGCCGTCCAGCCTTGGATTGTCGCGGGCCGAATGCAGAACATCGCCGAGATCAGAACCGCGCGGGCCGTTTATCACTTTGGACTGCTGCCGAGCGATGGCGAGGTCAATTCCGGAGGCGTATTCAATGCGAATTCCGCCGGGCCGGCGGCGACGTTGGTTGCGGCGCTCCAGAATCCCAGCGGAGGCTCAAGCCTCGCCGCAAAGCGTCCACCGGATGCCGCCTCGGCCGCCGGAGCCGGCCCGGCGGCAACCGCCGTACAGCCTGACGCCGTTTCCAGCGCCGATCCGCCGCCTCCACCCGCCGGAATGCTCGACGGAATTTACGTTGCCCTGGACATTCCCGACCAGAAGGTCCGGCGCCTGATTTTCAGCCCCGACGGCTGGGTGGTCAAAGATATTCCCCAGGAAACCATGATCGGATTCAATTTCACGGCTTATCGAAACTCTCCTACGCAGAACAGGCAGTTTATCGGCCGCTACCAGGTGGCCGGGGACACGATCAACATCGACTGGCAGGATTTTCGGGGACCGGCATTCGGACCGAACCGCGAGGTGGTGAAGCGGGACGAAGTGAACGCACATCCGGTTAGCTTGAACATCGCCTGGGACATTTTCATTCCCATGTGCCGCTGCACTGGCAAGAGGTTCTCTGGAAAATACAACTGGGGACAAAACCAGTATTTGCAGTTCTCTCCGGATGGTACGTTTCTCGATTACCGCGTTACCGACCAACTGATCGTACCCAGCCAGTTTTATGAGCATCCGCGAATCCAGCGCGGCACCTACTCGATTCAAAGCCAGACGCTGATTCTTACCTTCGCCGACGGCCACCGTGGAACGCGCACCTTCATTGCTCCCAAGGCGCAGGAGAAGGAACCCATATTCGACTGGATCGGTCTCGGATGGAAGCAACTCTACGAAGAGAACTACGAAATACGGTTGAGACAGGGGCAACGATGACGGGATGCACACGCCCCTCGGAAGCCGTCGACAACGCCGTAGCGCCAGCCGGTGCAGGATAGATGACGGATTTCAATTTGGGAGATCGGACGCCACGAGATACAACGTGCCTTACTTTGAGCAGGCAGGCCCCGAAACGTGCTGGTATGCCGCGGCCCGAATGATTTTCGCTTTTAGCCGGGAGGAGATGCCCCTAGTGTACACACCAAATTTTCTAATCCCGTTACCGCGACTGTGAGCGTATAGACGCCGGCGGGTAAGGATGGAAGCCTGTAGTTTCCGGTGGCTGTCGTTGCGGTCTTCGATTCCGCCCCGCTCGCGGCATTGGCGGCGATTACCGTCGCGTTCGGAACCACCGCGCCCTACGGATCTTTGACTTCGCATGTAACTGTCCCGCGATCGTTCTGGCGAGCATGGCCAGCGCCGATGCAAGCAAAACCAACCATGCGGAAGCGAGTCTCATAGTCAGACCTCCTTGGTACACCCCTCGGGCGAACCGAGCCTTTGGAGAAACATCATCACAGAAGGCGCAAGGGCAAGGGCGAATTGTGTCAGGCGTTGGCATTTTTTTGGGAGACTCTGTGGGGATGCGGCAGCTATCTTATACAATGGCTCCGAGGTTCCATGGATCGTCCCGACAAGGATGTGACGACGCTCCTTTTGGAATGGAGCGGCGGAAGCCGCGACGCATTGGACCGGCTAGCCCCCTTGGTCTACACCAAACTGCGGCAGTTGGCCGCCCGCGAGCTTCGGCGCGAAAATCCCGGCCACACCTTGCAGAGCACGGAACTGGTTCACGAAGCTTATCTCAAGTTGATTGACCAGAACCGGACCCAGTGGACAGACCGCGAACATTTCTTTGCCGTGGCATCGCAGATGATTCGCCGGATCCTGGTGAGCCATGCGAGGGCGCGCCGTTCGGCCAAACGCGGCGGCGGCAAGACGCTGCTGCTGCTGGACGAGACCATCGCCTTGAAGGAGCGGAAAGATGTGGACCTTGTGGCCTTGGATGACGCGCTGGAGAGCCTCTCGCAAATGGATCCACAGCAGGGCCGCATCATTGAGTTGCGTTTCTTCGGCGGCGTCTCAATCGAAGGAACGGCGCGGCTCTTGGGAATTTCCACTGCGACCGTGCACCGAGACTGGCGGCTGGCCAAGGCGTGGCTCTACCGCGAGCTGAGCAGGAGGGATCCCCAATGAACCGTGATCGTTGGGCGCAAGTCAAGCAAATCGTGAACGACTGCCTGGACCTGGAGCCTGCCAGCCGGGAGGCTCACCTCTACGAAGCCTGCGGCGGCGACGCGTCGCTTCTCGCTGAGGTGAAAAGTTTGCTCGATTCGGACCGAGACGCGGAGGATTTCATGGAAGTCCCGGCCTTGGAACGGCGGCAGGAAGAATCGCTGATTGGATGCCAGCTAGGAAATTATCGGGTTTGCGAAGCCATTGCCGAGGGAGGAATGGGCACGGTCTACCGGGCGGTCCGCGTCAACGATTTTGAAAAGCAGGTGGCCGTCAAGCTGGTGAAGCGCGGAATGGATACGGATTTCATTCTGCGGCGCTTCCGGCGCGAGCGGCAGATTCTCTCCGGCCTCGATCATCCCAATATTGCGTCGCTGCTGGATGGCGGTGCGGCTCCGGACGGGCGGCCTTACCTGGTGATGGAGTACATAGAGGGGATTCCGATCACCGATTATGCGGATCAACACAAACTCGCGATTCCGGAGCGGCTGGAGATGTTCCGGACCGTGTGCTCGGCCGTGCAATACGCGCATCAGAATCTCGTCGTTCACCGGGATTTGAAGCCCAGCAATATTCTGGTGACCGCCGGCGGGGTTCCGAAGCTGCTGGATTTTGGAATCGCGAAGCTTCTGGAACCCGATGCCGATTCTACGATGACTATGCAACGGCTGATGACGCCTGAATTCGCGAGTCCCGAACAGGCGCGCGGGCTGGCGGTGACTACCGCGACCGATATCTATTCGCTCGGGATGCTGCTGTACGTTTTGCTGACGGGCGAGCACCCATATCGGTTCACCACACACAATCCGGAGGAAATCGCGCGTGTGGTATGCGAAACCGAGCCGCGCAGGCCGAGCGCGGTGCGGCCGATTTCGCGGGATCTGGACAACATTGTTCTGAAATCGATTCATAAGGAACCGGCGCGCCGCTATGTCTCGGCTGAGCAGTTGTCCGAGGATATCCGGCGCTATCTGGCCGGCATGCCGGTATCGGCCCGGAAGGATACGGCTGCTTACCGCGCTTCTAAATTTCTGGGCCGCCACAAAGCGGCGTGTGTTGCGGGAGCACTGATTGCGATCTCGTTGATCGCCGGGCTCGGGGCCACGTTGTGGGAAGCGCGCGCCTCAGAAAGAGAACGGCAGATAGCGGAGCAGCGGCTCAAGGATGTCCGGGCGTTAGCCAGCTCCAACCTGTTTGAACTGCACGACTCGATCGCGCAATTGCCGGGCTCGGCGGCGGCGCGTAATCTGGTAATCCAGCGCGGGCTCACTTATCTCGACAAACTGCAAGCGCAGGATGCATCGGATCCCGAATTGATGCGCGAGGTGGCGGTGGGCTACGAGCGAATCGCCGGGTTGCAAGGGCGATTCACCGGCGCAGGCATTGGCGATTCCCAAGCCGCGCTGGCCAACTATCGGAAGGCCTTCGCACTGCGCTCAGCCTTGGTTATGCGCTTTCCAGGAAACCCCGCTGACGTTAAGGCTGAGATCGGATTGTCGCAGGGGTACGTCCAGTGTCTGTTGCAGACTGCCCATACCGAGGAGGCCCTGCAAGTCGCCAGTACCGCTCTGGATCTGGCAACGGATCTCAGGAATCGATATCCGCAGGATCCGGGCATTGCAGCGGTTGCAGCGGCGGCTCATCTACGTCTTGCCGGCGTGCAGGGCGGCGACGGTTCCTCGCCCAGCACGCGAGAGTTTCAGGAAGCCATAGCACACGATCAACGCGCCATGGACTTGGTTGCTCCGCTCGATCGCCCAGGCGTAAGCCCGGCGGTCCGCTCATTGATTGTTAGCGCCAAGCTCATACTCGCATTTCATCTTTACAAAGACAGGCAGATCCAAAAAGCGATCCGGATTTTTGACGACATCGTGTCGGCAAAAGGATCATCCCCGAGAATCCTTTTGAGTATCTATAACCAGCGTGGAAACTCTTTTGCCCGCGCGGGGGACCGCAAACGCGCACTCAGCGATTACCAAAACGCCCTTGCGCTTGCGAAAGCGGCCGCCCACGCGGATCCCACAAGTCTTGAAACTCAACTTGAAGTTGCAATCCTGACCGGCCTAATCGCCCATGAGGAGGCGCGCCTGGGCGAGCGGGAAAAATCCGACGCCGAGCTCGCCAAGGCTATTGAAAATGTCGAGCGATTGGCTGCAGCTAACCCCATCGAACTCTTCTACGGGAATATTTTCCTGGTCGGGTATTCATTTCAAGGCGAGAGCCTATCGGCCGCCGGGGATCAGGCTGGCGCGAGAGCTAAATACTCAAAGTCGCTAAAAACCGCGGAAGGCGCGGCGAGAAACGACCGATTCGATCTCGAGTCGCGGCTTACGATCGCCAAGATTCACGCAGCGCTCGGCATTCTCTGGGCGAGAAGCTCCGAGTATCGCGAGGCCCAGCGCGAGTTCGCCGCGTCCGAGCAACTTACCGGCGAGCTGCTCAAGGGACGTCCAGCGGATACCGATGCCCTCGATCTCTCCAGATTGCTGCGTCGATATTCTGAGAATCTCGAGGCCTGCGTTGAAGGTCAGCATTGCCAACCAGTAGAGCGTTTTCAATTGCCCACCCTGATTACGTAAGGCCCTCGTTGTGTCCCGACAGAGTTCGGAGATGGTTGGCCTCGACCAGGCTCCACGGGGACTGTAAATACTCGCCCCGCGATCCAGCGGGTGGCACTTCAACGAGTAGGGCGTTTGAATTGGGATAGGGGTGAGCCTCACGGCTCCTCCCCTCCCACACAACCGGACATGCGGGTCCGCATCCGGCGTTCGGCGGGTTAAGCGATGGGCTTCACAGTCAATCGCGGAATCCCGAGCGAGTCGAAGTAGGCATTGGGCAATGCGATGCTGCGCGTAGGCGAGTCGCCAGCCGCCAAGGACCATGATCGCTGCCCGCCGTTTGAGCGGCCAGGTCGCGTTCACAGCCCGATGGCGTAACTCGGCGAATCGCGCCGAGCCCCGCTTCCACTGTTTCCATATCGCAGACCGGAGTCTGCGCCGGAGCCACTGCTCAAGACCGGCCAACACCGATGGCGTTTCACACACTTCCCGAAATACCCGATCCATCCCCGTAGATAGCGGGATAGTTCCTTGGGTCATTCTTTCGATGCTCACACCTCGGTTCCGGCTCGTCAGTTCCCGTAGCATTGCTGGACCCTGGCCGTCTCGTTCCCTAATACGGTTAACGTGCCCGAACCCCATTCGGGGCAGTTCCGCGGGAGCGATAATCCTCCGGGAGCGCAGACAGGTGCAGCACCTTCGTCCGCGCGTGACCTGTTACCCTCAGCCAATCTCGGAAAGCAGTATAAGGTAGACTCCCTCTTTCCGGTACCGCTCCAGCCAAGGCGTATGGCAGCAATTTGCCAGTGTCACCAAGCGGAACTCCAGAGGCGCGGCGGACGGAGGTTCTTGCCAGGCCCGACGTTGGCGAAGGAATCCGAATCTCCTCTGATGGCTGCGACAGGGCATTGGACCAACCGTGTTGATAGCGAGAACTCAGCTAATTGGCACGGTAGATTTTGCCGCTCACGCGGAGTGCTTTGAAAACGAATAGAATCATGTCCGCTTCCCGACAAACCTGGGCGCGTCGACTGCGACGAACTAAGCGTTCCGCCACAATCGGCATGCGCGCCACCAGAAGATACGCAACTGGGTCGAGTTGCCGGGAACAGCATGGTATTCCGAAGCCAAGCGCCGGTCTCGCGGGTAGATGGCTACTGATCCGCCGGCTCGATTCTGAGCACGAGCCCATCGGCGGCGTCTCCTCCCGTGGAGTGCTCCGTGGCCACGTAGATGTAGCCGTCGGGGCCCTGCTGGACGTCACGAATGCGCTCATGCAACGGTACCAGCAGCCCCTCCCGCCGCTCGGCCTGCGAGGGCTGGTTGAAAGCCATTCGCACCAGTTGCTGCTGGGTGAGCGAGCCGATGAACAGGTTGTTCTTCCATTTCGGAAACTTGTCGCCCGTGTAAAAGATGATGCTGGACGGGCTGATCGAGGGCACCCAGAAAATCCGGGGATTGTCCATGCCGGGCCGCGCCCACGGCTCCTCGGAAACCAGCGTCCCGGTATAGTTGCGCCCGGTGGACACCAGCGGCCAGCCATAATTGTGGCCGGGGAGCAGAATGTTCACTTCGTCTCCCCCCATCGGGCCGATCTCGGCTTGCCACAACACGCCAGTTTCAGGATGAATCGCCAGGCCGTAGCCGTTGCGGTGACCATAGGTGAAGATTTCCGGTCTGGCCCCGGCGCGCCCCACGAAGGGATTGTCCGGGGGGACGGTACCGTCGTCGCGGAGGCGCAGAGTCTTTCCCGCGTCGTTGTCCAGCTTTTGCGCCTTCATACGGAGACTGTTGTCTTCGGTGCCGGTGCAGCACAGGCGGTCGCGGTCGCCGACGGTTACAAAGAGCGTGGCGTCCGGAGTGAAGTAGACTCTCCCTGCCAGATTGCCTCCGGTCTCCCACGCATCGGCGACAAAGATCTCCTGAACATCGGTGAGTTGTGTCCCGTTCAGACGTCCGCGCGCCACGGCCAGCGTGATTCCACGCTCGCCTCGCTTGGGATAGGAGACGTAGACCCAGCGATTCTGGGCGAAGTTTGGATGGAGCACGATGAAGTGCAACGCGTCTCCAGTTGCGCCTGAAGCCGAGGGCGAAGTCCACACCGGCTCCGGCAAAAGAACGCCATCGCGAATCATGCGCAGCTTGCCGTTGCGTTCGGTTACGAGAATGGTGCGCGCGTCGGGGAACGCCAAACCCCAGGGGTGGTAAAGTCCAGTGGCGACCGGGACCACACGGATTTTGCCGCCCTGCACATCGAGTATTTGGGGACCGTTGGCGATGGACGGCGTCTGCTGCGCACGGCTTGGGACGCCGCGGAACGCCAGCAGAACAACCAGCAACACAGGGGAGAAGCGCGCTCTATAGGTGATCATCCTGTTTGTTCACGCTACGCCGAAGGCTAGTTTTTGTCAAGCGTTCCGCGAATCTCGAAGGCTGCCCGGTTCACCGGGCCGGGCAGATCATCAGCGTATGGTTGCGGACCTGAAGGGCTTTCTTAGCCGCCATCGGCGCTGCCTGACCGGGCCGCATCAACGCGCGCACACGGAACTGAACGGCCAGAAAACGCCGGATTCCAGGGTCACCGAAGCATGCTCGATTCGCAGGCCGAAGGGGAACCGGATTTCGCTGGTGTCCATCAGCAATTCAGGCCCGTGCCAAGCGCCTTCCAGGCTCGCGAGAAATGGGACACGGTGTACACTCCAATCTTCAACATTATCGAGCGGCCCATGGCTCCGGCGCTGGTGATCCGGGTCGAGACCGATTGGTTTGTCCACGATACCGAGTTCCGATACGTTCTTCAGCCCGGCGAGACGATTTCCGCGTCGCATAACCTGCCGATCGGACAGCTGCTCTTCGTACCACGAGAGGAGATCACCTTGCGCGACGGCACGGAGGAGTAGATAGAGGCGAGAAGGCAATCCAGCGAGGCGTTCTTCCGCGAGAAGGCGGCCTCCAAGCTCGAGACCGCGTACGGACTGGAATACAGCCCGCACTATCTGCGCACGAGCCGCCAGCAGAAGGCGACTTCCGAAGCGCGTGGCAGCCGACGTCCCACCCAGCGGCACCACTCCTTAGGCGGCTCCAGGCAGCCTAGAACAGCGCGCGCGAACGATGCCATCACATCGATCCGGCTGATCCGCCTCGCCGTTGACTTCGAGCCTCTTGGACCATTTGAAAGTACCGGTGTGAAAGTTCGCGAATCCAGTCTCGTTCACGCCGTTTGATCGCGTCCGGCTGGATCAAATGCCGGCCAATGCCTATCGCCGCGGCTCCCGCGAGAATGAACTCGGTAGCGTTGTGTTGATTGACTCCGCCTGACGCGATCAAGGACACATGCGGGAACGGGGACTTAAGTGCCTTGATATAAATGGGACCGCTGAGCGCCGCGCACGGAAAGACTTTGACGAAGTCCGAACCAGCCTTCCAGGCCATCATGACTTCGGTAGGCGTCATCGCTCCGGGGAACACCATCGTCTCGTTTTTGACCGCGGAGTCGACCAGTTCCAGATCCAGTCCGGGACTGGTCAGGAATTTCGCGCCGACATCCAGGCTACGGCGTGCGACGTCCAGGTCTAAAACTGTGCCGGCGCCGACGACAAGTTTCGGGTTCGTTCGCGCTAGTTCGGAGATGACACCGTGGGCCCCAGGAACGGTCATGGTGACTTCCACGATGGGAATGCCGCTACTCGAAACCGCTTCCGCTGCAAATAGAGCGTCCTCAGTTGAAGAAACACGAATGGCGGGGATGATCCCAATCTCCTCAATGAGGCTCCGCATTTCTTCCTTATTCATCGGGTCGAATTCTTCCCAAAGCCGTGAGTCATGGCATCTGGCCTATCGATTCAGGGGAGGAGGCGTCTGGGGCGTCCGGATCTTGAGAATGATGATGTCCCCGAACCCATCTCGCAGGTAGAGTTTGTGTGAAGCGGCCGAACTTTGCATGAACTCGTGACCGACGAGCCAGAATCGGCGCTTCGCGCTGCCAGGAAAATCAGAAATCACATTCCCCAAGTCGCTTTTTGCATCGATGACATACTGGCCTTCTGGAGGGACGCGAAGGGTTATGCCACCTTGAAGGACCGTTGCGTGAATGTCACTTGTCAGTCCGTCCAAGTGAACCTCACCAACGTCATGCCCGACAATCAGCCGCGTATCGCGCGGAACTCTGATCCGGTATTGGAGATCAAAGTTTGTGGCGCTACCCAGCGGGGAGGGGGGAGGGAATCCCCTGTGCCTGGGAAAATCAGTGGTGATGACGAGCTCGGCGCCTTTACGCTCCATCGCGATTCGAACCCGATCCAGCGCCCGAAAGGCGTTCTCGCGCCCGGCAGAAGCGATTTCGGCTTTCGTCGATTTGACCGTGATCATCTCGACGCCCGGCTGGTCCCACCCCTCAACCGTCAATTCGCCGGTCGAGTTTTCGAGCCGCACCGTGCCGCCCGACGGGAAGTCCACGTGCTCTGTCTTGGTTACTTGAACCTTCTGCTTGAATTCGTCGTCTGCCAACACCAAGCAACTCATCCCACAGACCACCGCCAAGATTTGCAACTTCATTAGAAGTACACTCCGAAGCCTGCAGAGACTTCTGTTTGAAAGAGCGCGCCTCCTTGATGGACCAGCAGCCCACTCCAATCGGGCTTGCCGTTGACGTATTCCCGCACGTCAACCCGGACGGCGAACAAGGGCGAAATCTTCACCTTTACGCCCCCACCGAAATTGCCTCCAGGTCTAACGCTGCTGCCCTGCTGAGGCCCAGCGGACGGTGGCAGTACAAAATCGCTGAGGTGAAATCCGACCGTGGCGAAGGGACGTATCCTCGACTCCTCCTTCGCCGCACGCTTGTAATACAGGAGGTTGTAACCGGCCTGGTGAATTGCCGTTCCAGCGCTGCCCACCTCAGGCAGAATCATCCCAGTGTTGTCGATGAAATCCGTGCGGTTGTACATGTACTGGATTTCGTGCCCGATGTGTCCCGCCGAATTGAAGCCATACCGAAAGCCGACACGAAAGCCATTGCCTAGCTGAACATCGCTGGATGAGCCGTCCGGAGACGGAGACCCGATGGCTCCGTTTGCTAAAAGGGAGGCGCCACCGCTGAGCCAAAGCTCCCCCGACTGCGCCCGGAGTTGGCAGGAAAAAACGAATAGCAGGATCGGCAAAACGGTTTTCATTGAATCCTCACCTGGCAGTAGCGTTGCGGCACCTTTTGTATCTCGGCCGGCCCTTTCGATATTGTTCGGAGGAATTTTCGTTCCGGTCCGTGTAAGCCAGGAACGCGGCCACGCCGGTGACCGCCACTACGTAAAGAATCGAACCAATACCTGGTTTCCCTAAATGCCCCGAAGGATCGGCAAGCGCGCCCAACCACAGCATCAAACTGATGATCAGGATGGAGGGGATCGTGATCCACCGGGGAAACTCCAGAGACTTTGCGAAGCGCTGCTGCTGAGCGCGATACGAAAGTCTCGTTCCTCTGCGTGTCCGTGCCATCTTCGTGTCTCAAGACTCCCCGACTACACCTGCTCATCGAACTCCGCTTCCCTCACCGGTAGCACGTCATTCTCACGCGCCATCCACACGTACAGCGTGGGGAGCAGGAAAATGCTCATGAGCAAGTCGGAAATCAGACCACCCACGATCACGATGGCGAACGGCCGCTGCGAGTCCGAGCCGATTCCATGGGACATGGCGGCAGGCAGCAAACCAAGGGTTGCGACCAGCATGGTCATCATGATGGGACGAAGTCTTAGGACCGCCCCTTCGACGGCCGAATCCCCGATGGTATGTCCGCGCACGCGAAGCTGATTGATGTACTCCAGCATGATGACTCCGGTTTGCACGGAAACGCCGAACAGCGCCAGGAATCCGACCCCCGAGGACACGCTGAAGTTGGTGTGCGTGATCAGCAGCGCGGCCAAGCCGCCGATGCGCGCGAGCGCCACGTTGACCAGAATCAGAATCGCCCATTTGAACGAGCGAAACATGCTGTAGAGAATGATGAAGATCAGGAAGACCGTTAAAGGGACGATGAACAGAAGGCGAGCTTCCGCACGCTTTTCACTCTCGTATTCACCTTCCCAGTCAATGTTGTACCCCCGCGGCAGCTGAACCTTCGCGGTTACGTTCTTGATCGCTTCCTCGACGGCGCCACCCAGGTCGCGGCCGCGCACGCTGTACTTGATGGCGACGTAGCGCTTGTTCCCTTCGCGATAGATTTCGGAGGCGCCGTCCCGCTCCTCGATCTTGCAGAGTTGTGCGAGCGAAACTCGTTCCCCGGAGGGAGCCAGGAGGCGGACGTCTTGCAGAGCCTCCTTGGTGTTTCGGAACTGTGGGAGATACCGCATCACCAGGTCGTAGCGCTGCTCGTCTTGCAATACTTGAGTGAGTGCGTTGCCCCCCGCGGCGGTATTAATCGCATCTTGAACATCTGCGACGTTGATCTGATAGCGCGCGGCTTGCTGCCGGTCCACCGTGAAGTTTTCGTTGGGTTGACCTAGAACATGAAAGACTCCCAGGTCCTCAATCCCCTTCACCTGCCGCATGACCGTAACGATTTCCTGAGACTTGTCTTCAAGAACTCTTAAATCGTCGCCATAGACCTTGGTGGCAAGTTGTCCTTTGACTCCGCTGACGGCCTCCTCCATGTTGTCCGCGATGGGTTGAGAAAAGCCCCAAATCACACCGGGGATCTTCTCAAGCTCCCGGTTCATGGAGGCGATGAGCTCGTCCTTGTTTTGATGAAACCCGGGGCGCCAGAGCTCCTTCGGTTTGAGATCGACGAAGTACTCGGTATTGAAGAAACTGGTGGTGTCCGTTCCATCGTCCGGACGTCCCGTTTGGCTGGTGCACTGGGTAACTTCGGGCCACGAGCAGAGCACGAGCCGAGCCTGGTTCATGAGCCGGATGCCTTCCGTGGGACCGGTGCTGGGAGCCAGGGTGCCGCGTACCCACAGTGCGCCTTCATCCAGGTGCGGAAGGAACTCAGAACCGATGACGCCTCCAACCGTGAGATAGATGGCCAGGCAAAGGCTGGCAACGCCCACTCCAACCGTCAGGTAGCGCATGCGGACGGCGACTTTCAGGGCCCGGCGGTATAGGCGTGTGAGCCAAACCATCACCGGGTTGTGCCATTCGCGAGTGCCCTTGGGGAAGAAAAGACTGGCGAGCGCGGGCGCGATCAGCATCGAAAAAATGATGGCGCCCAATAGCGCGAAGGCCACGGTCCAAGCCATGGGCTTGAACAATCGCCCTTCCACGCGTTGCAGCGTGAAGATGGGCAGGTAGGCTGTGATAATAATGGCGATCGCGTAGAAGACGGGACGTTGGACCTCGTGGGCCGCATCGAAGATCTTCTGTTTTGTCGTACGGCCGTCCTGGTCGCGGCGGCCGAGATGGCGGACGATGTTCTCGACCATAACCACCGCTCCATCCACCACCATTCCGAAATCCAGTGCGCCCAGAGACAGCAAGTTTGCCGGAATGCCCTTGAGGTTCAAACAGGTCGCGGCGAACAAGAGCGAAAACGGGATCGTCAGCGCGACAATAATCGCCCCTCGAACGTTGCCGAGAAACAGAATCAGGATGATCACCACCAGGGCAATGCCATCCCGGAGGTTGTGCAACACCGTGTCCGTGGTGTAGCGCACCAGATCGCTGCGATCGATGAGGGGGACGACCTTTACGCCGGGAGGCAGGATGTGATCGTTCAACTCCGCGACTTTCTTGTGAATGCCTTGCAACGCCGCGTCGGCCTCAGCGTCCTTTCGCAGCAGTACGATGCCCGAGACCACATCGTCGTTATCGATGACCCGTCCGTCCTCGTGCCGGATAGCCTTGGCGAACTGGCCCAGCCGTATTTTCGGACCTTGTGAAACGACGGCAATGTCCTTCACATGCAGCGGCGTCCCATTCTTGGCCAGGAGAACCGTGTTCTCGATATCATTCACATCCTTGACCAGTCCCACTTCCCGAACATTGATCTGCTGCAGACCGGCCTCGATGAAGCTGCCGCCGGCATTGGCATTATTGTTGGTGAGTTGTTGCTCTACCTGGGCGATGCTCAGCCCATAGGAGATCAGCTTGTCCGGGTCCACGCGCACCTGGTATTCGCGCGTGGGTCCGCCGAAACTGGCCACGTCGACGATGTTGGGAACAGCCTTGAAGTTCTTTTCTATGACCCAGTCTTCGATGGTCTTCAACTCCATGACGTCGTAGGCAGGGTTGGTGGTGTGCAGCGTGAAGAAATAGATCTGGCCGGCGGGGCTCCAGTCGGTTTGCAGTTGCGGGGACACGCCCGGCGGAAGGCTGACTTGCGAAAGCCGCTCAAGCGCTCGCTCGCGGTTCCGGAAGTTCTCCTCCTCGTCGTCAAAAATGAGCTTCACGTCGGAGAGGCCGAACAAGGAGAACGACCGCAAATGAGTTACGTGCGGCATGCCGTTCATCACGATCTCCAGCGGAATCGTGACTTGCTGCTCGATTTGTTCGGCGGAGATCCCCGGCCACTGGGTGACGATGTCCACGTAATTGTCCGCGACGTCGGGATACGCCTCGACCGGAAGCTGGTGAAACGAAACCGCGCCCCAGCCAAACAGCAGCAGGGCGGCGGCCAGGACAAGAAAGCGATTTTCTAGCGCGAAATCGACGGCCCTGCGAATCATTTACTGCGACCCCCTCACTGTTCCACCGTGTCCTGGAAAACCAGAGCATTCGATATGACCTGGGTGCCAGGCGTGATCCCGCTGACGATCTCTTGCAGGTTGTCGAACAGCATGCTCCCCGCGACCACTTCCAGACGCCGGAAGCTGCCATTTCCTAAAGGCGTATAGACCCACTGACGGTCGTGCAGGTGGAGAATGGAACTGGCCGGCACAGTCGCGTGCCGCTCCATCGTGTCGCCGTGGAAGGTCGCGGTGACGAACAGCCCCAGCCGCAGGATGCCGGGATTCTCCACTTCCAGCCGGACCTTCGCGGTGCGAATGCTGGGATCGATGATCGGCAAGATGTTGCTGATTCGCCCCCGCAGAATCCGGTCCGGATAGGCGGCTAGATGGATTTCCGCGAATTCGCCGATGTGAACCTGGGCCATCTTGTTCTCCCACACGTCGCAGACGATCCAGACCCGCGACAGGTCGGAAATCGTGAAGGGGTTGGGAGGCGTCAGCGCCTGCACGCCTGAGGAGTCCGTGATCTCTTGGTCGGTGATCACTCCGGAAACCGGAGCGTAGACTTCCACGATTCCCGAGGGATGATCCGGATCGGAACCCAGGAGCTTGAGATGCTCGGTCGTGGTCTCGGTATCGACTTTGGCATTTTCGAGTGCTATTCGCGTACCAATTTCGGCGTTCTCCGCGATTTCGTAGGCGCTCTTGGGGATGGCCCCGTCCTCGAACAGAAGCTTGGCGCGATCCAGCTGTATCTTCGCTAAACGCTCGTTGTCGACGGCCAACTGCTCGTTCTTGACGGCCTTGCGATAGTCGGAGTACGCTCCCGCGATGTCCGTACTTCGCACCTTGAACAGAAGCTGGCCCTTCTTCACCTCGTCCCCGAGCCGGGCGTCGATTTCCACGATCCGGCCGGTGGCCAGCGAGGGTACCGGCACCTGGCGCGATACATCGGGACTAACCACGCCGGTCACGTTGAGCTCAGGCGCCGCGACATGCACACCGGCCGTCACCAAGGGAAACCGCTCCGGGTGGTCTACCTTGAAGTTGTTGGCATCCAAGTCGGGCGCCACGCGGGTGGGGACCGGACCTGTGTTGGCAGCCGTCAAGGTTTCTTGGGCGGTGACCTTACCGCATCCCGTGATGAACAGGCTCCAACCCACGCATAGAGCTGCTTCGAAGAGAAGTAAGCGATTCATTTTCATTGCAGAACCTCCCGGCCCGCGGCCATGTTCATCTGGGCCGTGGCCGTCAAATACGAACCAATCAGATTCAAGTAGGCCAATCGAGTGTCCCGATAGGCTTTCTCGGCGTCCAGGAAATCGAGCAAGGATGCGCCACCATTCTGAAAGGAGATGGTGATTCTGTCGCGAGTGTCCATCGCCATCGGCAGGTACTTGGTCTTGTACGGCCGCAGAAGATTCACGTTTTGAACGATCGTGTAGTAGGCGGAGTCAACGTCGCTGAACACCTGCGCCTCGTTGGCGTCCCGGACTCGCTCATTGCGGCCGATATCGATCTGCGTACGCGCCTTCTCCCCCTGGTTGCGATCGAAGATGCGGAGCGGAACGTTGATACTGCCGCCGATCGTGTTGTTGTCAAACGGGTTGTTGAACGAAGGGTTGTGCGTCCACCACACGCTGAAGGTCGGGTCGGTTGAACCGTTCGCGATGGCGAGTTGGTGGGTAATCTTGGCGAGTTCGACGTTCTGCACGGCAGCCTTCAGGTCCGGCCGGGCCTCGAGTGCGATGTTCCGGAATTCTTCCAGGGGCCTTAAGTCATCGGTGAAATCAAACGCTCCGGTGACGTCGAACCGTTCAAGCGGTGTGCGGTCGTTTAAGAGCATCAGCAGCTGAATCTTGGACGTTCGAAGATTCACCGTCGCAGTTTCGAAATCGGATTCAAATTGAACTCGCTGCAGCTCCAAACGGTTCAGATCCACCAGAGCCATGTCGCCGGCCTTGAAGCGCGTGCGATTTACCTCTAGTTCCCGATCCCAGTACTCCAAGTTTTCTCGCGCGTTCTGCAGCACGGCTTTCGCCTGCAGCGTTTGTACGAACGCGCTCCGCAGATTGAACACCAGACCACGCTCCTGGTCCAGATAGGTCGATTCCGCGATGGTTGTCGATTCTTTTGCCTGGTCGCGCCGCAACTCGCGTTTTTGCTGGCGTTCGTGCAGATAACTGAAGCTGGGTCCCCACTGAGTGCCGATAAACGGCCGCCAGTGTCCCTCAAACCGAGCGAGTTGCGTTCCATCCGTCGACAGTCCAAAATCCGGATTGGGACGGAGAAATGCCGTGATCTCGGCCGCCCGCGACTCATCGATATTGAGTTGCACCGCTTTCAAGGTCGGATTGGCGGCCTCGAACTTATCCTTGATCTGCTGCCAGGTGAAGGTGGTCTGAGCCGAGAGTGTCGCGGCCGGTATTCCCGCCAGCGCAATCAAAATACGCGCACGGCTCCGCGCTTCACGCATGAAATACACTTTCGTCGTTGGTGCGTCGTTCTTCATGATGAATGGGTTTTGACCGGCGTTTAAATAGTCAGCAGATTCGACTGTAACCGCGCCCGCCGTGTGAGGCCAGTAATCTTGGTTCCAAACCTCATGGTCGTTCGGTTCATCTTTCGGGGTGGACGTTTTGTTACTTCAATTGTGTTTTCCGGCGTCAGAAGAGAACTCGATAGCCGTAAGGGCAAATTCCCGTGACGACAACCGCAACCGAACACGGTCCACGGGGCGATGGCGAGGGAAGGGCTATTCCCTTGTCGAAGTGGCACTAATCAGGAAGGAGCGGACTACGTTTAGCGGTCGGCAGACCCCGGCTCTAGCCGCGTCGAGCGCGTTGTGCCATAAATCTTACATCTAATTGTTCGATTGCAGTTCGGCGCGATATTGTCTGCCAATCGAATTTATTTCTCGCCTTCATAAAAGATCTCGATACTGTTCAAGCGCGACTCGAACGAGTTGGGCGCGCGTGCGAACGTTCGCCTTGGCAAAAAGTTGCTGCAACGTGTTCTTGACGGTACTTTCCGAGACTTCCATATGGGTTGCGATTTCCTTGTTGGCAAAACCCTGAACCAGAAGTCGAAGCACATTCATCTCCCGGTCGCTCAGCAAAGGGCGTTCTTGATGTTCGGCATGGAAAGCATGTGAATTGGCCGCCCCGGTCTCTTCCGTAACGTCCGCAATGATGGCCGCAAGTTTCGGGTTCGGCCCGTACTTATATGTTGAGAACCAAACATCCGCGGTAAAGGGTTCGCCGCTCCCGCGATGGCCTCGGCATTGCATGGTTGCCCGGAACTGGGGGGCTTCCTCCCAGCGCAGAGCATGGTGCAGGTCCGGTAAGAAAGCAGCAATCGGGCTGCCAACCAGTTTCCCTTCTCGCGGAGCCATCAACTCGGCGGCAGCGTGATTAGCAAGTTCGATGAAGCCGCGCTCATCGATGGTTACAATCGCAGCCGGACTCGTCTCGACTAGAATCTTCAATCTTTCCTGCTCCTCCTTCAATCTTTCCTGCGCATCCAGCGTCAAGCGCCGGTTCCGCACCAGTTCCCCGACGAACAGCCCGCAGCCGGAAAGCGCCAGTGTCTCAAAAGCCAAACGGACGGTCGACCGATCGAGAGAACTGAAAACCTCGCTAAGCACCGCACAGCCGGCGCCAAGCAGGGCGACCAGCCACCTGGGCAGAAATCCGGCTCCGAGCATGATGGGGAACAGGTACAGAAAGCCAAGCGACACGTAAGGCATGGTCCACCAGTCGGCGACAGCGATCATCACAATAATCGAACCGCTAACCAGCAGAACTGCTGCTTGGTTACGCTCTTCCCACACTCGCTCTAAGTGCCACATGATTTCTATTCCGGAGTGATTATTATCCCACTGAAAGCCAGATGAACCGCTGCAATCAAACGATTAGTTACGCGGCTCGAGAACAGGCCCAGCGTGGATTCCTATGACCCTGAGATTCAATACGTTACAAGCCTAACGGGCGTGCCTAATCAAATGCCTATCCGCAGGATCGCTGGCGATGGGCCACCAGCAACTCGGTCTATCTACTTGGCTGGCAGGATTAGGTTTCTTGTCACGACTCCAAGTGTTCGCGGCAATCATCGTGAAATGCAGACCGGCGCCCCCAAGTAGCTCAGGAAGTTCCACACTCGTCCCGGGCAGGTATAATTTCATCGGAGGTTCGCTCCCATGAGACTCAGCCCGACTCTGCGTGGAAGTCTGTTCGCCGGCGTGTCGCTTGAGTTGTGCGCGCTCTTCGCAATCAACCCTACTGCCGCCTCTGGCGCCGCGACGCCCAATCGACAAGCTGACGTGGTGCAAACCTCTCGCGGTCCGCTGAAAATCACGCCGCTGTTTCATGGAAGCGTGATGCTGGAATTTGGGGGCAAGTTCATTCACGTCGACCCCTGGAGCCAGGCCGACTATTCCGGCATCCCGCAGGCGGATTTGATCTTGATCACGCACACGCATGCCGATCATATGGACCCGTCGATGCTCAAGATGCTGAGAAAGGAATCGACCACGGTGGTTGCGCCTCCCGCGGTCACCGATACCCTCAACGGCTGTTGCGGCGATGTCGAAACGATCGGCAACGGGGAGAGGAAGGAGTTTCTGGGAATCGAAATCGAGGCTGTCCCGATGTACAACCTGGTCCTGGGATCGGGACCCGGCAAGCCGTTTCACCATAAGGGTATTGGGAACGGTTACGTCCTGAACTTCGGTGACACCCGGGTCTATTTTTCGGGCGACACGGAATGCGTCCCGGAGATAAAAGCCTTGAAAAACATCTCTGTCGCTTTCCTGGCCATGAATCCTCCCCGGACCATGCCCCCCGCCGAGGCCGCCGCATGTGTGCAAGCGTTCCGGCCGAAGATTGCCTATCCTTATCATTACCGCGGGCAGAATGTCCAAGACTTCGCCGACGCTCTGAAGGGTACTCCTGGAGTTGAGGTGCGGCTCCGCAAGTTGGAAGGCGAACCGTAACCTAAACGTCACGTAGGGACTCGCCTTGCCGTACACCCACATTGGTGTGGGCGAATGCGTGCAGCGTGTGGTGGATCCAGGGCATGCGTCAAAACGGCGGTGAAATGGCTTCGGCAATTACACACTTCATTGTTGGCGCCGCGCTGGCGCTTCCGGCTCTTGAGTCCCCGAGTATCCGGAGCGTGATGCCGGGAGGGGCGATCGTTGTCTCAGCCGGTATTTTGGCGGTGGCTCCCGACTGCGACACCCTCGCCATGCGTGCTGCCGGAGTCCCGTATGACAGTTTCTGGGGTCATAGAGGTTTCTTCCATTCACCGTTCTTATTGCTCTTGCTTGCGTCCAGTTTGGCCATGATCGCGACCCGACGGCATCCGCGGCGCACGACCGTGTGGATTGCGATGCTGTGGGCGGGTTGCGCCATCACGCATCCTTTGCTGGATGCCATGACCGACGGCGGTTTGGGCGTGATGCTGTTGTTCCCTTTCTCGGAAGCCCGGCTGTTCTTTCCGTGGCGCCCGATCCATGTTTCGCCGCTCTCGATTGTGAGATTCTTCGACCAAGCCGCGTATATCCTATGGTCGGAACTGCCCTTTTGCATCGCGGCGCTAGTCCTGGGGACATCGGGTTTGCTGGTGCGAATGCGAAAGTCCACGTCGCTTGGCGGCGCACCGTGACTCTCACGCTCAACCGCTGCCGGGCCCGATTTCGAAGTGTCCTCGCGAGGACCGCCGCGCCAGCATTTCGTGCGCGCGGGTGGCTTCAGTTATACTTTGGCTCTCATTGTGACGCGGGCACACTCAAGTCACGAATGAGAATGTGACGCCGTCGCTCGCCGGGACAGTGAGATCTGCCGCTCCGATTCCCGCTGCTTCAGTTCCTCGTCGAAGATTCGCCGAAGCTCACGTCTCGCCGCGCGCTTGAGCATTGCCAAAGCTGTCTTACGCTGGACCGGGCTGGCCTCGCTAGCCACTCCCCTCCGTATCTTCTCGCTTGCCGCCATTGAGCCGACCTCCTGTAAAACATAATGGCATCATTTTGTTGTGTTGGAAAGGCGGCGAATCCGGCTACCGGCCGGGCTGAGTGGCATCGGGCAACCCAAGGCCTTTACTGGACGGCGAGCGTGCACGCCGATTGGCTCGATGCACCGCCTATGGCGAGAACCAGCGCCGCCGACGCCGGCGAGGGCAGACCCGCCGGAACGCGCACGTTGATCTGCACGAGACCGGCGACGAAACCGGGCGCTGCGCCGGCGTAGAGAATCGCGGCTGGCACTCCTCCGATCGTCACGGATACGTTGGCGGCAGGCACGGGAAACGGAAGGGCGGCCAGACTCCCATCCACGCCGGGCGGATTGGTCTGCCCGCCGCCGGTCGCGTAGAAGACCACGATCGATGCGGCCGCGGCAGGGTTCGCCGGCGAATTGATGGTGCCGTCCTGATTGAAAGCCCACTTCGACACCCCACCGGAACTGTCCAGCTTGAAGAGCCCGGGCGTCGCCGGCGCCACCGAAAATTGCGCGGCGGGCGAGGCTTGGCCCTGGTATTCGACCTGCACCATGGTCGACGATTTGCCGGCGGTAGCATAGGGAACTGCGGCGCTGACCATGTCGGTACGAGTGTAGATGAGCGGCGCGGGGACACCATCGAAAAGAACCCGCGTCCCGGCCAGCAGATGGTCCACCAACCCCAACGGATTGACGGTTGCCGTGACGATTTGCGCCGGGCCCATGCCCGTTCCGAACAGCGTCACAATCTCGCCAGGCGAAAGCGGACCCGTCGCGAAGCTGGCGGCGTTGGTGATCGCGCCGGAGCTCAAAACCGGCGTCGCTCCGCATACGTCGATCCAGTCGGCGGGCGGCGTCCCGTTACGATTTGCGAGCTGCGTCTCGTAGAGCGACGCCGGCTGCAGGCCGCTCTGGTTCAACCCCTCGTAGAGGACGTTTTGAAGCGCCCCGGCACTGCTGCCCACCTGCAGCCCCGCGTTGGCCGGCATGCGCTGGCCTTCTTGAAACGGCGTCACGTTGCCCTGGGCGTTGTCATACACCGAGTGAGCACCGGTCACTCCCACCACGATCGCCTGCCCGTCGGGCGAGGGCTTCAAGAATAGTCCGCCGCCCGGGAAATCCGGCAGATTCACGCCGTCGCCGTAGAAGTTCCAGACCACGCCCGAGGCGAGAGTCTCATAAGCGCCGCTACTCTGGTCGCCGCGATTCACCGCTTCCAGAGCTTCGCCGCCCGCTTGACTGTGCTTGTCCCACAGAATGGCTTGCTCGAAACCGAAGTGCGTATCGTCGGGCTGGGTGGCATTCACAGATACGTTCTGCGTCTGGACGATCACGGAGGTTTGCGGGTGCGAGGTGATGAAATTGTGCCGCGCCGCCTCGCCATGACAGCGTTTGATCAAAATGCTCTGAGCGGGCGAAACCAAGAACCCGTAGCCATAGCCGTCACCGCCGGTATCCTGTGCGGTCTGCACCCAGGAGTCCAGAATCGTAATGCGGGCACTATAGGTCAAATAGATCCCATTACGCGGAAAATTGAACACCTGGACGTCATCGACCCAACCATCGCGCACGCCTTCGAAGTAAACTCCGCTGCCATGCGGCCGGCCGGTGGAAGCTAGCGTGTTGTTCGCGAAGCGTATCGTGATGCCCTTGATGCCGACGTTCTCGTTCATCTGCCCATCGGTGGCGCGGATGCGGACGGTGTTGTTCGCCGGGTCCAGCGTCCACGGAATCGATGCGTCGAGAGAAATCAGGTTGTTTGACTTAGCCGTTACGCGGCGCAAATAGGTGAAGGAGAAGTCATAGGAGCTGTTCGCCACCCATTGATCGGGCATGCCGGAATTGTTATTTACCAGCGCCGGCCAGAAAAACTGTTGAATCACGATCCAATCGCCGGTGTTGATCTTGGAAGCGTCGGCAGTGGCGATCTGCATATCGCCGCGATGGACCACCGCAGTCGCATTGGTGAGAATCGTACCCTTGTTCACCCATCCGTCGTTCTGCGTGGCGGCGCCCAGCGTTCTACCGAACGCGAACAAGCCATCGCCATCATAGGCGTCATCCGCCGAGGAGTAGCTCGAAGGCACATTGATGGTCGTCTGGCCGCTGCCCGCGCCCTCGATGGAAACGTTGTTATAGTTCACGGCGACCGCGGTCGACATAACAAACGTTCCGGCGGGAATGCGCACAATTCCGCCGCCGGTTTGGCCCACGCCGTTGATCGCCGCTTGTACAGCAGCCGAGATATCGCCCGTCGCGGTGATGTTCGCGACATTGCAAGGTACCGAGCCGAGACTCTTGGAGCCTAAAAAGTATCCGGCGTAAGAGAAGTCGTCCAGAACCCATTTGCGCGCCGCGAAGTTTACAGTCTGGGGAACGAAGGCGCCATTCACATTCGGCAACAGGCGCGAATTCCATGCCTGCCCGCCGGAGGGAGCGATTGCCGCGCCGGTAATCAAGGCCAGCATCACAAGGCGTTTCATAGCCGCTTCCTTATCTATATCGCGCGAAACGCCGCCCGTTAGCAACAGAATCCCCGGGCTCACGCCACGGGTTATCGCGCCGCTCCGTGAGGCGGGATTCAGGCATTGGAGTGGTGATCACGATATCGCTGGGACCGCTTATTAGTGGGGTGCGGCAAGCAGAATGATTTATCCGGGGGTGCCAAAATCGCCGGCTGAAAGCCGACGGCAGCCTGAAAAGGGCTGCCCCACTAGGATCCTGGCTCCCGCCGCGATTCGAAGCGCTCCTGCAACGGCACCGCCAGAGCGGTTCCCGCCTGTTCCACTGCGCGCAACATCTGGAGCAGCAATTCCTGCTGTATCGTCAGAAATTCGTCATAGTCCGAAGTAGTCACGTAGGCGACCACCTCAACGTCCAGCGAATAGGCTCCCACGCCGACGAAGCGCACCGGCATCTTGCCGGCTTCCACCTTGGGATGGCCAGTGAGGATGTCACGAACCGACGCCAGTACCTGTAACAATTGGTCCGACGTGGTGTCGCGGCGCAGATTGAGCGTCGGGTGGAACCAGATTTTGTCGCGCCCTGAAATGTTTTCGAGCGTCATGGTCGCGAACTGGCCATTGGGGACGCTGATCACCGTGCGATCCGGCGTGCGAATACGCGTCGAACGCAAGCCGATGTGCATCACCGTGCCGGTGCGATCGCCGAAGCGGCAGGTGTCGCCGACCAGAACGGGGCGGTCGCTGATCACCGAAACGCCGCCGAACAAGTCTTCGATGGTTTTCTGCGCGGCCAGCGCGATCGCGATACCTCCGACGCCGACCCCCGCCAGAATGGTGGTCGTGTTGTAACCCCAGACGTTCAGCACTCCCAAAATCGCGATCAAGAATAACGACAGTTTGAGCACTTGCCGGCCCAGCGGCAACACCGAATAACTGACCGCCTGCAGCCGGGGGTCCAGGCGCAAGCGCCAGCGTTCTGCAATGAGGTCCACGGCGACCGCCCCGGCCCAAGCGGCGGCCAACGCAAGGAATAGCCCCAGGGCGCGTTCGAGGAACGTCCGCGACAACGTGGCCGGCGACGCGAATTCCAGCGCCGTTCTCAATCCGGCCACTATCAACGCGACCCGCACCGGACCGCGAAACCCCGGCGCGTCTACCAGTGGCCGCAGCGCCGCCACCACGGCCCGCGAAAGGAATCGCGTTACGATCCACAGCACGACGCCAGATCCCAGCAGCGCCAGCCACCGCCACACCGGCGTATCCAGGACTTCGAAAGTCACCAGCACCTGCGGCAGCTTCTTCTCGAAAGGTGACTCCGCCACGGCCTGGTGGGCTTTCGGGATCAGATCCACACTGTCGGCGGAGACTTCCCAGAGGCGGGCGCCGGTCGCCGGCCCCACGCGCTGCAGTTGCAGCTCGATGGTTTGCCCGTCTACCTGGAAGGAGGCTAGCCGGTCCAGATCCGGCGCCAAGCCATCGGCCAGGTCCCCCTCCGGGTCGCGGCTCAGCGTGGTGATATCAAACGGCGTATCGTCGAGCAAGTCTTCCAGTTGCTGCGCCAACTCCGGACCCTCCTTGGCTCGCGCCGCCGCGGGCAAGCGCCGCAGATCGAGATAGTAAACGGCTTTCGCATAGTCGCGCGAGTGGCACGCCTCCAGAAACCGGAAGATGGTGCTTTGAGGCGTGGTCCTTCCCAGCGGATCCGGTTCGGGGGCCGGGGTCTGCGCGGCGAGAGCAACGGCGAACAGCAGTGCGACCAATAGTTTGGGCATGGATTCCTCGGGGGCGGCTCCCGCCTACGGGTGCGCAGTAAGCGGACACGTCCCTATTGGAGATGTCTGAAGTGACCGTCGTGTCACGCTGAAATTATCGCGCAAGTCGCGCGACCCGATCGCCGCTCGGTCAGTAAGTGATTCGGAACCCACGCGTTGGCCCCGGGCGGATCACCCGGACAAACCGGCTTCTAGGTGTCGCGCAAGTGTCGCTCAGGTTGACTTCCAGCGCATCTTGGGCAAAAATCAATTTCAAAGTAAGCGCGCTCCCGAGCCAAAATTTCAGTTTTTTGCGCGGATAAGACTTCAGGAGGACGTGTGCCGCACTTCCGCTCCACTATTTCTTTCATCTTGTGCATCGTTCTCGGTGCGCCCGCTCTGCCGGCCCAGGACGCGCAAGCCCCCGCGGCCGGCGCCCAAAAGTACAAACTGACCATCGTCGACAACGCCGGCACGCAGAAGCGCGTCAAGAAAGGACGGGTCAGTTCTCAGGCCGTAGTCAAGGTCACGGACGAAAACGATGTCCCGGTGGCCGGAATCGCGGTCATCTTCACCATTCCCCAGTTCACCGGGAGCGGGGCCGCGTTTGCCGGCGGCGCGTTCACTTCCACCGTGACCACCACGGCGGCCGGCGTGGCCACCAGCACACCGTTTACGGCTGCCGCCGGGTCGTTCAGCATGGCCGTGACCGCGTCCGCGCCCGGCGGACCGTTGACCGCGGCGGTCCCAGTGAGCGTTTCCGCGGCGGCCGCGGGCGCGGGCATTTCGACCGGAGTCCTGGTGGCGATCATCGCCGCCGTCGGCGGCGCCGCCGGTGCGGGCATCGCTTTGGCAAACAAGGGTGGAGGCAACAACCCCAACAATCCGCCCCCACCCGCATCCGGCCCAACCGGAACTATCTCGGGCGCCGGCAGCCCGACTCTAGGCCCACCCCACTAACCGATGCATTCGCTTCCCATGGCCAACGGAACATACATCCCGTTAGCGGCGTTGGCGCTATGCACGGCGTCGTGCGCCTTCGCCCAAGCTCCGCCAGTGAAGGCTCGCGATCTCTACTTTCAGGCCGACACAGCAGCCGCGCAGGGTGCCGCCGTGCCCGCGGTTCAGGCCGCTGGCGTCGCTCATGCCGCTCGCCACCTTGGCCTGCGTTACAACTTGCTGCAGGTCAATCCCACCTCGCGGGAATCCCATGCAGTGGACCCGGACGGTAACTTCTCGCGCGGAGACTGTTTCGCGCTGGAATTCTCGCCCAACCGCGACGGTCATCTGTATATCTTCAACCGCGCCTCCAGCGGAGATCTGCAGCTCCTGCTGCCTTCCGCCGAAATGCCGGAGGAGGCCAGTTTAGTGAAGTCCGGCCAGACCATCCGCGTCCCCCAGGAATACTGTTTCAGCTTGACCGGCGCGCCAGGTGTCGAAACCTTGATCGTAGCCGTGACCGAGCGTCCCGAGGACTTGAAACAGTTGCGCGAGGCTCTTCAGAAACCCTCGGGCGCCACGGCGTCCGTGGAACAGTGGCAACAGCAGTTGGCGGGCCGGGACATTGTGGTCGAGAAGGTGGATACTCCCGAATCCCCGAACGAACAGCCCCATACGGTGTATATTGCGCGAACCACCTCCGGAGAGGCCGCGCGTATCGTCATGGAGGTGAAAATCCGCCATGAATAGGAGAGCCCTATTCGCCTGCGCCCTCTGCGTGTTAATGTCTGCGGCGATCTCGTCGGCCCAGACTCCAGCACCCGCCTCCACTCAAACTGGCGTGCGCGACCGCGACATCGGCATCGTCCGGCTCGGCACGCCCGAGCAGTTGAAGATGCCGGTGCAGATTCCCCGCGGTTATGCGGTCATTATCGGCATTTCCAACTACAAGAACCTGCCTAAAGAGGGCAATCTCGCCTATCCCGAGAAAGACGCCGAAAACGTCTATTCCACGCTGATCAGCAAGGAAGGCGGGAACATCGAATTTGAAAACGTGAAGAAGCTGGTGGGTCCGCAGGCCACGCTGGCCAATATCAAGGACGCGCTGGAGGTGTGGCTGCCCTCGCACGCCCAGGAATCCGACCGGGCCATCGTGTTCTTCGTGGGCCACGGAGTCACTGACAAAAACGGCCGCGGCTACCTCGCGCCTTACGATATCGATCCGCAAAAAATCGCCGAAACCGGCTATCCCATGGACCAGTTGGGCGACGTGATGTCCAAGAAGGTCAAAGCCCGCTGGAAGATGTTGCTGACCGACGCCTGCCATTCCGGAAAAATCGCCGTAAGTTCGACCGCCGCGCAAATTAACGAGAGCCTGCGCGGCCTGCCGCAAGGCTTCCTGACGCTGACCTCCAGCCGCGCCTCGGAACAAAGTTTCGAAGATGCGCAGTTGGCCGGAGGCAACGGCGTGTTCAGCTACTTCCTCGTTAAAGGCTGGCAAGGCGAGGCGGACGTCGATCCGAGCGACGGCGTAGTCACCGCCGACGAATTGGTCACCTACGTGAAGCGCGAGGTGCGCGCCTATGCGCGAGCCCGGGGCGCACAGCAGACGCCGCTCGAATTCGGCGACTTCCCGGACGACCTGATCCTGGGATACAGCCCTCAACGCCGCCAGCAAATCGTGGCCACGTTGCCGCAATTGAGTAACGGAAGCGTGGTGGTGGAAGTCAATCTCGACAATGTGCAGGTCTCCATCGACGATCAGGATTACGGAATCGCCGCGCCCGGGCGTCCCCTGCGGATTCCGGGTTTGGCCAGCGGCGCCCATCACGTGCGCGGCGTCCGCATGGGATATGAGCCTGTCACCGTGGATGTGAACGTGGCGCCGGGCGCGGTGCAGACGGTGTCGCTGCGCCTGCTCCGCCAGCGCACGCTCAAGCCCGCGGCCAAGGCCAACTTCGATAGCGGCGACGCCATCTGGAAACGCTCCGGAGCGTCCGCCTCGGACTTGGCTAAGGCGGCCGATTTCTTCTCGAAAGCCCTGAAAGACGAGCCCGCCTACAGCCAGGCCGCGCTGGGTTTGTGCCGTATCCAGCAGGCCCAAGGCAAGCCCGCCGACGCTCTGAAATCGTGCCAGCGCGCCGTGCAGATCGACGAAGACTACAGCGAAGCGCGCACCATGTCCGGCGCGCTGCTCATGGAAACCGGCGACTATCCTGAGGCCGTGCGCCAAATTCAGCGCGCGGCTCTTCAAGATCCCAGTAATTCGTTCGTCCAGAGCCTGCTGGCCGAAGCGCTGTTCCTGGCGGATCGCCCGAAGGAGTCCGAGGAGGCCGCCAACCGCGCTCTAGACCTGGACCCCTCCTCGGCGCAAGCCTACCTGCTGCGGGCCGAAGCGCGGCGCGCGCAGAAACGCTTCGACGAAGCCATCGTCGACTACAACCGCGCCTTGCAATCCCAGGAATTCGGCTCCGGCGCGTTGCGCGTGGTAGCCTTCTGGGCCATCGGCACGGGTGTGACCAAGCACCGCAGCGGCGTCCAGTTCCTCTACCGGTCGCAAAAAGCGTCCGCCTATTTCGGATTGTGCGCCGCGGAAATCGGCCGCGAGAATTATCTCCACGCCATCAAATTCTGCAATCAATCGCTGAGCGTGGAAAAAGACGACCCGGATTCGCACCTGCTGTTATCGCAATGCTACGCGGGCTTGTTCACCCGCGACAATCGCCGGGACTATTTGTTGGGCGCCAAAGATAATCTGGAAGCCGTTTTGCGCCTGAATCCCAACATCGACCAGGGACCCCAGCTTCGCGCGAAGCTGAAGGAGATCACCGAGCTGTTGGGCGTCGTTCGGAATTGAGTCGTTCGGAATTGATGTGCCGTAAGGGGGGAAGCGTGCAGAAATCCAGTTTCCGCTTTCGTGTCGCCACATTGGTGGGTGTATCGCTGGCCGTATCGGGCCTTGTCTTTTCGCAGAGCTTGCTGGGGCCCGCGACCGATACACGCACCCTGCGTTCCGGAAGCGCCGCGGGCGATCGCGCCGGAGCAGACATGGGCCGCCCGCTGCTGGGATTCGTCGCGCGCTCTTCCCCGGTGGAACTGCGGGCGATCCTGGGCGTGCCGGGAGCAGCTGTATTCAGCGACGCGCTGCTCACGCCCTCCGACGCGACCACCGTGCGCATCGCGCCGGGACGCCCCTATGCGGGGCCCTATGCGTGGATCGAGCGGAGCGGCGGTGCGCCGTCGATACTGGCTTTGAGCGGAACGCGCGCCGGCAATGCCAGCCCGCTCCCCGGTGCGCTTCCTCGGGCGGATTTGGTCGCCTTCAGTCCACTGGGCAACTCCGTCGCGCTATTTTCAGCCGCTTCGCACCGGCTGCAAGTGATCGCCGGTCTGCCGGACGCGCCTAAAATCACCCAAGACCTCGATGCCGCCTTGTTGCCCGGGCCGCCCGATTCCCTAGCAGTGAGCGATGACGCGAGCGCCGTTCTGTTGGCCTCCGGCCGCGCAGCGTATTTGCTTTCGCCGTCCGGCCAAACCCGCCTGATCCTGAACCTGAGTGCGAGCGCCGCGCTGGCGTTCTTCCCCAATAGCGCCGCCGCCGCCATCGCCGACCGCGGCGCCGGGTCCGTTTACCTGATGCACAACTCGGCCGGCGACATTTCTTCGGGCTTGCTGGCGGCGGGCCTGGACGGTCTTCAAGACATCGCCTCCACCACCGATGCCGCGAGCCTGGTGCTCACCAACCCATCCGCGAACCGTATCTGGACCGTCAGCGCGCAAACCGGAGAAGTGCGAAGTTTCGATTCCCGCATCAGTGCCGCCGCTCTCAGCCGCATCGGCGACGGCGACACATTCCTGATTGCATCCGAGCCCGGCCAACCCGCCTGGATTTTCGTGCCGGAGGGCGCGGACGGACACACAGTATTGGTGCCCGCGGCACCGCCAGCGCGTCCGCGGCGCGATTGACAGCCATTCAAGATTTCTTTAGAGGACAGAGGGTATGATCAACCATCGGATTCGCGGGGTGCTTGGCAGAATGCGGTCTCGCGCAGTAGTGGTGGCACTACTGCCGGTTTTTTCGGCGGTCGCGGCGGGCCAAGTCACCCCGTCTGGCATCACCAGCATATCGCCCAACCCACTCGACGTCAGCAACACACCGGTACAGGTCACCATTAGCGGCGGCTATCTGGCCTCGACGTGCAACCCCAACATCTCAAGCACGTACCTTCCGCCGCCTCCGCCGGTGGTAATTTTCGGAAATACGGATGTGTCTTCGTACGTTCTCCCCGGCGCGTCCTCCACTTCGATCAGCCTGAGCATCCCGGCCAACTTGCTGGCCGGTTATGCCGGAACCACCATTCAGGTAACAGTGACGGTTTATCTTAGCGGTGAAGGCTGTTTTAAAAACAGCTGGAGTTATCCTCTCCCCATTTTGCCGCTCGTTCAGCCGCCCGTACTGACCAGCATTAACCCCACAGCGGCAACCGTCTGCGGCCCGGCGTTCCCCTTGACCCTGAACGGAAGCAAATTCGTAAATCCCACCCTGGCCGTGTTCGGCAGCGACCTGAACCAAGGGGACTTTGTCACTTACAACGTTACTTCGTTCAGTCCCACCCAGCTCAACGTCAACATAGCGTTGCCGTCACCCAGTTCTTTCGTTCCGCCGGTTACCTCGACGATCACGTTTTACTGGTGGGCGGGGAATCTCAACACGTCTACCAATACCTTCACCCCGTCGAATGCGCTGCCGTTCACGATCTACCCGACGCCAGTCTTACAAAAAATCTCTCCCACCACGATCACCGCGGGCAGCGGCGCAGTCCAGTTGCAAGCGACCATCTCAGGCTACATCGCCGGCGGAACGACCAAGGTGCTGTTTGGCGGCACGCCCTTAGCCGTCGTCTCGGAAACATCGCAGTCTGGCGGCATCTGGTTGGTGGCGCTCACGCTGCCTGCCAGCCTGATTCCGACGCCGGCACCGGGAGCCACCCAGACTGTCCAGGTTACGGTGGTCAACCAGGACGGAGCCAATCCGAGCGCGACGCCCTACCCGGCGTCGTGTTCCGCTCCGCAGAGCGTGACCGTCGTGAATCCGGCGCAGTTGTCCATCACCACCCAGCCTCCGCTGTCGGACGGCGAAGTCAACGTGAAGTACTCGCAAACATTTGCCGCGACCGGCGGCACCAGCCCGTACGCCTGGAGCATGACCCCCGCAGTCCCCGGACTCACTCTAGATCCCAAGAGCGCCATTCTGAGCGGCACGCCCACCACCCAAAGCAGCGGCTCGATCTCGGTAACGGCGACCGACGCCAATTCGAAAACCGTCACCAGTCAATTTCCGCTGACCATTTACGCACCCGTATCGGTTCCTTCCCCAGTGCTTCCTGCCGGCACGGTCAACACCCCGTATTCCCAAACGCTCACTACCGCTGGCGGGAAAGCTCCTTTCACTTGGAGCATCCCGCCTGGCTCTACCGCTCCCGGTGGGTTGGCCTTAAGCTCCGCCGGAGTTTTGAGCTGGACACCTTCGGCCGCCGGCACCTATTCGTTCGCTGTGGTCGTGACGGACACGCTGGGCGGGTTTGCCGGCCCGCTCCTCTCGCTGACCATCAACCCCGCCGCGACCGCGCCGACCATCACTACAACCTCGCTGCCGCCGGCAACCTACGGGAACCTGTACTCCCAACGTGTGGTGGCCACGGGAGGCACGGCGCCCCTAACCTACGCGGCGACCGGACTGCCGTCCTGGCTAACCCTGAACGCGTCTACCGGAGCGTTGAGCGGCACCCCCGACACGCCCGGCACATCCAACATTACGTTCACCGTCACCGACAAAGCGTCGGCCCAAGCCAAGCAGGCCGTGACCCTCACGGTGAACATGCCCGCGCCACCGTCCGTCACCATCAAACCGTCGACGGATGCGCAGCCGACGCTGTCTTTGAATTTGGGCGCAGGTTACCCCACCGACATGATGGGCACGCTGACGCTGTCGTTCTCACCCAACGCGGCGGGCGTTCCAAACAACTACACGCCCTCGGATATGCTCTTCGGAAGCGGCGGGACCAGCCTTACGGCTAAGATCGCTGCCACTAGCACAACTCTGACCTTGCCGGCCAATCAGGCCATCCAGTTGGGGAGTGTCGCCGGCACCGTCACGGTGACGTTAACTGCGCTTACCGCGGTCCTTCCCAACGGGCAGACCTCGCCGTTGAATGTCCCCACGCCAGCGCCATCCACAACCATCCCCGTGCCGCGGAGTAAGCCCGTGATCACCGGCACGGTCACCATCAACAGAACCGCGTCCCCGCCTACCGTCGAGATCACCCGCGCTGTTTCCAATCCGCGCGATCTAGCCAGCGCCATGCTGACCTTCCATCCGGCCTCCAACGCGACGCTGAACGGAGCCAGCCTCCCTGTCCAGCTCAATACCGGTCAACCTTCCACATGGTGGACCAGCGCCAATGGTCTGGCAGCCGGCGGCGCCTTCGACCTCGTGATACCTTTTAACTTTCAGGGCGACCCCAACGCCATCGGTACGGTCGACGTGACACTGACCAATTCCGCTGGCACGTCCGACTCGAAGTCGGGCAATTGATCGCTAGGGAGGACCTCGATGAAGCTTCGATTCTGCGTTCTGATGTTCGCGTCAGCCATGATTCTTCCGGCGGCCGACGATCTCAAGAAACCGCTGGTGCTGGCGAGCCAGGGCAGTTTCTTCGTGGGTGGTGAGAGCAAGTCGGTAACAGCGTCCGGTCCCAACCCGCAAGCGCCCGCCGTGACCGGCGACATCACCGTCAACCAGATGTACGTGCAGTTTCAAACGCCGGTCGGCGGCAACCATACACCCATTGTGATGGTGCACGGATGTTGTCTGAGCAGCAAAACCTGGGAGACCACGCCGGACGGACGTATGGGATGGAACGAATACTTCGTCCGCAAGGGCCGCCCCACGTATCTCGCGGACCAGGTTTCCCGCGCCCGCTCCGGCTTCGATGGTTCCCGCATCAACGCCGTCAGGACCGGCGCGGTACCGCCCAGCCAGCTCCCCAACATCCTCACCGCCAGCCATCAGACGGCCTGGGCGGTCTTCCGCTTCGGGCCCACGTTCAACACGCCGTTTCCCGACGGGCAATTTCCGATCGAGGCCGTGGATGAACTCTACAAGCAAATGATCCCCGACCTCAACTCTCTGCTGCCGATACCGAATCCGACCTGGACCAACATGGCGGCCTTAGCCGTGAAGTTGCGCGGAGCCGTCCTGATCGGGCACTCCGAATCCGGCTTCTATCCGGAACAAGCCGCGCTGATCGATCCCACTGGCGTCAAAGGCATCGTCTCGATCGAGATGCCCTGCGTGACCAACCTGACGTCGCCGCAGCTCTCGACCCTAGCCAAAATCCCGACGCTGGTGATGTTCGGCGATCACCTGGGCGACGTGAAGGGCGGCGTCGCCAACTGGGCGACGAGTTTCGAAAGCTGCCAGACGTTTGTGAAGCAGGTGTCCGATGCGGGCGGCGATGCGCAAATGATGCATCTTCCAAAGATGGGCATCAAAGGAAACAGCCACATGCTAATGCAGGACCGCAACAACCTCCAGCTAGCGGACCTGATCCTGGACTGGACCGACATGCACGTCGAAGGCAAGAAAGCCAGCCATAAGAAGTAGCACAAGCTTCAGCCAGTGAGGTGGGGCAGCGCCATGCGCTGCCTTTCCGCATGCTCCGCGCGCCAATTACAACCCGCTTTCCAGGAGTTTCGCCCATCTCATCCATCACTTGCGATTCGCCGCCAGGCAGTCGCGTAGCGCACCCATAGTAAAATTGCTCGAAGAGAGAAGAAGAGATCTCCAATGCCGCACGAGCGCGAGGCACAAAAATACCAAACGAACCCGAGCCAGGCGTCCGCGCCCGCCACGCAAAATACCAAACGAACCCAAGGGTGGTGCCCAAGCCCCGCCACGCAAAATACAAAACGAACCCAAGGGCGGTGCCCAAGCCCCGCCACGCCAAATACCAAACGAACCCAAGGGCAACGCCCGCGCCCCGCCCCGCAAAAATACCAAACGAACCCAAGCCCTTCCGAAGGCGTACAATATAAGACACTTATGTGCCGGCGGCCGGCCCACACTCTGATCCTCACTGCGCTCCTGGCCTGTGCCGGAGCCAGCGCGGCAACCCGCACCTGCGACGGCAGCATGCCCGTCACCAGCTTCCGTCTTTCCGCCTCGCCCCCGGACAATCAGAGCCAGCCCAATTGGGTGCCGCTGTGGCACGTGAACAACCTGCGCGCCGGCTATCGCATCCGCTATCAACCCGACGACCTCCCGGCGGACATGAAAAACAACGCCAAGCTCACCCTGGTGATGGTGCCCGCGTCGCCCACCGGCCAGATCACGGTGCTCGAGCCGCGCGCCGCCGCCACCGCCACCGAATGGCAGGCGCCGTTCACCACCCGCATTCTCCTGCTGGTATTCGCGCCGCAGGGCCTTGACGAAAAGCGCCTCACCAACCTGGTCACCAAGGACGACGTGATGGCCTCGGCCCTGGCCGACTACGCCGACCAGACCGCCGATCTCGAAGCCAGCCTGGATCTCATCGCCGACCTGCAGGACTCCGCCGCCGATGCCCGCCCGCGCGCCACCACGCCCGCCGAGCAGGCGCTCTTCGCCCTGGTGCGCGCCCTCAATCCCGCCGTCTCCGGTTTCGATCCCCTCGGCGCCGGCCGCCGCGCCGGTCCCGCCACGCTGATGGGCAAGGGCGCCGCTGCGTTCTTCGAAAACGCCGGCGGCTTGATCCCCGGCGGAGGAGGCAGTGTGCTGCCCGAAGTGAAAACCTGGCTCATGCCCGATACCGATTTCCGCAGCGTCTATCAAGTCCCCGCGCCCAATGGCGGAATGTCGCTGTGCGCCAAGCTCCAACCCCGCACCCGCAACAAAATCGCCTACCTGTGGGCCTACCGCGTCATCAGCAGCCCGCCCGTCGCGGTCACCGCCGGACTCCCCGTAACGCACCTGCCGATCGGCCTGCGCGCGGCCGTGCCGCTGAAACTCGATAAGCCCGACGACTGGCGCCTGCTCGCCCGCGTCTTCGATTGGACTCTCACCGCCGAAGGCGATTCCGGCAAGCCGCTTCCCGTAGCGGCGCGTCCCATTGTAGACGAGCGCGCCCTGCAACTCGATCTCCGCCAGTTCTCCGGCCCACCCGGCACGTATCGCCTGGAAGGCAAGTGGGATTGGGGCGCGGTGAAGCTGACCGGTCTGGTCTGGCTGCATCGCCTGGAGGACCTGAGCGCCGTCCACCTTACTCCGGAATCGCAAGACCGTCTGATTGCGTCCAGCGGTCCGGTGAACATCGATCTGACCGGCGCGAATCTGATGTTCCTGGACCGCGCGTTTCTGCACCGCCCCTCGAGCAGCCGCCAGATTCCCGCAGAGCTGCCCGAGGTCCGCACCACGCCCATCGATCCCTTGCCCGTCGAAATCGACACCGATGGATTGCGTCCCGGACCGTATCTGTTGGCGCTCTCCCGCATCGACGGCGCGACCACGGACATTCCGGTGCGCCTGCTTCCGCCCGTCCCGCGCATCGATACCGCCAATGCGCGCGTGCACCTGGGCGACCGCGAGCAGACCGTAACGATCACCGGCGCCGGCCTCGACCGCATCCAGAATCTGGAAACCGCCGGCGCCGATCTGGCGCTGCAACCCGCCGCCGAGGATAGCGCCAAACGCGGCCTGACAGTCCGCCTCCATGCCGAGGCCAAAGCCGGCGACCGCCTAACGTTGCTCGCACGCGTCGAAGGTATGACGCAAGCCATCCGCTTCCCCGGAGTGCTCCAGGTGACCGCGGCGCGCCCCGTCATCACGGAAGCCAAGGCCGCGCTACCCCGAGAATTCACCACCGCAGCGCGTGGCGGATTGCGCGACGGAGAACTCCCCGCCGGCTCCTGGGCCAACGTCTCGCTGCGCGCGGCCCCATCTTCAAGCGACGCGAACGCCGGACAGCCCGCGACGCCACTACCCGCTGCGCCACTAACGGTCACGGTGCAGTGTTCCGATCCTCAATTCACGATCCAGCCCATCACCGTGCACGCCGGCGAAAAGCTCACGTCCGCGCAACTCTCTTCCCCCGCGCCCGGCGTGCTATTCCTGTCGCTAGATCCCGGCGCTGTCGGGCAATCCGGATGCGCCCTCACCGCGACCGTCGAAAGCGAAGCGCTCGGCAAATCGGACCCCTTCCCGCTAGGCACCGTAGTCCGCTTGCCGCGCATCGAAAGCCTGACGCTTACCGACGAGAAGGCCCCCGAAGGATTCTACGGCGCGCTAAAAGGATTCGACCTGGACACGATCGAAAAGACCGGTTGGGACGACCACACCGGCGTAACCGTTGCCGAAGCGCCACAACCGCTAGCCGGAGAAGGCGCCCGTCAGACACTTCGGATCTCCATGCCCTGGCCGAGCCCTTCGCCCAAAGCCCCGCTCTTCATCTGGCTACGCGGCCAAACGGACGGCCGCCCAACCGGCGTGTCACAGTAGTGTTGTGGTGCTTGGCACGCATCGATGTGGGGCAGGCTGGCAGCCTGCGGCGGATTGTAAATCCGCCTGGTTTGGTTGCAGTTCGGCTGCCCTGTGGGGCAGGCAATCCTGCCTGCAGCCGTCCTTCTGGCCGGCTCTACGTGGGCCCATAGCCTGAAAGCTTCCCCCACAACCCACCCGCCGCATTGGCGTTCAGCAGGAAGGCTCGACGAAACATGCAGGCCTCCGAATTCGACACCTTGGTCGCCCGAGCATTGCGGCGCATCCCGAAGCGCTTCCGCCGCCGCATGGAGAACATCGCCATCGTAGTGGAGCAGGAGCCCCCGCGCCCCGGCCTGCTAGGCCTGTACCACGGCCGCCCGCTAACCCACCGCAGCATAAGCGACGGCTTCGTGATGCCCGACCAGATCACCATCTACCAAGGCCCCCACGAGCGCATGGCCCGAAGCCTGGATCAGTTGGAGCAGATAGTCGCCGACACCGTATGGCACGAGATCGCCCACTACTTCGGCATGGACGAACGCACGGTCCGCCGCGCCGAGCGCAAGCGAGGCATACGATGATCCAGTGTTACATCACAGACCGCTCCCATCTGACGCCCGGAGAAACGCTGCTCCAGGCGATCGCCCGCAATCTAGCGGCAGGAGTGAACTGGATTCAGATTCGCGAAAAGGACCTAACCGCGCGAGCGTTGTTCGACCTGGTAGCACAGGCGTCAGCCTGTGTCCCCGCCCCCCGTGACGCGAAAATCATAGTCAACTCCCGTGTGGACGTAGCCCTAGCCGCCGGAGCCTCCGGCGCGCACCTGCCCGCAGGATCGCCCGAGCCACGCATCTGGCACAGAATCGTCCCGTCGAATTTCCTCATCGGCGTCTCCTGCCACACCGTCGATGAAGTGCGAGCCGCCGAGCAGGAAGGTGCGAGCTACGCAGTGTTCGGCCCCATCTTCGCGCCGCTGTCGAAGCCGTCCGATCTCCCGCCCCGCGGACTAGACCAACTGGCACGCGCCGCATCGAGCGTTCAAATCCCCGTTCTGGCGCTAGGCGGAATCACGCACGCCAACACCGCCGCCTGCATCGCGGCGGGAGCTGCCGGCATCGCCGGGATCACGCTCTTCTCCCGTCCCCGCACGACGGGCTGACGCACCACTTACACAAAGGACTAATTTCCATGAGTCGACTCCTCAGATTCCTCTGCCTGATGGCAGCCGCGCCACAAAGCTGGTGCCAACCCACGATCCAGGCCGTCGTCAATGCGGCGACGTTTCAACCGGGGCTTCCCTATGGAGGGGGCCTGGCTACCCTTTACGTTTCTGGGCTGTCTGGTGCACCGGGGACCTATATCGCAGCATCCTCTGCACCTTTGCCATTCGCGCTTGCTGGCGTTGGAGTAGAAGTGAACTATGCGGCTGCCCCAATCCTCGCTGTCGTGATTCCCCCTGCGGGTCAATCCACAGTGGCGCAGATCAACTTCCAGGTGCCCTTGGAACGAAACGCCTCCATAAGGTCCCTAGCACCAGATGGCTTCCCAGGCTACCTCGCGGTAATACAACAGAACGTCGAACAAGTAAGACAAGCCCCACTGGAAGATCGATCCCTGTTCGGGGGCTTCTTCTCGGGCGGAAACGGCTACGCCATCGCGCAGCATGCTTCGGATTACAGCGCGGTTACGGTGCAAAACCCTGCCCATGCTGGCGAGACGATTATCGCCTACGCAAACGATCTGTACCCCGTTTGGCCAGCCCCTCCGGTAGGGTTTCCTGTGCCCCAGCAGCCACTATTTCAGTTCACGACCGGCGGTGCTTTCGTGACGTACATCCTCAGTCCTGGCAATCTGTACTTGCAGGCGTACCCAGGTCCGCAGGGGCCGCCCGACATCGGGATCACCCCGCCGAACACACGCCCCCTAACCATCCTCTTTCAGGGTCTTGCGCCCGGATTGGTGGGCGTCGAGCAGATCAACTTCGTGGTTCCTGCCAGCCAGCAGCCAGGCGACTGGCCGCTCTTCTTTGACACGGGATGCCCGCCCGGCCAAATCTCAGGGTGCCCAGGAGGCGGCAATGCCAGCCCATCCGTGAAACTGCCCGTTCGATAGCTCCATCGCGATTTCCATTCGGCAAGCCTCGCAAACTTGTTAGAATCTCATACGTGGTCGTAGCGGCGGCGAAGCAGGCGTTCTCCAGGAGCGAGGCGCTGCGCCTTTTGAAACTTTCCGAGCGGCAGCTCACCAGTTGGGAACGGCAGAAGCTGGTCCCGCCCATCCAATCCTACGGCTTCAAGGAACTGCTGGCGCTGCGCACGCTCATCAAGTTCCGGCGCAGCCGCGTCTCGCCCCAGCAGGTCCGCCGGGCCTTGACCGCGCTGGCCGATAAACTCCACCACATCCCCGACCCGCTCACCCAACTCAAAATCTACGCCCACGGAAAACGCATCCGCGTGGATCTGGAAGGCCGCGCCATGGAGGCCGACTCCTTCCAGTTGCTGCTCGACTTCGACCAGGCCGAGTTGAATCGCCTGCTCGAATTCAAGGCCCCCGCGGCCGACTCCGCCGCCGCCGACCGAAAACGGCGCGCGTCCGCCGAGCACTGGTTCCAGCGCGGCCTCGAACTGGAGCAAACCGGAGCCCCGCCCGACGAAGTGATCGAGGCCTACCGCAAAGCCCTGGAGTTCGATCCCACGTCGGCCGGCGCGCTAGTCAACCTGGGAACCATCCACTTCAACGCCCGCAGTTGGAAGGAAGCCGAACGCAACTATAAACTGGCGCTCGAAGCCGACCCCCAGTACTCGCTAGCCCACTTCGATCTGGCCAATCTCTATGACGAGCGCGGCGACCGCAGCCTGGCCATCCAGCACTACGAAGCCGCTCTGCGCATCGCCCCCAACTACGCCGACGCGCACTACAATCTGGCGTTGCTCCATCAGGGCTCGAACGAGACCATGAAAGCGGTGCGGCACTGGACCGCTTATCTGAAGCTCGACCCCTCCAGCCACTGGTCCACCATCGCCCGCCGCGAACTCGCCAAGTTACGCCAGGAAGCCGTGTTGCCAGGCAGCCGGGGGTAGAGCGCTCGTTCCCTAGCGGCCTTGACGGAGCGACCGCAAGCGCGTAGGGTGGAACCATGAGTGGAATTCAGTTCATCACCGATGAAAAGGGCCGCAAGACGGCGGCGGTGATCGACCTTAAGAAGCACGGGGCTCTGTGGCAGGACTTCTGGGACGGCCTCATGTCCGAATCGCGCCGCAAGGAAAAGGGCGCCCCTTATGAAGAATACCGGGCCACCCGGTTAAAGCAACCGCGCCCGCGTGGCTAACGATTCCCTCGACCTAAAGCCGTCTGCCCGGAAGGAACTGGACGCTCTGGACGATGCGCTGTTTGCCCGAATGGACCGTAAGATTTTGGCTCTTGCCGGCAAGCCCAGACCGGCGGGATGCAAGAAGCTCCACGGTTTCACAGACCACTGGCGCATCCGCGCTGGGGATTATCGCGTCGTCTACATCGTTGACGATACCAAGAGGCTCGTGAGCATTACCCGTGTGGCCCACCGCAGCGGACCAGTTTCGGAATTACTATAGTCCCCACTCTTACGAGTGGGGCTGTAGCACCAAACGCTCCAGCCCCGTCCCGTAAGGGCGGGGATCAAGATGGCGGTCTACACAAATCCAGAAACTGGCCTAAGAACGGTCACGCGGAGGGAACGAAGTCACGCCCGCGGAAAGCGTCCCCCATAAGCTTCCAAATACTTCAATCCCGACCCGGTGTTGTATATGACCACACGCTCGCCGGATTTCAAGAATCCCGACGCTAGCAACTGGCTGAGCGCCGCGACGCATGCACCGCCCTCGGGCGCAGGGAAGATTCCCTCATCGCTCGCCAGCGCTACTCCCGCATCGAGCATCTCTTCGTCGCTCACCGCGATGCACGTGCCTCCGCTCTTGCGGACCGCGTCCAGCACCAAGAAATCGCCCAGCGCCTTGGGCACGCGCAAACCGCTCGCGGCGGTGCGCGCGTTGGGGAAGAATTCGCTGTGCGTCGCGCCCGACTCGAAAGCCCGCACGATGGGCGCGCAGCCTTCCGCCTGCACCGCGATCATCTTGGGACGGCGCTCGTCAATCCAGCCCAGCGCCTCCATCTCCTCAAACGCCTTCCACATGCCGATCAAACCCACACCGCCGCCGCATGGATAGAAGATCGCATCGGGCAGCTCCCAGCCAAACTGCTCGGCCACCTCGTAGCCCATGGTTTTCTTGCCCTCGATGCGGTAGGGCTCCTTGAGCGTCGAGACATCGAACCAGCCCTCGGCCGCTTTGCGTTCGCCGACGATCCGCGCGCAGTCGCTGATCAGGCCGTCCACCAGCGTGACCTTGGCCCCCGCCGCCACGCACTCGATGAAATTCGCCTGCGGCACGTCGCGAGGCATGAAAATGTGGGCTTCCAGGCCCGCTGCCGCGGCGTAAGCGGCCATGGCGCCCGCGGCATTTCCCGCCGACGGGATGGCGAGCTTGCGCGCGCCCAACTCGACGCACATCGAAACGGCGCACGAGAGCCCGCGAGCCTTGAACGACCCAGTGGGGTTCATGCCCTCGTCCTTCACCCAAATGTTGGTGGCGCCCAGACGCTGGCCCAGCCGCCGCGCGTGGATCAAAGGCGTCATCCCTTCGCCCAGCGAAACGATCGAGGACGCCTCGGAAACCGGCAGCGCCGGGCCATAGCGCCACATGTTCGACGGGCCTGCCGCCAGCGAGTCGCGAGGCCAGATCTCGCGCAGACGCGCCAGATCGTAGCGCGCCAGAAGGGGCCCGCCGCAGTCGCACAGATTCTGTAGTTGTCCTGAAGAGTGCCGCTTCGAGCAAGCCGCGCACTCCAGGTGGGTAAGAGTCGTCATTGAATGAGAATGGGTTTTTCGCGCCGCTCTTCCACTCGGCCGATAAGATGACCAGAGGGGAAACGCTCCATGAATCTCGCCGCGTCCGCGGCCGGAAGAGAGATCAGGAGTCCGCCCGAAGTCTGCGGGTCATAAAGAAGGTCGTCCAGCGCCGAGATGCCCGCCACGCAGGACGCGACGAAATCGCGGTTGTTGTGAGTGCCCCCCGGGATCGCTCCGGCGCGCGCATAATCGATGGCGCCTTCCAGTAACGGCACCGCGGCGGACTCGATCACTAGCGTGACGCCGCTGGCCATCGCCATCTCGCGCGAATGTCCCAACAGGCCGAAACCGGTGACGTCGGTGACCGAGTGCACATCCAGCCCCGCCAGGGCTTCCGCGGCGTGGCGATTCAGGGTCAGCATGGACTCGGTGGCCGCCTGCACGTGTTGCGCTGCGGCCAGTCCCCGCTTGAGGGCCGTGGAGATCACCCCGGTTCCGATGCGCTTGGTCAGGACCAGCACGTCGCCCGGCCGCGCGCCGGCGTTGGTCCACACCCGGTCCGGATGCACTGTTCCGGTGACCGCGTAACCGAACTTGATCTCCGGATCGGTGACGCTGTGGCCTCCTAGGATCTCGCAGTTGGCTTCGCGCATCTTGGCCGCGCCCCCCAGCAGGATCTCCTCCAGCGTCTCCAGGTCGTCCGGTCCAGGCCACACCAGTACCGAAAGCGCCGTGATCGGCGTGCCGCCCATGGCCCAGACGTCGCTCAGCGCATTGGCCGCGGCAATAGCGCCGAACGTGAACGGATCATCCACGATCGGGGTGAAGAAATCAATCGTCTGGACCAGCGCCAGCTCGTCCGAGATCCGGTAAACACCCGCGTCGTCGGAAGTCTCGAATCCGACCAGGACTTGAGGGTGGGCGGCGCGTGGCAAGCGGGCGAGCACGCGATCCAGGATCTTCGGACTCAGCTTGGATGCGCAGCCCCCCGCTTTGACTTGGGCCGTCAGCCGTGTTCGCACTCTATCGCTTATCTTAAACCCGCCGCTGGTCTTAAACCGGCCTTCGGTCTAGAGCCGGCATCGCAACTGCCGGCGAAATTCAACGTCTCGCTCTAAGCTGCCGCCGTTTCCTTTGGCTTGTTCTTGCTTCCCGGAGGACGGCCCCTCCGTTTGAGCTTCAGCTCGCTCATCCAGGCCGGCGGGCGACCCCGGCGGCGGCCGCGTCCCTGGGCTAAACGCTCCAGGGTGACGATGGCTTCCTCAATCTGCGCCCGTTCCTGGCGTAATTCAGCCAGCATTTTGGTGATATCCATCTCGTTGTGCTCCGTGTGTTCTGGGTTCCTGCTGTTCGGAATAACGAACAGATTTAATCGATCACTACAAAAGTGACATTACGAATTTAACCATACAATGCAATGGGTTTCAAGCTTTTTGTTCTGAAAATAGAACCATGGGAGTTTTACGGTACAGATTTCGGGAGTCCGATACCGGCTTGATCGGGGCCGCCGGGCGACCCCCCTGACGCCCCCCGCCGCCAATGAAAATAAAAGGGAAATCCCGCCAGCATGATCAGCATCCCCAAGCCGGATTCGCGGGGAGAGGTCTGCAGCGTCGAATAAAGCAGGGCTCCGGACACCAGCACGAACAGTACTGGAACCACCGGATAGCCCCAAACCCGGTAGGGGCGCGGCAGATCCGGCCTTGTCCGCCGCAGCACCAGAACGGACGCCGCGGTCAGGGCGTACAGAATCCACAACGGGAAAATCGCCAAAGTGTACAGCTCGCTGTACTGCCCGCTCAAGATCAGCACGCACGACCAGCCCCCCAGGAACAGAATCGAGGAGGCCGGCGTGCGATAGCGGGGATGAATCCGGGCTACCGAGCGGAAAAAATAGCCGTCCCGCGCCAGCGCGAAGGGTATGCGCGAGTTGGCCAGGAGCGATCCGTTGAGCGCGCCAAAAATGGAGATCATGGCCGCCACGCTGATGATGGCCGCTCCTTTCGGTCCGGCGATTTTACGCATCATATCGGCCGCCAGACGCGAGCTGTGAGCCGCTTCGGGCCCGCCCAACACTGAGAAATAGGCCCAGTTCGCCAGCAGATAGATGGCGATCGTGATCAGACTCCCCAGAATCAGGGAGCGCGGAAGGTTGCGGCCGGGCTGCTTGATTTCCGAGCCCACGCCGGTCGAATTGGACCAGCCGTCGTAGGCCCACAAAGCCGCTACCAGAGCGGCAAAGAATCCGGCTGGGCCGCCCGGAATCGCCGGCGTGGCTTGGCGTAGAGTGTCTCCGGCGGGATGTCCCCACGCGAGCCCGGCCGCGATGATGCCGCCGATCATGGCGACCTTCAGCGACGTCAGCGCCACTTGCACCCGCCCGCCGATCTGGACGCCCACGTAATTGATCCCGGCGATCAGCGCCAGAACGCAGATCCCCACCAGTTGGGTATAGCGGATCTCGAGCGGTCCTCCGCCCGGGCCGACCGGAAGCGGAAGGGTCCACCAGGGCGTTTGCAGTCGTGGGAAAAAATCGGCTAAATACACGCAGAAACCGGTCGCGAGGGCGGCCAAGCTGGCGGGTTCGCCGACCCAGGCCGTGGTCCAGCCGAACATGAAACTGGTTAGTGGCCCGTAGGCCGCCTTGAGGTACGCATAGCCTCCCCCGGCTTCGGGCATCGCCGCCGACAGCTCCGCGAAGGTCAGCGATCCACAGAGGGTCAGCGCGCCGCCGAAGATCCACACCAGGAAGACCATGCCGGGCGAGCCGACCGCCTTCACCATGTCGGTAGGCACTAGAAAAATGCCGCTGCCGATGACGGTGCCGACGACAATGGCCGTGGCCGGCCAAACGCCCAGTACTCGGCGCAGGCCATGGGAGTCTTCAGGATGCGTCACGCCGCTCCTCGGTTAAGAATGACGCGATAATTCCCACCGCCGTGGTCGCTAATGTGCCGATCAGCACATACCAGGTGAACGCGATGGATGTCGCGAACCGAACGTAGAGCATCAACGCGAGGCCCGCTATCATACCGCACATGGCCGCGTTCTCGCCCACGCGCTTGGTGAGCAGGCCCAGCAGAAACACGCCCAGCAGAGATCCGTAAAGGATGGAGGCGATCGACAGCCCGGCCTGCAGCACGCTACCCCATCCCCGCGCCAGCAGCGCGATCGCGAACAGCACCGCTCCCCACCCGAGCGTCGCCTGACGCGCGCGTTTGAGCCACACGGCGTCGCTCGCGCCCGCTCCGGCTCCTGCTCCCGGTCCCGCTCCCGACAGGGGCCGGGCGAAATCCATGATCGTCGTCGTGGCCAGGGAGTTGAGCGCCGCGCTCAGGTTCGACATCGCCGCGGCCAGGATCGCGGCGATCACCAGTCCCGAAACGCCGTGCGGCAGTTGTTCCCACACGAAACGCGGATAGATGCTGTCCATGACCGCCGGCGCCGGAAGCCGCCGATCCGAATACCAGACGAATAGGCACACCCCGACGATCAGAAACAGAGTGAACAGCGCAAAGACCGCCACCCAGCTTCCGAGCAGCGCGGCGCGGCTCGAACGCTCGTCCCGCGCGGCGAGCAGGCGCTGCACCATCAATTGTTCGGTTCCGTGGCTGGCCGTGGTCAGGAAGCATCCGCCCAGGATGCCGGCCCAAAAGCTGTACGGGCGGGCGAAGAATTCGTGCGGCGGGGCTAAACGGAAATCGAGCACTTGAAATTTTCCGAGCGGCGCGGCCAGGGCCACGACGTGCGCCCAGCCGCCGGGAATCTCGCGCAGGATTCCCGCCAGACTGATGGCCGCCCCGGTGACGTAGAGGAACATCTGCACCACATCGGTCCAGATCACCGCGGTCATGCCGCCCTCGTAGGTGTAGACCAGGGTCAAGCACAGGATGACCGCGATGGAGACCATCTCTCCCGTGCCCAGCACAACCGAGATGACGATGGAGATGGCGAACACCCGCACGCCCTCAGCCAGCGCCCGGAGCAGCAGGAACGTTCCCGCGGCCAGGCGGCGGATGCGCGCGCCGAACCGCACCCGCATCAATTCGTAGGCGGTGAACATCTCGCCCCGGAAGTAGGCCGGCAGGAATAGCGCCGAGATCACCAGGCGCGCCAGCAGGTAGCCCATCACCAATTGCAGGAACGCGAAATTGCCGGAGAAGGAGAGCGGCGGCGTTCCGATCACCGTCAGCGTGCTGGTTTCGGCCGACACGATCGACAGCGCGATCGCCCACCACGGCGCGCCGCGTCCGCCCAGGAAGTAATCCTTGAGCGAGTGCTGGCCCTTGCGGAAGCGCGCGCCGAACCAGGTGATCGCCACCAGGTAGAGAACGATGATCGCGAGGTCGAGCCAGCGCATGGGACTCACACAGGATAGAGGAATCGGCAGGGCTGCCATGCGCCCCTACTCGCAATTGTGCCTCGAAATGATGCATTCTGAGGATAGATGCCTCACACGGACACACCCATCAAGTCTAGCCGTCGGGTCAAGCGTAGCCGGCGGGCCGTCCGGAAATCCGGAAAGAACCATCCAGGTGAAACGGAGACTCGTTATACCGTCGGCTTGGCTCCCAGTCTGGCCGGCAAGGTCTCGCGCTACGCTCAGAGCGTCGATACGAGCATGAGCAAGGCGCTCGCCGCGTTAGTCCGGATCGGCCTGGAAAGCCAGGAGAATCGCAAGCGCGAATTCTTCAAAAAACTGAAAGACAATCTGGCGAACGACGACCCCGACCAACAGGATCGGCTGGTCGATGAATTCCGCACTCTGATTCTCGGCCGCTGAAGAATGCCCAAGATCCAGTGGGACCGGCTGCCGCGAGAGAAGTGGGCCCATCTCCGCGACCGTGCGCGGGAGCGCCGGATTTCCCAAGAAGACCTGTTCGAGTTGGCCGAATGGAAAGTCCAAGATCCAGACGTGCCGGACGGCGATTGGTACAAGGATTTCGGAACGTTCAAACTGTGTGGGACAGGGCGGTTTCCAAGCACGTTCCTTCTCGCCGGACAAGCAGCGCGCGGGAAGCGTTTGTGACCGGGAACAAATACGCGCCGTTCTGATATTGTGGGACGGACATGCGAGAGACCGCCGTCATCGATGTCTCGGAAATCGTCGAGCGCCAGAGGCTCACCCGCTTCCTGATCTCGCTGGTCGCGATTTCTTGGGCCATCACCTTCTTCGACGGCTTCGACTCGAACGTCATCAGCTTCGCCGCGCCGTACTTCGGCTCCGAGTATCATCTGAGCCGCATCCAGCTCGGCAACATCTTCAGCATGGGCTTGCTGGGCACGCTGATCGGCGGGCTTTTCTTCGGCTACTTGGGTGACCGCATCGGACGGCGACCCGCGGTGATTCTCTCCACTGCGCTGTTCGGCGTGCTGACCATGGGATTCTCACTGGTGAACAGCTATTGGTCGCTGTGGGCCTTGCGCCTGATCAATGGCATGCCGCTCGGCGGGATGTTGCCGCTGGCCTGGGCGCTCAATATCGAATACGCCCCGAAGCGTTACCGCGCCACCATCGTCACGGTGATCATGATGGGCTACTCGCTCGGAACGGCGCTGGGCGGGCCCATCGCTATTTGGCTGATCCCCAAACTGGGATGGAAGGCGCTGTTCATTGTGGGCGGCGTGGCGTCGCTCATCTGCGCTGTGATCCTCTACTTAAAACTGCCGGAGTCGATCCGTTTCCTTGCAGCTAAGAACCGCAGCCCCGAGCGCATCGCGCGAATCCTGCGCCGCGTGGCTCCGGAGCAGGTGATTCCCGAGGGCGCGACCTTCGTGGCCACCGACGAGGGCGCGGTCGCCAAGGACTTCAAACCCTCGCTTCTGTTCGCCGGCGAGCTGCGCTGGATCACGCCGCTGATCTGGCTGGCGTACATTTTCAGCTCCATGGCGGTGTTCTTCATCGTGAACTGGACGCCGCTGGTGTTTGAAGCGCTGAAATTCTCGCGAAGCGAAGCCGCCTCCGCCGCATCGCTGAATTCGATCCTGGGCGCGCTCGGCGGATTGCTGCTGATGCGCTTCACCGACAATCGGGGCGCTATCGCCATCACCACTATGCCGGTCGTCACCACCGCGCTGCTGTTGGTGGCCGGCCTGGCGAGCGTGGGACACACCCCGTTTTTTGTGCTCGAGGTGGCCATCGGCGGCTTTTTGATCGGAGGCCACTTCGGGCTGCACAGCATCTGCGGAATCTTCTATCCCAGCGCCTATCGCGGCAACGGCGCGGGATGGGCGACTTCAGTAGCCAAAATCGGCTCGGTCGCCGGACCCATCCTGGGCGGCGTCATTCTCTCCACCAGTCTGCCGGTGCGCAACATTTATGTAGTGCTGGCAGTTTGCCCGGCCGTCTTCGCGATCTCGATTTACGTAGTCGGACGCATGCATCGCCGCATCCTGGGACGCGAGAGCGCCGCCGTCGCAGCCGGCCTGGCCCATCACAGCGGGGTTTCGACTGCGGCGTAGGCGTCGCTGCTTCCAGCCCCCTCACTTAAAGCCACGGTGCAGCGCCACCGAGCCGCCCGTCATCCGCTCGAACTCCACGCGCGCGAAGCCCGCCCGCCGCATCGCCGCGGCCAATTCCTCGGCTCCTGGAAACTTGCGGATCGACTCCGGCAAGTACGTATACGCATCGCGCGAGCCGGACACCAAGCCACCCACGCGCGGCAACACGCGCGTCGAAAAGAATCCGTACACGGCGGCGAAAGCCCGATTGGTAGGCTGAGAAAATTCCAGCAGCGCGAACACTCCGCCGGGCTTTAGCACGCGCCACATCTCGGCCAGGCCGCGCTCGTAGCTTGCTAGATTGCGGAACCCGAACGCCATCGTGATCAGATCCAGCGAGTCGTCCGCCAGCGGCAGCGCCAGCGCATCCGCTTCAAACAACGGGGAGCGAAACCCGCGCCGCGCGATCTTACGCCGGGCCTGGATCAGCATGGGATGGCAGAAATCGCTTCCGCTCACCGTGCACTCGGCGCGCGCCTGCATCTCCAGCAGCACGTCGCCGGTGCCGCAGCACAAATCCAGCACGCGAGCGTTGGGACGCGCCAGAATTCCGGCCACGCGATGCACCGTGCGGCGGCGCCAGCGTTTGTCCAGGTTGAACGACAGCAGGTGATTCAGCAGGTCGTAACGCCCGGCCACGCGGCCAAACATATCCCGCGTCCAGCGCGCGGCTTCCTGTTCCCCTGCAACTCCCGGCGGCGTGGTTCCCGTCACGTTCGCGACACCGCGTCCGGCACGGCGTGTCCCGGCGCGACCTGCTCCAGCGCGATCCCGATCGATTCCAGAACAGCGCTGTCGGGAACGCCGGTGACTACTTCTACCGCTCCGATTCTCACGGGCAGCACGAAGTGGACCTGGCCCTGGACGGTCTTCTTATCGCTGCGCAGCCGCGCGGCCAAGCGTTGGGGTTCGATTCCATCCAGCGGCGGGATCGGTCCATACTCGGAAACCACGCGATGGATGGCTGCGGCGTCGGTGCTGCTCAGCCGTCCCGTGCGCTCGGCCAAGACGGTGGCCGCGCGCATGCCGAAGGCGACGGCTTCTCCGTGCAGCAAGCGCTCGTAGCGGGTCTCGGCTTCCAGCGCGTGCCCCACCGTGTGGCCGAAATTCAAGATGCGCCGCAAATCTCCTTCGCGCTCGTCCGCAGTGACGACCTCGGCCTTGATGCACACGGCCGAAGCGATGGCCTGCTCTACCGCTGCCGGTTCCTGCGCCAGCACTGCGTCGCGCCGGCGATCGAGCATCGTGAACAGGTCGGCGTCGCGGATCACGCCGCACTTGATGATCTCGTACAACCCCGCGCGATACTCCCGCTCCGGGAGAGTCTTGAGAACGTTGGGATCGATCAGCACGGCCAGCGGCTGATGAAAACTGCCCAGCAGATTTTTCCCCGCGACCAGATTCACGCCGGTCTTGCCGCCCACCGCCGCGTCCACTTGCGCGAGCAAGGTGGTCGGCACCTGAATCACCGGAATCCCGCGCATGAACACTGCTGCCAGGAAGCCCGCCACGTCGCCGACGATGCCGCCGCCGAACGCTACGATCGCGCTCGAGCGATCGCCGCCCGCTTCCATCATTTGCTCGGCCAGTGTTTCCAACTCTGTGAGTCTCTTGCGGGCTTCGCCGCCAGGGAAGAAGAGCACGCGATGCGGCCGTCCGTCCAGCGCGCGCTCCATGGATGCTCCTTGCAACTCCCAAACATCCCTGGTGGTGACTACGAAAATCAACCCCGCGCGAGACGGCAGAAACTGAGCCACGCGAGATAGAGATCCGCGCTCGACTACGGCGTCGTAGCTGCGCTGCGGAGTCTCTACGCGAAACGTCGGCATATAAGTTGGTTGTACCACGGGCGCTGGCGAGCGCTCGGTTTGCCCGCCCTGATGCTAGCACTGGGCTCCAAAACCACTGCGGCGAATTCCTTAGCTAAGCACGGTCGAAGGCGGTTCAGGGGCGTTGGGTTCGTTTTGTGGTTTGGGCGGGTCGAGTGGACCGGAGCCGCCTGAAAAGGCGGCTGCAGGCTGTAAAGCCTGCCCCACTCGGGTTCGTTTTGCAGTTTGCACAGCTGGAGAAGAATCAGATGCTTACCTTGGGGATCGGAGGCACTGAGGGTTGCGCGCGGGCTCGGGCGCGTGGCTGTGTGGCAATAGTACACCGCAATTCCGCATAGTGCGGAATGTTCGCCTGGAATTCGCCCAAACTTGGCCCGCAGGAGTGATGCGCTGTGACGCCCGTGATTGACGTGGGTAAGCCAGCAGCATGTTCCGGCGATGTCGCTCTCAATACACCAAACCGCCGAATCCCCGCCCTGACGGGTCGGGGTTATAACCCCGAGAGTTTCTTTTCCAACTCCGCTTTCACGCGGGGCCACTCCGAATCTACAATGCTGTAGTACACCGTGTCCCGGACGCGGCCCGACGCGGTGATTATATGCCGCCGCAGGATGCCTTCTTCGGTTGCGCCGATGCGCATGATCGCGTCTCGCGAGCGCCGGTTCAGCACGTCGGTTTTCAGCTCCACGCGATTGCAATTCCAGGTTTCGAAGGCATGGCGCAGCATCAGGTACTTGGCCTCGGTATTCACCGCGGTCCGCTGCCACGGGCGTCCGATCCAGGTGAATCCGATCTCCACGCGCCGGTGCGCCGGCTCGATATTCATGAAGCGCGTGCCGCCGATCGCCTGGCCGGTGGCGCGCAGCACGGTCGCGAACGTCAGAGCCGTTCCCGCCGCCTGCGCAACAAGCGCATTGCGGATGTACTCCGTCATCTCTTGCGGAGTTGCGATGCCTACGTTGGTCCAGGTCCACAACTCCGGGTCGAGCCCTACTTCGCACAGCCCGGCGTGATGCGATTCTTCGAGCGGCTCCAACCGCACTACCCGCCCCTCGAGCGTTACAGGAACGATGTTCACCGGAACGATTGCACACGGAAGCGGCCCGAAGTGGTGATCACTTCTTGCGTGCGCTTGTATTCGGTCTGGGCCTGCGTCAATTGCGCCTCTCGCACCTGGCGCAGCCCTTGCTGAATCAAGGTGAATGCCACGTACCATCCGATAATGCCCAGGAGCGCGTACTTGGCCAATCCCAGCAATCCACCGAACTGCAGCAGCGGCGAGTTCCAGGTCATGTGCAGCAGCATGGGGATCATGAACGTCCGCATGAACGTCGGCTCGGTGAGCATGCTGAAGCGGAATTTTTCCGCGCCTTTGACGCGCCACAGCGCCCCCGCGGTGATGGCGGTCCACAGCACGTGCGCGAAGGGCGCGAAGTAGGAGCGCGAATGGATCAGGTTCAACATGCCATCGTTGCCCACATAGACCGCCTGCCCCACCAGGTCCTTCAGTGAATCGATATGGTCCGGGTTCTTGACGAAGTAGGTCAGAAACGTGTCGAAAAACCCGTCGGAGAACGCGTAGCCCGCGGTTTCAAACGCCGCGAAACCCGCGCCGATCGCCGCGCCGCACGCCATGCCGTTCAGAATCCAGCGATAACGCAGATTGCGGACCACCAGCACCACCGCCAGCAACTTGCCGGTTTCTTCGACGATGCCCGCGCTGGCCGCGCCCAGCCATTCCAGGTTCGCGATGTTGAATCCGATCAGGCTGACCGCCAGCGAGATTACGCCGCCCAGGCACACGAGCCTCAGCACCATATGAAAGCTGATATTGCGCGGCGTGTTCATCTCCCAGAAGAAAAACGCCACAGTGAGCGGAACCACCATCGATCCCATCATGATCAAGCCCGGTATCAGGCGAGGATTATGGAACGTGTCGAACATCCAGTAGAAGCAGAGGTACACGCCCGCCATGAAAATGAACACGCGCATGAAGAACCACGGCTTCGGCCAGCCCGTTTCCACTTCTTCGAGGGGCGGTGTAGTCTTGGTCGTCCCGACCACGAAGTAGCTCTCGACCTCGCCCTCCTTGCGGCCCTTGAAGGTTTCCGAAAACATCTGGCCCAGGCTGAAGCCCTCGAGTTTCTCGGTGCTGGCCAGCTGATTCAGGCGCGAGCCCAGGTTCCCCAGCAGATTGGTCAACTCCACCGGAGCGCTGCCCACCTGCCATATGGACGCGCCCATCTGGAACTGCTGGCCGTTGCTGAGCGTGCCCTGCGTCACCGGATTCCCGGCCACGCGCACCTCCGCGCCCGGGAAGGTGCGGAAGTGGATCACGTTATTCTGCCAGGACACGACCACGTGATTCTCCGACACCTGCGGATCATGCTCGCCGATGCCGGACACGCGTCCGAGAGAGACCTCCGCCACGCCGATCATGTAGGCTTTGCCGGCATCCGGGCCGGCGACGCATTGCAGCTTGATGGCATAGGTCGGCTGCGGCGCCACGTACGGCGCACCCGCGCCCACTCCGAATCCGGCGAGCGCTCCGGCGGATGCCCCGCCCAGCAGATTTGCCAGCGCCACGGATGCCGGACTCCACGTCTGCCATCCCGCCTGGGCCACCTGCGTAGCCGGCGCGAGCGATCCGCTATGAATCAGGCGCACGATCTCGGCCGACGGCACCGGCCCGCGCGTCTCGGTCCCCGCCAAGTAGTACCACTGATCTGCACCATTCATTGGTCACCTCTCGTGGAGTTGGCTTTAGCTTGCTGCGGAGGTTCTTGCCTCCGCTCCGACCCGGGTGCTGAAGCACCCGGCCCAGAGGGCACCCCGAGGCTAAAGCCCACTCCACAAATGCCTTCAGACTCCGTTGCGTTTGAACCATGCCAGCATCTTCTTCCACGCGTCCTCGGCGTCCGCTTTGCTGTAACTGGGCCGATAATCGGCGTTGAAGCCGTGCTGCGCTTCCGGATACACATCGATCTCCGACGGATCGTTCACTACCTTGAGCGACGTGCGCATCTTCTCGATCGACTCCTGCGAAATCCCCGTATCCTTGCCGCCATAGAATCCGATCACCGGACATTTCAGCGCGCCCGCGTAATCCAGCGGGAACTTGGGCGTCAGCGGCGTGCGATTGCCCTCGATCTGCCCGTACCAGGCCGCCGCGGCCTTGAGCTTGGGATTGTGCGCCGCGTACAACCAGGCGATGCGTCCGCCCCAACAAAAACCGGTGACGGCCACGCGGCTGGCCGAGCCCTTGGAGCTTTTCACCGCCCACGCCGCGGTGTAATCCAAATCGCTCATGACCTGGACATCCTGAACCTTCGAAACTACCTTGGCGATGATCTCCTGAACGTTTTCGATTTTCGAAACGTCGCCCTGGCGCGCGTACAACTCCGGAGCCACCGCGCAGTAGCCGGCCTTCGCCAGGCGCCGGCACAGATCCTTGATATGTTCGTGGACGCCGAAAATCTCCTGCACCACCAGCACGATCGGAAACGCGCGACCTTTGGATGGACATGCCCGGTAGCCCGGGATCTGCCCGTCGGCGGTGGGAATTTTCACCTCGCCCGCGGTCAGGCCCACAGTGTCCGTGGTGATAGTTTGCGCCCCGATCGGCCGCACCGCCAGCGCGAATCCCACGGCCAGCTTCGAGACCAGGAAATCGCGCCGGTTCTCCGCCGGGTTCCGCGGAAGCAGGCTTTCGAGATCGGAGAGCGCAGTGGTCCCGGCAGAGTGGTTCGAATGTGCCATGGCGCTATTGTACCGGGATTGCTTCTTCACAATTGAGAACCGAGCTCAGCGTCACGCGTCCCGTGCCCCAATGTTCGCGCGGCCGCCTGTTCAGCAGCCGGAATAGAATCGGGCTTTCAAATGTCTCAACCAGCCCGCGCAGAGAATCACTGCGAATTGACCAACAGGGGCACGGCCCCACTGGGCTTGCCGGCGCCGTAGACCTAGATCTCCTTTCCAAATCGCGCCCGCCCACATGCATCAAAATGAGGAGGTGCCACCACCCACTGAAATCGATCCAGAACCCCGCTGGCCCGCGCTAGTGGCCCTGCTGGCAGTAGGCGGACTAAATTACGCCCTGCCGCCCACGTTGTCTCCGGGTCCGGGCTGGTTGATCCCCGCGCTAGTGCTGGTGCTGCTGCTTCCAGCGCTGGCGCTTCACCGCAAGGGATACTTCACCATTGCGCATGCCTTGAGCTACACCGCCTTGGGCTCAGTCACGCTAGGGCTGGCCGCGTCGCTGGCTCTGCTGGTCAAAGGACTCCCGTCGCACGCCGAAACACCGAAGCAGTTGCTGATATCGGCGGCCGCGCTGTGGGTCAGCAACCTGCTGATCTTCGCGTCGTGGTACTGGCGCCTGGACGCCGGCGGCCCCCACCAGCGCGACCTGCGCGGCGCGCATACCGACGGCGCGTTTCTATTCCCGCAAATGATGCTCGACCCCGAACTGCGGCGCGAAATGGGTGAAGACGACTGGCGGCCCGGGTTCGTCGACTATCTGTTCCTGGCTTTCAACACCAGCACCGCGTTTTCCCCCACCGACGTCCCGGTACTCTCGCGCTGGGCCAAGCTGCTGATGATGCTGCAAGCGTCGATTTCGCTGGCCACGCTTGCCATTTTGGCGGCGCGCGCTGTCAACATCCTTTGAACTGGCTTTGAACTGGCGCGGGAGGGTACCGAGACCACAGCTCGCTTCCGCGATCCGGTGGGAACTGGGGCCGGCCTGTATCGGCAACCGGCGCAACGCGGTACGGGCCGCGTCCGTCCGTGTTCCTTGAACACGTTCAAATTGTGCTTGACAGGCCCGCCGTCCGCTCGTATTCTATATTTGAACACGTTCAAAGTGGACCTGTTTCGGAAGGACGGTAAGTATGTACATTGTCGGATCGTATTTGGCGTACCTCGCGATCAGCCTCGCGGTGACGGTGTGGGTGGCGGCGACGCTGCATAAGAACGGCCGGATCTTTTTGATCGATGTCTTTCACGGCAACACGCCGCTGGCCGATTCGGTGAATCGTCTGCTCGTGGTGGGCTTCTATTTAATCAACCTGGGCTATGTCGCCCTGGACCTGCGCACCAGCGAACTGGTGAACACGCCGCGGCAGGCCGTCGAGTTGGTCAGCGATAAGATCGGCGTGGTGCTGCTGGTGCTGGGCGGCATGCACTTTCTGAATCTGTATGTCTTCAGCCGGCTGCGCCGCAGGGCGCAGGAGCCGTTCCAGCCTCCGCCGCTGCCGCCGGACGCGCGCTTTCCGTTGGGGAGCCTGGCGCGATGAAGGCGCTGTTCGTGGTGTATGACCCGGAGTGCGGTCTGTGCTCGCAAATCAAAGATTGGCTCGTGCGACAGCCCGCCTACGTCGCGCTGTGCTTCGTTCCATCCGGGTCGCCCGAAGCGCGGAGTTTGATGCCGTCGCTGCCGCCGGGTGAGATCGCCGTCATCAGCGACGAGGGTGACGCCTGGGTCGGAAACCGCGCTTGGATTTTGTGTATATGGGCCTTGCGCGGGTATCGCGGCTGGGCTGCGCGCCTGGCGCGTCCGGCGCTGCTGCCCTTTGCGCAGCAGGCTTTCGCAGTGTTGTCGCGGCACCGCTCGGGATTGTCACGCCTTCTGCGGATGCGAAGCGATGCCGAGATGGGCGCGCTGCTGAGCGGAGTGAGCCTGCCTCCATGTCCCATCAGCCGGCCTTGAAGTTGAAATCCGCTCGCTATCCCGGTCGGCTGCGCCGTGGGCACTCTTGAACTGGCGCACAATAGAAGCATGCGCTCGTCATTGAGCCTGACCGACGGCGAAAAAGCGATGCTCGACGGCGTCCACGGCGTTGCACGGCAAAAGGCCATGGAACTGCTGGTGCGCTACGCCGAAGCCCTAGGCGCCGAGCGTTTCGTCGACACCAATAACGTCGCGGGCGTGCCCGGCTCGTCGACGTTGTTTCTCGAAAACTACTACAAGCAGAACGCCGGTGACGCCAGCTACGAAGCGGTCTTCTCGCTCTTCGATCTCGACGCTGGACAGGTCATGGAAGTACCCTCGGCCCAGACGTATTGTTGTCACTTGCAAGGTGGCCTTGATCCAGTGGCCTGGCAAGAGCAAGGGTTCAGCCGCGAAGCTTTCGAGCACCAGCAGAAGGACGAAGCCGCCGTAGCCGCGCGCGGCGTCCAGATTCTGAAAACCTGCACGCCTTACCTCGCCGGCAACGTTCCGGTGAAGGGCGAGCATTGCGCCTGGATGGAATCGTCCGCGGTGGTGTTCTGCAATTCCGCCCTCGGCGCGCGCACCAATACCGAAGGACGCGAGAGCACCAGCGCCGCCATGCTCACCGGCAAGATCCCGGACTGGGGATTCCATCGCGACGAGTTCCGCTACGGCACGCACTCCGTCGAAGTCGAAACGCCCGTAGAGAGCGTGATGGACTGGGGCATGCTCGGTTACTTCATCGGCAGCGCCGTTGAGGAGAACATCCCGGTGATCACCGGTAAAGTGGGCCAGCCAAATCTAGCGCGCCATAAACACTTCGGCGCAGCGGCGGCCTCCTCCGGCGGCATCGAACTGTATCACATGGTGGGAATCACCCCCGAGGCCCCTACGCGCGAGATGGCTTTCGGTAAACGCCAGCCCGTCGCCGACATCAAATACGGCCCCGCTGAACGCCGCGCCACTTATGAGCTCCTCAATTCCACCGCGCGCGACACCAACGTCGACTACGTCATGCTGGGTTGCCCGCATGCCTCCATCGAACAACTCTGGGAAGCCGCGCGACTCCTTGATGGCCGAAAGCTGCACAGTGGGTCGAGCCTGTGGGTCTTCACTTCCCGCGCCGTCAAGACCACCTCCGACCTGAACGGATACACCAAAATCATCGAGGCCGCCGGGGGACGCGTGATGACCGACACCTGCTCGGCTATCGGGCGGATTCTGCCGAAAGGCACGAAAGTGGTGGCGCTTGATTCCGCCAAACAAGCCCACTATCTGCCCGCGATGATGGGCATTGAGGCTTGGTTCGGCTCGACCACCGATTGTGTCAACGCCGCGCTCACCGGCCACTGGGAAGGAAGGCTTTCGTGACCGCAACCACCATCACCCTGCGTGGGCGCAAGGTCGTCGGCGGATGCGCCGAAGGCGAAGCGCTGGTGACGCACCAGACTATTTCCGGCTGGGGCGGCATCGATCCCATGACCGGCACGGTCATCGAGACGCACCACGAACTGCGCGGCATCAGCTTTAAGGACAAGGTGCTGGTGTTCCCCGGAGCCAAGGGGTCATCGGGCTGGTCGGCGGCGTTTCACTTGGCGCGGCTCACCAACTCCGCGCCGTGCGCGATGGTCTTCAACATCATGAACACGAAAATCGCCCTCGGCGCGGTGGTGATGCACACGCCGTCGGTGACCGATCTCGATCAGGACCCGCTCACCGTGATCGAAACTGGCGACTGGGTTAAGGTCGACGGCGACCGTGGCGTGGTCGAAGTGACTAAGCGCAGGTAACCGCGGAAGCCAGGTCAGGGGACTGGGCGCGGACCGGGGGGCCGGCCCTACAATAAGAAGATCCATGCGGGTTGCGCTCGCACAGATCAATCCCACGGTTGGGGAGCTGACCGGAAACGTGGACCGCATGGCGCGCGCCGCCCGCGACGCCGCCGGCCGCGGAGCCGAGGTGGTGGTGTTCCCGGAGCTCTCTGTCACCGGTTATCCGCCCCGCGATTTGGTGGAAAAGCCCAGCTTCCTCAGCCGCAGCGAGTCCGAACTGGAGCGCCTCGCGCGCGGGACCGCGGATCTAGACCTGACCATCATCTGCGGCTACGTGGCACGCTCGGGACACGACACCGGCAAGCACGCGCAGAATAGCGCTGCCGTGCTCGAGCGCGGGAAGATGATTTTCCGGCAGAATAAGATGCTTCTGCCGACCTACGACGTGTTCGACGAGGCCCGTTATTTCCGGCCCTCGGATCACGAGGAGTTGGTGCTGTTGCGGGGCCGTAAGGCGGCCCTCACCATCTGCGAGGACGCCTGGAACGACCGCAATTTCTGGAAGCAACGCCTCTATCCGCGCGATCCCGTCGAGGAACTGTTCGGCGCTGGAGCCGAGATGCTGATTTGCATCAACGCGTCGCCGTATCACATGGGCAAGCGCGAAACCCGACGCCGCGTGTACCGCTCGGTGGCGAAGCGCTACTCGAAACCGGTGGTGTATGTGAACCAGGTGGGCGGCAACGACCAACTGGTCTTCGACGGCTCCAGCTTCGCCATGAATGGCGCGGGCGAAGTGATTGCGTCGGCGCGCTCGTTTGAGGAAGACCTGGTCATGGCGGATCTGGATACGTCGGCGGGCGACCGTCACGAAGATTTCACAAACGAGTGCGAAGCTGCCTATCAAGCGCTGGTGCTGGGTACGCGCGACTACATGCGGAAGTGCGGATTCAAGCGCGTGCTGATCGGACTTTCGGGAGGCATCGACTCGGCGCTGACGGCCGCGCTCGCCGTCGAAGCCGTGGGACGCGAGAACGTGACCGGGGTCGGCATGCCGGGGCCGTATTCCTCCGAACACAGCGTGCGCGATGCGCGCGATTTGGCGGCCAACCTGGGCATCCGCTTCGAGGTGGTTTCGATCACCGGCGTGTATCAAAGATTTCTGGAGGAATTGGCGCCGTTGTTCGGCGGCCGGGCTCCGGATGTGACCGAAGAGAATCTGCAATCACGGTTGCGCGGTGTAACGCTGATGGCTCTTTCGAATAAAACCGGCGCGCTGGTGCTGACTACCGGCAACAAGAGCGAGCTCGCGGTTGGTTATTGCACCCTGTACGGCGACATGTGCGGAGGCCTGGCAGTCATCAGCGACGTTCCAAAGACGCTGGTGTATTCGCTCTCGCGCATCGCCAACGGGCGGCTGAACGGGGCCATTCCGGAGAGCACCTTCGTTAAAGCGCCATCGGCTGAGCTCAAGCCAGATCAGAAGGACACCGATTCTCTGCCCGAGTACAGCGTGCTGGATCAGATCCTCGAAGATTACGTGGAGCAGTACCGCACGCCGAAACAGATCGCGGCGCGGCACAAGCTGCCGCTCGAATTGGTCCAGGACATCGTCAACAAAGTGGACCGCAACGAATACAAGCGCCAGCAAGCCGCGCCCGGCTTGAAGGTGACCACCAAGGCGTTCGGAATCGGGCGGCGGTTCCCCATCGCCCAGAGGTTTTCGGAATGAAACACGCGTTTGTGTCGAGGATGTGGGGCAGGATGATATCCTGCGCGCCGGTTGCCAAGCGGCGCTGGGCGGCGTTCTGGCAGCGTCCGAAGGCGGGTTGCCAACCCGCCGCAGGTTACCAACCCGCCGCAGGTTACCAACCTGCCCCACACTTCTTTGTCCGCGCGCTGCTGATCGCCCTGTGCTCCGGAGTTTTGGCCTCGCAACCCTCGGCGCGCGAACGCGTCGGGAAGTTGGCCGATGGTAGTTTTCTGCTCTCAACCGGATGGCGCATCAAGCCGGTTGGCCTGCAAGTTCCGCTGGATACGCTGCCGATGGCGTCGGCGCTTTCGGCCGATGGAAAGTTCCTGCTGGTGCTCAACGGCGGCTATCGGCCGCCCTCCATCAGCGTGATCGATACGGCATCAATGAAGGAGACGGCGCGCGTCCCGGTGGCCGACGGATGGCTGGGCTTGGCGTTCTCTCCGGACGGCCGCCGCGTGTACGTGGGTGGAGGCTCGCAATACGCGGTGTTTGAGTTTACGTTCTCCGCCGCTGGCGAACTGAAGCCCTCTCGGACGTTTCGCGTGGGCGGAGACGCGAAACCGGGTGAGAAAGACTTCATTGGCGACGTCGCGGTATCGCCCGACGGCCGGCTGCTGTACGCCGCCGATCTCTATCACGACTCGGTGGTGGTCATCAATCCGCAGACCGAGCGCGTCGAGGGCAAAATCCAGACGGGCCGCCGGCCCTACCGGATTCTGTTCCACCCCGACGGCAAGACTTTGTTTGTCTCCAGTTGGGCGGATGGAATGGTGGCGCAGTACGAAGCGCTGAACGGCACCGAGATGAACCGCGTGCGCCTGGGCCCGCACACCACCGATATGGCGATCTCGACGCGCAAGATCGAAGACGACGACAGCGGCGTGCAGTTCCGCTTGTACGTGGCCGCGTCGAATACCAACAGCGTGTACGTGGTCGCTGTCAGCGATTCCAAGAACCTGAAGCTGATGGAAACGCTGAGTGTGGCCATGAGCGCACGAGAGCCTGCGGGCATGACTCCCAGTGGGCTCGCGCTCAGCCCCGATCAAACGCGGCTGTTCGTGGTATGCTCCGACGCGAACGTCGTGGCGGCGGCCGACATCACCGGCGCTCGCGCCCGCATGGAGGGATTTATTCCCACCGGCTGGTATCCGACCGCGGCGCGCGTGTTGCGCGACGGACGCGTGCTGGTGCTGAACGGGCGCGGACTGGGCAGCTACGCCAATCCCAAGCCGGCGCCCGAACGGTGGACCTTGGGTAGTTCGGCCGAGGACGTGCACCAGAGCTACATTCCTTATATGCAGACCGGCACGATGTCGGTGATCGATGCGCTCACCGATGAGGCGCTCGACGGTTACACTAAGGCCGCGATCGAGTTGTCGCCGTATCGCGACGCGTATCTGGACGTTGTCAATCTGCCTGGCGAGAGCGTGATCTATTCGCGGCCCGGGAGGCCTTCGCCGATCGAGCACGTGATCTATGTCGTAAAGGAAAACCGCACCTACGACGAAGTTTTCGGCAAGCTGGGCAAGGGCAACGGCGATCCGTCGCTCACGCTGTTCGATGAAACCTCGGCGCCCAACCACTACAAGCTGGCGCGCGAGTTCGTGTTGTTCGACAACTATTACTCCAACGCCGACGTGAGCGCGGATGGGCATAACTGGGCTATGGCAGGCATTGCTCCGGATTACGCGCAACGCACTTGGCCCAACCAGTATGCGAAGCGGTCGCCGTACTACGGCTACGAGGGCGGAGAGCCGGCCAACACGCCGCCGGCGGGCTACATTTGGAGCAACGCGGTGGCGGCGGGTTTGAGCGTGCGCAACTATGGCGAATTCACCGAGGTGCTGCGCCCCACGCCGCCCGACGGGACGCAGGTGAAGGTGAGCGATCCGTCGCTGGTTGGAATCACCAATTTGAAATACCGCGGCTGGGATCCGGACTATCCGGACGTGGACCGGGTTAAGGTCTTTTTGGACGACATCAAGCAGTTTGACGCCACTGGCTCCATGCCGCGGTTGATGATTGTGCGCCTAGGCAACGACCACACGGCGTACACCGCGCCCGGAAAAGTCGCGCCGCGCTCGATGTTCGCGGATAACGACGCGGCGCTGGGACAACTGGTGGAGGCCGTGTCGCACAGCCGGTTCTGGTCCAAGACCGCGGTTTTCGTGATCGAAGACGACGCCCAGAACGGTCCGGACCACGTGGATTCGCATCGCAGCCTTCTGCTGGCGCTCTCGCCCTACACGCGCCGCAGTGCGATCGACAGTACGTTCTATAATCAGAGTTCTGTTCTGCGTACGATGGAATTGATTTTGGGTCTGCGGCCGATGACGCATTTCGACGCCGCGGGCCGGCCGCTTGCCGCCGCGTTTGCGGCCCAGCCCAATACCGCGCCGTATCAAGCCGAGGCTCCGCGCATTTCTCTGACCGAGCGCAATCCGCCGCGTTCGGCGACCGCGGCGCGTTCCTTGCGCATGGATCTGGACCAGCCGGATCTCGGCGATGACCAGGAAGCCACCCAGATTCTGTGGTTGGCGCTCAAGAACTCGGCGCCGCCTGCGCCGGTCAGGAGTTATTTTTCTTACTCGCGCACAACGGACTGACACTTGTGCGCTATACTTCTCCCGCCCATGACCTCGCTCTGCTTTTTGTGGCACATGCACCAGCCGTTCTACAAGGACTTGTGGACCGGCCAGTATAAACTTCCCTGGACGCGGTTTCACGCGCTCAAGGATTACGCCGGAATGGTGCGCATCCTGGGAGAGTTTCCACAGATCCATCAGACCTTCAACCTGGTGCCGTCCATGGTGGCGCAGATCGAGGACTACGCGAGCGGCCGGGCGTCGGATGCGTTTTTCGAATGCGCGGTTACGCCGGCCGAAGAACTGACCGGGGCGCAGCGCACTTTCGTGCTGCGGTATTTCTTCCAGGCCAATGAGGATCATCTGATCCGCCGCTATCCGCGGTATTGGGATCTATTCGTGCACCGGCATGAGCTGCCCGAACACGGCACCATTCGCGATCTCCGCGATTTGCAAATCCTGAGCCAGTTGGTGTGGTTCGACGAAGACCTCCTGGCTAAGGATCAGGAGTTGCAGGAGCTGATTCGCAAAGGCCACGATTTTTCGCTAGCCGATCAGGAAATGCTGGAGGGCAAGCAGAAGGCCGCGTTGGCGGGGGTGCTGCTGGTGTATCGCGAGTTTGCGGCGCTGGGGCAGATCGAGATTTCGACTACGCCGTTCTACCATCCCATTCTGCCGCTGCTGTGCGATTCCGATATCGCCGCGGTGGCGCATCCCGGAGTTACGCTCCCGCCGCGGTTTCAGTATCCGGACGACGCGCATGAACAGCTCCTGCGGGCGCGGTCTTATATGCGCGAGAAGCTGGGCGTGGCCCCGGTCGGATTATGGCCTTCGGAAGGCTCGGTGTCGGACGAGGCGCTGGCTCTGGCAGCCAATTGCGGATTCACGTGGGCGGCCAGCGACAACGGCGTCCTGTCGCGGACGCTGGGCCGAGTGGCGGGGATCGAGGAGACCTATCGCGCGTACGTGTGGGAGCGGGACGGGCGCAACGTGCGGCTGTTGTTCCGCGATCGCTATTTGAGCGACCTGATCGGTTTTGAATATTCGCGCATGAGCGCGGCGGACGCAGCCGGACATTTTCTGCACAAGATCTTCGAAAACACCGGGGGCCACGATGTGCTGGTGCCGGTGATTCTGGACGGGGAAAACGCCTGGGAGTGGTATGAGGCGAACGGCCGTCCGTTCCTGCGGGAGTTGTACCGCCGCATCTCCGAGGACCCGGGGTTCGAGGCGCTCACCGTGTCCGAAGCGCTGGCGCGGTACGAGAGGCATCCGCTCAAGAGCGTCGCGCCCGGGTCGTGGATCAACGCGAACTTCGATATCTGGATCGGCGCGGAGGAGGACAACCGGGCGTGGAGTCTGCTGCTGGACGCGCGGCGCGCTTACGACCAACACGCCGCGGCGGCGCCGGAGGACGGGCGGCTGCTGGCGTTCGAGGAATTGCTGATCGCCGAGGGCAGCGACTGGTGCTGGTGGTATGGACCCGAGCATGGCTCCGACAACCGGCCGGATTTCGATGAGTTGTATCGCGACCATCTTTCGAATGTGTACCGCGCGCTGGGGTTGACGCCGCCCGCGGAACTGGCGCGGCCGATTCTGCAGGATCAGCTAGGCGAGGTCCGGGAGCGGCCCGCGAACGCTCTGAAGGTGACCCTGGACGGCGAGGTCACCACTTCATTCGAGTGGATGGGCGCGGGGCGGTACCGGCCGGATGCCCGGTCGGGGGCGATGCACGGGGGCGGGCCGGCGGTGCGGGAGATGTTCTACGGCACCGATGGGTCGCACTTGTTCGTGCGGTTGGACGGGGCGGATGGAGCGGCATTCGGCGTCGAGTTTGAAGGCGGGCCGGTGGCGGCCGAGGTGGTGCGAGGGCGGATCGTGGAGCTCCAAGCGCCGCTGGCGGGACAGCGTTTCCGGGTGGTCATCGAGCGGGACGGGTTGGCGGCGGTCAGGGTTCCGGGCGAAGGGTGGCTGGAATTGGGGTAGGGCCTCTTCTAACAGAAGCAAAAAATGAGCCGCTTCACTGCCCCGTCAGGGGAGCGTCGCGGCTCGGGAGGTTAGTTCTTTTTGTTGGAGGTGTGTTTCTGACCGGTTAGACGAGATTCGGAATCTTGATGATCTTTTTCTGAATGGCGTACTGCACCAGTTGCGCCTTGTTATGGATGTCGAGCTTACGCATCAGGTTGAATTTGTGCGCTTCCACGGTTTTGACGCTCAGGTTTAGGTCGCAGGCGATTTCCTTCACCGAGTTGCCCTCGGCCAGCATCTTCAGTACCTCGCGTTCGCGGGTGGTGAGGGTGGCGAAACGGGGCAGGCGATTGGCGCTTTTGATGCGGCTGCGGAAGTCGTCGACCAGTTGGGAAAGCATACGGGGGCTGAGGTAGCTGCCGCCGCGGCAGACATCGCGCACCGCGGCGACGAGTTGCTGGCTGGGGCTGTCCTTGAGGACGTAACCGCTGGCGCCGACTTCCATGCCTTCGACCAGATAGTCCTCGTCGTCGTACATGGTGAGGAACAGGACCTTAGTTTCGGGGCGGTTCTTCTTGATCTGGCGGGTGGCTTCGAAGCTGCTAAGGCCGGGCATGCCGATGTCCATCAGCACGACATCCGGACGGGCTTCGTTGGCCTTGTCTACCGCATCGCCGCCGTTGGACGCTTCGCCGACCACTTCCATGTCGGTTTCGGCGGAGATCAGCGTCCGGATACCTTGGCGGAACAGTGTGTGATCGTCCGCCAGCATGATTCGAATCTTGGCCATAGTGTCGTTACGCCTTCTCTTCTTCTTTCGAATCGCGCACAGCGCTGAAAAAACGCTGTGCGCTCCTCTGAATCGCGCCTAACGCTTACCAGACGCTGGACGCTTCGCTCGCGGATTCGACGTAATCCTTCCTACGCGAGCGTTCTACTTCTCTATCGGCAGTTCTATCGAAATCTTTGTACCCCGCTTAGGGGATTCCGCGCGGCTTTCTACATGAAACCTGCCGCCCAGCAAGGCCACTCGCTCGCGCATGCCCGAGAGTCCAAAGGATTCCCGCTTCGCTAAGGCCTCGGCCACGTTAAACCCTAAGCCGTTATCCTCAACTGTCAGCTTCAATACTTTATCGGCTGAGGCGAGCGTGATGTTTACGTGGTTCGCCTGAGAATGCTTACCTATGTTGTTAAAGCATTCCTGCACCAAGCGATAGGAGATGACTTCGATCTGCTGCGGCAGGACCCCCATTTTGGACAGTTGGAGCCGTACGCGGCACGGGTGCAGGCGCTGGAAACGATTGATTAATTGGCGCAAAGCGGCGCCCAGGCCCAATTGTTCCAGGACCGCCGGGCTGAGGGCGGCAATCAGGCGGCGCATTTCGAGAATGGTGCGCTCGGTAAGGTCGCGGGCTTCGCGGAGCTTGGTGGCTAGTTCGATGGCCGAGGGTGGTAGGGCCTGTTCAACCAGCTCAATTTGCAGGCGGATGCACAGCAGGCTCTGGCCGGCTTCATCATGCAGCTCCCGGCTGATGCGGCGGCGCTCCATTTCCTCGACGTGAAGCATGTGCTCGGCGAGGCGGCGGACCTGTTCCTCGCGCTGAGCCAGATCTTCCATCAGGCGGGCTTTTTCGGCGGCCATCAGGCACCGCTCGGCGGCGGCGGCCAGGAGCTCTTGTTCGCGGGGCAGCCACTCGTAAGTTCTTGAAAACCCAAACTGCATGACGCCCGCCGTGCGCCCTCCAGCGGCCAAGGGGATGGACCAGAAACTGCGGAACTGGCGCTGCCAGCCCTCGTCGAGCAATATGCCAGACGAGTGGGCGTTGCCGTTCAAATACCGGGGACGGGAGAGTTTCTTGATCAGGCCGGGGCGGTTGGGTGCGGCTGGGTTGGGCTCGGCTTGGTTGGGGGCGGCTTGCGAAGCGGGCGCGGGCGATCCGGCGCGAAGATCCCACTGCGTGCCGGCTTCATTGAGCATGTAGAGGCGGCCGGAATCGGCGTGGCATACGTGCACCAGCGATTCCAGGAAGCGGCGCAGCAGCTCCTCCAGGTTGCGGGATTCGAGTTCGATGCGGAAGAGTTCGTAAAACGCCTGCGTTTCGGCCTCACGCACCTGATAATAGGCGTTATTCAACGTCAAGATGACGCAAAAGTGCAACTGGTCGCGGACCCACTGGAAGTTGGAGTTTTCGTCGGGGTTGAACGTGGCTAGCGTGGGGGCGAGCAGCCGGTCGTATTCCTGCAGGGCTTCGACAATGGCGCTGGGCGGCAGGTTCAGCTTGGCCAGACGCCGGCCACTGTACTCGACCTGCTCGATGAACTTGAGGGCCGGATGACGGCGGGCCAGGATGCGGGCGGCGGCGCCCGGGGTGATGGCGGCCAGTGCGATACGCTGGCGCGGGTCGAAGCCCAAGGCGCGGAGCCGCTCGATGAAGCGGCGCTCGATGCGGTCGGTATGGGGGGCCAGAAGCTTCGCCAGGCGGCCCAGGTGCGTGCGCAACTGGTCGCTCAAGACGTCGGCGGCGTCCGCCAACTCCGGCGAAAGCTGAACGTTCTGCACGCACTTCTCATCGGCGGGCTAGGGGGTCCTCAGTAGTACCAGGGCTCTGACTGTGGGATTGGATTCCCCGGAATCACGTCCGGGGCTGCAGCCCCGACGCGTCAGGGCGGGGACGACGGAACAATTTCATGCGGCCAAGGACCCCCATGCGGCCAGAGACCCAAGCGTCCGACGCACTTAACGTGTAGGGATGGATTGCGGCGGCCGATCACTGACGCATGGCCTCCTTCGACACTGCGCGGCTCGAACCGGTAACGGTTGCCCGCCCCGCGCCCGCCGAGCTGGTCACACGCTGGCTGCCCGGCCTGACCGCGTTCGCCAGCGCTTTTCTGCTCTTCGCCATCCAGCCGATGATGGGGCGGCTCCTGCTGCCGTACTTCGGAGGGTCGGCGTCGGTCTGGTCGGCCTGCATGCTGTTTTTTCAGGTGCTCCTGTTGTTCGGATACGCATACTCGGATTTCACTTCGCGCCGTCTGTCGTCGCGCGTCCAGAGCTGGGTCCACGTGGCGCTGCTGGTCGCCGGCATCGCCTGTCTTCCATTGCAGTTGCACTCGAGTGTGGGAGCAGGACAGCCGCCGGCGTTGCGGATTCCGCTGATCCTGATCGCGTCGGTGGGGTTGCCCTATTTCCTGCTGGCCACGACGGGACCGCTGGTCCAGGTTTGGTATGTGCGGATGACGGGCGCTGCTCCGTACCGCATTTATGCTCTGTCTAATCTGGCATCGCTGATTGCGTTGGTTTCGTATCCGACCGTGGTCGAGCCGGCTCTCTCCTCGCGGCTGCAACTGAGTTATTGGTCGGTGGGGTTCACGGCATTTGCCGTGCTCTGCGGCTCGCTGGCGTTGTTTGCCAATCGACTGGCGCATGAGGCCAACCCGACGGCGCCGCCTCGGCCGCAGCTCTCGGGGTTGGCGGCCAAACCGGGGCTCGGGCGCAAGCTGCTGTGGGTCGCGCTCGCGGCCATCCCCAGTGCGCTGCTGCTGGCCACGACCAATCATCTGTGCCAGAACGTGGCTGCGATTCCGTTTCTCTGGATCGCGCCCCTGATCGCGTATCTGCTTTCGCTGATCCTATGTTTCGATACCGACCGGCCACGTCTCAGGCGCGCATTTCGATGGCTGCTGCCGCCGGTGCTCGCGTTGATGGCGTACGCGACGGTATACGGCGTCTTTCGCACCGATCCGCGGCTGCTGGTCCCTCTGTTCACCGCCGGATTGTTCTGTGCTTCGATGGTATTTCATGGCGAATTGGCCGAGCGTAAGCCGGATCCAGCGCACGTGACTTCCTTTTACCTGCTGATCGCGCTGGGAGGCGTGGTGGGCTCGGCACTGATCGTGTGGGTCGCGCCCGTGACCCTCAGCGGCGTGTTCGAATTGCCCATTCTGCTGGCCGCGTCTTCGACGTTCCTGATGCTGTTGTACTACCGGCAGCGGTGGTACACCGACGTCCTGTGGGCGGCGGTCGCGGTGGGCACGTGCGCTTGCGCGGGCGCGGAAATACGCACCTTTTCGCTAAATACGGTGGCGACCGTGCGCAACTTCTACGGAGCGTTGCGCGTGGTGGACGACGGCGGCATTCGCACCATGGTGCACGGCACCGTGTCGCACGGCGCGCAGTTTCTGGATGCCGCCCGCGCCAACCAGCCGACTCTGTATTACGCGCCCGGAACCGCGCCGCAATTGGCGCTCGAAACTCTGCGGCGCGGACCACAAATGGCCGGTGTCATCGGGCTCGGCGCCGGCACGGTTGCGGCGTATGCCCGGCCGGGCGATCACTACGTGTTCTATGAATTGAATCCGCAGGTGATCCAACTGGCGCGCAGTGACTTCAGCTTTCTGAATCGCGAGGGGATCGAAACTGTGGAAGGCGACGGGCGCTTGTCGCTAGCTGGCGATCCGCGGATGTTTGACGTTCTGCTGGTTGACGCCTTCTCGGGAGACGCGATTCCTACGCATCTTCTGACGCAGGAAGCGATGCAGATTTATCTGCGGCATCTCCAGCCGGAGGGTCTACTGGGACTGCACATTTCGAACTCGGTTCTGGATCTTTCGGGCGTGGCCGGGAAGCTGGCGGAAGCAAATCATCTGACTTCCGTGCTGGTCCACACCCCGCCGGATGAAACCTTACATCGCTATGAGGCCATCTGGGTGCTGATGAGCCGGTCGCCTGAACGGCTGCAAGATCCGGCCGTCCGCGCAGTGGCTACAGCGATGGTGATTCCGCCCCACCAACCCTTGTGGACCGACGATTACAGCAATCTATTTCAGTGCTTGAAGCCCCGCTAGGTCTCTGCTGTGGGGCAGGATGGCAATCCTGCGCGCCGGTTGGTAACCGGCGCTCGACGGCGCTGCGATCCGCGGCCAGGCGGGTTGTCAACCCGCCGCAGGTTTAACAACCTGCCCCACATGCTGTAATACGCGGGCATCCACAATTGCCGGGCCGGTAGAATAGAGGTTAAGCCCACATTCTTTTTGAGCGTCTTGAATCAGCCCATCATCCTTGCCATCGACGGACCCGCGGGGGCGGGGAAGAGTACCATCGCGCGGTCGTTGGCGCGGCGGCTGGGGTACACCTATATCGACACTGGGGCCATGTATCGGGCCGTGGGGCTGTGGGCGCTGCGGCTGCAGATCGCCCCGGACGATATGATTCGCCTGGAACAACTGGCCCGGCAGGCGCGGATTGAGTTTGCGGCTGGGCGGGTGTCGCTGAACGGGGAAGATGTCAGCGAGGCGATCCGCGAGCCGGAGGTTAGCGAGATGGCGTCGCGGGTGGCGGCTTGCCCGGGCGTGCGGCGGGCCATGCGGGAGGAGCAGCGGCGGATCGGCATGGAGGGAAACGCGGTGATCGAGGGGCGGGATATCGGCACCGTCGTGTTTCCGGAGGCGCGGATCAAAGTGTTTCTGGACGCCAGCGAAGTCGAGCGTGCGCGGCGGCGGGCAGCTGAACTGGGGTCGCCGGTAGAGCAGATCGCACAGGCGATAGCTAGCCGCGACCGGCGCGACCGCACTCGGGCTGAGGCGCCGCTCGCGCAGGCGCCGGACGCCGACTACATCGATTCGAGCGGCCTGACGCCGGAGCAGGTGGAGGAAGCGATCTTGAAACTGGTGCGGGAGCGGACGTCGAACTGAGAAGACAGAATACAGAAGACAGAATACAGAAGACAGAATACAGAAGTCAGGAGTCAGAATGGCGTTGGCGAGTTCTCTGCTGGTTATGAAATTCGGCGGCACTAGCATGGGCTCGGCTGACCGGATTCGGGTGGCGGCGGAGCTGACCACGGATGCGCAGAGGCGGGGACCTGTCGTCATCGTCGTCTCGGCGATGTCGAAGATCACGGATTTACTGCTGGATTCGCTGCGCAAGGCCGAGGCGGGGGACGAAACCGACCTGGGGCGCAATCTGGACCTGCTGTCGGCGCGGCACGTGGAGGCTTGCCGGGGGCTACTCGATGCGGACCGGCTTCCGCGTGCGCTCGAAGGAATCCAGGGGCTGGTGGCGGAGTTTGCGCGCATCGCCAAGGGCATCATGATGCTGGGCGAGCGGCCGCCGAGGTCGGTGGACGAGGCCATTGCGGTGGGGGAGCGGCTGAGTGCGCTGCTGATGGCCGAGTATCTGGGCTCGCAGGGCGTCGCGGCACAGGCTGTCAATGCCGCCGAGGTGATCGCCACCGACGCGGCGTTCGGCAATGCCACGCCCCTGATGGACCACACTCGCGAGCGTGCGGCGAAGGTGCTGCGGCCGCTGCTCGAGCGGGGCGTGGTGCCGGTGGTGACGGGATTCAACGGCTCGACTCTAGATGGACGGCCGACCACGCTGGGTCGGGGCGGGTCGGATTTTTCGGCGTCGATTATCGCAGCGGCGTTGGACGCCGCGGAGTTGTGGATCTGGACCGATGTGGACGGGATCATGAGCGGTGACCCGCGGCTGGTGGCGGATGCCCGCGTGCTGGCGGAGATCACCTACGCCGAAGCGGCCGAGTTGGCGTACAACGGCGCGAAGGTGCTGCATCCCCGCACCTTGGCCCCGCTGGCCGAGCGGCAGATTCCGGTGTGGAGCAAGAACAGTTTCGCTCCGGAAAAGCCGGGTACGCGGATTGTGCCGCGCGTGGCGGCTCCGCAGGGCGTGCACGCGGTGACGTCGATGGCCGACGTGGCGCTGGTCGCGATCGAACCCGCCAGCGCCGAGCTGAACGGGACCAAGGTGATGGCGCGGTCACTGGACGCGCTGGCGCGGTCGAACGTGGAACTGCTGGCGATCACTAGTTCCAGCTATCGGCAGAGTTTCTGTTTCCTAGTCCGGCAATCGGAGCTCGCGCGCGCCATGGAATTTCTCGAGGAAGATTTGGCCTTGGAACTGGCGCACGGATACCTGAAGCCCATCCAGGTGGATCCGGAAGTGGGGCTGATCGCCGTGGTCGGGGAAGGTATGCGGGGGACGCCGGGGTTGGCGGGCCGCATCTTCACGGCGATTTCCCGGCACGCGGTGAATATCATCGCCATCGCGCAGGGGTCGAGCGAACTGACCATCGCGATCGTGGTGCATCGCAGCGGCCTGGAGCGGGCGGTGCGAGCGATTCATCAGGAGTGCGGGTTGGGAACGGCGTCCTAAGAGCGTTTATTGAGTCGGGCAAAGATTGCGGCTAGTTCCTTGATCCCGATTTGTTCGGCTCGCAGGCGGCCTTCAACGAGTGCGTCGACTTGGTCCGCGGGATAACTGGCTCGCAAGTTGTTGCGCAGGGTTTTGCGCTTGTGGCGGAAGCAGGCCGAGGCGAAGCGGAGGAACTCTTTCGGGTCGGCGATGCCGAAATCCCCTGCCGGGTCGCGGGGTTCCAGGCGCACCACGGTGCTATCGACTTTCGGCGGAGGCCGGAAAGCCGTGCGCGGCACATCGAATAACACTTCGACTTGGGCGTGGACCTGCGCCAGCACGCTCAGATACCCGTAGTCGCGGCTGCCGGGCGCGGCGGCCAGACGTTGGGCTACTTCGGATTGCACCAGGAACACCGCGCGCGTCCACAGGGCCGGCGGCGCGAAGACGCGATCGAGAATAGGCGAGGTTATGTAGTAAGGCAGATTGCCGGCCACTACGGCGGGGCCCCACTGGGACAGATCCGTCTGCAAGACATCGCCTTCGATCAGCGTGAGGCGGCCGGATTCGATAGCGTCGCGAAACTTCTGGCGGAGATAGTGAATCAGGACCGGGTCGACTTCAATAGCTACCAGGCGGGCGGCTCTCTCCAGCAGGCACGCCGTCAGCGCGCCACGGCCGGGTCCAACCTCGATGGCTACGGGAGTGCCGGGCGCGCAAGCCGCGGCGGCGATGCGTTCCAAGGCCGATTGACTGGCTAGGAAGTGTTGTCCGAGGCGGCGAGGCATGCCACGAAAAGAATACAGGAGTCAGAATACAGAAGTCAGAATCAGGTGGGAAGCCATTCTGGCTTCTGACTTCTGTATGCTGTATTCTGTCTTCTCGCTTCAGCCTTTCACTTCAACCCGGCTGGCTCCCACCCGGAGGCACAGGCGGCTGGTGGTGGGCACCCCGAACGCCGTGGCCGGAACGAACTCGGTGAACAGCAGTTTGTTCTCGAGCCTCCGGCGCAGCGCCGCGTCCTGGAGCACGGCGGCGCCGCTCACTATGGCGTAATCGACCATGCGGCCCTGGTCATCCAGACTCACATCGACCACCACCACGTCGCCATCGTCCCAGGAACTGATGGGGCCGAGGCCCTTAACGCTGGCCGACGTGGTCAACATGGTGGGCACGTCGAGATCCGAGTGGGTATTGGCGTGCACGGGATAGGTGGACCCCAGCATGACGCCGAACAAAACCACGGCTGAGAACACACCGCCCGCCAGCGGCAGGGCCAAGGGACGCATCAGGTTGGTGGCGTAGAGCGACAGGCGGTCGCCCCACTCGGTGAGCCGGCCCCAACGTCCCTGTTGCGCGGTCAGGCGGCGCTGGCACTCGCGCGAGGCGAGCACCCGCAGAGAGGTCTTCAGACCCGGCGGCGAGACCCGCGGTAACGCGCGCAGGGCCGCCCTTAATTCCTGGTCGTCCTCAAGGAGCATGCGCGATTTTGAGTTACCGTTCATACCACTGGCTTCCTTCCAACGAACTGGGTTCGAATGTACTGGCCCGCACAGCGGAGCGGGCGTCTTCCGTTTGCAGTGCGGGCGTTTGCAGCGCGGGTGCTTGAAAAACGGGCGTGGGCATGGCGGGAGCGCGCCGTGGGAAACCGGCCAAGCGCGCGCAGGCGGCCGCGGGCGGGACCGCTCCGGTACCGTCAACATGGGAGCGCGCTGAATGGGAGCGCGCCAATTCCTCCGACAGCACTTTGCGGAGGGCTTCCCGGCCGCGCAGGATGCGGCTCTTGACGGTGCCCAGAGAAACTTCCAGAATCTCGGCGATTTCTTCGTAGCGCAAGCCTTCCACTTCGCGCAGCACCAGGGCCGTGCGGTATTGCACGCTGATGCGCTGGAGGGCGTTTTCGATTAACCGGTGGGTTTCGTGGTCGCGGGCCATTTCGTAGGGGCTCGGGCCACGGTCGGCGACCAGATCGCAGACGCCTTGACGGCCGTCTTCGGGATCGAGCGCCACTTCCTGGCGGCGGTGGCGTCCGAACCAGCGGCGATGGTTGTGGGCTTCGTTTACGGCGATGCGATAGATCCAGGTCTTGAGGGTGCTGTCGCCGCGGAAGGCGTCGATCTTGCGGAAGACCTTCAAGAAGACTTCCTGAGTGACGTCGGCGGCCTCGCCAGCGTGGTCCAGCACGCGGCTGACGATGCTGAACACGGGCTGCTCGTAACGCTCAATGAGAGCCTCGTAGGCGTCCTGTTCCCCGGCCCGCAGGGCGGCCACCAGGATGCGCTCCTGGGAAGGTTCCCCGGCCTGCTCCTGGGCGATTTCCTGGTTTGGCGCCGTGGCTGCTACCCCCGGCGTGTAGCCGTCAATTTGCCATGTTACGGTACTGTCCGCCACGTGCAATCCCCTTCCAATGTACCGCTAAAACCCGCTGATGGTTGGACACCGGACGGGGACGGAAGGTTCCGTCGCGTTGCACGGGAGTTTAGGGAAACTAATTGCGCGTTACGATTGCGCGGAAGAGGGCTTGGCGTGGAGGGCTTGGCGACAGAAGGCGAGGAGTCCGAGCGCCGCAATTCCGGCGCAGGATAAAAGCAGCGGCGACGGCTCGGGCACAGGGCCGGAGCCACAGGCGCCCCCCACCAGGTCGACGCAGACGTCGTCGATGCCCAGGCGCGCAGGATCCTGCCGCCCAAGAAATTCGAGTTGCATGGAGCTCGAGGTAGCCAAGACGTTTGCGGTGAACAGTACCCACCCCGCATTCGGGAGTGGAGCGCTCTGAATGGCATCCAAAATGGTCGAACCGCCCCAGAGCACCTGCAGTTCCGAAAGAGTCCCAGTGGGGTCGTCCGGCAAAACGGGTGTGCAGATAATGCAGTTTGTGGCCCCCAGGTCGTACCAGAAGCTGACGGTGTAAGTCTGGCCACTGGTGGTGGCGAGGGTCTGAAATACGAAAGAAGTTGGTGTCGAGAGGCAAGTCGTGGCCGCGCAGCCCGAGTCGGCGTAGAATGTCCCGGAGTGCGGGACCAAGCCATCCGTCCCGGTCTCGATAGCCCAGTTGGAAACTGTCCAGCCGGAGAAGCTGCCGAGTTCGAATCCGGGATTCTGAACGAGGTTTGTACCGGATGCGGCAGACGAGCACAGCACCGCAAACGGGAGCAACCATTTTTTCAAATCGACCCCTCCACGGACGACAGGTACCAAGTACCATATTCCGGACAATTGGTCTAAAAGTCAAGTGTCAGTCGCGTTTACAAACGATACGTTCGAGGCGAGACCTTAGCCTTTTCATACGGAGTTTCTCCTACCGGATCAGCGACATAGCCGAGTGGGTGAGGAAGCCGGAGGAGGCTACCGGAGAGACCGCTGCCGCCCGCCACGCGTCTTCAAATTCATAAATCCAACCTGTAAAAAGAGATACCAATGGCGGTCTCGAAAGCCCCCTGTGTTTTCAGCTGGGGCGCGGTCGTTGCCGGCATTGACCCGGCGACTGTTCGGATGTAGACTTTCGTGGTTGTTTCCAAGGAGGGTGGTATGCGGGTTTTGGGGCTGGCGATCGGCATTTTTTGCGGTGGCGCATGCCTTTTGGCGCAAAGCGACCGGGGCACCATCACCGGGACGGTTTCCGATCCTGCAGGCGCTGTCGTGGCTAACGCGCCGGTGGAAGCCCGGCACCTTGAAACTGGGGCCGTTTACCAGGCTGGTACGTCATCCACCGGCAACTACACTCTGGCGCAGTTGCCGGCTGGCAACTACGAGATTACGGTCACCGTGCCCGGGTTCAAGAGGTTCGTCCGGCAGAAAGTCGACCTCCCGGTGGCCCAGACGCTTCGTATCGACGCAACGCTGGAGGTGGGGTCGAATAGCGAGTCGGTCACGGTATCCGAAGCAGCTCCGCTGCTCAAGACTGAAAGCGGCGAATTGAGCCACAACGTCTCCACGGAGACCATGAACAACCTGCCCGTCATGGGTATCGGCGCAAGTGCCGGCTCCGCGGGGATCCGCAATCCGTACGCGGTTCTGCAGGTGATTCCGGGCGCGGATTGGCGCCCCGATACCAGCGTCCGCGTGAACGGCTTGCCCAGCAACACCCAGAGCCTGCGCATCGAGGGACAGGATGCCACCAACGGCCTGATCGATACGCAGTCCATGACGCAGCCGAGCGTGGATGCCATCCAGGAGTTCGCCGTGCAGACCAGCAATTACTCGGCGGAGTACGGACAGGCGGGCGGCGGCTTCTTCAATGCGACCATGAAGTCCGGCACCAACACCTTCCACGGCAGCGCCTACGAGTACTTCGTGAACGAAGCACTCAACGCGGGCACGCCCTTCACCAACGACGGCAACGGCAACCTGCTGCGCCCCCGGCAGCGAAGAAACGATTTCGGTTTTACGACGGGCGGGCCGGTGCGGATCCCCAAGCTGTTTAACGGCCACGACAAAGCTTTCTTCTTTTTCAATTTCGAGCAATTCCGCGAAACCGTCATCACCAACAACGCGCCCATTACGGTTCCGACGCTGGGGTTCCGCAACGGAAACTTCGGCTCGGCTCTTACCAATCGGAACCTGTGCCCCACCGCGACTCCGAATTGCGATCCGATCGGGCGTCCGATCCTGGAAAATACCGTGTACGATCCAGCCACGCAGCGGACCGCGCCGAATGGCCAGACCATCCGGGATCCGTTCCCCAACAACACCATTCCGCTGACCGAGCAAGATCCGGTGGCGTTGAAGATTCAATCGCTCATCCCGCAACCCACCAGCGCCGGTCCGATCAACAACTTCCTCACCACATACACGAATCCCCGCCTGACCTACATTCCGTCGGTCAAGATCGATTACCTGCTTGGCCCGAAGTCGAAGATTTCCGGCTACTGGTCGCGGACGGCGACGAACACGCCGAATAACACCGCTCTGCCGTTCCCGATTTCCTCCGGCGTTCCCAGCGCTATCGTGGCCCACACGATCCGTCTCAACTTCGACCAGACCATCAAACCGACGCTGCTGCTGCATATGGGCGTCGGGCTCTTATACGATCTGGTAAACCAGCCGGTGCCTCCCTACGACCCGGTCGCGGGGATCGGCTTGAAGGGGCTGTACGCTTCTCTGTTCCCCTCGATTCAAGGGCTCAATGCCGCACAAGGCGGGCTCTCGGTGAATATGGGTTCCGGGGCACAGGTCAAGCTGGTCAACACCAAGCCCACCGCCAACACCAGTCTGACCTGGGTGCGGAACAATCACACCTACAAAGCCGGCGGCGAGATGATCCTCGAAGGGTATCCGGCTTTCAACCAGACCTATGCGAATTCCTGGAGCGTCTTCAGCACCATCGAAAGCGGGCTGCCTTCGACCAACGGCCAGTCCCTGGCGGGCGGCACGCCGGGCTATCCCTACGCCAGCTTCCTGCTGGGCGGGCGGGGTGGATAACGGTTTCATCGGCATCCCGTCCAAGTCGCGCATGGGAGCACACTCGTTTTCGTGGTTCGTTCAGGATAGCTGGAAGGTCACTCGCAAGCTGACGCTGGATTACGGCCTGCGCTATGATTTCCAAACTTTCCTGAGAGAAGAGCACGGCCGCATCGCCTACTTCTCCGCCAGCACGGCCAATCCCAACGCCGGAGGCCGATTGGGCGCGGTGGCGTTCGACGGCTCTGGACCCGGGCATTGCAACTGCGACATCGCTCACAATTACCCGTGGGCGTACGGGCCGCGAATCGGCGCGGCCTATCAAGTCACCTCGAAGACCGTCGTGCGGGCGGGCGCCGGCGTGTCCTATTACAAGACCAGCGACAACGGATTCAATTCCTATTCGACGGGATCGCAGAACATATTCAACGCGCCGGTGTACGGCAATCCCGCCTACACGCTGGCTTCCGGTCTGCCGTACAAGATCACGTGGCCCAATTTCGATCCGGGTCAGGTGCCGCTTCCCGGCACGGTGGCATCGCCCTCACAACAGATCGACCCGCATGCGGGACGTCCGGCGCGGACCATCCAGTGGAGCTTCGGAGTGCAGCGGGAAATCCTGAAGAGTATGGTGGCCGAAGCCACCTATGTTGGAAACCGCGGTGCGTACTGGAACTCGGCTTACATCATTTGTCCGAATTGCCTGACGCCCCAGATTCTTTCTTCGGTCGGTTTGAGTCTGAACAACTCTGCTGACCTGACGCTCCTTAGTTCCCCCATCAGTTCGTCCATCGCCGCGGCTCGCGGGTTCAACGGCGCGCCGTACCCCGGCTTCCCGGCCAGCGCGACGGTTTCGCAAGCGCTGCGGCCCTTCCCGCAGTTCGGCAACATCACCAACATGCATTGGGCGCCAGACGGCGATAGCTGGTACAACTCGTTGCAGACCAAACTGACGAAGCGGTTCTCGCACGGTCTGGATTTCTCCAGCTCCTTTACCTGGGAGAAGAGCTTTGCCATGGGAACCGAGTCCGACATTTCGACCCTGTCTCCGGTTTCGCCGGCCACCAACGATGTGTTCAACCGGCCCCAGAACAAGTACCTATCGGGGTTGGATCAACCGTTCCTGTTTGTGTTCGCCGGCAATTACACTACGCCCAAAACCAGTTGGAACAAAGCGCTCTCCTGGGTGGCTCGGGATTGGCAGATCGGCGCGGTGTTGCGCTACGGCAGCGGCTTGCCGATTCTTTCGCCCCTGGCCAGCAACGGTTTGAGCTCGGTTCTTTTCCGGGGTACGGGAGCTGTAGGCACCACCGGCGGAACCTTCATGAATCGCGTGCCAGGGCAACCCTTGTTCACTCAGGACTTGAACTGCCATTGTTTCGATCCCAACAAAACCTTCGTGCTGAATCCCGCTGCCTGGGTCAATCCGCCGGCAGGCCAATGGGGCACCGCCGCGGCCTATTACGGCGGGTATCGCTATCAGCGGCGACCCGGCGAGAGCGTGAGTCTGGGACGCAACTTCCGTATCAAGGAAACAGCGAACCTGCAAATTCGCGGCGAATTCACCAACATCTTTAACCGAACGGAACCGAACAATCCGACGGCGACGAACGCGTTGGCAACCCAGAGCCGGAACGCGGCGGGACAGACCACCGCGGGGTTCGGTTACATCAACGTAGGCACGGTATTCAGTGCGCCGCGGCAGGGCCAGTTGGTGGCCAGGTTTCAATTCTAGGGGGGCTTTATGCGAATTGCTCCATTCACCGCGCTGTGCGCCATGCTGCTGCCGGACCTCATCGCACAAACCGGGAAACCGGCCGGCGCCGCCGACTGGCCGACGTACAACCGGGATCTCGCCAGCACACGCTTCTCGCCGCTGACGCAAATCAACCCCGGCAACGTGCAAAAACTCACGCAGGCCTGGTCGTATAAATTGCGGCCGGATGCCAACAGCCCCGCTGCGAACACGTTTAACGAAGTCACACCCATCGTGGTCCAAGGCGTGATGTATTTGCCCGCGGGCAACCGCGTGGTCGCGCTCGAGCCGGAGACCGGCAAAGAGATCTGGCGCTACGACCTTAAGTCCGGTGTGGCTTCGCAGCGCGGCTTGGCGTACTGGCCCGGAGACCGCAACAATCCGCCGCGCATCCTGTTTACTACCGGGCACAAAATGATCGGCTTGAACGCGCGCACCGGCAAGCCCGATCCCGGCTTCGGCACCGAGGGTGAGATGACCATGGACGTCCCTTATGCGGGCGTCCCGTTGGTGTACAAGAACCTGATTTTCGTGGGCATGAACATCTTCGGGCCGGGCGAGCCCAATCCACACCCGCAAGACGAAGTGCCAGTCGGACTGCCGGGGGACTCACGCGCCTACGACGCCAAGACCGGCAAGAAGCTGTGGGAGTTTCACGCGATACCCCGGCCCGGCGAGCCCGGCCACGAGGACTGGGAAGGCGATAGCTGGAAGAACCGTGCTGGAAACAACATGTGGTCGTACTCGATGACCGTGGACGAGCAACGCGGCATTGTCTTACATGCCCATGGGCGGTCCGGCGGCCAATTATTACGGCGGAGATCGCAAAGGCAAAGACCTCTACGCCAACTCGATCGTCGCGCTGGATGCCAACACCGGAAAACTGAAGTGGTATTTCCAGACCGTGCATCACGAGCTGTGGGATTACGATCTGCCTCCCGATCCCGTGCTTATCGATATCATGAAAGACGGCAAGAAGATTCCGGCGCTGGTGCAGACGGGGAAATCCGGATACATGTTCATCCTGGATCGCGTCACCGGCAAGCCCGTGTTTGGCGTCGAAGAGCGGCCCGTGCCGCAGGGAAACGTGCCCGGCGAATGGTACTCGCCCACGCAGCCGTTCCCGTTGAAGCCTCCGCCTCTGGCTCGGGTCACCGTCAAGAAAGAGGACATCGTCACGGCCGAGGACACGACGCCGGACCACGCCAAGGCTTGTCAGGACGCTTGGGCCAAGCACGGCTTCCAGGATTCTGGTCCGTTCACACCATGGGCCTTTCAAGCCGAAGGCACTCCGGTGCATGAGGCCATCAGTTTTCCCGGGCCGACGGGTGGAACCAACTGGGGAGGCGCGGCGGCCGATACCAGCCTGGGATACGTGTTCGTGAATTCCCAGGACAGTCCCGGGACAGGCTGGATCCGCAAAGATCCGGATTTCGGCAAAGAAGGGCATCTGCCTTACGACAAGGCACCGGGCTACTTCAGTTTCACGGCTCCGGCCAAGGATGCGAACGGCAACATGATCGGGCAGTTGCCGTGCATCAAGCCGCCGTGGGAGCGCCTGTTCGCCGTGAACGTGAATACCGGCGACATCGCCTGGCAGGTTCCGTTGGGCGTCACGGAAGGACTCCCGCCTGGCAAACAGAATACCGGACGCGCCGGAGCGTTCGCCGGGCCCATCGCCACCGCCGGAGGCGTGGTGTTCATCGGCGCGACCAGCGACAACCGTTTTCGGGCATTCGACTCGCGGACCGGGAAAGAGGTGTGGACGGTGAAGCTGGATTACAACGCCACCGCGATCCCGATCACCTACCAAGGCAGAGACGGCAAGCAGTACGTCGCGATCGTGTCCGCGGGAGGTGGGCGGGGCAATGGACAGGCTCTCGTGGCCTTCGCGCTCCCTTAGCCGGGGCGGCGTTGAGCGGCGCCCCACGGAGATTCGGACCGAGAGAGTCGGCTAGCGCTTCTTGCGCGCGGGCTTCTCCTCGACAAGAGGCGGTACTTCGACGGGCGCGGCATCGCCAGCGGGCGCGACTGACGACAGCACTTGGTTGAACAACGCGGCTTTCTTTAAGTCCCGTTTCGACGGCGGCGCGATCTCATTGCGGTAGTCGTGGTCGCTGTAGCAAGTGCGGCAGCGGACTTTCGCCGCGGAGCCGTTCAGGAGCGAAACCACCGCATGGTTGGTCAGGCGTTTGCACTTGACGCAGAAGTCATCGATCGTGTCGCCCAGCCGGACTTCGCCCATAATCGATGAATCTATGAGAACACGCCCAAGGCGGGAAAAACAAGACGGGTAAGTACCATGACTCGCCATCGAGTGTTCATCAGCGGCGGTACCGGATACCTGGGCCGCGCGCTCACTGCTCAACTCCTCGCGCGAGGCCATTCAGTGCTGGTGCTGGCGCGCGCGGGAAGCGAAGGCAAGGTCTCCGCCGGCGCCGTCGCCGTACCGGGCGATGCACTGGACGCCGCGACCTTATCAGCGCGTTTGGGCGAGGCCGATACGCTAGTCCACGTGACCGGCACACCCCACCCGGCGCCGTGGAAGGAACTCGAGTTCCGCGCGATCGATCAAACCAGTCTGCGTGCGTCGGCGCAAGCGGCCGCGGCTGCGCAAGTGGCGCATTTCGTATACGTCAGCGTGGCCCATCCGGCGCCGACCATGAAGGCGTACATCGCTGTCCGACGGGAATGCGAAGCGCTGCTCGCGGAACTGGGCCTGGTACGCACAATCTTGCGGCCGTGGTACGTGCTGGGACCCGGCCACAACTGGCCGCGAATTCTAAAGCCCGCGTACGCGCTGATGGAGCGTACCGAACGCTTCCGCGAAGGCGCCCTACGTCTGGGCCTAGTGACACTGGAGGAGATGACCTCCGCGCTCACATGGGCCGTGGAGAACCCGCCGGATCAACTCCGCGTGCTGGATGTGCCGGCGATTCGCGCCGCATCGGCGCCATAGTCGCGAGTGCTTTCCTCGCGGGGCGTGTTCAAACAGTCGGGAGGCATCATGAAAGCGATTCGCGCCGCTGCGGCACTGCTGTCGTTGGCCGTGGCCGTGGCGCTGTTTCACGTTCCATCGCAAAAGGCCCGCGCAGTCCAGGCTGTCGCTCCGCCGGGACTCGAAAAAATCCAGCATTTCGTCTTCATCATGCAGGAGAACCGCAGCTTCGACTCCTACTTTGCCACCTATCCGCACACCGACAATCTGCCGCCGAACATCTGCCTGAGCGCGCCCCAGGTTTCCTCCTGCGTGGCTACGTACCATGACGCCAACGACGTCAACCGCGGAGGGCCGCACGGTTGGAATAACGCGCACGGCGATGTCGATAGCGGGTTGATGGACGGCTTTCTCGCGCAATCGTTCCTGGGCAAGAGTACCGGCGATTGCATGCCCCCGGCTCCGAATTGCACGCCGGGTAAGGACCCGCGCGACGTAATGGGCTGGCACGACTATCACGAAATCCCCAATTATTGGAGTTACGCCAACCTGTACGTGCTGCAGGATCGGATGTTCGAATCAGTAGCTTCCTACAGCCTCCCCGCGCACTTGTACATGCTGGCCGCCCAAAGCGGCGGATACGTGGCCAGCAAGGGCCAGGCCCGGCCGACCACTTATAATTTCCCGGAGATCACCGAGCTGCTCACCAGCGGCCAGATCGAGTGGAAGTATTACGTCACCTCGGGCACCACGCCCGATACCGACGACGGCGAAGTGATCGGCAACGCCACGCAACAGCAGCAGGACCCCAAAACATACACCCTGTGGAATCCTCTTCCGGCCTTCCCCGCCGTGAAGAACGACACCGCGCAGTGGAACCGGTTGGTGGATGTTTCGCAATTTTACACCGACGTCGCGGCTGGCGCGCTGCCGCAGGTCAGTTGGGTGATTCCCTCCGGCGCGGTGAGCGAACATCCACCGGCGGGCATGCGCGACGGGATGGCATACGTCACCGGACTGGTGAACGCCGTGATGAGCGGGCCGCAGTGGAACACCACCGCCATCTTCCTCGCCTGGGACGATTGGGGCGGCTTTTACGACCACGTGTACCCGCCCCAGGTGGACCAATATGGGCTTGGGCTGCGAACTCCTTCGATGGTGATCGGCCCGTATGCGCGTCAAAACTTCGTGGATCACAAAACGTACTCGTTCGAGTCGTGGCTCAAGATGATCGAAGAGCGCTTCAACGTGAACTCGCTGACCGCGCGGGACAACAATGCCAACGACATGATCGACGCTTTCGACTTTACGCAATCGCCTCGCGCGCCGGTGATGCTGGCCGCCACCACCGCCGGGTCCCCCTATCCACCGGTTAGCCAGAGCCAGACGTGGCCCGCCGGCTCGGTGGTGACGGTGAATTCGGCCGCGGGCGGTTACTCGCTGGCGCCGGACGCGGTCGCCTCGGTCTACGGGACTAATCTGGCATTCAGCACTGTAGCGGCATCTTCGACTCCGCTGGGGACTTCGCTAGGCGGGGTTACGGTGACGGTCACCGACAACGCGGGCCACTCTGTAAATGCTCCGCTGTACTACGTTTCTTCTGCGGAGGTGAATTTTGTGGTTCCCACAGGTTTGACGAACGGCGTGGGAACAGTGTCGGTGGTGAGCAATCCTCCACCCGGTTCTTTGGCTCCGACGCATATGGCCAGCGGAAACGTGCTGCTGTACGCTGCCGCGCCCGCCTTGTACAGCGCTGATCAGTCCGGATCGGGCTTCGCCGCGGCCTACTTCGCCAACGGACAAAACGTCACGCTGGTTGCACAATGCGGAGCCTCCGGCTGCACTTCCAATCCCATTGATGTGTCCGGCGCTGCCGTCTACCTGTCGCTGTTCGGCACCGGAATCCGCGGAGGCTCCAACGTGTCGGTCATGATCGGCAACGTGAATGCGCCCGTCAGCTACGCCGGAGCGCAGGGCACGTACCCGGGACTGGATCAAGTCAACGTTCAGGTTCCGTCGACGCTGAAAGGCCGCGGGCGTCTATCCGTGGTGGTAACCACCAGCGGCCAGATATCGAATCCGGTGTGGATCACGGTGCAGTAGTGGGGCAGGCAATAAATAATGCCTGTAGCCGGCCTCTGCGTGTCGACAAAGCCGCCTAAAAAGGCGGCTGCAGCCAGGATTGGCTGCCCCACCTACAGAACTTCCTCGCTCCAACCCTCCAGCACCGACTTCGCCTTAGCGGTGAACTGATCCGCCAGCGCCCCATCGATCAGACGGTGATCGAAGGTCAGCGCCAGATACATCATTGAGCGAATCGCGATAGCGTCATCCACCACCACCGGCTCTTTCGTCACCGAGCCGACGCCCAAGATAGCCACCTGCGGCTGATTAATCACCGGCGTCGCAAAAACGCTGCCGAAGCTGCCGAAATTGGTTATGGAGAAGGTGCCGCCCTGCACTTCATCCGGACGCAATTGGCGCGAGCGCGCCCGCGTGGACAAATCGACGATGGAGCGCTGCAAGCCCACGATATTCTTTTCGTCGGCATTGCGAATCACCGGCACGATCAATCCGTTGTCGAGCGCCACCGCGATGCCCAGGTTCACGTCACGGTGATAGATCACGTTGGTCCCGTCAATCGAGGCGTTCACCACCGGGAACTGCCGCAGCGCGGCGGTGGCGGCGCGCGCTACAAACGGCAGGAAGGTCAGGCCGAAGCCGTACTGCGCCTGGAACTGGCCCTTCAATTTGTCGCGCAGTTTGGCCACCTTGGTCATGTCCACCTTGTGCACGGTGGTCACGTGAACCGAGGTGTGGCTGCTGAACACCATGTGCTCGGCGATCTTCTGGCGCATCACGCTCATCGGCTCGACGCGCAGTGCGGGCGCGGCGCCTGGCATCTGCGCGGGTTCGCGCGGCGGCGGAGGGGGCACGTTGACCGGAGCCTGTACGGTAGCCGGAACCTGCGCCGGCGGCGGGGGAGGCGGAGGCGGCGCCACCTGCATGGCGGCGGGCGTGGGTCCCGGGGTCGCGGGGCGGGCCTGCGTAGCCAGGTACGCTTCCAGATCCTGCTTGGTGATGCGTCCGCCCGCGCCGGTGCCTTTCACTCGTCCCAGGTCGATATTGTTTTCGCGCGCCATTTTGCGGACCAACGGTGAAAGCGGCCCGCCGGCTTCCTCGACCGTTACGGCGACCGTCGCTGCGGGATGATCCACCACCGGGGGTGCTTCCGAAATTGCCACCGCTGGGGCCAGGGCTGGAGTCGGAGCCGGAGTCGGAGCCGCGCCCGTCGCCGCAGAAATGGGCACCGGAGCGAGAGCCGCGACGCCGCCACTACCGTTAGGCCCGTCATTGATGCGTCCGACTACCGTGCTGATTCCGACCGTCGCGCCTTCCTGAACCAGGATCTCCGCCAGGACGCCGGCTACGGGAGACGGAACCTCGGTATCCACTTTATCCGTGGAGATTTCGAACAGCGGCTCGTCGCGCTCGACATGCTCGCCGGGCTTCTTCAGCCACTTGGTCAGCGTTCCTTCAACGATGCTTTCGCCCATCTGGGGCATTTGGACGTCGATCATAATTTCTCCAGGTTGAAATCCCGGTCAAACACGCGGCCGAACGAACGCGCGAGGGCCGCGACTACCTGGGCGCGGCTCGCCTGGGAACCCAGGGCTCGCAGCGAAGTGACCGGCCGGGTCAGGCCGCACGGCACAATGTACCGGAAATAGCTCAAATCCGTATCCACGTTCAGCGCAAAGCCGTGGGATGTCACCCAGCGGCTGATGTGCACGCCGATGGCGGCGATTTTCGCCAGCGTGCCGTCCGGCCCCACGGTCCACACTCCGGTTGCGCCCGGAGACCGCTCCGCCGCGACGCCGAACTCGGCCAACGCTTCGATCAACGCCTGTTCCACGGCCCGCAAGTAAGCCACCACGTCGCGCTTCCATTCGCGCAAGTCGAAAATCGGGTAGCCGACGATCTGGCCGGGGCCGTGATAGGTGACGTCGCCGCCGCGGTCGGTGCGGTGAAACTCGATGCCCGCGCGCGCCAGCAGTTCAGGCGGGGCTAACAGGTTTTCATCCCGTCCGTTACGGCCCATGGTGACGACGTGAGGATGCTCGACGATCAAAAGCTGATCGGCAATTTCGCCGCGCTTGCGGCGGTCGACCAAGGAGCGTTGCAGTTCAAACGCCTGGGCGTATGCCATGGGCCCCAAATCGATGAGTTCGCAATGGTGGATTGGACGGGTCTCCGGTACTCCTGAGCCGGCCAGAAGGCCGGCTGCAGGCAAAAATGCCTGCCCCACATCGTATTCACTAGGCATTGATCGCTAGCCCGTACACTGCGTTGAACGCCTCGCCGACGGCTTCGTAAATCGTCGGGTGCGCGTGGATGGTATGCATCATTGTCTCGACGGTGGCCTCGGCTTCCATGGCCAGCACCCCTTCGCCGATCAATTCATAAGCCTGCGGGCCGATGATGTGGACGCCCAGAATCTCGCCGTATTCTTCGTTGGCCACGATCTTGACGAACCCGTCGTGCTGGCCCAGGATGGAGGCCTTGGCGTTGGCCACGAACGGGAACTTGCCCACCTTGACCTTGTAGCCCTCCGCGCGCGCCTGCGCTTCGGTGATGCCGACGCTTCCGATACCAGGCTCCGTGTACGTGGCGCTGGGTATGCGGTTCTTGTTGATCGGAGTCACCGGTTTGCCCGCAATGTGACCGATGGCCACCATGCCCTCGGCCGTGGCGACGTGCGCCAACTGGGGAGTGCCCGCAACGATGTCGCCGATAGCGTAGACCCCCGGTTGGCCGGTGCGCTGCATCGGGTCCACCTTGACGAAACCGCGGTCCAATTCCACGTGCGTTCCTTCCAGGCCCAGGTTCTCCGTATTGGGTTTGCGTCCCACCGCTACCAGCAACGCATCGGCCTCCACCACTTCGGTCTTGCCGTCGGCTAAGGCGACTTCGAACCGCACGCCCGTGTCGGTCCGCTGAACATTACCGGCTCGCGCGCCGGTTTCGACGCGAATCCCCTGTTTCTTAAAGACCCGCGCCAATTCCTTGGAAATCTCTTCGTCCTCCACCGGAACAATGCGCGGCAGCATCTCAAACAGCCAGACCTTGCTGCCGAAGCGCTGGAAACAGGATGCAAACTCGACGCCCACCGCGCCCGCGCCCAGGATCGCCAGGGTCATGGGCACCTCGGTCAGATCCAGGATTTCGATGTTGGTCAGAATCCGGCGCGCGTCGGGCTGTAATCCGGGAAGCATGCGCGCTTCCGAGCCCGTCGCCAACAAAATGTGGCGGGTTTCGAGCACCTGCTTGGACCCGTCGGCTGCTGTGACCTCAACTTTGCCCGGTCCGGCCAAACGACCGTAGCCTTTGATCCAGTCGACCTTGTTCTTTCTCATCAAGAACTCGACGCCCTTGGAGTGCTTGTCGACGATCTTGTTCTTGCGCTGGAGCACCAGCGGGAAATCCAGGCGCGCGTTCTCGCAGTGGATGCCGTCTGCTTCCGGGTGCTGAAAGCGCTCCCAGACGTCGGCAGTGTGCAAGAACGCCTTGGTCGGAATGCACCCGACCAACAGGCAGGTGCCGCCGAGTCTGGCGTCTTTCTCGATAATCGCGGTTTTCAGGCCGTACTGCCCCGCTCGTACGGCCGCCGAGTAGCCACCGGGGCCGCTCCCGATGACGATGACGTCGTATGTCATTGTGTGTAAACCCCAGTTTAGCAGGCGAGAGCAGCAGCGCGCGGCTTCTGGCAGGCGAGTGGGTGCGGCCCTCTATGGATTCGTTTGGTCCGGGCCGAGTGGTCTTATAAACCACTGTAGAGCAACATCTTACGGGCCGGGTAGGTGGTCCGTGGAACCACCAAACGGCAGGGTCCAAGCCGCCCTGGAAACTCCGGCGAGCCGGGCCGCATCACTAGGGCGTGGCTGCTTTCTCCAACGGCTGCGGTGGGCGAGCTGTCGTGATCTTTGCGGCGGCCATGCTACTCATCCGGCCCGCTTGGTGTCAAAGTGCGGACCTGGCAACTGGCCAGAATCCCGATCCCGTCAAATCCACTGAACCAGCGGACAAGCGGATCCTCTGGATCATTCCGAATTACCGGACCTTTCCCACCTTGACCAACTACGAGCCGATTACGCCCAAAGAAAAGTTCAAGATTGCCGCCGCCGATTCCTTCGACCGGGGCACGGTGGTTCTGGCCGCCGCATTTGGCGGCGCGGGGCAGTTGGAGAACTCCAGTCCATCCTATCGGCAAGGTGTGCAGGGGTACGCACGGTATTTCGGGGCGGCGTATGGCGATCTGGCGATCGGTGATTTCATGACGGAGGCGATCTACCCGGCCATGCTTCACCAAGACCCCCGCTACTTCCGGCGCGGCATCGGAAGCGGATGGTCAAGACTGGGATACGCCATGGGACAAATCGTCTGGACCCACACGGATTCGGGAGGAACGCAGTTCAACATTTCAGAGATCGCCGGTAACTCGACGGCAGTGGCCATTGCGAGCGCCTACCATCCCGAGGGTCGCGATGTGAACAGCGCTATCACGCAGCTCGGCTCCCAGATCGGCATCGACATGGCCGCCAACGTGCTGAAAGAGTTCTGGCCGGATCTGCGCCGGAAGTTCTCCCGGCACAAAGCTACCGATTTTCATCCCCTGCATTTCGCGGGACAGTAGAGGCACGGGCTGCCACTCAGTCTACTTACAGTCTTTCGAGACTGACACCAGGCTCGAAGCCGTCAGGAACAGCCTTGGTAGAATCACGCCCATGAGTGTCACGGTCCGCCCAGCTTCCCTTGAAGATCTGCCCAGTCTGACTGAGATCCAGAACCATTACGTGATCCACACGCACATCACGTTCGACGTCCGGCCTTTCACCCCCGAGCAGCGGGTGCCGTGGTTCCACGAGCATTCCGACGGCAAGCGCTACCGGTTGCTGGCTGCCTGCGATTCCCCGGCCGGCGTACTCGGCTACGTGTGCACCGGGCGCCATCGAACTAAGGAGGCTTACGACACCACGGTTGAAGCCAGTATTGCGTGCCGGCCGGATGCAGTGGGGCAGGGCCTCGGGACCTTGCTCTACGGGGCGTTGTTTGACGCGATCGCAGATCAGGACATCCATCGAATCGTCGCCGGCATCGCCCAACCGAACGTTGCGTCCAACGCGCTGCATAGGCGGTTCGGCTTCACGACCATCGGAGTTTTTAGCCAAGTGGGACGAAAGTTCGAGAAATATTGGGACGTGATGTGGATGGAGCGCCCACTGAAATTACCCGGGGTGGGGTATTTACTTCACTCAGGTGACCCCTACCGGTTGTGGTCGGCGTCTGAGCCGACGGCGGCACACCTGACCAGAGATTTGTATGGCACTGGATCGACGACAACCGCCTGCTGCACGAGGCGGTAGAAGAGTTTCC
>DATNJC010000128.1:0-5950 GCA_035604115.1 Bryobacteraceae bacterium | reverse complement strand
TGAGATAAACTCGTTCATGGCGTTTCCTTCCTTTCTCAGTGCCTGTTGTCTTCGAACAACGACATCGTACCGAGAAATAGGAAACGCCTCGTCTGTTTGGTTGCGGCTATGCTGCTCTGCGGGGCAGGTTGCCAACCTGCGGCGGATTGGAAACCCGCCTGGGCGAGCGCAAACAAGCCGCCCAGCGCCGGTTGGCAACCGGCGCGCCGGATGCCATCCCGCCCCACATGGGGAACCGAATCACACGGTCACAGAACTAGCGAGCGGCCGATTCGCCGGCCTTCGCCTTCGGCAGACTGATCAGATTGGCCAGAAGCTGATACGCGCCGTCGGTCCCGGCGGGCAGTTGACGCCACAGGCCCAGGCCGAGATAGATCCACCTTCCGCGGCCGTACTTCGCTTCGACCATCGCTCCGAGTTTCTCGCCTGGATTGTCCTTGAAGGAGTCGGTCATCGACACCAAATCAATGTACTTCGGATCTTTCTCTCCCAGGAAGTAAAGGCCGCGTTCCTGCACCCAACCGGTCCACGTCGCAGGGCCGATCCTGTTCGGAAAAGTGAACACAGGGTCGGCCGGCGCAAGGATCTTGACCGGGACCAGTTCGTCGGCCACACGGTTGTTGCTGACCTTTGCGGGGTACGGACCATATTCCGACTGATTGAACTCCAACTTGTTGTACTGCACGATGACCGTCCCGCCCCGCGAGACGTAGTCGAGCAGACGGCGATTATAGGCGCGAAGATCGGCACGCCGCTCGTAGGCACGGACGCCCGTCACGATCACATCGTGTTTGGACAGGTCGCCCCAGGCCAGCTCATCCTCATCGATGTACGTCACCTTCGCGCCCAACTGTTCGAGCGCCGGGGGCACCTGATCGCCAACGCCGACGATGTAGCCGACGTTCATATTCGGAGACACCTTCACATCCACGACCTTGAGTGCGGCTTCAGCCGGTTTGATCACTTGGCGACGTTGAATGTGCGGATATTCGATTACTTCATAACCTTCGGAAAACTTCTGATTCGGGAAGGCCGTCGAGGTCACCACTGCGCGCAAGGTGTACTGGCCGGCTTTAGCCGGCGGCGGAGCAGTGACCTCGAATCGGGCCGACAGCGCTTCATCCTCGTGGGCAAAGCTAAGCGGCACATTCGCCGGAGTCGCCTTCCAGCCGGCGGGCAGGTCAAGAGACACCGAGGCTTGGGCCGCGCTCTTTGCGCCGTTGGTCACAGTGACATGGATTTCACGCTTGACTGGCACCGCTGCCGTGCCTCCGGAGGCCGCACTGGAAGCCGGAAAAACAGCCAGGGCCGGCGTGACGCTTACCGAGAGGGCCGGAACAACGTTGAGCTCCATGCGCTTGTCGCCGAGGTAGAGGTCCTTCACGTATCGGAACTCAACCGGCACCTCGCGGGTGACCTCAGCGTTGCCCGCCTTGACGTGGAACGTGACGCGGAACGGTGTGGGGGCGAAGGGTACGCCGAACTCGACACCCGGGTCGAAGATCTGAATCGCGGGATTCTCCGGATGCTTCCAGTAATTATCGTTGAAGTACGGCGTGGTCAGCCGGGCGCTTTTCGGGACGCGCGCATCGGAGGCGCAGGTGTAAACCGCATCCTTCTTCACCGATCCCGCTGCGCAGGCGGCAGGCGCGTCGAAGCCGGCGATGGAGACGCCGGTCACGCTGACATCCGACGCACCGCGGTTCACGGCGAGGATGGAGAGCTTCACGGGCTGTCCGGCGACCACTAGCCCGTCGTCGGCTACCGCGTCGAACGACAGTCCATGCGCGGCCAGCACGGCGTCCTCATAGTCGCGTTCCTTGACGCGCAGACGGAAATCGATTTCGTAACGGGCCGCGTCGTCGAGCCCCATGCCGCCCGCATTGGCAAGCAGCGCGCGCAAAGCGCGGAGGGCGACGAGACCAGCCTCGATGGGCTGCGCGGTGGCAGCGTCGTTGCCGGAGTCGAAGGCGCTCCGCGCGGCCCTGGCGTCGTCCGCAAGCGCGCCAATCCTGGAGATCAATGCTGCGGGCCGGTTCGGGCCGGCATACTGGGCGATCGCTTCCAGCCGCGTGTCCACGCCGTCGAACAGCGAGGTCTCGGTCTTGTCCTTCTGTCCGGGAATGGTGCTGTCGATGAGTTGGTACCCACCTGCGCCGGGACCGCCACCGCCCCCAACCGCAACCGCGGGAGCTGCGCCAGCCTGACCCGCGGCAGGCGGACCCGCGCCAGCCTGACCCGCGCCCAGGGGACCAGCGCCAGCCGGCCCCGCGCCGCCGCCGCGTCCATTATTGAATCCGGGCAGCGCCGGGAGGCCACCCGTGCCCTGGCACTTGTGATTGCTGCGTGCATCCGCGCCGATTTCAGCGTAGGTGCGGCCAAGCAGCTCGTCGTACGCGTTGGTGTTCGCCGGAGTGAGCTTCACACCTGGGCTGGGAGGCGTGGCGGGCGTTGCCTGCGCGGCTCCGCGTCCCGGTCCTCCGCGTCCCCCGGCATTGGGCGGGGCAGGCGGGGCGGCGAAGTACAGTTTCTTCGGTTGCCAGGGCCGGAGTCCCGCGCGAAGTTGCTCGGGATATTTCGACGGATCGCCGGCCGCGTAGTAGGCTTCACGGAACAGGATCGTCGTCGCCTCATGGGCGCGATCGCCGCCGCGGCCCTGAATGTTCATCGTCAGCGCGACGTCGGGGCGGAGCGTGCGCAGCAGCCGGACGTAATCGCCGACGATTTCCTCGCGGCCCCATTTCGAAATGACTTCCTGGGGATCGAACGAATAACCGTAGTCGATGGCTCGCGTGAAGAACTGCTCGGCTCCATCGATGCGGTGCGCGGAGAGCAGCTCGGAAGTGCGCAGCACAGCGATGTCGCGGAAAAGCTCGGGACCGATTTCATTCTGCCCGCCGTCACCGCGGTTGTTTTGCAGGTCGATCGAACGCAGGCCCATGCCATGGGTGAACATGGCGAACAAAGCATTGGTCTCGTCGTCGGGATGCGCCGGTGCCTGCAGGAACGCGCCGTACACACCGAGCTTGCGAATCGCGAGGCCCAGAGCGACGTGGCCGCTGTTCTGGCCGACGATCGAGTAATTCATGCGATTCTGCGCCAGCACGCGGACGCGGGTTGGTACCGTCGCGATTACGGCGATTCCAACCGTGGCGATAGTGAACGGGAGGGTGAGCAAACGTTTCATGGACGCCTTTCGCGCAAGCGGATCAGTCGATCTATTTTAAGACTACGGAACGGAGCGGGACGGGCCGAGTAGCTGGACGGTTGCAGGTTAGGTTCGAGTCCGACCTGGGGAGCCAGAAAACCGTGTTCAAAACAGGGCACTTGCGCGGGCGTAACCGGTTGCCGAGGGCTTAAGTACTGTTTTTTGTGTTTGAATCCACAACGGGTCTACGCAACGAGGCTCCGAGACTGGGTAGTCTATTGGTAGGTGAGTGAGCCTATTCGCGACGTGACCACCTGTTCGTGCCTTTCCGCCACCGACGATGTAAACGACCTACGCGATGCGTACGGCAATATCCCTCTCGACGCATTCATCGCGCTGCGCGATCGCTGTCCCGCACTCAAGAAAATTCTCCTGCCTGACAACGTCTGGCAGAAGTTTCTCCACTGGCACCAACATCCCGACGATGTCGCATCGCACGCCTCGGCCGTCCTCCTCGCATTTATTCGCGGCGTCTTACCGCGAATTACGGCCCCCATCCATCGCTACCTTATGTCCGGGGACGACATCGCCCCCACCGCGACTTGCCAATATGTCACGGACCTCAGGGAAACCTGGATGTTCCACTCCGACCCTGGCACTCGCAACCGACTCAGCCGCACGTTCCGTGGGCGGGTCATCGAACTCCAAGTCGCAGCGCGGCTGGAAGACCACGGGCACCTCATCGTGGGTATGGAGGCGACTGGACGAGGCCCGGACATCGAAACCACTTCCCTTTCGGGGGCGACTGCGTTTGAGGTGAAGTTTCTCGGCCAGGAAGACCAGGACTTCCTCGTCTTGTTGCACGCCATGCAGAACGGACCGTCTGGTGGCGCAATATCGCTCCCGGAACCGGTGAACTATCTCCTCTTCCGTGTCTACGAAGCGGCGCGACAACTGCGCCGGGCGAACGGTCAAAAAACGGCAATCGTCGTTATTGACGAGGTCGGCTGGCACCGCTTCGACATGCAGCTAAAGGACGATTGGATCGACTGGACCAATCCGCAGTTCCTCGGCCATCCCTGCGAGTGGGAACGTTTGCTCTCCCTTCAGAAACAGCCGACTCAGAAACAGCCGACGGGTCTGCCTGCAAACCTTGGCGCGACAATCCGCGAGCTTGATCGCCTCCAGCTATTCCGACAGGACCACGCATTCGAGTTTCGACTCGAGAAAGAAATCTCCTTTGACGGACGCCGCATCAAGCAACCGGCGACGCCCTAGCTTGGCAGTCACCGGTTCGATCATGGTGCCAGTTGGGTGGCAAAAGTTCGAAACGTGTCCAAGCTGTTGCGAGTTATTGCTGCCCCAAGTCAGCCTGAATCTTCCCGACCTGCTCCAGCAGGGCCGGTATGTCCTCAGTCGACGTTTTCCACAGTTCGTCAATGTCCACGGAGTCGTAGCCGTGAATGAGGCGGTCCCGCATACCTGCAATGTCCCTCCACGGAACTTCCGAATGCTTGCCGCGCGTAGCCGCAGAAAGCCTCTTCACGGCTTCGCCAATTACTGCAATCTGATAACAACAGGCAGAGAGCAACTGGTGGTTACGATCAAGGTCGGCCCGGCTCAATCCGCGAGTGTAGTCGATCACCCTGGAGCATGCCGTAACCAGATCGCCAAGAGTTGCTGCGTCGGTCCCGCTATCGGGAGACATAGACGGGCACAGCTCCAGCGAGGATGGAGTTTCGCCGTAGCGCGTTCTCACTCGACTCAATGGCGCGCCGGCTCACCAAGTCCACATTGCGCCCAAGAAGCTCGGCAAGTTCCCGCTCCATGTGCTCATGCTCGAACAAGCCCCACCTTGCATCCGGGGCGAAGGTAACCAGGAGGTCGACATCCCGAGCCCTCGAAGGCTCGGCAAGCATAGATCCAAACAGCTCAAGCCTGGCGATTCTCCACCGTCGGCAAAACTCCTCCAAAAGAGCGTCGTTCACAGGCAACCGCTGCAAGACTGCCATACATGTTCAGGATAGCGCGGAGCGGGCAGCAGGAGGGGGGGCCTTGTAATCCAAGTGAACTACGCCGGAGTGGCCCGATCGAACCACTACCGAACGCATGGACCTAAGAACAAGTGGGCCGTGGCGGAGTTTCGAGGCCCTGGGATTATGTTATTGAGGCTGGCAGCGCATGGTTCGAGATGCGTCCAGTTTGGGCACCCAGTCTGGATGGGCCTGCAAGTTTCGCGTGTACGCCATTGGACTGAAAGCAATTGGAGTGGTTCGAGCGGAGTGCGGTTCAGGCCGCAAAAGTTCGAAACGTGTCCAGTGTGGGGAGCCACTTCTATCCTTCGTTGACAATACAGGACTTTGCTCAAGCCAAGCCGTGAGGTACTTTGTTTTCAGGTTCGAGTCCTCGCTGGGCATAAGCGCTGCGGACGAATCATGTGAACAATAACCGACTCAAGGGGCCTCGGGGTGCGGGCCGGCACACCCACGCGAGACCTCATCCAACGAACGGATCGATGATGCGCACGCCAACGTTCGCGAAATCAGCACGGTTTCGCGTGACGACCGCCAGACCGTGGACGACCGCCGTCGCCGCGATGAGGCTATCCTTGATTGGCATGGCTTTCCCGGTTGTGCGAAGACGCGCCAGCAGTTCCGCCCATCTCAGCCCGGTCTCCGCGTCCCAGGGAAGACAGTTGAGAGCCCCGACCCCCGCGTCGAACCAACGTTCCAGGGCGGCCCGCTTCCTTCCCTTGGGGAGGATGAGAATCCCGAATCGGAGTTCGCCGAGAATGACGGGATC
>DATNJC010000127.1:0-83538 GCA_035604115.1 Bryobacteraceae bacterium | reverse complement strand
ACTCTTCCAGGCTCTCTTCCCCCTGCTGATGCGCCTCCAACAACTTCCGTCGTAGATCGTCAGAATAGGCCTTCGCCATCTCTTGCTTGCAGCCGGATCGCCAGAGCTGGTCTATATTATCTCAGAAAATGGTCTAGAATCGTATCACCCTACGGGCAAGAATGATGGCGGAAACGGCGGGAGTCGAACCCGCTTGAACGTACTGGCCGCGCAGCGGATCACGTCAGTCTTGTGCGGTCTTTCCCCAATATCCCCCATCGCATAGCTGCCGCCGATCCTGGCCCGTCAACCCCGTTTGGACTAAGATCGGCTTGATGATATACGGTTCCCTTAAAACGAGCCGCAAGGTGTGTGCACAACCCGCGCAAAGAAAATACAAAACGAACCCAAGCGGCACGCTCCGGGACTTCCACCAAAATTACAAAACGAACCTGAGACCCCAGCAGCCAGCCCCCGGAGCAAAACTCCAAAACGAACCCGAGACCCTTCCAGCCAGCCTGTGGGACAAAACTACAAAACGAACCCAAGGCGCCTCTAAAGCACTCATGCATAAAGACTTCTTAAAAGCAAACCCACACCAATCCAAGCCTCCGACCACCCGCCCCCAACCTCAAGCCTGGCGGACGCGAAAGGGGGCCGCAATCTGAGAACCGCCGGGCCTGGTCGCAAGCCGTCGGGGACGCTCCGCCCCATGGAAGTGGCGGTCGAAGCAGAGTGGCGACTACCGAAACTGGTTGAGCCATCCACTGCCAAAGATTCCGCTCTAGGAATCCAGTGTTTCGCGAACGGTACTCACCAGCGCCCCCAGCGTGAACGGCTTGGGCAGGAAGGCGTAGCCGGACGGCAGCTTTTCGGTTAGCGTGGGGTCCTCGCCGCTGTACCCCGAAATCAATAGAACCTTGAGCTCGGGCGACGCTTCGCACATCCGCCGCGCCAGTTCCGGCCCCGAAAGGCCCGGCATAATGACGTCGGTCAGCAGAAGATGAATGGAGCCCGCATGGCTCAGCGCCACCGTCAACGCATCCTCACCGTTCCCTGCTTCGAGCACGTTGTAATGTTCGCGCCGCAGGATCTTGCGAATCAGGCCGCGGATGCCAGGCTCGTCGTCCACCACCAGAATGGTTTCGCGCATAGGTTCGGGCACGGGCGCCGGCGCTTCAGCCGCGGGCGAGGAGGCCGGCGCCTGCGCGGGTGCGGCCACAAACGGCAGGCAGATGGCCAAGGTGTTGCCGGCCGTGGGCCCACTCTCAGCGGCAATATCGCCGCCCCATTCACGCACCGCGGCATAGGCGCGCGCCAGTGTATCCGTGCGGGGCCCCGATGGGAGCACGGCTTCAAACAGCCCGGCCCGTCGCGGCTCGTCGAGGCTTTGTCCGTTATCGTGCAGCGTAATGCAGGCGTAGCGCCCCGGCGGCAGCGTCGAGCCCGCCACCGATTCGGTCAGCGTGTCGGCGTGCCAGGAAACCGTCAGGCGCGTCAAGTCCGGCGCGCCCGCACGCATGCCGGCCCAGGCCACTACCAGGTCTTCGAGTTGGATTCGTTCGGCGGAAGCCCACAGCGAGTAGCCCGGCGGAGTCAGTTCCAGCGTCACGCCCGCGCCCACCGCTTGGGCCAAGCGGGTCTCCAGCGCCGCCAGCACGACTCCCAAGTCGACAGACTCGGCGGGCCGGGCCTGCGGATGGGCGAAGTCGATCAACTGGCTGGTCAGCGTGCGCATGCGCTCGGCGGCCTTCAGGATCTCGTTGGTGTCGTAGCGGCGCGAGTCGTCGGCCGCCAGCGATTCGAACATCTCTTCGGTGTAGCCCTGTACGATCATCAGCGGATTGTTCAGATCGTGCGCCAGACGCCCGGCCAACCGGTGCAGCGCATCAATGCGCGAAGAAGCTAGCAGCTGGCGCTCCAATTCCTTGCGCCGGCTGATATCGGTGAGCACGCCGGTCAGCGTCGTGCCGGTGGCGCGGACGGTTTCGCGGAGCCACACCAACGCGCCGCTCGTTGAAACGGCTCGAAACTCGGCGCTGGCTTCGCTGCCGGTTTCGATGGCCGTACGATACAGCGCCAGCACCCGCGCGCGATCCTCGTCGTAGATGCGCTGCTCGAAGAATTCGGCGTGGCCCGTCCAGTGTTCCGGTGGGAAGCCCGTCAGCGCTTCGGCGGCGCCGTGTACGGACTGGAACCGAAGCGTGGCCGTATCCGCCTGCCAGACCCCCTGCCACACGACAGCCGGCAAATCCGCCGGGACCGTTGCTGGCGGAGTGGGCGGGATTGCGTCGCCGAGGTCCTCCAGAATCAGAACTGTTTCGAGCGCGTTCTCATCGCTCCAATTGCGGACCGCGGAGACGGCGATGCGCAGCGTCCGCTCGCTTCCGGCCAGAACGCAAGGGACGGTGAACGGCGCGATCGGCGTGGCCTGGGCGTGGGCTTCCTGAATCTTGGCAGGCAGCTCCGCGACCGGCAGGAGTTTGTCGATGCTCAAGCGCTGCAGGTCTTCTCCCCGCGCGAGGAACAACTGGCGGAACGCGCGATTGGCCGACACCACGAAGCCATCCAGGGAGACAATCGCCAGCGGAACCGGCAGCGTGGCCACCAATTCCTGGTAGTAGCGGCGCTCGCTTTCCACCAAAGCCAGCAGACGCGCGACTTCCCGCGCCTTCCACTGGTCGAAGTCCGCGCGCTCCATCACCTGTCCAGTGTGAGGAATCGCCCCCCCGCGTGGCAAGGTACCCGCGCACCAGAAAGGCCAGTACCGGGTACAGTACTTTCCCACGCTAATTGGAAGATTTGTTCGCCGTCGTCGTGGCCCCCTACGCGGCGATAAACCCGTGCTGTGAACGCGTCTGTGTTAGATTCAACTCTCAGGAAGGGAGCGCAAGGAAGCCAGAAACGCGAGAATCCAGCGTAAACAGCGGCTAGGACAGTAGAGGGCTAGGTAGCGAAACGTGAAACAATGCCGAACAAGACCATCTTCTCCTTCGTCATTGACGCGCACCCGAAATATGCTTACCAAGGCCTCCACCTGGCCCACTCGTTGACTCAACATTGCGGTGGCGATCCAGGCTCCATCCACGTCCAGGTACTGCCGGAGGTGGCAGCCGGCACGCGAGCTCTTTTCGCCGAACTCGGCTGCCAGGTGCATGAAATCGACCGATTTGGGGACCGGCGCCACTGCAACAAGGCAGCACAGGTCGAGACCCTGTGTAACATCGATTTTGATCGCGCGATTCTGCTCGATACGGACACGATCGTGCTGGCCGACATCAGGCCTCTCATCCCTACGGACAGGTTTGCGGCTAAAGTCGTCGACTACCCAAACCCAAGCATGGGCGCCCTCGAGGAGATTGCTTTTGCCGCCGGACTAGCATCGCTACCTCCCAAAGTGCCGGTCGATGCCGGCGTGGGCTTCACCTACCTGGGTAACTGCAACGGTGGCCTCTATTCAATTCCCAAAGCCCTCTTCGGGACGGTGGCCACAGAGTGGCGCCGGTACATCCTCTGGCTTCTGCACAACGACGCAGCGCTACGCCGGGAGGGCAGACAGGTTCATACCGATCAGGTCGCGATGTGGCTTGCGCTCTACGGAAAGTCCGTTCCCTATGAACCCCTTCCGGCCAATGTGAATTACTATGCGCATGTCGACGGCGGACACCACTCCTACGATCCCAATCTGCCGATCGCAATGCTCCATTACCATGACGCTGCAATGAACGTTGTCGGGCTGATCGAACCGCCTTTTGCCGTGAATGGCGCGCTGGCGGCTGCCGTGGCACAGGCGAATGCGCAGATCGGCCGTAACTTCGACAACCGTGCCTTCTGGGACTTCCGTTACAGCCAATTTCCACAGCGTGGATCGGGCGTCGGCTCCCGTGGTGAGAATCTTGCCTATAAGCGGTCCTTACTCGCCTCTCTCGGGATCGAAACCGCCGGAAGTATTCTGGATGTTGGCTGTGGCGACCTGCAGGTGCTGAAGGATTTCAACCTTCAAGACTACCTAGGCCTGGACCGCTCCGAGGAGGCGATACGGGTGGCTTCCGCAGCCCGTCCAGACTGGGATTTTCGAGTTTTCGATGTGGCGAAGGACGCCGCGGCCATAGGAGTTTACGACACGGTCCTGTGTCTTGAGGTAGCCATTCATCAAGAAACTGACGATTCCTATTGTCAGCTCATCGATTTCGTTGCCTCACGGGCGAAAACGGAACTGATCATTTCGGGATACGAGGGCCTCGAGCGCAGCTGGCTGCACAGCCACATGTTGTTCTTTCATGAGCCCTTGTCGGTTTCGCTTGCGAGAACCAAGCGCTTTCGGGACATTAGTATCGCAGGGGCTCACAGTGACGTCACGATCTTCCGCTGCCGCGTCTAGTGCGGTGCGGCGTAAACCGACAGGGCAGATATGACCGGAGGCCTCTGGTTGCGATCAGCTAAGTTACATTTGGCTTCAGGGTTTCAACTCGAACGCCTCGATGACGCCGCCGTTGATATCGAAGACCGTGACTTGAGCGGTTTTGCCGTCCACCTTGAACACCAGGAAGTTCTCGATCGACTGTACTTTCACCGTGATCCCGGCGGGCGGACGATTTACGTCGTAGAGCGGCGCGCCTCCACCCCCGGAAATAATGTAATGCACGCCGTTCTTCAAATAGTGCTGGTAGTTGTGGTCGTGCCCGAACAATCCCGCGGTGACCTTGTATTTTTCAAACAACGGCATCAGGTCGGCCGTGTGGGGCTCCGGCAAGCGAGTGGAGTAGGCCGATAGCGGCGCGTGATGCCCGATCACGAAACGCATGGCCGCGTTTTGGCTGGCTTGCAGTTCCTCCTCCAGCCACTTCAGTTCCTTCGCCCAAAAGGCGTTGCGCTCGGCGGGAATCGGAGAAATGTTGGCAATATCCGTGTCCAGGGCGATGAAATGCACCCCGCCCCAGTCGAACGAGTAGTACGGTTTGGCTTCGAAGAAATCGAAGAAGCTGCGGTCGTTGCGCTCGTGGTTGCCGGGCAGCGGGAAAAAAGCGATCTTGCGCAGCCAGTCCTTTTCGATATCGAAATAGATGGGCCACTGCGCGGAGTCGAGGGCATTTTCCACCAGGTCGCCGGACTGGATCGCGAACTCCGGCGCCGAGTGGGACAGCATGGTCGCGATGACTTTGCGGTGCACGTCGTGACGCGTGCGGGTATCGCCGTAGAGCACAAACTCGAAAGGAGCGTCGCCGCCGGGAGCGGTTTTAAAATACCCTTTGCCTTCCGGCCGTCCGCTCAGCACGTCGTAGTAATACGTGGTGCCGGGTTTGAGTCCGGCGTACGAAACGCGTTCTGTGTGCAAGGCCGGTGCGGACTTGTCCAGCCTGCCGGCGTCGGTGCCCAGCGCCGCCTGCCCGCTCTGCACTACCCACAACACCGTAGCCGAATTCTGGGTGACGTTCACGGTGTAGGGCCCGCCCACGACTTTGTCTTGAGCCAGCGCGCAAGACGCTGCCAGTAAGGCTAGGACCAGAATGCGCTTCATCCCTTAATGCTATGCGATCCGGTTCGGAGCCGGGGTGGGTAAATCTCAGACTTGGTCGACTCCGCGCATCTTGTCTAATACAGGCGGATGCCTTGGCGGTCGGGTTCGCGGAACATGTGCACCGTATCCACGAAGCGCACCTGCCGCGACGCGTAGGTCATGGCCAGGGTGTGGGTGCGCGCGCCGCCGCCGAAGAAACGCACGCCGTGCAGCAGCGCGCCGTCGGTGACGCCGGTGGCGGCGAAGATGATTTGGTTGCCGGGAGCCAGATCGCGCGCGGTGTAGACGCGTTTGTGGTCGCGGATGCCCATGCGCTCGACGCGCGCTTCGAGTTCCGGCGTGTTCACCACCAGCCGCGCGACCATTTCGCCGGAGAGGCAGCGCAGCGCCGCGGCGGTCAACACGCCTTCGGGCGCACCGCCCGTTCCAAACACCGCGTTAACGCCCGATCCGCGCACGGCGGCGGCGATACCGGCCGAGAGGTCGCCATCCGGGATCAGCCGGATGCGCGCGCCGGCGGCGCGGATGTGCGCGATCAACTCCGCGTGACGCGGCCGGTCGAGCACCATGATCACCAGGTCTTTCACGTCGCGGTCCAGGCAGTGGGCGATGGCCTTCAGGTTGTATTTGACCGGCGCATCGATATCCAGCGCGTCGCGGCAGGCCGGGCCGGCGACGATCTTTTCCATGTAGCAATCCGGCGCGTGCAGCAGACCGTTCTTTTCCGACGCGGCCAGCACGCAGATGGCATTGGGCGTGCCCGTGGCGCACAGGTTAGTGCCTTCGAGAGGATCGACGGCAATGTCCACGGGGGGGAACTCGACCCCGGCCGGCGGAGTGGCGCCGAGTTTTTCTCCGATGTAGAGCATGGGGGCTTCGTCGCGCTCGCCTTCGCCGATGACGATGTTGCCGGCCATGTTGATGCTTTGGAAGGCGCGCCGCATGGCTTCGACGGCGGCGTGGTCGGCCGCGTCGGCGTTGCCTTGGCCCATGGTGCGGGCCGATTCGAGCGCGGCGGCTTCGACGACGTGGACAAAATCTCCGAGCAGGTCGCGTTCAATCGAGCTGGGATGATTTACTACAATGGGCGCACTCACGGTTCCGGCCTCCTTATGAAAAAGCCCATGTTATCAGAGTTCCGATGCATGGCCCGCTGCAACTCCGGCGCCAACCCCAGCGGCAACTTTGGAGGCGATCTCTTCACCGATGGCTAGCGAAGCGGTCGCGCCGGGACTGGGGGCGTTAACCACATGAATCTCGCGCTCGCCTTCGACGAAGTGGAAATCGTCGAGCAGGCTGCCGTCGGGCGACATAGCCTGTGCCCGCACGCCCGCGCCGCCGGGCATCAGGTCCTCATAACGGATCTCGGGCACCAGGCGCTGGAGCGAGGCGCAGAACAACTCCTGGCTGAAGCTGCGGCGGATTTCGTCCCAGCAGACCTTTTTGTATTTGTTGAGGAAGCGCCACAGTCCGCTGAACGTCAGGGCGTCGGCCAGGTCGCGCACACGAAAATCGCGTTTCGTGTAGCCTTCGCGCGACAGCGCCAGCACGGCGTTGGGGCCGGCCTCAACTCCGCCGCGGATCATGCGGGTGAAGTGCACGCCCAGAAACGGCAGGCGCGGATCGGGGACGGGGTAGATCAGATTACGCACCAGAAATTGCCGGTCGGGCTTAATCAGATAGTATTCGCCCCGAAACGGCACGATGCGCACCGAGCGCGGGCGGCCGGTAAGCGCGGCCACGCGATCGGAGTGCAAGCCCGCGCAGGTAACGATGTAATCGGCGGGCGTCTCGCCAGCTGTGTTGGGCGAAGCATGGATCACATGCCAACCGGAGCCGTCGCGCCGCAGCGCGGTGACGCACGCGCCAGTGACGATCTCGCCGCCACGTGCGCGGATTAGTGCGGCTAGAGTTTCAGCGACCTGGGGATAGTCGGCGATGCCTTCTTCCGGGACGTGAATGGCGCCGAGGCCCGCCGCGTGCGGCTCGATTTCTCGAAGTTCCTCGGGCGAGAGCAGGCGCAATCCCTGGAGGCCGTTCTGCTGGCCGCGCTCGAACAGGCTGCGGAGGCGGGGCAACTCCTCGGCGCTGGTCGCGACGACGACTTTGCCGCAGACTTCGTGGGGGATGGAGTGAGTTTGGCAGAACTCCTTCATCTGGCGGATGCCGCGGACGGCCAGCACGGCGCGGCGGGACCCGGGCTTGTAATAGAGGCCGCAGTGCAAGACGCCGCTGTTGTGGGAGCTCTGGTGGCGGGCGACGGCGTCTTCCTTTTCCAGGACGGTGACGTGGACGCCAGGCAGGCGCTGCTGCAACTGGTGTGCGGTAGCGAGGCCGACGATTCCCCCACCTACGATGGCGATCCGAGTGGCCACTCTTCGTAATGATACGGGAGTTCCTCAGGCAGAGCGATCTCCGCCGGTACTAGAACTTAATTTTGTTCGATCCACTGAGACACGGGATAGTGGCGGAGCACAGATCGTAGGATCGCTGCAAAGGCGGACGCCAGCGCCGCGTCGTACACCGTTGCCGTACGCGCTGGCAGTATCCGATCTGGCCGCGGCTCACATAGTAGCGATAAACAGGCCCTGAGCCTCCCGACACCGATACGCATTCGAGCGAGGTGTGGAACATTCCCTTGACGATCGCGTTGCTACAGTCGCCGGTGGCACTGGAAAAATCGGAACCTTGGACGGCGGCCCAGGACTTGGAAACGACTCCCGGAAGTAGCTGGCACCGTTCACGACGCCCTTGTTGAAGATAATCGAACCAACTCCCGAGACCGGACTCACGGAGACGTTATCCAGCGCAGGCCCCCAGCCCGTAGGCGGACTGTCGGCGGTGTCAAACTCGAGGGTGGTCGTCGAGCCGGTTGCAGTAAAGGTCCAGGTTTTGGTTACCCACCCCATTTTTGCGGCAGTGTGACCGGTGATCGTGAAGGTGAAGTTCTGGGACTGGCCGGCGGCCGAAACGCGGATGGTTTTCATGACCGGCCGGTTAGAGACGTTTCCAGCGAGCGCAAACGTGACCACGTATCCCTGGCCAGCCACGGTAGCGAAAGACTGCGCAATGCCTCCGGGACAATTTGGAATAGAGAGATTGCAAGTTCCCGAGCTGCCTTCCAGGTCGAGACTTCTGCTGCCGTCCGCGGCCACCCACAGCGAGCCAATGTAGTCGATATTGCCCAAGCTAACGGTCCAGCCGGTTATGGCAGTGGAGCCTTTAGCCAGATTGGTGTAGGAGCCGGGATTCGGACCCTGCTCGAAGCTGCCATTCACGAGCAGATTCGCCGCGGGCAGGGTGGCCGCCAGAACCAGCGCGACCGCGAAACTCGCCAGTTTAGTATTGAACATGTTTCTCCTCGTCGCGCGTGGACGGGGCGCGCCGGACTCAGGAAGTATACACCCGTCCACCTGTTTCGGGGACGCGCGGACCCGATGGGAGGGAGCCACTAAACGCGACGACATGAGTTATTGCTGATTGGTGGAGCGGGCTTTAGCCTGCGACGGGTGCTTCAGCACCAGCGTAGGGGCGGAGGCTAAAGCCCCCGTTGCAGGCTGAAGCCTGCTCCACGTTGGCGAACGTTTGCTGCCGTTCGCTCGTCCTTATTGGAGTGGCGCCGTGGTTCCTTGGACGAATCGGATTCTCTTCCCAAGCAAAAGCCTGCCTTACGCTCGTGATTCTGGCGCCGCTTCTCACCGAACTTGTTTCCGGGAACACGCCCGCTCAGGCATTCCTCGATCCGCGCGTCGCCCTTTTTCTCGCTTTCGCGTATAGCTTGCCGCTGCTCCTCATCCGCGAACTTTCCTTGCGCCGGCGGCTCTCGATCGCCGGCGTTTTTCTCCTCGGTCTGGCGTATGGCATCGTGAACGAGGGCCTGCTCGCGCAAACGCTCCTACGTTATGAGCACGTGCCCATCGACAGGTTCGACCGGCACGTTTTCGTCGCAGGATTCAATTTTTCTTGGGCCGCCGTCATCGTTCCCTGGCATGCGTTCTTCGCAGTGCTGTTTCCGCTCGCGTTGGTCTCCGCTTGGTTTCCTTCTTGCGCCCAACAGACTTGGCTGAGCGGCCGCGCGTTCAAGTTCCTTGCGGCAATCGTGGTTGCCCTTATGGCCTTCCTCTCGGTGGTTCGGAAGCCGCATCCCCAGATGCTGGGTTGCTTTCTCGCCATCGCCGCTCTTTCCAGCGCCGCCTTTCTCTTCCGCGACCGCCGGTCTCCATTGGCAGAGAGGTCTTTCCAGCGATTCCATCCTTTTCTCTTCGGTCTACTTGGGTATCCCGTTTATTTTCTCGGCTCGATCATTCTGGCGGCGCGCCGGGCTCCCGCGTTGCTGTTCTTCGCATTCGTGGTCCTGGTCCTTTTCGCCCTCGGAAAAATCAGCCGAAGCTATCGATTCCTCATTCAGCCCGCCAGCCCGTACCTGGCTCTCGGCGCCTACCTTTCGGTCTCTCTGTTTCATCTGCTTGCCGGAGTCGCGCGCCGATCTCCCGAAGACATCGTCACAGCCGCGATCCTCGCCGCCGCATTTCTGTTCCTCGGGTTCGCGGGCAAGAACGGAATCCCGGCCACCGCGGCATGCGGCGAAACCTGAGGGAAAGCCGGTCAGCAAGTTGGGCGCACCCCACCAACGCGGTGCGCCTGATAGGATATTCCCAGACCGCGCGCGGCGGGTTGATGCCGCCGGCCGGTCCACGAGAGTACGAAAAGGGGAGTTCGAGATGACACGTCGATTTCCAGTTGCGGCGCTTACCGTAGCGCTCGGATTCGTGATGTTGCAGGCGCAAGGGCAGGCGCCTCCGCCATCCACAGCAGATCCCTATGCGAACAATGCGGACGCGGGAAAGACGCAGTTCCCGCTGGCGGCGCCGGCCGGCAAGGACTCCGGCGCGATCTCGAAGGCGCCGGCCGGCGCGGTGAATCAGGGGACGCTCGATCCGGCCAAGTGGAAATACGGGCCGGCCTTCGATGCACCGGCGGGTTCCAAGATCTGGAATCCGGTGATGCTCAAAATGATGAAGGGCGAAAAAGTCACCGGGGGCACGGTGTTCAGTACCGACAGTCCGGAAACCTATTGCGCCATGGCCAACGCGGGCTATGACTTCATTTGGACTGAGATGCAGCACGACTCGCGGGACTGGGAAGCCGTGGGCCGCATGTGGAAGGCGTGTCCGCACGCCAAGGCGGTCCCGGGCGTGCGCGTGGCCTACACCGATGAGCGCGAAATCCAGCACGCGATGGATCTGGGCGCGCTGGTGCTGGTGGTTCCCACGGTGCGCTCGGTGGAAGAGGGCAAGGCCGCTCGCGACTGGACCATGTTCCCACCGCTGGGCAAGCGCAGCCAGGGCGGCGGCCAGGCGTTCGATCCGGAGATGTGGGGCGGCGTTCCGGGCGGGTATCGGCAAACGATCAACCAGAATGTCGTGCTGATCGAGATGATCGAGACTCTGGATGGCGCGATGGCCGCGCGCGAAATCGCCTCGCTTCCGGGCGTGACGGCGGTTTTTGCGGCCAGCGGCGATCTGGGGAATTTCTCGGGCTACCGGCAAGGTACACCGGACTACGAGCGGCTGATCAACATCGTGCATGACGCGGCGATCGGAGCGGGCAAGCGGCTGTGCGGACCATTCGCCTGGCGCGACCGGCCGGATTTCACCTGCTTCCAGAACGGCAGCGAGACCGCGGCCATCGCCCGCGGCGTAGCTGCCGAACTGGGGACGTTGAAGGACACCCAAGGCAAGCCCGAAGTGGGACCCTACGCCCCCAAGAAGTAGGGGGCGCGGCGGATCGCGGGCGGGGCTCCCGGCGTGGCTGAAAAGTCATTGGATGTCAGTAGGTTTACTACAGTGCGGACGTGAGTGCGGACGTGAGTTGGCGGCCATGCGGCGGTGTGCTATCCTTATCGTCGCCGAAGGGCTTTCATGCGCCTGCGCGCTGTTCTTGTCGCAATTGTAACCTTATTAGGAGCTTGGGGAATTCTGCGCGCGCAGAAACCCTTTGTGTCCTACCCGGGCGTCGAATACGAGGACTTCCCGCTCCCGCCGGATTACCAGCGAACCGCCGAGTTCACCCGGGCGCGCCTTATGTATACCGCTTACCTCCATGTGCACCCTCCCGGTCCGGGCGTTTACGAGAATGGCCCGCGCTCGTGGACCATCGATTATCCCCGCTCCGACCGGCACCTGTTGGCCGGCATCGCGCGCCTGACGCGGATCGACACGCGCTCCGTCGAGCAGTCAGTGGAATTGGACAACAGCGACGACGTCTACAACTGGCCGATGCTCTACGGCGTCGAGGTCGGGCACTGGAATCTGAACGAAGAAGAAGCCGCGCAGATGCGCGAATTCCTGCTGCGCGGGGGCTTCTTCATGTGTGACGACTTCCACGGCACGGTCGAGTGGAACATATTCATGGCCGGAATGAGGAAAGTGTTTCCGGACCGGCCCGTAGTGGACCTGGACAGCAAAGATCCTATCTTTCACACGGTTTACGATCTGGACGACCGCATCCAGGTTCCGGGGATGCAGTATGTGTACAGCCATATTACCTACGAATATGACGGATTCCAGCCCAAGTGGCGGGGCATCTACGACGACCATGGGCGGCTGATGGTGGCGATCTGCCACAACATGGATCTGGGGGACGCTTGGGAAAACTCCGACGATCCGAAGTATCCCGAAAAGTATGCGGCGCTGGCTTACCGCATCGCCGTGAATTACGTCATATATGATCTGAGCCACTAAAGAGGACCACTAGAGGCATGTTCGAGTTCTTGTTCAAATACCCATCCACTGTGTTCCACCAGGGGACCTTCCTCCTGGCGAGCGGATGGCCGTTGTGGCTCCTGGTGCTCGGCGTGATCGCAGTGGGCGGGGCGCTGGGCGTTCTGGTGTTGCGGAAGCGGTCGGCGCGCATGGGCAACATCAAGGCCGGAATGGTGTGGCTGCTGCAGACCGCGCTGGCGGCGGTAGTGCTGTTCATGCTGTGGCATCCGGCGCTGAGCGTGGCGACCCTCAAGCCGCAGCAGAATATCGTGGCCGTGGTGGTCGACGATTCGGCCAGCATGTCAGTCGCGGACGAAGGCGGGGCCACGCGGAGGGATCGCGCCAACGCGCTTCTGAATGGTGGACTGTTACAGTCGCTGGCGGACAAATTCCAGGTACGGTTGTACCGGCTGAGCGATCATCTGGAGCGGATCGAGAAGCTGGATCAGGTCACGGCGCAGGGGACCGCGACGCACATCGGCGAGAGCTTGAAGCAAGTCGTCGCCGACGCCAACAGTCTGCCGATCGGGGCGGTGGTGCTGCTGAGCGACGGCGCGGACAATTCGGGCGGCATCGATCTGGAGACGATTTCCGAGATCCGGCGGCAGCGGATTCCGGTGCATACCGTGGGCTTCGGGCGCGAGAAGATGTCCAAGGACATCGAGATCACGGGGGCCGATATTCCGGCGCGTACGCTGCCGGATTCGCGCTTGGAGGCCGTGGTGAATTTTCACCAACAAGGGTACTCGGGCCAGAAGGTCAAACTGACGGTGCGGGACGGCGGTAAGATTCTCGCCGGGCGCGATGTGACGCTGAAGGGCGACGGCGTCCAGCAGACCGAATCGGTGCTGTTCAATGCCGGCCCGGCGGGGGTGAAGACCATCGATGTGGTGGTCGATACTTTGCAGGGCGAGGAGAACACCCGCAATAACAAGGTCACTCGGCTGGTGAACGTGGACTCGCGCAAACCGCGCATCCTTTATCTGGAGGGTGAACCGCGCTGGGAGTTCAAGTTCCTGCGCCGCGCGGTGGAAGACGATCGCATGATCGATCTATTCACCATGTTGCGCACCACGCAGAACAAGATTTACCGGCAGGAGCAGATCGGCAGCCAGCAGGGCCTGACCAATCCCAAGGAGCTCGAGAACGGCTATCCGACCAAGGTCGAAGACTTGTTCGGATTCGACGGGTTGATCTTCGGCAGCGTGGACGCTCCGTATCTGACGCCGCAGCAGCAGGAATTGGTGAAGAACTTCGTCGACCGGCGCGGCGGGGGGGTATTGTTTTTGGGCGGCCGGGATTCGCTGGCGGACGGCGGTTGGGTGAAGACTCCGGTGAACGAGATGCTGCCGACGGTGCTGCCGGAGAAGAAGAATTCGTTCGTGCGCGTGGGCGCCAACGTGGAAGTCACCGCCGCGGGGCGCGATAGCCTGATCACGCGCCTGGAGGAAGATCCCGGCAAGAATGTCGAGCGCTGGAAGAAGATGCCCTACATTATGAACTTCCAGGACGCCGGGCAGCCCAAGCCGGGCGCGACCGTCTTGCTCGACGCGATTCCAATGTCCGGCGGCGGGGGGCGGATTCCCTTGCTGGTGACGCAGCCGTTCGGCCGCGGCCGGGTGGCGATCTTCGCGACCGGTGGAAGCTGGCGCTGGCAGATGCTGCAGCCGGTATCGGATAAAACTCACGAGATGTTCTACACCCAGTTGCTGCGCTGGCTGGTGAACGATACGCCGCGGCACGTGACCGGGTCGACGCCCAAGAGCCTGCTGGCAGACGAATCCAACGTCAAGCTGCGCGCGGACGTGCGGGATAAAAACTACTTGCCCGCCAGCGACGCGACGGTTGAGGCTCACGTCGAGGGCGACGGCGTTTCGGAAACCATCACCATGACGCCGGAACCGCTGGAGCAGGGCGTGTACGGCGCGCAATGGACCGCGCCCAAGGTCGGCTCGTACCTGGTCGAAGTCAGCGCCAAGCGGGGCGAGGAGGAGATCGGCACGGACGCCTTCACCTTCCGCCGCGAGGACGGGGTGGCTGAAAACTTCCACGTGGAGCAGAATCGCGAATTGTTGCAGAAGCTGTCATCGGAAACCGGCGGGCGCTACTACAGGCCGGACGATGCCAACAAGCTGGGGCGCGACATCAATTATTCGGAGGCCGGGATCACCGTGCGGGAAACCCGCGATCTGTGGGACATGCCGGCGCTGTTTGCGCTGCTGATTCTGCTGCGCTCGGCGGAATGGGTGCTGCGGCGGAAATGGGGTGTGATTTGATGCAAACGATTCTCGCAAAGGTGCAAAGACGCAAAGAACACCAGGGCCTTTCGCCGCTCCGGATCGCTCGAGTTGTGGCTTTGGTCGCTGTGGCTGCCTTCACTGCCCGGGCTGAAAGTTATTACTTGGTGGTCGCTGGACTCGGCGGCGAGGCCGAGTATGAGCAGCGCTTCACTGGCTGGGCGTCCGACCTTACCAAGCTGCTGAAGACCGAGCCTAACTCCAAAGTCGAGACGCTTTCCGGCAAAGACGCTACCAAGGCGAATATCGAAGCTAAAATGCGCGAGGTGGCTGCCGCATCCAAGCCCGACGACGAGTTCGTGGCGCTGCTGATCGGCCATGGCAGCTTCGATGAGCAGGACTACAAGTTCAACATCCCGGGGCCGGACATTTCGGCGAAAGAATTGGCCGCGCTGCTCGACAAGATCCAAGCCAAGCAGGCCGTGATCCTGATGACCAGCTCCAGCGGCGGCGCGATTCCGGCGCTGCAAAAGCCCAAGCGCGTGATCGTCACCGCCACCAAGAGCGGGACGGAGAAGAACGCCACCATCTTCGCCCGCTACTTCATCGAAGCCTTGCGCGACAAGGATGCCGACACGGATAAGAGCGAGATCCTGACGGTGCAGGAAGCCTTCCATTACGCCGAACAGAAGACCGCCAAGTTCTTCGAGACGCAGAAGCGGCTGGCGACCGAACATGCCCTGATCGAGGACTCCGGTAAGGGCGAAGGCGTCAAGGACCCGTCCCCCGAAAACGGCGAGGGGCTGGTCGCTGGGCGGTTTGCGCTGCTGCACTTGGGATCGGTCGCGGCGCTGGTGAACGATCCGGAAAAGCAAAAGCTGCTGAAGCATAAAGAGGAGCTGGAGGCGTCCATCGACCAGCTCAAGTACGAGAAAGCATCCATGGCGCTGCCGCAGTACCGGCAGCAGCTGCAGGAGTACCTGCTCGATTTGGCAAAAACGCAGGAGGCGCTGGATAAATGAAGTCCTGCTCTTACCGCTCCTTTACAGTCGCGGCTCGGCTGGCCGCGGGTCGTTTGTGCGCCGTCGCGGTGTTAGGCGGATTCGCGCTGACGCCGGTGTTTGCGCAGTCTGCGCCCGTGAAGGCATGCGAAGCGTTGCGCCATCACGGCGATCCGGGCACCGCCGAGTGCTACAAGAAGCTGACCGCCTCAACCGACTTGGCGGTGCGCGCGGAGGGCTTTTGGTACGCGCGCGATTATCAGAACGCCAACAACGCATTTCGCGACGCGGTGAAGGCGCGGCCCAAGGACTCCAACATCCTGACGCGCTGGGCTTACATGTACATGGAGCACTGGCAACCCAAGGATGCCCAGGAAATGTTCGGCGAAGCGCTGGAGCTGGACGAAAACAACGCGCAGGCGCTGCTGGGTCTGGCGACTCTCGCGGGCGAGCAGTACGAGAACAAGGCGTACGAACTCGCCGAGAAAGCGCTCAAGGCCGACCCCAAGCTGTACCAGGCGCGGGAACTGATCGCCAAGGTGGCGCTCGAAGACAACGACAGCAAGAAGGCCGCCGAAGAGGCGCACAAGGCGCTGGAGATGTCGCCGGAGGCCATGGATGCGATGGCGATTCTGGCCACCATGGATTGGCTGGAGAACAAGCCGAATACGGAATGGTTCGAGCGCATCCTCAAGATCAATCCGACCTACGGGCAGGCTTACGAAACCGCCGGACACTTCTTCTGGATGAACCGGCGCTACATTGAGGCGATCCAGTATTACCGCAAGGCCCTGGAGCTGAAGCCGGACCTGTGGTCCGCGCGCGGCGCCATGGGCACTACGATGATGCAGCTGGGCCAGGAGGCCGAAGCCCGGCAGCAGTTGGAGCAATGCTGGGCGAACAACTATCAGACCACCGAAATCAAGAATTCGCTGACGCTGATGGATAGTTACAAAAACTTCCAGACCATCAAGACGCCCGGCGGCAACGTGCTGCGCCTGGATAAGAAGGAAGCGGCGCTGCTTCAGCCGTATTTCGCCACCGAACTCGATCGCGCCATCCAGACATACGCTGGCAAGTACAAGTACAAGCTGACCGGGCCGGTACAGGTGGAGGTGTATCCGAACCACGAAGACTTCTCCGTGCGCACCGCGGGCTTGCCGGGCATGGGCGGCATCCTGGGCGTGACCTTCGTGCAATCGGTGGCGATGGATTCGCCCAGCGGGCGCAAGCCGGGGGACTTCCACTGGGCCAGCACCATGTGGCACGAACTGAGTCACGTGTATGTGCTCGCCATGACGAATCATTTGGCGCCGCGCTGGTTTGCCGAAGGCGTGGCCGTATATGAAGAGACCGCGGTTGCGCCGGATTGGGGCGATCGCCTGGATCACGAATCCCTCAACGCGATCAAAGAGCACAAACTGCTGCCCATCGCCGAACTCGACCGCGGGTATATCCATCCGAGCTATCCGTCGCAAGTGGTGGTGTCGTATTTCCAGGGCGGCCGGGTGATCACGTTCATCGTGGAGAAGTGGGGTTACAACAAGATCCTGGACATGATCGCCGACTACGCCAAGAACATGAGCACTCCGGACGTGATCCAGAAGGAATTCCAGTTGAAGCCGGAGGAGTTCGATAAACTGTTCTTCCCCTGGCTGGAAGCACAGACCAAAAAGACCCTGGACGGCTTGGACGCCTGGACCAAGGGTGTGCGCGCGATGAACGATCGCGCCAAGGCCAAGGACTGGGACAGCGTGATCTCGACGGGCGTGCCCATCCGCGACATTTATCCGGACTACGTCGAGACGGGTAGCGTGTACGAGTTCCTGGCACAGGCATACACGGAGAAGGGCGATAAAGCCAAGGCAATGGCCGAGCTGGAGGCCTACGCCAAGGTCGGCGGCCGGAGTCCCGCGACGCTGAAGCAGTTGGCGAACCTGCAGGCTGACGCCGGGCGCAAGAAGGAGGCCGTGGCCACGCTCGACAAACTCAATTTGATCTATCTGGACGATGAAGCCGCGCATCAGAAACAGGGCGAGCTGTATCTGGATCTGGGCGATTCGGCCAAGGCGGTTCGCGAGTTCCAGTCGATTCTGGCGCGCAAGGCCATCGATCCAGCGGGGGCGCACTACCAACTGGCGCGGGCTCTGCAGATGGCCAAGCGGAACGATGAGGCGAAAGATGAAGTATACGCGGCGCTCGAAACCGCTCCGAATTATAAACCCGCCCAAAAGCTGCTTCTGGAACTGAACTCCAAATAGAATCCGAAACGTGAAAGAATAGACCGAATGTCCACACTACCTCTAACGCAATCATCACTCGACTCCAGCGAAGTCAAGGACCGCATCGTTCGCTTCCAAAGAGTGCAGCAGGAAATTGTCAATCAGATCCACAGAGTGATCGTGGGTCAGGATGAAGTCATCGAGCAAGTTCTGGTGGGCCTGTTTGTCGGCGGCCACTGCCTGATTACGGGCTTGCCGGGCACGGCCAAGACGCTGCTGGTGCGCACCATCGCGACCATCCTGGGCCTGGAGTTCCGCCGCATCCAGTTCACTCCCGACCTGATGCCTTCCGACATCACCGGCACCGACATCATCGAAGAGGAACCCGGCACGGGACGGCGCACTTGGACCTTTGTGCCGGGGCCGATTTTCGCCAACGTGCTGCTGGCCGACGAAATCAACCGTACGCCTCCCAAGACGCAGTCGGCGTTGCTGGAGGCCATGCAGGAGCTGTCCTGTACCGTGCGCGGCAACCACTACAAGATCCGGCCGCCGTTCTTCGTGCTGGCCACGCAGAACCCCATCGAGCTCGAAGGCACCTATCCGCTGCCCGAAGCCCAGCTCGACCGCTTCTTGTTCAACGTCCTGCTGGATTATCTTTCGGCGGACGACGAAATCAAAGTGCTGGATCTCACCACCACAACCCATCAGTCCCAGGCCGATGTGGTCACCACGGCCGAGGAGATCCTCGACTTCCAACGCCTGGTGCGCATGGTGCCGATCGCGGATTCGGTGGCCCGCTACGCGGTAGCCCTGGTGCGCGCCACGCGCTCGACCGATGAGAGCGCTCCGGACTTCGTGAAAAAGTACGTGAACTTCGGAGCCAGCGTCCGCGCGGCCCAGAACCTGGTGCTGGCGTCCAAGGCGCGGGCGCTGATGCAGCATCGCTATCACGTCACCTACGACGACGTGAAGGCCCTGGTGCGGCCGATTCTGCGCCATCGCATCCTGCTCAACTTCCAAGCCGAAAGCGACAAATTGACGCAGGACGACATCCTGATCAAGTTGCTGGACGCCCGGCCCGCGCCGCGCGACTAGCGGCCCCTGGACTTGGCCCCATGCTGCAGCGTTTCTTAGATCCTGGTGTGCTGGCGGGGATCGCCAGCCTGGACCTAGTCGCCAAGACGGTCGTCGACGGGTTCATCGCGGGATTGCACCGCTCGCCGGATTTCGGCTTCAGCCAGGAATTCGCCGAGTATCGCGCCTACTCGCCGGGCGACGATTTGCGGCACGTGGATTGGAACGTGTTCGCCCGCACCGAGAAGATGTTCTTGAAGCGCTACCGCGGCGAAACCAATACTCAAGTCACCGTATTGTTGGACACAAGCCGCTCCATGAAATACGGGTCCCAAGGCATGGAGAAGCTGGAGTACGGCCGCTTTCTGGCGGCTTCGATTTGCTACCTGGCGCATTTGCAGCGCGACGCCGCGGGGCTGATCGTATTCGCCGAAGATGTGCGGCATTTCGTGGCGCCTTCCACGCGCCAGGGCCAGTTGATGCGCTTGCTGCACGGGATCGACCAGGCGCAGGCCGGAACCGGCACGAATCTGGCGCCTCCCTTCGCCCATTTGATGGACTTCTTGAAGAAGCGCGGCATGGTGGTGGTGATTTCCGACTTTTGGGAGACTCCGGAGAACATCATCCAGACCGTGTCGCCGTTGAAGTACCGGGGGAACGAATTGGTCCTGTTTCATCTGCTGGACCCGCAGGAGTTGCACCCCAAGCTGCGCCATCCGGTGCTGTTCGAGGATCTGGAAACCGGGCAGAAAATGGAGATCGCGCCGGATTACGCCTCCCACGAATACAAACAAAAGATCGATGCGCACGTCGTAGATTTGAAGAAGCGCGCCCAAGGCGCGGGCATGGATTATTTTCTCGTCGACACCAGCCGGCCGCTGGATGCGGCTTTGCGGGAATATCTCGCGGTGCGGACGGGGAGGCTGTAGATGGATAGCGACTTCGCAACAAAGAGAGACCTGATCGAGATGGAGGAGCGCCTCACCGAAAAGATGCGCGACATGCAGACCGAAATTCTGCGCGCATTTTACGACTGGCAACAGCCCATTACCAGGCGCCTGGGACGCGTGGATGAGGTCGCGGAGAGACTCTCCTGGGTGGAAGAGCGGCTTGCGGCGCTCGAACGAAAGCAGTTGGGTGGTAAGCAATAATGGGTCTTTTTAATCCTTGGTTTCTCGGCGGCATCGTGGCGGTAGGGTTGCCCATCTGGCTGCACTTGCTGAAGCGCCACCGCACCGATCCGCAGCCGTTCCCGTCGCTGATGTTCTTCGAGCATCACGAGACCAGCTCGGTGAAGCACCGGCGTCTCGATTACATCCTCCTGTTCATTTTGCGGGCGCTGATGCTCCTGCTTCTGGCGCTGCTTTTTGCGAATCCGTTTATCCGGCGGCTTACTCCCAAAGCGGAAGGCAAGAAGCTGGTGGTCGTCGCGGTGGACCGTTCCTTCAGCATGCGCGCTATCGACGGAGGGTCTACGCGTCTCGACAAAGCCAAAAACGAGGCCCTCAGCGTTCTGGGCGGCTTGGCGCCGGGAACCTTGGCGGAAGTGGTCGCGCTCTCTGGTCAGATTCAGGCCATGACGCAGCAGACCCTCGACCAGGGCGAATTGCGAGCCGCCGTAGCCGCGATCCAGCCCAGCGACAGCCGCGCCACTTATGGCGAGTTAGCTCGATATCTCCGAACCCTCAGCGAGAACGCCAAGATTCCGCTGGAAGTTCACATGATCGGCGACCTCCAGAAATCCGCCATGCCGCCCGGCTTTACCGACATGCGTCTGGACCCGGATACGGCGCTGGTGTTTCATCCGATGGGCGGCGAGGTGGCGAATTGGACCGTCGAGAACGTGATCGCGCCGCAGCGGGTGTACGATCCCAAGCGCGTGCGCATTCAGGCGACCATCGCGGGATTCAACACGCCCGCGGCCAAGCGCAACGTCACACTGTTGCTGAACGGCAAGACGCTGCAGTCCAAGTTGGTGGACGTTCCCGCCAATGGCCGCGCTACCGCCGAGTTCCTGGGACTGGACGCGTCCTACGGGTTCAACAAAGCCGAGATCCGCATCGATTCCGTCGACGCCCTGGCCGCCGACGACCGATACGCGTTTTCCGTGGAGCGCACCGACCCCAAGAAGATCCTGTTCGTCGATGACGGACGCCGTCCGCGCGCGCTGCTGTACTTTCGCACCGCGCTCGACGCTGCGCCCGATGCGGCCTTCCAGGTGGAAGTGCAGCGTCCGGAAGCCTCGGTCAATGCAAATTTCGCGGGCTACGCGCTGGTGGTTCTGAACGATCTGGGCACCCTGCCGGCGGGTCTGGAAGAGGGGCTGAAGCGCTACGTGACCAGCGGCGGCTCGATTCTGGAAGTCTTGGGACCCGCTTCCGTGGTGGCTCCGCGCGCCCCCGTGCTGGATGAAGCCATCGAGGCCGCGCGTTACGCCGGGCGTGAGGGGGAGCGCTTTCTTTCGGTCTCCGACTTCGATGCGGGGCACCCGGCCTTGCACAACCTGGAACATTTCGACGCGGTCAAGTTTTATCAGGCCGTCCGGATCAATCCGGCCAAGTCGCGAGTCCTGGCGCACTTGAACGACGGGACGCCGCTGATCGTTGAACGCCAGATCGGCGAAGGCAAAGTGCTGGCGTTTGCCTCGACCTTCGATAACGTCTCGAACGACATGCCGGTGCACGAGGCGTCTTGGGTGCCATTTATTCAACAGGGCACTCAATACCTGGCCGGAGGGGGCGCGGGAGATCCGGTCAACCTGCCCGTGGATTCCTATGTCGAGTTAAGAACCGGAGACGCCAAGACCGGTGTGGGCGCGGAGGTGCTGGATCCCGACGGACGCCGCGTGCTGTCGCTCGAAGAGGCAGCCACGTCGCGGAACTTCGCTCTCAATCGCGAAGGCTTCTTTGAGGTGCGCACCGCCAGCGGCCGGCACACGTTCTTCGCCGCCCACGCGGATCGCAGGGAATCGGATCTAGCGGTGATGCCTAAAGAGACGCTGGACCTGTGGAAAGCCACCGGCGAAAGCGACCAGACTCCCGCCGGCGGCACGACGGGAGAAGCGGGCCCGGGCGCCACCCGGCCCTGGAGCCTATCGCCTATTCTTTTGTTGCTATTGTTAGGTGTAGCGTTGGCCGAATCGGTGGTTGCGGACCGGTACCTGCGGCCGTCCGCCGATTCATCCCCTGACCCGACGGTAGGGGCTAGAAAGGAAGCGGCATGAGTACGCGCGATCAGTTAAACCAATACCTGCGCGGGCTGGAACAGCGCCTGCGATTTCTGGTGGTTTCCCGCGGGGTGGCCATCGGTCTGGGGGTCGCCTTGGGAGCCACGCTCGCGCTGGTTCTCATCACCAACGCTTTTGCCTTCTCCGCCGCGTCGATGGTCTGGGCGCGTGTGACCCTGTTCGTGGCGCTGGCCGTAGCGCTGGGCTTCGCGCTGGTGATTCCGCTGGTGCAGTTGAACCGCCGCCGCGCGGCGACACGTGCCGAAGCCGCTTGCCCCGAGTTTCAAGAGCGCCTGCTGACTTACGTCGAGCGCGCTGACACCAACGATCCCTTTCTGGACCTCCTGGCCATGGACACGCTGGAACGGGCCCCGCAAGCGCCCGCAACGCGCGTGATCCCGCCCAAATCCATTTTTGCGTTTGCGACTTCGGCCGGCGCGGCCGGGGCCGTGCTGCTATGGCTGATCCTGGCAGGTCCGGGTTTCCTGGGATACGGCTCGGCGCTGCTGTGGGCGGGTCCTTCGAAGATCGGCCCGAGCGGCGGATATTATTCGATCACCGTCGAGCCGGGCAACAAACTCATTCGCCGGAAATCGGATCAAATGGTGAGCGCCACGCTCTCCGGATTCCAAGCGCCGCTGGTGAAATTGATGGCGCGCTACAAGAGCTCGTCCAAATGGGAAGAAGCGCCCATGGCTCCGCGCAACGGCACGGCCTACGAGTTTCTGTTCGCCGCGCTGCCCGAGCCCGTCGAATACTACGTGGAAGCCGCGGGCGTGCGGTCGCCCACCTATAAGTTGGACGTGATCGATCTGCCGTCCGTCACGCGCATCAAAGTCGTGTATCACTTCCCGGCGTGGCTCGGAATTCCGAATCAGACCGAAGACCCGGGCGGCGACCTGCGGGCCGTTAGCGGCACCGTAGCCGAGTTGCAAGTGACCACCGACCGGCCTCTCAAGAACGGCATCATCGAGCTGGAGAACGGAACGAAGATTTCGCTCGACGGTTCCGGCATGGCGCTTACCGCGAAGGTTCCGATCGAGAAGGATGGAGCGTATCACTTCGCGGCCGTAGAAAGCGGGGAGAGCGTCCGGCTGACCGACGACTACTTCATCGAAGCCAAAGAAGACCAGGCGCCTTCGGTCAAAGTCACGCATCCCGGCGCCGATGCCAAGGTGAGTCCGATCGAAGAAGTCACCGTGCAGGTGGATGCCAGCGACGATTTTGCGCTCCAGGAAATGGACCTGCATTATTCGGTGAACGGATCGCCGGAGAAAGTGGTCAATTTGCTGCAGCGCAAAGGCGTGCCGTCGGCCACGGGTTCGACCACTCTGTACCTGGAGGATTTCAAGATGCAGCCGGGCGATGTGGTGGCTCTATACGCGACCGCCAAAGACGCCCGTACTACCTCCAAGACCGACATTATGTTCGTCGAGGCGCAGCCGTTTGAGAAGAACTACACCCAGTCGCAGCAAATGGGCGGAGGCGGCGGCGGAGGCGGCGGGCAGCAGGATCAGGAAGAAATCTCGCGCCGCCAGAAAGAGATCATCGCGGCGACCTGGAACGCCATTCGCGGCGGTCCCAAGGATCGCTCGGCGAGCCCGGATAACGCGACGTTCCTGTCCGAAGTTCAACAGAAATTGAAGGAGCAAGCCGAGTCGCTAGCGCAGCGCGCCACCAGCCGCGAGCTGGCCGGAGCGAATCAGGAGTTCCAGTCCTTCGTGAAGGACATGCAGGCCGCTGCGGCCGAAATGGGTCCGGCGTCGGACAAGCTTAAGGCCATCAAGTGGCAGGATGCTCTGGGGCCGGAGCAGCGGGCGCTACAGCACTTGCTGCGCGCCGAAGCCACCTTCCGCGACATTCAGGTCGCGTTCGGCAACCAGGGCGGCGGCGGTGGCGGGGGCGGCGGCAGCGCCGGGCGGGATCTGGCCAGCCTCTTCGATCTGGAGCTCGACACCGAGAAGAACCAGTACGAAACCGGCCAGCAGCAGTCCTCCTCCGAGCAGCGCCAGAAAGACATCGACGACGCGCTGAATCGCTTGGACCAACTGGCCCGGCGTCAGGAGGAACTGGCTCAGCAGCAGAAAAACAGCAAGCAGCAGACGCTCGAGCAACGCCGCCAGCAGGAGCTGCTGCGCCGCGAGGCTGAGGAGCTGAAGAAGCAAATGGAGCAGCTCTCGCGCCAAGGTCAGCAGGGCCAGCAGGGGCAAAGCGGGCAACCCAGCAACTCGCAATCCAGCTCGTCCAGTAGCGGCCAGAGCGGGCAACAAAGTAATTCGCAGAACAACCAGAAGAACAATCAGAACAAGCAGCAGCAGGCCAACAATCAGCAGCAATTGCAGCGGGCCCTGGATCAACTCAAGCAGGCCACCGACGATATGCGGGCCTCCCAACAGGCGTCGCAGAACGGCCAGCAGAGCGCCGCCGGAGAGGCCGATGCCCGCCGCGCGGCCGAGCGCCTAAAGGAAGCCACCGACGCGCTCAACCGGATGCGCCGCCAGGACGCTTCTTCGCAGTTGACCGACCTGCAGAACAAGGCCGATAGCTTAGCCCAGCAGCAGCATGACTTCGAGAACCGGCTGAAGCAAGCCTACCCCAACGGAAACAACGATCCCCGGAATTTCAAGGGCAGTAATCCGGGCGGGCTGAGCCGTCAGCAAGCCGACCAGATGGCTCAAGAGAAAGAGAAGATGGGCGCCGAGCTCGATCAACTCGAAAGGGATCTGCAGAAGGCCGCGCGCGAACTTTCCGGTGCACAGCCGGATGCCTCCGCGCGTCTTCGTCAGGGCTTAAGCGAGATCCAGCAGAATGAGGCCAAGCTGCGGATGAAGTACCAGGCGGACGGCATCCGTCAGGGGCTGGGCTCGTACATGGTGCCGCGCGAGGCGCCCATCACGCAGACGCTGGACAAAGTGAACGACGACATCCGCCAGGCGCAGTCCGCTATGAAGGACGGGAACGCGCAGCAGGGCGCCCAGGGAGATCTGGAGCGGCAACTGGCGCGCGTCGAACGCCTTCGTCAGCAGATGGAGCGCATGTCCGGCCAGCAGGGCAATCGCCAGGGCAACCAGCAGGGTGGCCAGCAGCAGGGCAATCAGCAAGGTGGAAACCAGCAGGGCGGCCAGCAACAAGGCAACCAGCAGGGTGGAAACCAACAGGGCGGCAATCAGCAGGGCGGAAACCAGCAAGGCGGCAACCAGCAGGGCGGCGGCAACCAGAATGGCGGCAACCAGTTCGGCGGCAACCGCAACGGCGGCCGCGTCGGGACCAATAACGGATACAACTACGGCTTCGGCGGCGGAAACATCGATCCGCGCGATTCCTACGGCCGCTACAATCCCCAGGGCCTGTACCAAAACACCGAGCCGCTCACCGGCGACCCGGGGCAGTCGATTCAGGACGCCCGCCGCACTCTGGACGAAATGCGCCAGTACTTCCGCGACAATCCCGACGTGGCTACGGAGATCGGCGATCTGGAGCGCGAGCTGCAAAAGATCAACGTCGGCGACATCGCTTCGCCCGAGTTGCAGGAGCGCATCGGCCGCACCATCCTGCCGCAACTGGAGACCCTCGAAGTCCAGATGCGCCGTGAGCTGGCCAGCGAGGATTCCGGGCAGGTCCGCAGCGCTGGCGCCGAGCGGGCCCCGGCCGGGTTCGCCGAGTCGGTCGCCGAGTACTTCCGGAAGCTCAGCAAGGGCAAGTAGAGCGCACTCGCTGGCAGGACATCCCATTCCGCCGAAGGCGGTTTGCTGTGGCCCCGCAGGGGGCTAACGCTACGCCGCGGGTCACGTCCCTTTCGCGCCGTCTTTCCCTAGCATCCCCTATCACATAGGTGCTGTCGATGCCAGCCCAATGATCCCGCCAGGCCCTAAGATAGGCTCGATGATGCACCGCTCCCTTGGACCACCCGCACGTTGTGCGCACCACCAGAGAAAATACAAAACGAACCCGAACTCCACGCCTCGGGTATTTCCACCAAAACTACAAAACGAACCCAAGACCGCGCCGGGCAGTCCGCGGACCACACAACAAAACGAACCCGAGACCCGCCCGCCAGCCCTGCGGAGCAAAATTACCAAACGAACCCGAGACCCCTCCAAGGCACTGATGTGTAAAGACTTAACATCAGGACACTTCTTGACTGGGTTACTACTGCACGGTCAGGTACACGACCTGCTGCACCGCAGTCCCGCCTACGCTCACCATGATCTGATAATCGCCGCTGGCCACATTGGGCGTGGTGAAGTTGATCTGATAGAGGCCGATGACGCCGGGAGCCAGGCCCGCGTAGCTTACCGTCGAGGGGGTGGATCCGAAGGCCAGCGTGAATCCGGGAATGCTGTCGGCTTGCGAGGTCGCGCTGCCGGGAGTAGCGGGCGGATTCACCGTGCCGAACCCGATGCCGAAGGTGTGCAGCGCGTCTCCGGGCTTGGTCGCGGCATACCCCGGACTGCCCACGTAGGTTGCGCCGTCGGGAAGCGTCGCGGCAAGGTACTGCTTGCCGCCGAAGTTGAATGCGGCCGGGGCCAGCAGACCGGGCGCTGTGGCGTTCTTCTGGATCGGATACGGAGCGCTCGAACCCGCGCAGTTGGCGGCCGTGACCTGGACCTGGCCGGTCGCGGGGTCCGCTGGAGCCACCACGTTCACCTGCTGCGGACTGACGTAGCTGACGAAGCCCGGGATGCCGTCAATGGTCACGCTGGTGCCATCCAGGCTGGTCGGCGCGACCCCGCTGTGGAAGTCGGCGTCGGCCCAGGACCGTGTATCCGTGGCCAGATTCGTTCCCCGCACCTCCAGCCAGGAGCCGGAAGCGAACGACGGCAATCCTCCGAAGTCGCCCAGGGACCGGACCGACGTGATCGCGGGCGCGGGAACCGGGCAATTGGCGTTGGGCTGGTTCGCGAACAGAGTGAAGGACACCGCCGCCGCGGTGGAACCCGCGACGGAGGCGCTCACCGCCACGGTGCTGGTAATAGCGCCCACCTGACCCAGAGTGACGTTGACCTGGGCCATTCCAGTCGCGTCGGTGGTGGCGCTTAGAGTGCTGAGAGTGGCCGCCCCGGAGGTGACCGAGAAGTTCACACTGGCTCCGGCGACGCCCGCCCCGCCGCGGCCATTCACCAGCACCGTCAATGGCGCCGGAAGCGCGGATCCGGAGGTGCCGGACTGGTTGTTCCCGCTCACGATCGAGAGGCTGGTGGGAGAATTGTAGACCAGCTTCCGAACGAGCATACCGCTGGGGTCGGCTACGTAGAGATCGCGATTCCCATCCACTTTCACTCCGGCGCCGTTGAAGCCCGAGGTGGAAGTGGCGGGCAAGCCGTCGGCTGGAGCGGCCGGGCCGCCTCCGCTGATGCGCTGAATCAGACCGGCCGTATCGACGCGGTAGATGGCGCTGTATAGGTCCGACACAATGTACAGATTTCCGGCGAAGTCGGCGGCGAGTCCAGCCGCCGGCGAAAGCAGCGCAGACTTCGCCTGGGCTCCGTCGACCGGCTGGCCGAACGCTCCGGTTCCGGCATAGGTGCCGATGACTCCGCTCGCGTCGACTTTGCGAACCACGTAGTTGCCGTAATCGCCGATGTAGAGGCTGCCCTGAGAGTCGGTGGCCAGCGGAGCGGCGTAGCTGTAATACAAATTCAGCTTGGCGTAGGTGGCTTGTCCGCTGTCGCCGAAGTACCCCCCTTTGCCGCCGGCGCCGGCGAAGGCCGAAATGGTCCCGTCGGCCGCCGAGATCTTGCGGACCCGGTTGGCTTCGGAATCGGCGACGTAGATGTTGCCCGAGGCGTCCACGGCGATACCGGTGAGAAATTCGAAGGCGGCCTTGTTGGCCGGGAAACCGTCGCCGGCATCGCCGAACGCGCCCGTGCCGGCCACCGTCGTGACCACGCCCGTGGGCGTCACCTTCAAAACCTTATGGGTGGTTGCCAGAAAGGCATTGCCATTTACGTCCGTGGCAATCGCCCAGACGTCCGGCAGCGGGGCCGAGGCGGCTTGGACTCCGTCGTCGGGGGTGCCGTAAATCCCGTTACCCGCTACGGTGTGAATCGTTCCGTCGGTCAGCACTTCCCGAATGCGGTAGTTGCTGTTATCGGCGATGAAGGTGTTGCCTTTGCCATCCAGGGCCACGTCGGCGGGCTCGTTCAGCAGCGCCGCCGCCGCCGGCCCTCCATCGCCGGCAAAGTGGAGTTGGCCGGCGAAGGTCCGCAGATTACCGTCGGAAAGCTGCCGCACGCGATCGCCCCACTCCTCGGCGATGAACAGAGTCCCGGAGCCATTCACTGCGATTCCCGCCGGGTGGTACAAGTAACTGGCCGTCGCCGCACCGTCACTGTAGCCGGAATCCGGGGGCTCCGGGCCATTGCCCGCCACATGCGTGAGGCTTCCATCCGCGCCGATTCGGACCGTCCAGTAGAGGCCGATGTCGGTGATATAGACGTTCCCCGAGCTGTCTACCGCCAGACCGTAGGGCGCCCCGAGCGGCGATGCGGCGGCGGCTCCGTCCACGGGAACGCCCAACGTTCCGCCGGCAATGGTGGTAATCCCCCCGTTCACTACTTTGCGCACGCGCGAATTGAACTGATCGGCAATGTAGAGGTTGTTGCCGGAATCCACGGCCAAGCCCCAGGGCTGGTTCAACTGGGCGCTGACAGCCGGCTGGTTATCGCCGTTGTAACCGGCCGTGGCGGTGCCCGCCACCGTGTGGATGACCCCGTCGGCGGTCACCTCGCGGACCCGGTTTCCGTCCACGAAATACACGTTTCCGCCGCTATCGAGAGCGATCCCGCCGAGGGATGCACTGAGCGGCGCGGTGGTGGCGGGAATTCCGTCGCCGCTGCTTCCCACGCTCCCGTTACCGGCGATCGACGTGATTTGTCCGTAGGGAGACGACCCGCCCGGAGCGATCTTCTCCACCAGAGACGAGCTGGAGCTGGTCACATAGAAGCTGCCGTCGCGGCCGACCTTCAGGTCGTCGCCGTACACCTGGAGCTTCACCGCCGTGGTGATCGTGCCATCCGGGGTGACCTTGCGGATCCGGTAGTTGTTGGAATCCAGAACGAAGACGTTGCCCGAGCCGTCCAGGGCCACGGCGGAAGGCGTATACAGCAGCGCCGCGGCTGCCGGACCTCCGTCCCCCAGCGGGAAGGAACCCGCGAAATTCTTCAAAACGTAGGGATAAGCACCACTCTGACCGGGGGAGTTTACCGCTACCGAAGCCCACAACACCACCAAGAACGCACGCAACTGCATAGACACTTCTCCTGCTCAAAGGATTTCAGTATAGGGTTCCCTAATCGGGCAAGTCAAACGATGGGGAGACTCGCCTTTTGGGGCGAGTCTCCCGCGAAGGGTCGGAACGGAACGGACCGGCGTTAATTGGTTACGCCGCGGTACTGGAAGACGATGGTTTGGGTCGCAGAGTTGCCTTTGCTATCCGTGACCGTCAAGTACACCACGTAGTCTCCTTCCGCCACCGGGAGCTGGATCTGCGGTTTCGCGGTGTTGGGGAATAGGACCGCCGCGTTCGGAGACGACCAGAAGAACGTCAGCGGGTTGTAGCCCTGCGGACTAAATGAGCCCGAGGCGTCCAGGTAATTGTCGCGGTTGATGGTCTGTTGGTTGGTGCCACCCGCGATCACGATGGTCGGAGCCGGCGGAGTCCCGCCGCCCGAGGGCTGCGTCACCTTCACGGTAACCGTCGCTGTGTCGGTCTGCCCGCCGGAACCGGTCGCGACGCAAGTGTAGGTCGTGTCGGTCTGCGGGAATACGATGGCGACGCCGGTCGGTGGGATGAAATTGATCCCGTTGATGGTCATCGACGTCGCGCCCTGAGTGGTACAGGTCAAGCTCACCTTGGAGCCCGGCGACGGCGATACGGGCGGGTCCGCGGTGAAGGAAATGATCTTGGTTGGCGTGGGATTGAGCACCGTCACCGTAGCCGTCGCGGTGGCGTTTCCAGTCGCGTTGGTGGCGGTTAGGGTGTAAGTAGTGGTCGCGTTGGGCGTCACGGGCTGCCCTCCGCTGAGCCCTACGGTTCCGACTCCGCCGGAAATCGTCACCGTGGTCGCGTTCTGGACGACCCAGCTCAAGGTCGAACTTTGACCCAAATTGATGGTGGTGGGATTGGCCCCGAAGGTGGTGATGATGGGCAAGCCGCCGCCACCGCCTCCGCCGCCGTTTCCGACGGTGACCACGATGCCGCAGGTATCCTGCGTTGTGCCATTCGGACCGGTCGCGGTAATCGTGTACGCCGTGGTTTGCGTCGGCGATACGTTGACGGTTCCGGTGGCGGGCTCGGCCCCGACGCCGGGCGAAATGGTGACGCCGGTGGCATTGGGCGCCGACCAGTTCAACGTCGACGTCTGGCCCGCTGTAATCGCAGCCGGTTGCGCGTAGCAGTACAGAAGCTTCGTCGCGGCTGCTACCACTACCACGACGGTCGTGGCCGTCTCCTGGTTCACGTTATTACGCGCGGTCAGGGTGTAGGTCGTGGTCTGCGGAGGCGAAACCGGGGTCGATCCCGATTGGTCCACGTTGCCCACGGTAGGACTGATGTTCACCGAAGTGGCATTGATCACCTTCCACGACAAGGTGGAGCTTTGACCGGCCTGGATCTGGGCCGGATCGGAGGTGAAGAACTCAATCTGTACCCGTGCAGCCGCCAGCGTCGACACGTGCACGCGTGCCGCCGCCTGGAGGCCGAAACTGTCGGTTACTGTCAACCGGAACGTGTAATACTGGCCCGCGGCCGCCACAAACGAGGTCCTCGCCGTAGTCAGCGCCGACAGCGTGGCGGGCGTCCCGCCCTCCTGGGTCCACTGGAAGGTAATGGGATCGCCATCCGGATCGTAGGATTTCGATCCATCCAGACTGATCATGCCCGCGGGGACCCCGATCTGGTCCGGACCGGCGTCGGCGATGGGCGGATCGTTGCCGTTGCGCACCTTGCGCGTGGCGATCTCGTATCGTACACGCGGGACATCCATGGGGATGGCGTGGTTGGCCGCCAGGAACTCCTTGGGGCGGAGCATGTTGGAGAACTGCACGCCCACCGCCACGCGGCCGTCGTTGCCGGCCTTGAGCATGGTTTCGTTCACGCCGCCTTCGAGAGTAAAGGCGACCTTGTTGTTCAGGGGGAACACCAGGCGCACCGTGCCGCCCATGCGGTCGCCGTTGACGCGGCTCTGCAGGTAGCCAATGTTGCCCTCGGCGTAGATGTTGCCCATCAGGCCGATGGTTCCGCTGACGCCTGCCTGGTTCACCACCGCCAGATAACTCTCGATGAACAGGTGATTCAGTATCGTCCCGTCGGGCAGAAACGCGTTGGTGCGATTGATCAGCGCGTTGTCCAGGAAGGCCCGGCTACCGAAGATCCCGATTTTGCCGCGCCCAAAGATGTAGTCGGCGGCGAACGACCCCTGGCCCAGCGTCCCGTTGTTCTGGTAGCTGGCCAGATCCACGTTCTTGAAGCTGGCGAACAGGCCTGCCTGGAAGCGGTTGATACGGTCCACCAGGCCAAAGTCGAACTGGCCTTCCCGCTGGCCCTTGAAATACATGTACTCGCCCTGGGCCTGCAGCGCGAAGTTGGGATTGAGCGGCGCGAAGTAGCGTCCCCGGCCGGTGAAGGTGGCGTTTCCTTCGGCGTCCGCACCCACGTTCACACCGAGGAGCTCGAATTTCGGCTGCTTCTTCGCTTCAACTGCGTTGGCCACCTCTTCCGCCGACGGCGGCCTGATCGGCTCGGGCGGCTTGGGAAGATTGTTGATGCGGCCTTCCAGGTCCTGCTGGTTCTGCTTCAGGCCCGCGATATCCTGCTTCAGCGCGGCGTTCTGATCGGCCAGATCCTTCAGCATTTTCGCGATGTCGTCCAGCTTGTCCAGGCGCTTGAGGATCTCGTTGCAGCAATCCGGATTCGGATTGGCTGGAGCGGGCTGGGCTTGGATGGCGCGGATGGCGTCGCCAGGGCCGCCGGCCCCCACTGTGCGCCCTTGAGCGTCCATTACCGTGAGCACCACCCGGCGGTTCATGTAACGCGCTTCGTCGGTTTTGGTATATCCCGGTTTTTCGCCGCGAACCTTGGGAGCCGTTTTGCCGCGGGAAATCACTTCAAACTGACCGGCGCGCGATCCGTATTTGACCAGGAAGTCGCGCACCGTGTTGCCGCGGGCCAGGCCCAGACGATCGTTATAGCTTGCCGAGCCGATGCCGTCGGTGTAGCCCTCTACCCTGACGCGGTAGTCGGGGTGAGCTTGTAATAATTCGGCCAGCCGCAGCAGGCTGGGGAAGCCGTCGACCAAAACCGACGAATTGAACTCGAAGTTGATCTCTTCCCAATCGTCCTTGGAGGCCGGGGTGTCCAGGCCCTGGGCCTTCACACTGCCCGCGGTCCACAGCATTAAACCGAGCACGGGTAAAACACACAGCACGCCGACTTTTCGCAACATCGTGATTTCCTCCCGCACGAACTCGCACGGAGGTTCTGTCCTCCGGAACATTTTCATTGTAACTTGTTTTGGAAGCGTCCGCTTCAGATACCGCTCGCCGCACTACTGCCGACATGATGCACCAGGTCCGGGGTTTGTTTCAATCCCTCCGCCGGGTTAGTCATTGGGGTTAGTCCTAAAGCGCGTCTAATTCCCGGCTAAGGCCGCCGGCGCAGGCCATCCGGCAACTGAATATAGCTGGTCCGCAGGTTAAAGCCGCCGTTTTTCGCGCGTCCACTCGCCACCGAGAGGCGGTCCACGGCTTAAGGGGCCGCTGAAACTCTTCCAAACCCTTGGCCAACGATGAATGCAGATCAACGCGGATTGAAAACAAATCATCTTATCGGCGTTCATCTGAGTTTCATTTACGTTCATCTGCGGCGGAGTCTGTTTTTTCAGCATCCAAGCCGTAATGGTGGAGTACTAGGGCACTGCGCGGCGTGAAATGGTTCCAGTGTCCCCACCCTGGCGGGGCGGGGCTACAGCCCCGGGCGTGAGTCCGGGAAATCCGGTCACACGGTCAGCGTACGTGGAACGATGCCCGAAGGCCAGCGCCGCAGATTGAAGAATGCCGCCCACGATCCACCGCCGCCACGTACTTCGTGTCACGAGTATCGTCTCAGCGGGCGACGACTATGGAGCAGTCTAACACCGCAATTCCGAAGCCGCGTATGACTCTTTTCGGGGGCGGTTTGACTTCCTGAAATCCGGCGCAGTACAATCCGTGCGAGGCTATCTCATGTCGCGCAGGCCCGTTCTGATGGCGATCGTACCGCTGCTTCTCGCCAGTATTCCGCTCGCGGCGCACCATTCCTTCGCCGCCGAATACGACCGGGAGAAGCCCATCAAGCTGAGCGGAACGGTCACGCGATTCGACTTGACCAATCCCCATTCCTGGATCTATCTGGAGGCCAAGGGGCCCGACGGCAACGTCTCCACGTGGGGCTTTGAGACGGCCTCGCTGCTGGCGCTGTACCGGCGCGGTTTCAAGAAAGACACGCTCAAAGCCGGGATGCAGATCACCATCGAGGGGTTCCTGGCCAAGGACGGCACCCATACCGGCAACGGCCAGAAGCTGACGCTTCCCGACGGAAAAGAGATCATCCTGGGGACGGAAGAGAATCCCGGCTAGGTTAGGAGATCCCGCCGTGCGGCACACCCGTACTGTTTTCCTGTGCGCGGCGCTCATCGCTGCGCCCGTGTTTCTGCACGCCCAGGGTGGGCCTGCTGCCGCCCCTGGCGCTGCTGCCAAATCCGCCGAGTTCGTCCCGCCGCGCACCGCCGACGGCAAGCCGGATCTGCAAGGCGTCTGGGAAACCCGCAACGCGGCCGCGTTCGACATAACCGAGATAACCGAAGGGCATGAGATTCCCTATCGGCCCGAGGCGCTCGAAAAGGAACAGAAAGGTCCGCGTGTCGATCCCATCGCGCACTGCGCCATGCCGGGCGTCCCTCGCATAACCTACATGCCGTATCCGATTCAGATCATGCAGCGCCCCGGCTACGTGATCTTTATGTACGAATATCTGCACGACCAGCGCATCGTCCCCACTAACACGGGGCCCACCAACCCCGCGCGGGAGCACCTGGACGGCGTCGACTTCTGGCTGGGGGATTCGCTGGGGCGCTGGGAAGGCGACACTCTGGTGGTGGATGTGACCAATCTGGACGAACGAAGCTGGCTCGATTCGGCGCGCCACACCCATAGCGACGCTCTGCATGTGGTCGAGCGCTACAGCCGCACGGGCCCCAACACGATCCGTTACGAAGCCACTATCGAGGATCCCAAGATGTACACTCGGCCGTGGAAGATTGTGATGCCCTTGCATCTGAACAAGGAAGCGGGCTTCGAGTTGCGGGAGCAGGAGTGCACCGAGGGCGACGATGGCCGGCCGATTCATCCGCCCTATCGCCCCGCACCGCATGGCGATGTGTTTGAGTTCCCTCGCAAGTATCCCTCCACTCAGGGGGCATCCAAATGAAGTACACGATCTGGTTCGCGTTCGCGGCGATGGTCGCTGTAGCCCAACCCGCGGCCCAGCCGGCACAGCCAGCAAAGCCCGCGGCGCCCGTAAAGGCCCCCGCGCCCAGAGCCATCCCCCGCATGGCCGACGGCCATCCGGATCTGGAAGGCATCTGGCAGCCGCGCACCTCGGGAGCGGCGTACTCGATCCTTCCGCATCAGGGCGGGTTCTTTCTCGGCGGAGGGTCGGACACGGGCGTAGTGGAAGGCGGAGTGCTGCCCTATCAGCCCTGGGCCATGGAGATCGTCAAGGATCTCACCCAGCATATGGAGTTCGATCCCACCGGGCACTGCCACTACGAGGGCATCCCGCACGCCAATTATTTCGGGTTCCAGTTCTTTCAGACGCCTACGCATATCGCCGTGCTGTATGAGAACATGCACGCCCGCCGCATCATCTACATGACCGGAAGCCACCCCTCCGATTACCTGGCCTGGATGGGCGATTCGCGGGGCCGCTGGGAGGGCGACACGCTGGTGGTCGACGTCGCCAATAACAACGATAAGAGCGTCTACGACATGGCCGGCCATTTCCACAGCGACGCCGAGCACGTGGTGGAACGCTACAACATGGTCGACCACGACAACATCAACTGGGAAGCCACCATCGACGATCCCAAAGTGTTCACGCGGCCTTGGAAGATGAAGTTCCCCTTGCGCCGCGCCCCGAAGGACAACGAAATCATGGAGTCAGGCTGCTTCGAAGGCGAGCGCGACGCCGTGCACTTGGTGGAAGGCCTGGCCATCATCCCAGCGGATCACTACAAGCAGTAAAGCGGGTGGCCGCTCCGCGGGCTCGCGGCACAGCTCGCCCGGCCGTTTTGATCGTCCGCAATGACGCGGTTTCGAAGCTTTCTGACGCACGCTCACGGTGGGTTTTCGAGAACTACCAACGGACGATAGAAGAAGCGGTGTTGCGAGCGCGAAAGTAAGCCTCGCTACGTTGACCCACGTTAGAATCGGAAGAGGCTCCACGGTCTCTTTAACCCATATGCAATTCCTCCACGAAAGCCTGGTCGAACTCATCACCCAGACTGCCACGAATTTGCCGCCCGACGTCCGCCAAGCCATGGGCGTCGCCATTGCGGGCGAAACGCCCAACACGCAATCGTCGCAGGCGCTGGGTGTCATCGCCAACAACATCGACATGGCCTCCGAAGACTCCGGCCCTATCTGCCAGGACACCGGCATGCCGACCTTCGACGTCCACACTCCCGTGGGTGTGAACCAAATGCAGTTGAAGAAAGCTATCCGCGCGGCGGTCGCCGAGGCCACCCGGCGCGGCAAGCTGCGCCCCAATTCCGTCGATTCCCTTACCGGTAAGAACAGCGGCGACAATCTGGGCGAGGAAACTCCCATCATCCACTGCGAACAGTGGGAGCGCGACGACATCGAAGTGAAGCTGATCCTCAAAGGCGGCGGATGCGAGAACAAGAACATCCAGTATTCGCTCCCCGCCGAACTGGATCATCTGGGCCGGGCCAACCGCGACTTGGAAGGCGTCCGCAAATGCCTTCTGCACGCCGTCTGGCAGGCGCAGGGGCAAGGCTGCGCGCCGGGCGCGCTGGGGGTGTGCATCGGCAGCGATCGCACGCATGGCAACCTGCTGGCCAAATACCAGTTGTTTCGCACGCTCGACGACGTGAACCCCAATCCGGAGCTGGCCAAGCTCGAAGCCGCGATCATGGAGGAGGCCAACCGCCTGGGGGTCGGCGCGATGGGCTTCGGGGGAAAGGCGTCGTTGATCGGATGCAAGATCACCGCGGCCAACCGCCTGCCTGCGAGTTTCTTCGTCTCGGTAGCCTACGATTGCTGGGCTTTCCGGCGTCTCGGAGTGCGGCTGGAACCGTCAACGGGTTCCATCACTCAATGGCTGTACCGCGATCCGGACCGGCCCATCCAGAAGATGGCACACGGCGAGGGCTTCCCGCTCACGGGACGCGAGATTGTGCTGCGGGCGCCACTTACTGAGGATCAGGTGCGGGCGCTGAAGGTGGGCGATGTGGTGCTGGTCAACGGTGAGATGTACACCGGCCGCGACGCCGTCCATGCGCACTTGATGAAGAATCCCCCGCCGGTGGATCTGCGCGGGTCGGTCTTATATCATTGCGGCCCGGTGATGCTGAAACAGGCAGAAACCTGGACGGTCAAAGCCGCCGGTCCGACGACCAGCATTCGCGAGGAGCCCTACCAGGGCCACGTGATCCGCAACTACGGCGTGCGCGCCGTGATCGGTAAGGGCGGCATGGGCAAGAACACTCTGGCGGCCATGCAGGAAGCCGGGGCCGTATATCTCAACGCTATCGGTGGAGCGGCCCAGTTCTACGCCCGCCGCATCGACAAAGTGCTGGGAGTGCATCTGCTGGAATTCGGCATCCCTGAAGCCATGTGGCATCTCACGGTACACGACTTCGTGGCCATTGTCACCATGGATGCGCACGGCCACAGCCTGCATGCCGACCTCGAGACCAGCACGGGCGCCAATCTCGAGGCCGTAGGAGCGCGCAGAGCTTAGCGGCTTAAACGCAAGATCTGCGAAGAGATCGACAAGAAGGCCTGCACCAGCTTGGTGTGGTCCGACGAGAAGATGTAGGTACCCTGCGGTTGACCGGAGTAGTTCACGCACGTCGCTTCCTGCGAACACGGTTGGTAGGTGGCCGGCGTGTTGAACAAGTCCCCGTTAGGATCGTTCGCGATCCGCTGCAGCAGCACGTTATCGGGCGGGTCGCCGGTCCGTCCCGCAGCGGTACAACTCGGGGTGCAATTCCCTCCCAATCCGATTACGAAATTGTAGGTCGAGATGGTCCCATTCGAGCGCGCCTGGTAGGCCGCATTGTCGGTCGCGTTCAACACTGCGTGGTGGTAGTTGGTCCAGGTCGTATTGTTGCCGCCCCCGGCCAGCGAAAGATAGGTGCCGCCTCCCGAGGTTATGGTATTCACCGCGCCTTGATACGGGTTCGTGCCTGGATTGAGCTGATTGCCGTACACGTCGGTGAGCGGCGCCCAGGCGAGGTCGCCGATGCTGTTCCAGATGAATCCACCGTTAAACGTGCAGCCCGGCGCAGACCCGTTTACCCAGATGCTGTTATCGCCGGTGTTGGCGCCGGCTTGCCACGGACTGGACATCATCGCGAAATAACTGCCTCCGGCAGCCTGCCATGGGTCGCCGGAATACAAAGCTCCGACGATGCCCGCCGGAACACTGGTGTAATAGGACGAAGTCATGGTGTACCCGGTGGTCCAGTTGGGCAAGGATGCCTTCGTGGCGAAGCCGCCGGCGGACTTCTTCTTGCCGCTCATGTCGGTGCAATTGCTGCCGTTGACGATGCCCGCGTTGAGATTGTTGTTATCCCACCAGTTGAGGGTCATGGTGTTGGGCAAGCCGTCGGTTTCAATCATCAGGATATTCAGCGCGCCCGGGAGATTCATCTTATACAGTGCGTCATAGGCGACCGCAATGGCCTGCGGGGTGCCCGTGCCGCCGTTGCACTGGATGCTGTCGAGTTGCCCGGCGCTGGAGCCCCCATCGTTGGTATATCCCAACACGGTCTGAAAGTTGGTGCTGGGAGCCGAGTGCACATAGGTGCCGTCGGAGAACGAAACCGCGCCGATGTAATCGCGGCCCGCGGCAAACTGCCCGGTGAAAAGCTTGGCCGCGCTGATGAGACTGGGACATGCGCCCGACGTATTCATGGAGCCGGAACGGTCCAGCACCAGCATGATGACGGCATCCCGGCGGGTGGCGTCGCTGGTGACGCCGATGGTGGTGGAGGTGTATCCAAACCAGCGCATGAAGAAGGCATCTACAGTGGTGGACGCGTAAGCGTGCACGTGGCGCAAATGCGGGTTGACGGGATCGTCGAATACGCCGTTGCCGGCGGCGTCCTTGCCGGCGCTGCCCAGGTTCACGTCGATGGCGGTGTTGTAGGTGCCGAAATAGCCGGTCGGGAAGTTCGCGTTGAACCAGTTGACCGCGTGCCCCTCCGCCGTGACGGCTTGGGCGGCGGTAGTCTGTCCGATGTTCAGGGCGCGGGCCGCTCCCAGCGTCGCGCCGTCCATGGAGGCCTGGAGCTTGGACTTCACTGCGAGCATAAAGCCCACGTCGATCCCCAGCCCGATCATAGGCACCAGGAAGACCAGCGACATCGTGCCGATCATCAATGTAATGCCGCGTTGTTTCCGTGTTCTTGTTCGCGTTCGCATAAAACGTCTCCCTACTTCAGAAAAATCGCCCTAGAAAAAGTCCAAAGAGTGGATTCCACCAGCCGGGTAGGCCGTAAAATTCAGGTCCGGTGAGGCGAAGAAGGTTTCCACTGCGTAGGCCACCTGCCCGTCCGAAAGCTGGGTTTGAAAGTGGCTGCCGACACTGGAGGCCACCGCGTTGGGGTCGGTCAGGTAGTTCTGCACGATGCCGCTCGAATTCACGGTCGCAGTGGTGGTGCCGAGCGCGCTCTGCACGGTGGTGCCGTTGATCTGCAGGCCCGCGTTCCCGAAGCTGATGTATTGCAGGAACACGTACGAATTCTGGTTGGTGCAGGTGGTTCCGTTGGGCAGGGACGAACAAGATCCGGAGCCCACGTACATGACCTGGGCCAGCACGATGTAAGCGTTGCCCCCGTTGCCGTTGTTGGACGCGTTGTTGCCGGTGAAACTGCTGCCGATCTGCAGTCCGAATCCGCCGGACAGTTTCTGAGCCACCGACTGGGCCTCATAGGTGCTGTAGTCTACGCCGTGGATGTAGAGGTCGCCGACGTCGCGCGTGACCTCGTTGGCCTCGTTCATGCGGATCAGGTTTACGCCGTTGATGAACGACCACAAAAAGGTCGGGATCAGGAACATCGCAAGCAGCGCGAATTCCATGATTTCCGTGCCCCTCTGGCCTTCTCGACGCCGGCGGCGAATGGGGATACTGGTGCGCATGATTTCGCTCCTATCGGGCTACGCCCGTAACGCCAGCGGGATAACCGTTCAACACGTCGCGGGCATAGACGTTGATGGTCGCGGGCGCCTGGCTGCGGTACGGATTGATGATGGTTCCCGCGATGGGCACCATCCACTGCAGGTTGTAATTGACCACCGACACTTCCACGATGTTGCCGGGCGTGTTTCCCGAGGGTGGCGCAATCACAGTATTGGGATTGAGCTCGGTGTAGTAGTTAATGGTAATGGAGAGTTGGCCCGAGTTAGTGCTATCTATGGGTGTGCCACTGGGCAGCAATCCCATGGACATGTTCATCACCGTCTGGCCGATCGACGCGTCCTGGCCCATCCCGCCCGTGGTTTGGAACGTAACCGCGTAGCGGCAGCCTTCGCGTACGGCATTCTGAATCACGGTCCAGTTAAATATGGCGAACGTAACGTCGAAGAAGCCGGAAAGGATCGCCATGGTGGGTAACAGCACCAGCGCCAGTTCGATCCACTGGGTCCCGCTCGAATTGCGACGCCGGCGTGTAGAAACCTGGGTACGGCTAGTCATGGTAATGAAACGTTTGGTCCTATCTGTTGTAATCTTACGGGGGGCCTGGTTCTGGAGCGATAGGCCAAGAGCATCAAAAAGCCGCGGATAATGCCTTACGGCAAAAATAGGAGAGTCGTACTAAGGCAAGGTCGCCTGGTTATGTCGCCCCAGTCGTCCCGGGGATAGATTTCCGAGGTGCAAGAAAACGCACTTCCCGGCCCGGCGCGGTGTGCTACTATCGCGAATGAAGACACCCATGCGATTCCGGGTTAGTATCCTTCGTAGTTTGGCCTTCCGCAGCTTGGCCCCGTTGCTGGGACTCTCGGCGTTGATGACGGCCATGGCCGCGGGGACGGACCAGTCCAGTGGCCCCCAGCCGGATGCCCGAACCCTGGCTCGGCTGTTTCGGTCGGTGGTGGATTTTGTCGCGCCGGCGGCCGAACTGGGCGCCGCGCACCACGCTTCGACTCGACCCTCCCCGCGCGCCGTACTAGCCTTTTCGGCTCTGGCGGCGACCCCTCTTTGCCGCTCCCTGTGGATGGTGGCCAGCTCTGCCCCAGTGCCGCCCTACGCGCGGCGTCCGCAACTCCAGCCCTTGCGCTGCTGAACTCCGGCTTGGGCCGCGGCCACTTTTGGCCGGCGCCGGGCCCCGCGGAATCGGTCCCCCCAATCGTAATTTTTGACCCCGGCTGTAGACTGGAGTTTTGTATGGGATTTGATAGTGTTCTGGCCAAAGTCTTTGGCACCAAGCACGAGCGTGAAGTCAAAACGATGCGCCCGCTCATCGCGGCCATGAACGATCTGGAGCCGCGCATGTTGGAGCTCACGGATCAGGAACTGGCCGCGCAAACCGTAACCTTCAGGGAGCAACTCGATCAGGGCGCTTCGCTCGACGACATTCTGATACCGGCCTTCGCCACGGTGCGCGAAGCCGGGCGGCGCATCCTTAATATGCGTCACTTCGATGTCCAGTTGATCGGCGGCATCGTGCTGCACCGCGGCAAAGTCGCCGAAATGAAGACCGGCGAAGGTAAGACGCTGGTGGCGACGCTGCCGGTGTACCTCAACGCGCTCGAGCGCAAGGGCGTGCACGTGGTCACGGTGAACGATTACCTGGCTAAGCGCGATTCCGAGTGGATGGGCCGCATATATAAAGGACTGGGGCTGTCGGTCGGCGTCATCGTGCACGAGCTCGACGACCAGGAGCGCCGCGACAGCTACAACTGCGACATCACCTACGGCACCAACAACGAATACGGCTTCGATTACCTGCGCGACAACATGAAGTTCCGGCTGGAGCAGTGCGTGCAGCGCGGGCATCCCTTCGCCATCGTCGATGAGGTCGATTCGATCCTGATCGACGAAGCCCGCACCCCGCTGATCATCTCGGGCCCCAGCGAAGAATCGACCGACAAGTATTACAAGATCAACCGCATCATCCCCAATCTGATTCGCGGCGAGGTGATCGAGGGCAAAGAGCCGGGCGTGAAATGGACCACCGGCGACTATACGGTAGACGAGAAGCACCGCAGCGTGGCGTTGACCGAGGAGGGCTCACTGAAGGTGGAGCGGCTGCTCGGCTTGAGCAACATGTACGACGCCATCAACATGGAAATCAATCACCATGTGCAGCAGGGGTTGCGGGCCCACGTACTGTATCAGCGCGACCGGGACTACGTGGTGAAGGACGAAGAAGTGCTGATCGTCGACGAGTTCACCGGGCGCCTGATGCCCGGCCGGCGCTGGTCCGACGGTCTGCACCAGGCCATCGAGGCCAAGGAAGGCGTCAAAATCCAGCGCGAAAATCAGACGCTGGCCACCGTCACGTTCCAGAATTACTTCCGCATGTACAAGAAGCTGGCCGGCATGACCGGTACGGCCGATACGGAAGCCGCCGAGCTGCACAAGATTTATAAGCTCGACGTTACGATCATCCCCACCAACAAGCCCTTGCGGCGGCATGAGTTTCAGGACATCGTGTACCGCACCGAGGACGAGAAGTTCCGCAACGCAGCCAAGGAGATCAAGGACCTCAACGAACGCGGGCAGCCCGTGCTGGTCGGCACCATTTCGGTGGAAAAATCCGAAAGGCTGGGCGCGATCTTAAAGAAGATGGGCGTGCGCCATGAAGTGCTGAACGCCAAGAATCACGAGCGCGAAGCCTTCATCGTGGCGCAGGCGGGCCGCAAGGGTGCGGTGACCGTCTCGACCAACATGGCCGGCCGCGGTACCGACATTCTGCTGGGCGGCAATCCCGAGTTCATGGCCAAGGAGCGCCTGCGCAAGGAGAACAAGGACCCCGACGTCATGCAGACAGCCGCGGTCGGGAGCCCGGAGCGCCAGGAATGGGATGCGACGCTCGACCGCTTCAAGGCCGAGACCGTCAAAGAGCACGACGAAGTAGTGGAACTGGGTGGTTTGCATATTCTGGGCACCGAGCGGCACGAGTCGCGGCGTATCGACAATCAGTTGCGTGGCCGCGCCGGACGCCAGGGCGATCCAGGCAGCGCGCGGTTCTATCTATCGCTGCAGGACGACCTGATGCGCATCTTTGGCGGGCCTAAGATGCAAAACCTGATGCTGCGGCTGGGCATGGAAGAAGACGTGCCCATCGAGAGCAAAATGATCACGCGGCGCATCGCGGCCGCGCAGAAGGCGGTCGAAGCGCAGAATTTCATGTCGCGCAAACACATCCTCGAATACGACGATGTGATGAACAAGCAGCGCCAGGCGGTGTATGGAATGCGCCGGCTGCTGCTGGAGGGCGCGGACCAGAAGGACCGCATTCGCGAGATCATCGAAGGGATCGTGGCATCCTTCATCGATGCGCGATGTCCCGAAAGAACGCATTCAACCAACTGGGATTGGACCGGGCTCGAAACCGATATCAACACGCAGTTCGGGGTGAAGATTCACACCCAGGAGCTGATGGAGATGGACCGCCGCCAGGCCGAGCAGGAGATGATCGATCAGATCGCCAAGAAGTACGAAGAGAAAGAAGCCATCATCGGCAAGGAGCTGATGCGCGAAGCCGAGCGCATGATCATGCTCAACGTCATCGACAACCAGTGGAAGGATCACCTGTTGTCGATGGATCACCTGAAGGAAGGTATCGGGCTGCGCGGCTACGGACAGAAGGATCCGTTGATCGAGTACAAGAAGGAATCCTTCACCATGTTCCAGGACATGATGGACCGCATCGAGGACGAGTCCATCCGCTACCTGTTCTTCCTGCAGCGCAACGATGGGCCGCTGGCTGGCGCTGTTCAGGATGTCCCCGATGTTCCGCATCCCGAGCTGTGGTCGGAGGAGGAAGAAGACGAGGAAGAAGCCACGCCGGTGGGTGCGGGTGTCGGCGCCGGATTGGATCTGCGGCCGCCGGAGAGAATCAACGCGGCGCAAACTTCGGTGATGGATCTCACCCGCAACATCCATCGCAAAAAGGAGAAGGAGCTGTCGGACTTGCAGAGTTCCTGGGTGGGGTCCGGTTCGGGTCAGAAACAGCCGGTGCTGGCGCAGAAGAAAGCCGGACGCAACGATCCGTGTCCCTGCGGCAGCGGAAAGAAATATAAGAAATGTTGCGGAGCTTGAAAACAGGGGCCAGGAGCCTGAAAACAGGGGCCAGAGGCCTGAAAACGGGGGCCAGGGGCCAGGGGCCAGGGGCCGGCCGAAGCGGCGTTCCCTGCCGGCGTTTTCGTTCCTGGCGTCTGGCGTCTGGCGTCTGGCCCCTTCTGTTCCTGGCCACCTGCGTCAACGCGGCCATCTTCCCGGATCAGATCGGCGACTTCACCAAGAATGCGCCCAAGGCGCTTTCGGTCGCGGATCAGGCGCTGTACAACGAGTACGGGCTGCTGGCGAGCGAGCAGGCGGAATATTCAAGATCCCAGCAGCACAACGGCCAGATGGATGACAGCCACGTGGTTGTCTCCATCGCGGAGCATTTCACCGCCACCGCGTGGCACATGCGCGACTCCACGGGCGCGTTGGCCGTATTCCAAGCCCGGCGGCCGTCCGGGGCGGTCCAGGACAGCCCCGCGCAACTGGCGGCGCGTACCTCCGATGGCGTAATTTTGGCCTTCGGCAACTATGTGTTCCAGTTTACCGGCAGCGTTCCCAAGCCGGCCGACCTTGACCAGCTTTACAACCAGGTGCCCGAGTTGGAGCAGTCTGCGCTTCCGGCCCTGCCCGGGTTTTTGCCACGCGAGGGCATGATCCCCAATTCCGAGCGGTATTTGCTGGGACCGGTGTCGCTGCAGCGGTTCGAGCCCCGGATTGCGCCCTCGGTGGCAGCGTTCCATTTGAGCGCCGAGGGGCAGCTGGCCAAGTACCAATCGCCCAAGGGGCCCTTGACCCTGGTGGTGTTCGAGTATCCCACCCCCAGTATGGCGCGCGACAAGTACCAGGAGTTCCAGAGCATACCCGGCGCGGTGGTTAAGCGGACCGGTCCGCTGGTGGGAATCATCGTCCAGCCACCCGATGCCGACGCTGCCGAGCGGGTTCTGGGCGGGCTGCGCTACGCGGCCAAACTCACTTTAAATGAGAAGATTCCAAAGGATGAGTCGAAGGGTTTTGCCAAGCTGATTCTCAACGTGTTCGCGGCTTCCGGTGTCCTGATCGCACTGAGCATCCTGCTGGGAGTGGCCTTCGGCGGGTTCCGTGCGATCCTCAAAAAGATTGGCCTTGTGAGGCAAGACGAGGACGAAATGACGGTCCTGCGAATCGGCAAATAGCGCACTCGGGGACTGGTGTCTTAAGCCCAAATGTTCCGCGCTGTTAGACTGAAAAACCGAGGCTCGCCGCAGGGGTTCCTCACAGTTTTTCCACTTTGGCGTGGAATCCTATCTTTGCTCCATCTTGCTGTTTCTGAAAGCCTTAGTATGGTGCACGAACCCGGAAGTTTTTTCCTTGACATCATTCCCCGCACGACCTAAGATCACAATCACATACAGGTTTTGCCGGTTGCGAAACCGTCGAATCTGATTCTCCCATGTACATCGCCCTGCGAGAGCAGGGAATGACGTAAGATGCTCACCTTAGGGTGAGCATTTTGCGTTTCTTGGCGGGCAATCCTGCCCGCGGCTGGTCTTTCTGGCCAGCCCTACAGGAAAACCCGCTGAAACCGGGTTTGCAGGCTGAAAGCCTGCCCCACTCGCCTTCAGGCCGTGCAATCATTAAGAGTTGCGCTCCTCTCCGCTACTCCCTATCTTCTTAATCGTCGCCGTGGACGTGCTGGGGCTGACGATTATGATCCCCCTGCTGCCTTTCTACGCCGAGAAACTGGGCGCCAGCCCGTTTCTGGTGGGGTGGTTGATCGGGATTTACGCGCTGTGCCAGTTGATCTCGGGTCCATTGCTGGGCCGTATGTCCGACCGGACGGGGCGGAAGCCCTTGCTGGTGGTAAGCCAAATGGGCACCTTCGCCGGATTTCTGCTGACCGCTTTCGCGCCGAACCTGTGGATTTTGTTCGCGGCGCGGGCGATCGACGGGTCTACCGCCGGGAACCTCTCGCTGGCGCAAGCCTATATTTCCGACGTCACGAAGCCCGAGGATCGAGCGAAATCTTTTGGTATCATTGGGATAGCGTTCGGAATGGGGTTCCTGATCGGCCCTGCAATCTCCGGATTTTTGGCCCGGTACGATTACCGCTATCCGATTTTCGCGGCTGCGGCCCTGTCGGCGCTGAGCATTCTGTCGACATCCCTGCTGCTGCCGGGTGGGCCTCCGCCTGCCGTGGCCGCCTCCGTGAGCACTGGGGGCGCTGGACCGGGCGGGAAACGGCTATCGCTGGTCGAATGGGGCGCCTATGTGGGTTACTTCCGCCGACCCGCGCTAGCCCCTCGGCTGTGGCAATTCCTGTGCTTCGCTTTCGGGTTCGCCATGTTCACCTCCGGTTTGCCGCTGTTCAGCGAGCGGCGCTTTACCTGGCACGGTAAGATTTTCGGGCCCGAGCAGTTGGGTTACTTGTGGGCTTTCGCCGGATTCCTGGGAATCTTCCTGCAAGGACCGGCTCTGGGTCGGCTGGTGAAGCGCTTCGGCGAGGCCCGGCTGAACCGCGTGGGGTTCGCCGGATACATCGGCGGGTACGCGCTGCTGGCGTTCAGCCACTCGATTCCGATGCTGCTTGCCGCGACAGTGGTGACCTCGCTGGGGACGCTGGTGCGTCCCAACCTAACCAGTCTGATCACCAAGGCGACGTCGCCGGAAGAGCAGGGCGTGGTGCTGGGGCTGACGCAGTCGCTGACTTCGGTGGCCCAGATCGCGGCTCCGCCGTTGGGCGGCTACCTGATCGAGCACGGAGTGTTGACGGGCTGGGGACTGGTGGCCTCGGGCGTAGCGTTCGCGGGCTTCGTGTTGGCCTCGCAAGCCGATCGCTCTTGATCGGCCTGTGGCCTGATTGAGCCCCGCGGGTCGGCCTTCCGCGAAATCGACACTTAGTACCTATCTCCCCTGAAATTAGGGGTCGATCACTGTCATAACCAGTATGAGTGAGAACCCCATTTCGGTATTCGCCTGTGAGCCGCAACCCATCGTGCTGGAAGGACTGGCGCGAGTCCTGGCCACTACTGACGACATAGAAATGCTGGGCGCCGCGCCCACTCTGCGGGAAGCCATGGAAGCGCTGCGCACTTGTCATCCCGATGTATTGCTGGTGGACCAGTCGGCGGGCTTGAAGATCGTCCTGCAGTTCATCGCCGACGTGCGCGGAACCTGGCCGCATTGCCAGCCGGTGCTGTGGGTAAACGAGCTGGCGGAAATCGATTGCTTCCGCGCGCTGCAACTGGGCGCCCGCGGAATCTTGAAGAAAACCTTTCCTGTCCAAACGCTGCTGGAGTGCCTGCGCACGGTGGGTCACGGCGGCGTGTGGATCGAGAATTCTCTCCCCGACCCGGCCCTGGGGGGCGACGAACGGCGCTCAAGCCCGCGTCTCACCCCCCGGGAGCGCGACATCGTGCATCACGTCTGCGGCGGTCTCAAGAATAAAGAGATCGCCACGGCGCTGTCCATCACCGCGGGAACCGTGAAGGTGCACCTGATGCACATTTTCGAGAAGACCGGAGTGAAGGACCGATTCGAGCTCGCCGTTTACGGCCGCCGGTTGTTGAACACGGAGCACGCGACGGAGATGCAGCAGGCGGAACTGAGCCGGGCCGAGACTTCGGTCGCATAGCCGGGCAGCGGGGCGCACAAGCCACTACACGATTGGATCTCCGAACGGTTTCATTCCTTTCTCAAGGACTGTCTTCGGAAACTTACCTGACCCGCACAAGACAAACGAGCCGAAGTCTTTGTACCAGTCGCCCTCGGGGGCCATCGGGCCCGTACGCACCCAAGCCTGCAAGGCCAGCAGATCGCTTGCGGAGATACGCCGCTCATCGACTCTTTGCAACAAGTGATGCCACACGCCGCGGGGGAGATCAGAGAATTGAATCTTCGGCAATGGAATCCTTGCCGAAGACTGCGCGGATCAGATCGCGCCCCGCCTCATTCTTGCGCTCCGGTTCCGATTCGTTGACGAAGGTGCGATAAGCCGCCGCGAGTTGTTGCCTGGCTTCCGTTTCGGCGCGGACTCCGCGTTCCGCCAAGTCCACTAAGGCCCGGCTCATGGTCACGTGCCGCTCCTTGGCAACGCGCCGCACGGCCGCCGCCAAAGTTGCTGGAATCGTGACGCTCTGCCGAACAGATCTCGCCGACGACGCTTTACTCTTGGTGGCCATAAATCCAGAATACCAGGAGTGCACCAGAGTGGTGCAGATGCTCACGCCCAAAAAGGCTTCTCAGGTTTTCGAATTGGTATTCCTACAGAAAATGTGGGCCAAAGTCAGGGATGTGATCCTCACGGACGGTGAACCAGCCTTTCCGGCTCGGATCGCTGGAGCGAAGATGGGGACGCTTCAGCTAAGCTAACAGACGGCCGGATTCGCAGAGTTGGCCATCAGTAAACACTAGCCGACATATGGCTCGGGACATCGCCGAGCAGAGCCTACTGGTTTTCTGAGGGCCGTTCGACGTGATCGATGACCAGCAATTCGCCGTTCCCTTGGTCGGCTCAAGCTTCAACCCGAGTTGTTCTTGCATCACTGTAAAGATCAATGTACCCCCGGCAGGTTCAAGCGGCGCTGCCCCCCGGTGTGGTGTCGTCGGGCGCGTACACCGAGATTCCCAGGTGCTTAGTTGATGGGTGTGAGTGTGACGGTTCCCTCGTTGATTGCCCACACCGTAACCGTCTCCCGCCACCGATAGACGACTACGGTTTGTGTGTACCAGTGAGTGATCAAGTCTACGACAATGTGGTACGGTCCACTGGGAATTTCGCCCGCCCCGCTACCGTTTGTCCAGGTGTTGCTGGTGCAGTCGAGCTTCCATTCGACGTAATTCGTTCCCAGATCCGGTCTTTGAATCTGAGTGTAAACCCCACTGCCATCACAGTACGTGGCACCTGCCGCCGCATTCTGTCCCTGGTAAATTTGGAAATCGAACTGTGTATAGTAAGTTCCGCCCACAAACCAGCCCCACGGTGTGATTGTGGGAGCCGTCGTTGTCAGATTATGCAGCGTGGAGCCGTTCACCGTGGTAGTGCAAGACGTTCCAGGAGGTACGGTGTAGGTGATTGGGGTTTGGCCGGCTGCACCTAGGCAAGCCAGCAGAAATACGGCAATCGTCGTGATCGTTCGCGTCATAGATCTCCTACGGGTTGATGTTCAGTCCTTGATCGGACTGGCTTGGTTGAGGGAATCCGGGTTGCTCTGCCACACGGCGGAGCAGACAGCCAGGACAATAAACAACACGGCGGTGGAAATGACCTTGAACAGCAGTCATAGTGTTCCCCGAGAAAGCGGTCTATCCTTTCCGTTACGCCCTAGCGAATCATGAACTGGGCAGGATATGGTTCCGTGCCACCATACCCGATGCGACTTGAATCGTCGACCTTGTTATTCCAGACAGACTCTGCCGCCGGATGAAACGTTTCACGTTCAGTCCAGGATTACGCGGGTCGTGGGCGCGGCACACCTCGCCCGTCCCGCCTTTGCCGGTCAGCGCAAGGATCTCAGAGGGGCCGGCCTTGTCACCGGCGGAGAGGGGCATATGAGTGAGGCAGTGAAGTTTATCCGATCAGGAGGTGCAGTACTCCTGTATCACGCGCTACTCGGAGAAAGGTAATGTTTCCGCCCAACAGAGCGGATAGGTAACGAGAAACGCGCCAGTGGTGGCTGATCCGCCGGAAGCCGGGTGGTCGCCCTCGGATCACAAGTAAAGGACGTTTTGTTGCACTCTCAGGCCCGCCCAGCCTGAACGCATCACGCTGAACCAGATTTGCGGCTGCCGCCAAGCGGGCGCACCACAAGCCGGATCGGTCCTCTGAAATCGAGATCGAATCGGACCCCGAGCCGACCCACCCTGTTCGGTGAACCAAAGCGCGGGCTAAAGTGCCCGGCCCGATCCGGCGAATAAGAGAGTAGCCACCATGAGTTCCCCCGACACCCTTGCGGCCGTGGGCCCGCGTCCCCAAGTTCGCCCGCCCGCCGCCAGTATGGAATCCGTGCTGGCCCACCGCTGGGCGCGGCTGCTGCTGCCTTCGCTTTCCGATTTGTTTTTCCTGGCCATCGGGGTGTGGTTATTCGTGAGCGGAGGCGGCGCGGGGTGGCAGGGATTGCTGGCGGACGCCGACGTGGGCTGGCACATCCGCACCGGCGAGTACATCCTCGATCACCACGCGGTGCCGCACCAGGATCTGTACTCGTTCTCCAAACCCGGAGCGCCGTGGTACGCCTGGGAGTGGCTCTCCGATGTGATCGATGGCGGCTTGCACCGGATGGCCGGATTGAAAGGCGTGGTGCTGCTGGCGGCGGTGATCATCGCGCTTTTCGGCGCCACCTTGATCCGGCGCATGGTGTGGCGGGGAACGCACCTGATGGTGGCGCTGGTCGTGGCGCTTTTGGGCGTGGGCGCCGCGGCGATTCACTTTCTGGCCCGGCCACATATTTACACGCTGTTGTTCCTCTCCTGTTCGATGTGGGTGATCGAGGCGGACCGGGAGCGGACGCTTACCGATTCGAGTAGCGCGGGAAGCCGCAGGATTTGGTGGCTGGTTCCGCTGACCGTGCTGTGGACCAACATGCACGGCGGATTTCTGGCGTTGATCGCGGTGTTGGGGCTGACGACGGCGGGCTTGGCCATCGAAAACCTGCTGGCTGGAAATTGGAATCCGCGCACGTTCGCCTGGGCCAATTGGACCAACGTTCTGCGCTATGCCGGGCTCACCGGCGCCTGTGCCACGGTCACGCTGATCAATCCTTACGGGTGGCGCTTGCACCAGCACATGCTGGCGTTTCTGCGCACGGATTGGTTCCGCAACGTGTATCAGGAATTCCAGTCGCCCAGCTTCCGCAGCGAATATATGATGCAGTTCGAGGCGTTGATGCTGGTGGGACTGATGGCGGCGCTGGCGCTGTTTCAGCGGCGCAGAGTCGTGGAAGGCTTATGGATCGTCTACTGGGCGCACATGGCGTTGGCCAGCGCGCGGCATGTTCCCGTGTTTGTTACGGTGGCTGCGCCGGTGGTAGCTTGCGAAATCTCGCGCTGGTGGGCCGGGTGGACGGCGGGGGCGGGGAAGGCGTCGCTGGTCGGCATCGTCAACCAGATTGCCGCGGACGCCCTGGCCGGATTCCGCCGCACCAGTGTGTGGCCCGCGGTCGCCGTCCTGGCGCTGGTCTTGATCGGCGGGCCCTCCGAGTCTTCAAACAATGGGTCTCTAAACGATGGACCTGCTCCCGCGCATAACGCACTAACGGCCGGGCTAACCATCCGCTGGCCGCAAGACTTTCCCGACCTATTGTTTCCCACCAAGATGGTCCACGACCATGCCAGTCTGATTTTCGCCTCCCGTGTGCTGACCACCGACCAGTGGGGCGACTACCTGATCTACACCAATCCCAAGGGTAAGGTGTTTGTGGATGGGCGAGGAGACTTCTACGGGCCCGAAGTAGGTAACGAATATATCGGGATCATCAACGGCCGCTGGGACTGGCAGCAGATTTTCGCCAAGTATCAGTTCAATTTAGCGCTGGTACCGACCGAAAGCGCGATTTCGCAGCTGTTGAAACTGTCGCCGGACTGGCGCGCGGTGGCGGACGACGGTAAGACGATTCTCCTAGTCCGCGGGAATCCTGCGGTGCCTCCCCTGGGGAATTCCCATCCGGAACCAAGGTTCTAAGAAGTTGTGGGCCTGTGTGTCTCCAGGCTAATGAAAAGCCCCGACCCAACCGAAATTAGTAATCAGGGAGCACACGGAATGAAGTTGAAGGACGCCGGCACGCGCGGCTCCAGTGGGGGCCGCCGTCCGCCGCCCGGCAAGATCGGGACTTTCCGCCCGCCGGGGAGCATCCGGATGGAGTGGATGGATCCGTTGAGCTGGCGGCTGCCGTCGGGCAAGGCGCTGGCGGAGTTCGCGTTGCAGGCCGGGTTTTTGGCGCCGCTGATGTTAGTCGGGCCGCGGTACAAGAAACCGAAGAAGGCGCCGGGGTCCGCGGCGGATGGGGCGGTGGCGGAAAAACAGTTTACGGAGGTGCCGGGCTCTTCCGGCAGCTTTCGAGAAACGGACTTTTGAGAAACGAGCATTCGAGAAACGAGCATTCGAGAAACAGGCATTCGAGAAACAAACTTTCGAGAAACAAGCTTTCGAGAAACGCAATGAACGCACAGGTGTGGATCGCGGTTCTGATAGGTCTGGCGGCGACGATCAATGATCTGGCCCGACGGGAGATCTCCAATTGGATTCCCGCGGCGGCTTTGGTGTGCGGCACGGCTTGGCAGATGTCCCAGCGCGGGTGGTGGGGAGCGCTCAACGCGCTGGCCGGCGCGGCGGCCGGGTTCGCGGTCTTTCTGGTCTTTTACCTCCTGGGCGGCATGGGCGGTGGAGACGTGAAGTTAATGTCCGGCTTTGGCGCCCTGCTGGGACCCGGACGCTTGGTGGAAGCGGCCTTGTGGACGGCGGGAGTGGGCGGGGTGCTGGCCTTGGCGACGCTGGGTTTCCGGGCCTTGCGGCGGAGTTGGGTGGGCGTGCGGAGCGGAACGGCGCAAGCGGCGTCCGATTCGATCCCCTACGCTCCGGCCATCACACTGGGCGTGTGGTTATCGCTGGTTCCGAAGGGGTAGGTGCGGGAAGGCAGATCGGGCTCCCTGGCTTGAAAAAACGGGGTCCGGCAAGAGGAGAGAAGTATGGATCGCAGGTTTCTCACGGTATTGGGTGTGAGTCTGGTGTTCGCGCTGGTGGTCTCAAGCGTGTTTTATCAGATGACGGCTCGCTCCAGCGGGCCCCGGCGCACCGATGCTTCCGATCAGAAGGACGTCGTGGTGGCGACGCGTCCGTTGGGCACCGGCGTGATGATCAAGCCGGCCGACGTCAAAGTGATCCGCGTCGGCGCGGACGCCTTCCCCAAGGGGGGATTCTCGAAAGTCGAGGAAGTGCTGGACCGCCCCGTGGTGAGCAGCATTCTGCTGGATGAAGCGGTGCTCGAAGGCCGCCTGGCCGCCAAGGGCAGCGGCCTGGGTCTGGCGCCCACGATTCCGGTGGGCATGCGGGCGCTGGCGGTGCGCGTCAACGACGTGGCGGGCGTGGCCGGATTCGTGTTGCCGGGCATGCGCGTGGACGTACTGGTGACGGGACGGCCGCCCAACACCGACGGCACCATCACCAACACCGTGTTGCAGAACATTCTGGTGCTTTCGGCGGGACAAACCATGCAGGCCGATGCGCGCGGCCAGGCCATTCAGGCGCCCACCGTGACGCTGCTGGTGACGCCGGAGCAGGCCGAGACGCTGACCCTGTCCAATAGCGAAGGCCATATTCAACTGGTGCTGCGGAATTCGAGCGACGAAACCATCGAGCGGACCACCGGAAAGAATATCAGCGAACTCTATGGAGCGGCCATACGGGCCACGCCCACCCATGGCAAAGCGTACGATCCCGTGGAGGACACAGCGAAGCGGCCCCGTCCGAAACCAGTGGCGGTAGCCGTGGCCCCGCCGCCGCCCCCGCCGGTGGCTGCGCCGCCCGCGCCGCCGCCCCCTCCTCCCATGGATCAAGTGGTGGTGATCCGGGGCACGGTCAAAACAATCGAAACGATGCCGGCGAGAACGACGGCGAATAACTAGAGGATGAGAACCATGACTGCGATTCCCTTGAAGTCCGTGGCGGCGCCGGCTGCGTTGGCCCTGCTGCTCGCCTTTAGCCCGGTGCGGTGTCTGGCCCAGAGCGCGGAGGATCTGCGCATGACGGTGGGCAAGAGCATCGTCATCGACTATCCCGCCGACATCCGCCAGATTTCGACCTCCAATCCGGATATCGTCGATGCCAGCCCGGTGACCGCGCGCGAAATTCTGATGCACGGCAAGGGGCTGGGGTCGGCCACCATGGTGGTCTGGAGCAAGACCGGCGAGCGCATGTTTTACAACGTGACGGTGGAGCTGAACCTGGACCCGCTGCGGCGGCTGCTGCAGGACAGCTTTCCCGGAGAGAAGCTGACCGCGGCCAGTTCGCGGGATTCCATTGCGCTCAACGGGACCGCATCCTCCAAAGACGTGGGCGACCGGGCCGTGGCCCTGGCCGCCAACTTCGGCAAGACCGTGGTCAACAATATACAGGTCGCCCCGGGCGGCGTCGAACGGCAGATCCTGCTGCGGGTCAAGTTCGCGGAGCTGGACCGGCAAAAGGAGCAGCAGTTTGGCGTGAACCTGCTGGGCATGCCGGGGCTGACCAACATCGGCACCACCACCGGACAGTTCGGGCCCCCCGGCTTCGCCAACGCCATTCAGGGAAACGGTCAGGAACCGGTGTCCAATCAGACCACCATTACGCAGGCCCTCAATATTTTCGCCCTCAACACCAAGCTGAACCTGGGTGCGTTCATCAAGGCGCTGCAACAGGAAGCCGTACTGGAGATTCTGGCCGAGCCGAACCTGGTGACCAGCAACGGCATGCCGGCCAACTTCCTGGTGGGCGGCGAGTTTCCGGTCCCGGTGCTGCAAGGCGGCGCCAACTCCGGCGCGGTGACCATCCAGTTCCGCGAATTCGGTATCCGGCTGACGTTCACACCCCAGATCACCGTGAACAACACCATCAAGCTGTACCTCAAACAAGAGGTTTCCACCACCGATTTCACCAACGCCGTGCAGATCAACGGATTCACCATTCCGGCTCTTTCGACGCGGCGCGCGGAAACCAACGTGGAGCTGGCCGAGGGCCAGAGCTTCGTGGTGGCGGGCCTGGTGGATAACCGCGAGCAGGACAACTTCTCCAAGATCCCGGTGCTGGGCAGCCTGCCGATTTTCGGCCAGTTGTTCCGGTCGCGGGACGAAAAGAAGAGCCGCACCGAGCTGGTGATGCTGGTGACGCCGGAGATCACCATGCCGCTGAGCGCCTCCGATCCCCAGCCGCAGCCGTATTTCCCCAAGGACTTTTTGGTGCGTCTGGACCCCAAGGATGTCCCCCAGCCGGCCAAGCCGTCGAAGGGAAGCTCGAAGAAATAGGCCGCGGCCCGGCGGAGTTCGCCGGACGTGGGAATCCAGAACAGCGGGAAACCGGGAAAGCAGAGAGATGAACCTCCGAGGGCAGAGCGAACCAGAGATCACGGCGGTGCTGATCGCGCCCGACCGCGAACTGGCGCAGAAGTTCCTCAACACGCTCAGCGGCCGCCGGTTTTTCCAGATCCTGGCGGATTTGAAGAGTTATCCGCCGCCCCAGACGCTGGAAATCCGGGCCCGCCAGCTAAAGCCCCAGGCGGTGCTGATCGATGTCGCCTCCGATCCGGCGCAGGCGCTCGAATTGATTCGCTTCATCGCCGGTTTGAATCCACCGGTTCTGGCGGTGGGCCTGGACACCGCCAACAATTCCCAGGCGATTTTGAACGCGCTCCGCGCGGGGGCCAGCGAGTTTCTGTTCGCCCCCTTCGAGGCGTCCGCCCAGAACGAAGCCGTGGCCCGGCTGGCCCGGCTGGTGCAGCCGGAGGCGCCCGTGGCAACCCAGTCCGGCCGCGTGGTGGTCTTTGCCAGCTCCAAGCCCGGATCGGGCGCCTCCACGATAGCTACGCAGACCGCGTTTTCCCTGCACCGGCTCACCGGGAAACGGGTGCTGCTGGCCGATTGCGATTTGACCGGCGGCACCATCGGGTTTTATCTGAAGTTGAGCCACGGCTATTCGCTGGTGGACGCGCTGCAGCACGCCGAGCATTTGGATCCGGCCTTGTGGAGCTCGCTCACGGTGAACTACGGCGGCGTGGACATCCTGCCCGCGCCGGCGCTGCCGTACGCCGATCCGCTGGACGGAGCGCGCTTGCGGATGCTGGCCGAACAAGCCCGCTGGATGTATGAGTGGGTGATCCTGGATCTGCCCACCATTTTCACCCGCACCAGTTTGATGACGGTGTCGGAATGCGACCGGGCCTTTATCGTTTCCACGGCCGAATTGCCCAGCCTGCATCTGACCCGTAAGGCCCTGAACCTGGTGGACCGCCTGGGCTTCCCCCGGGAACGCTTCCAGGTGTTGGTCAACCGCGTGGACAAGCGCGACGACATTGGCGTGGCCGATATGGAGAAGTTGTTCGGCTCGCCCGTGCATGCCCGGCTGCCCAACGATTATTTCGCCTTGCACCGCGTGGTGACGCTGGGCCAGCCGCTGGGCGCCGATTGCGAACTGGGCCGGGCCATCGAGAGCGTGGCGCAGCGGCTGAGCGCGGGCCTGGATGGAGGCGGCCACCCGCGGGCGACGGCAGCCCCGGCGCGGGAGCTGAAGCCGGCGCATGCGTGACGCCCATGCCTGAACCGACTTAGAGAGATCGTATGTTTGCCACCGAAAATCCCAACAAAACCAACCCGCAGGTCTCCTGGGAGCAGCGCCTGCTGAAGAACTCCGGCACGAAACCCAAGACCGGACTGAAGCCCGAATACCAGGAACTGAAGTTCACCCTGCACCGCAAGCTGGTGGACAAAATCAATCTGGAGGCGCTGGCCAGCATCGACAACCAGCGCGTGCGCAGCGAAGTGCGGCAGGCGGTGATCGGGCTGATCGACGCCGAGCCGACCTTGCTGAGTTCGCTCGAAAAGCAGCAGATCTCGGACGAGGTTCTGGATGAAGTATTCGGCCTGGGGCCGCTCGAGCCGCTGCTGCAGGACCCCACCATTTCCGACATTCTGGTGAACACCTATAAGCAGGTCTACGTGGAGCGGCGGGGCTTGCTGGAGCTGACCAACGTCACCTTCCGCGACGACCAGCATCTGCTGCGCATCATCGACAAAATCGTCAGCCAGGTGGGCCGCCGCATCGACGAATCGACGCCCATGGTGGACGCGCGCCTGATGGACGGATCGCGCGTCAACGCCATCATCCCGCCCCTGGCGGTAGACGGTCCGCTGCTGTCCATTCGCAGATTTTCCACCGATAAGCTCATGCCGCCGGACCTGGTGAATCTCAAGGCCATGACTCCGGGCATGATGGAACTGCTCGAAGCGGCGGTGAAAGCCCGCATGAATATCATCATCGCGGGCGGCACCGGCGCCGGCAAAACCACGCTGCTCAACGCGCTCTCGGCGTTCATCAACGGCAAGGAGCGCATCGTCACCATCGAAGACGCGGCCGAGTTGCAGCTGAAGCAGCCGCACGTGGCGCGCCTGGAAACGCGGCCGCCCAACCTCGAAGGCCACGGCGCGGTGCGCCAGCGCGAGCTGCTGGTCAACAGCCTCCGTATGCGTCCCGACCGCATCGTGGTGGGCGAAGTCCGCGGCGAGGAAGCGCTGGACATGTTGCAGGCCATGAACACGGGCCACGACGGCTCCCTCACCACGGTGCACGCCAACGCACCGCGCGACGCCATCAGCCGTCTGGAAGTGATGGTCTCGCTGGCCAATTCCAACATGCAGCTGACCTCCATCCGGCAGCAGATCGCCAGCGCCGTACACCTGCTGGTACAGGCCTCGCGCTTATCCGACGGCTCGCGCCGGGTGGTCTCGCTCACCGAAGTCACGGGCATGGAAGGCGACGTGGTCACGCTGCAGGACCTGTTCGTCTTTGAAAAGCGCGGCTTGGACCCGGACGGCAAGGTGGTGGGGCGTTTCGCGGCCACCGGCATCCGTCCCAAGTTCTATGAAAAACTTCTGAGCGCCGGCATTCGCCTACGCGCGGACCTGTTCGATGAAGTGGTGGAGGTCTAGCCCATGAGTTTCCTATTGGCCGTGGTACTGGTCTGGGTCCTGGTGCTGCTCGCCTGGGTGGTGGTGTCGCGCTACTTCAAAAGCGCCGACGCCACCAAGATCAAGGAACGTCTGTCCGGCGGCGGCAACAAAGCCAAGAAGGTCAAGACGGATGCCGCCGGTTCGCAATCGGTGATCAACACCCAGCAGGTGGTCAAGAACAAGTTCGCGCAGTTGCTGGTGGAAAAGTACCGCCTGGGGCCGCGCATCCTGCAACTGCTCGAACAGGCCGGCTTGAAGTGGCCTCCCGCGCGGCTGGTGCACCTGTGCCTGGTCGGTTTTGGCGCGGGTTTTGCCGCCACCTGGCTGCTGGCCCCGCTGCCGCACTCCTTTGCGATCCTGGGCGGCCTGGTGGCCGGCGCCGCGCCGTTCGTGTACGTGTGGTACAAGCGCAAGTCGCGCCTGCGGCGGTTCGAGGAGCTGTTCCCGGAGGCGCTCGAATTCATCGGCCGCTCCATGCGCGCCGGGCACGCGTTTTCGGCCTCGCTCGAAATGATCCACCGGGAGTTTCAGGAGCCGGTGGCGGGCGAATTCCGGCGCACTTTCGAGGAACACAACCTGGGCTTGCCGGTGGAGGTCGCGCTGGAAAAGCTAGCCGCCCGGGTGCCCTCTCTGGACGTGCACTTTTTTGTTTCGGCGGTGCTGCTGCAGAAGCGCACCGGCGGCAACCTGGCGGAAATCCTGGACAAGCTGGCCTACGTGATCCGGGAGCGCTTCAAGCTGCGCGGGCGCATCCGCGCGGTCAGCGCGCACGGCAAGATGACCGCCACGGCGCTGAGCGCCATTCCCATGGCGGTAGGCGTGTTGATGTTTTTTACCAACCCGGATTACGTGAAGTTCTTCTTCTACGACGACGTCGGCAACATGATGCTGGGCGGGGCCGTGGTGCTGCAGCTGATCGGCTACGGCGTCATGAAGAAGATCGTGAATATCGAGGTCTAATGCCATGTTCTTCTTGACGGCGCTCTTGTTTCTGGTGCTCACCGCAACGGCCGCGGCCGTGGGGATGCGAATGTATGTGAAGCCCAAAGAGGCGGTGGAACGCGTGGTGGGAGGCGTGGAGCCGGAGCACACCCCGCACCACCCCAGCCTGGCGTTCCACGAACTGATCAAGAAGCTGGGCAACGTGATTCCGCAGTCGCCCAAGGACGTCACGGTGATGCAGCGGCGGCTGATCCGCGCCGGCATCCGCAACGAGAACGCGCTGAAGATTCTGTACGGGTCCAAGGTGGCGCTGGGAATCCTGCTGCCCGTGCTGGCGGGGATCTCGATCGCGGGCTACAACACCGATTCCGGCAACAAGTTCGCCGTCACGCTGGTGGCGGCGGCGGTGGGTTTTTTCGGCCCCAACGAATACGTCCGGCGCATGGCGGCGCGGCGCCAGCACCAGATCGCCCGAGGCTTGCCCAACGCGCTGGACCTGCTGGTGGTTTGCGTCGAAAGCGGTTTGGGTCTGGACCAGGCGGTCTTGCAGGTGTCCAAGGAACTGGATAAGGCGCACCCGGAAATCAGCGAGGAGTTCGGCTTCGTGACCCTGGAGCTCAAGGCCGGCAAGCGCCGCGTGGAGGCCTTGCGCAACTTGGCCGAGCGCACCGGCGTGGACGATCTCAAGAAACTAGTGGCGGTGTTGATTCAGGCCGACCGTTTCGGCACCGGGATCGCCACCAGCCTGCGCGGCCACGCCGATTTCATGCGCGTGCAGGCCCGCCAGGTGGCCGAGGAAAAGGCCGCCAAGCTGGGCGTGAAGCTGATTTTCCCGATCTTTTTCTGTATTCTGCCGTCGCTGTTCGTGGTGGCGGTCGGTCCGGTGGTGATGAAGATTATGCGGGAGTTGATCCCCATGATGAACAATCTTTGATGCCCGGCCACTAGTACTTGCCTAAAGGTTAGGACTAGGAGAGCCGAAGTTACTCTTGTCGAGGAAAGGAGAGAGCGCGATGGACACTTCCATTGTTCGAATCGTATGCGCGGTGTTGGCGATCCTGTTTCTTGGGGTCATCGTCCTCCGCCGCAAAAAAGGCGCCGAGTAAACGGCGCGGCGGGCGTTGAGGTCTCGAAAGGCTGCCACAGGGACGCGCGGGTTAACGGCAGAGCAGCCAGCGAGGCAGGCGGGAGCACCGGAATTGAGAACTTGAAGAATTGGGGCGGCCACGGCCCACAGCGCAGGCCGCCCCGTACATTCGCCCCGTGAGCCTGGAAACCAGCCGGGAACACCCATGGGGAGCCGATCCGGGGGGTGATGTGAGGAACGTGGAGTAAAACGGATTCGGAAGTTTGCAGTTCGTTCGCCAGTTAGGCGGCAGGTCAGGTCGCAGGTTAGGTCGTATGTCAGGTCTCATGTCAGTACAACGGGATGGAGTCACGTATGCTTCGTAAGGCGCTTCATAACAGATGGATGGTGGCGATCGCGGGCGCGGTTCTTATGACCGCCGGGGCGATGGCCGGAACGTTCGGGAAGGCGGTCGCTATCGGCGGGGAAGCCGCGGATCTGGCGCTGGATGAGGCGCGCGGCGTACTCTACGTCGCCAACTTCACCGCGAACCGCATCGATGTGATGTCCCTCAAGGACAACTTGGTGCACACCTCGATCAACGTGGCGCCGCAGCCCAGCTCGATCTCGCTGTCTCCGGACGGCCATTGGCTGGCGATCGCGCACTTCGGCAACAACGCCGCGCCGTCGTCGCCCAACAACGTGCTGACGCTGATCGATCTGACGGCCAATAACGCCAAACAGACCTTCGCCTTGGGCAGTCCGCCGCTGGGTGTGGCCTTCGGCATCGACAACCGGGCGCTGGTGGTCACCACCACCAGTTTCACGCTCTTCGACCCCACCACCGGAGCGGTCACCACGCTCCAGACCATGACGCAGGTGGCCGCGCAAACGCTGCCGCAACCTCTGGCCAGCTTTCCGGGCAACATCGTGCAGGCCAGCCTGGCGGTGTCGGGCGATGGGCTGCACATTTACGGCCTGGGCGATAACATCCTGGAGTTCCGCTACGACGTAGCCACTCAGGGCATCGCGGCCCACAACTACACCTTCTCCCCGCCGGCCGGGCCGCGAGCGGTGAGCGTCAACCAGGACGGCAGCCTGGCCACGATGGCTTGGGCGGTCTTCGATTCCCAGTTCAACGATCTCGCCCAGTTCTCCAATGCCGTGGGCCTGCTCAGCGTGGGCACCACTCTGCTCGACACTTCGCGCCAAGCAATTTACGCCCAGATGCCGCCGCAAGGCACCACGGCGACGGTCAATAATGTCGCGCCCCTGCTGCAAGTCCTGGATTGGGACAATCTGACGGCTCGCGAAACCCTGCAGCTGCCCGAGAACCTCACCGGCAAGAGCGTGCTGAGCAGCGATGCCAGCACGATGTACGGCATCTCCGACAGCGGCGTGCTGGTGTTGCCGGTGGGCGGCTTGAATCAGGTGCCGCGGCTGGTCGCTTCGGCCGAGGACATGATCTTCCGTGGCAATTTCTGCGACCGCAGCGTGGCCACTCAAACCCTGACCATCACCGATCCCGGCGGCGGCAACACGCCCTTCACCATCACCCCCTCGGCGGCAGGTGTTACCGTATCGCCTTCGAGCGGCATCACTCCGGCGGTGATCAAGGTATCCGTGGATCCGAACGTGTTCCAGGGCAAGACCGGCACTTCGGTCGTGGCTTTGACGCTCACCTCCAACGTGGCGGTCAACGTGCCGAACCCGGTGCGGCTGCTGATCAACTCGCAACAGCCGGATCAGCGCGGGTCTATCGTGGATGTCCCCGGAAAGATCGTGGGCCTGCTCGCCGATCCCAAGCGCCTGCAGTATTATGTGATGCGCCAGGACAAGAACCAGGTGCTGGTGTTCGACGGAACCAATAACACGCTAAAGGCGACGCTGCGCACTTGCGCGACGCCCAGAGGCATGACCGTCACCTACGATCAGCAGTCCTTGCTGATCGGCTGCGACAACGCCCAAATGATCTGGAGCTACGATCTGGATTCGTTCCTGCCCGGCCGGCTCATTCCCACACCCGGCAACTACGTGCAGTCCATCGCTAGCTCTTCGAACGCCATACTGGCGCACATGCGCGCGGTCGGCTCGCCCAACCCCGGCCTGGCGCGCATCGATCCGGTGGCGTTGACCACCACCATGCTGCCCACCTTAGGCGTGTATCAGAATAAGCTGGCGCTCGATAGCGTGCTTACCGGGACGCCCAGCGGCTCCAAGATCTTCGTGGCCTCCACCGACGGCAACGTCCTGCTGTACGACGCCAACTCCAACAGCTTCACCGCCTCGCGGCAGGATTTTAGTTCCCTGGGCGGAGCGTTCGCCGCGTCGGCGTTCGATCAATACGTGGTCGGAAACAATCTGCTGAATTCCTCGCTTACGCCGGTGACGCAGCTGGATTCCTCCAGTGGCATCTCCTCGGGATTCGCTTTCATCAGCGGCAGTTCTTTGCGTACCACGGCGCCGGACAGCGCCAGCCCGGGCGTGATCCAGCGGGTGAACATGATCAACGGATCCGGCATCCGCCCGACCCGGATGGTCGAGGCGCCATTGCTGGGCGCGAGCACGTCGGGTCCTGGACCGGGAACCACTTGTACCACCGTGTCCGGCTCCGCCACCTCCACCGAGACCTGCGTCAACGGCAATACGGTGACGACCACAATTTGTACCACCAGCAGCAGTTCGAGCGGTACCAGCACGCAGACTTGTAACACCCAAACCAGCACCAGCCAGTCGGCATCCACGATCGCCACCTCGGCCTTCACGCAGACGCTGGCCGTGCTGTACGACCAGAGCGCCATCATCAGCGCCACCACCTCGGGCTTCACGGTGCTGCCCTGGACCTACGACGCAGCGGTAGCGCCGCCCTCGATCGCCGCCGTGGTCAGCGCCGCGGATGGCAAATCGCCGGTGGCTCCCGGCGGTCTGATCACCATCTTCGGCTCCCAACTGAACCCCACCAATCTGGCCACCAAGCAGATCCCGGTGCCGACCGCGCTGGGCAACAGTTGCATCACCGTCAACGGCCAGCCCATGCCGATCATCTTCGTCTCGCCGACGCAGATCAATGCCCAGATGCCGTTTCAGGCCATCGGCGACACCGTGATTGTGGTGCACACCCCGGGCGGCGTCAGCGACAACTACAACCTGACCATTCAGCCGACCGCGCCAGCGGTTTTCCTCAGCGCTTCGGCCGGTCCGCTCACTAATCTCCCCACCGTGCTCAAAGCCGACACCGGGCTGCTGGTCACCGACTCCGATCCGGTGCATCGCGGCGACACGCTGGTCATCTACGTGACGGGATTAGGGCAGGTTTCGCCCTCCGTCGATAACGGGCTCCCCAGTCCCGGGGATCCGCTGGCGATCGCCTTGAGCGTTCCCACGGTAAGCCTCGGCGACGTCGACCTTCCGGTGCTCTACGCGGGCCTGGCGCCGGGCGAGGTGGGGGTCTATCAGATCAACGTACAGGTGCCCGGGAGCGCACCGCAAGGATTGAGCGTCCCACTGGTGATCAACCAGGGCGCGGGGTTCAATACCTTCAATCTTCGCGTCGTTCAGTAGGGTTGATCGTTCACCAAACATCGTTCACCAAACATCGTTCACCAAACGTTAGTTCAGTAACGCGGTTCCTTAGGAAAAGAGAACTCAGGAGTCAGAATATGAAAGTCGTTCGAACGCTCGCAGTGTGCGTGGCCATCGCAGCCCCGGCGGCGATGGCGCAAAGTTGGGAAGTCGGCGGCGGCGTGGGCGGGGGCTTCTACACCTCGCGCGACGTCACCAACCCCACCGGCAGCGCGTCGGCCAAGATTCAAACCAATATCGCAGCCAGCGCCTGGCTGGATAACCACTCGTCGGGCCGCTGGGCCGGCGAACTCCGTTACGACTACGGCCGCGGCGATCTGGCGCTGAGTCAGAACGGCACCCAAGCCACGTTCGCGGGCGAGACGCACGCCATGCATTACGACGTGCAATGGCGCTTCGCTTCGCAGGAGGCCGCCATCCAGCCCTTCGTTTCCGGCGGCGCCGGCGTCAAGATCTATCGCGGAACCGGTACCGAAGCGATTTACCAGCCGTTAAGCAACTTTGCTCTTTTGAGCAAAGTCCAGGATCTTACCGCGCTGGCCGTGGCCGGCGGGGGAGTGAACATCAGACTCACCGATCACCTGACCTTACGCGCGGAGGTGCACGACTTTCTGACGCCCTTCCCCAATAAGGTTTTCGCCCCCGCGGCGGGCGCCAAGGTCGGCGGTTGGATCCAGGACATCGTGCCCATGGTGGGCCTGAGCTTCTCCAAGTAGCACACGCACGGAGCCTCCGCTGTTCCCGTGCGGGAGGTGTCTGAGTCCCACCAGTTGAATGCGGGTTCGCTATAGTGGGGCCATGCGTTTCCTTGGCTGCGCACGACGGACTTATGCCTGTGCGCCTTTGTGGCTGGGGGTCGCGCTGCTGGCCCAAGGGGTTTGGGCTGCGGACTACGTGGGCAGCAACGTCTGCCGGAACTGCCATCCCGATATCTGGAGCCAGTTCTACCGCAACCCGCACTACAAAAGTATCGCCTCCGGCAAGGAGACTGCGGAAAACACCGGCTGCGAAGGCTGTCACGGTCCCGGTAAGGATCACATCGAATCCGGCGGCGACCGGGACGCCATCGTGGGTTTCGCGGAGCTGGCCCCGGATCAGGTTCTGAACGCTTGTCTGCGCTGCCACGTCCAGACGATTTCGCGGGCCAACATCCGCCGCAGCGAACACACGGAACAGGACGTGGTGTGCACCAACTGCCACTCGGTGCATAGCTCCAAGGCGCCCCGATTCCTACTGGCCAAGAAGCAAACTGAGTTGTGTTACTCCTGCCACACTTCGGTCCGCGCGCAATTCTCGATGCCCTTCAAGCATCGGGTGAATGAGGGCGCGGTGCAGTGCACCGATTGCCACAATCCCCATGGGGGCTTCGCGGCCACCTGGCGCATGGCGCAACGTCCGCAAATGATGGAACGCGCCGGCGGCAACGAAGAGCCCTGCCTGAAGTGTCACATCGACAAGCGCGGCCCGTTTGTCTTCGAACACGCCGCTGTGCGCATCGACGGCTGCGAAACCTGCCACAACCCGCACGGCTCCACGAACGCCAAACTGCTGAAACGCCCGGTGGTGTTCACCGTGTGCCTGGAGTGCCATAACGGAGCGGGCACCTTCGGACGGCGCAACAATGGAATTCCAACCCAGGACGCCACCCATAACATGGCCGACCCGCGCTATCAGAACTGCACCACCTGCCACGTGCGCATTCACGGGTCCAACGCCGATTCCTACTTTCTGCGATGAACCGCCGCAATGCATCACGGCTAGCTGCCTGCGTCGCAGGGATCACCTGCGTCTGTGCGCAGTCCACCGTAGCTCCCTCGAACGAACCGACGCAGGATCCGAACGGCGATAACGTCTCGAACTACAGTATCCGGCAGTCCTTTGAAGCCGGCTATCGCTGGGACACAACCGGCGGCGATTTTGGCATGTACCAAAGCACCGTGAACTACACCAACGGTCTCCGCCTGCTGGCGAGTTCGCTCGACGTGCAATCCCGCGACGGCCACGGCGGACTCTTCGACCAGATCGTGCTCAATACGCAAGGCCTGGGCAACGACCCGTACCAGTTCGCCTCCCTGCACATCGAAAAGAACCGCCTGTACCGCTACGATCTCACCTGGCGCTCGATCGCTTATGTGAATCCGGCGGCTACCGTTTCCTTCGGCGAACATGCTATGGACACGACACGCCATTTGCAGGATCAGGACCTGACGCTGTTCCCGCAAAGTAGCGTGCGATTCTTCCTGGGATACTCGCGCAACACCCAGTCCGGCCCGGCGCTGACCACGCAACAACTGTTCGACGCCAACGGCAACGAATTTCCCTTGTTTGCGAACATCCGCCGCGAGCAAAACGAGTACCGTCTGGGTGGCGAGGTACGCTTCGCGGGCTTTCGGCTCAACATTCTTCACGCCTGGCAGGACTTCAAAGAGGACACGCCCACCGATGGTACGCCGCTGCCGCAGGGCAACAACCCCAACAGCCTCACCACGCTGACCTCGTTTCAACGGAGCGCTCCCTATCACGGAACCAGCCCCTACTGGCGCGGAGCGCTGTTCCGTGAAGGCCGCTTCGGCCAGAAGAGATTCTGGACCATGAACGCGCTGGCCACCTACGTCGCCGGCCAGCGAGGCTTCGTCCAAGACGAGTTCGCCAGCGGCACGAATCGCATTGGAGCGCTCACGCAGCTTCAGGTGGCGACGTTTGGCAACGCCCAGCGGCCCGCGTTCACCGGGAATCTCACGTTCAGCCTGTTTCCTGCCACGTGGATCACGCTGACGAACCAATCGTCCGTGTACAACATCCGCATGGTGGGCGACTCCTACTACACGCAATTCACCAACGGTTCCCAGGGCGCGCAGATCCTGCCGTTCACCTACCTGGGCATCCGCACTGTGGCGAACTCCACCGACGCCGAAATGCGCCTGCGGCCGTGGTTCTCGGTCCACGCCGGGTACGACTACAGCACCCGCCTGATTAGCTCCGTTGAAGGAGGGAGCGAGGTTGGCGTCCCGTTCAGCGCCTTGACCGCGCAACAGACCAACCAGTTGCACACCGGCGTGTTGGGCTTCCGTCTGAAGCCGATCGCTTCGTTGACCATCCGGCTTGACGGCGAATTGGGCCGGGCCGATCATCCCATCTACCCAGTCAGCGAGGGCAACTTCCAAGCCTTCCGTGGCCGCATCGAGTACAAGCATCGTTCGCTGCGCCTGTCCGCTTATGGGCGGTCGGATTACAACATCAACTCCGTCTCGCTGTCGAGCTTCGCGTCACACGCGAGGCAATACGGCGCGGACGCATCCTGGGCGGGGAACAAGTGGTTCTCCATCGACGCGAGCTACGCCAAGCAGCACCTGTACACGCTGGGCGGGATCGATTATTTTGCCAACCGCGCTGAGGTTACCGGAGAAAGTTCGCTATACATCAGCAATATCCACACGGCCACGTTGGCGGCACGCTTCAACTTTAAGGACAAGGCGGATTTGTCAGTGGGGTACAGCCACGTCCAAGATGTGGGCGACGGGAGGGCTACGCCGATCGGGCCCGGTACCCTCACTGTCTCGTTCCCTACGTTCCAATACCAGGGGCCGTACACCTCCCAGCCGGCGTTCGCAGCAGCCCAGACGTTCCCACTGAAGTTCCTTTCTCCCATGGCCCGGATCTCGATCCGCGTGAGCAACCGTGTTCGGTGGAACGCCGGATATCAGTACTACGGTTATGCGGAAGATTTTTCCGCCCTGCAGAACTACCGCGCCCACACCGGCTATTCCTCGCTGGCGTGGTCCTTCTAAGAGCCCCGGGATTAACGTGCCGGCCTCGCCCTGCCGATAGAAGTGCGTATGGACTCGACAGGCATGCTCGAACTGCTGGTGGTCCTGCTGGCGGTCGTCGCCGTCGTGATGGTGATCCGCAAGCGCTATCACAGCAATCTTCCGCTGTTGTTCTACCTTGCAGCCCTGGTATTCACCAATGCCACGGACCGCAACGTGAATCCCTACCTGATGTACAGCGGCCTGACCTTCGCGCTGCTGCTGCGTTTCGAGTTCATGGGCGTCGGGTTCTCCAAATTCATCGCCTTCATGACCAGCGGAGCGCTGTGCCTGGTAGCCTGGATCATGATTTCCGACGTGATCGGCTAGGCGCCGCCGTGGCGCGGGCTCTTTAGCCTGCAACGGAGGCTTCAGCCTCCGAGTCGATCGAGCGACACACCGGCTGAAGCCCGCTCCCCATGGGGTTCGCTACGGCTTCTCGACCGGAAGCCCCGCCGCATTCCACGCCCGCCATCCCCCGTCCAAGGAAATCGCGTTACTGTAACCCATCTTTCGCAGCGTGTCCGCAACCAACGCGGACCGGAACCCGCCGCCGCAATACAGCACCATCACGGTCGACTTGTCGGGGATCTCGGTCTCGATGTCGCGCTCGATCACGCCCTTGCTCATGTGGACGGCGCCCGCCGCGTGCCCGTCGGCCCACTCGCGATCCTCGCGCGTGTCGATCAGCACGTGGCCTTCACGCGGCATCTTTTGATACTCGTCGATGTTCACCTCTTTGACGCGCTTCTTGGCGTCGTTGACCAGTGCGAGGAAGCCGGGATTGTGCGACTTGTGCGGCGTGCTCATTTTTGGGTCCTCTTCAAGAGACTCTGCGGATGCGGGCGCCCGCGCCCGCGAGTTTCGCCTCGATTTTCTCATAGCCGCGGTCGATGTGGTACACGCGGTCGATCACGGTCTCGCCCTGTGCCGCCAATCCGGCCAGCACCAGCGAAGCACTGGCCCGCAGATCGCTAGCGATCACCTGCGCACCCGATAACGGAGCCTTCCCGGCTATGATCGCCTGCCGGCCTTCCAGTCGAATGTTGGCGCCCATGCGAGCCAGCTCCTGCGCGTGCATGAAGCGATTCTCGAAAATCGTTTCGGTGATGAAGGCGATCCCCTCGGCCTGGGTCATCAAGGCCATGAACTGCGCCTGCAGGTCGGTGGCAAAGCCGGGGTGCTCCTCGGTGATGATGTCCACGCTGCGAAGCAGTCCCGGCACGCGCACCCGCAAGGCGTCGGGGGAGGGCTCGGTGATCTCGGCCCCGGCCTGCTGGAGCTTGGCGATCAGCGCCCGCAAGTGCTCGGGCACGCAGCCGGTGACCGTCAGGTCGCCGCGAGTCATCGCACCGCCGATCAAGAAAGTCCCAGTCTCGATGCGGTCCGCGATGATCGTATGACTAGCGCTATGAAGCCGCGCCACGCCCTCGACGCGGATGGTGGACGTGCCCGCGCCTTCGATGCACGCGCCCATCTTGGTCAGTAAATCGGCCAGGTCCACCACCTCCGGCTCACGCGCGGCGTTTTGGATCACGGTCTCGCCGTGCGCGAGCACCGCCGCCATCAGCACGTCTTCGGTGCCCGTCACGGTGATGCGGTCGAATTGAATGGTCCCGCCCTTCAGGCCCTGCGGCGCCTGCGCTTCGATGTAGCCATGTTCCTGCCGAATCTGCGCACCCAGTTGTTCCAGAGCGGAGACGTGCAGGTTGATCGGCCGCGCGCCGATGGCGCAGCCCCCGGGCAGCGACACACGGGCCCGTCCCGTCCGGCCCACCAGCGGACCCAGCACCAGGCTGGACGCCCGCATGGTTTTAACCAGATCGTAGGGAGCTTCGGGGCTGGTGATTTCGCGAGCTTGAATGCGGACGCAGCCGCCTTCTGTCTGCACTTCCGCTCCGATCTGGCGCAGCAGATCGAGCATCGTGCGGATGTCGCGCACAGCCGGGATGCGCGCGAGCGTTACCGGCTCGGCCGTCAGCAGGCAGGCGGCGATGGCGGGCAGTGCCGAGTTCTTCGATCCGCTGGCCGCGATCGCACCTTCGAGCGGCGCGCCTCCAGCGATGACAAATTTATCCACGTTTGTCTCCCGGGGGTCTTAGAGCCTCCCGAATGCGTCCGCCGGCCTGGGCGAGGCGGCGTTCGGCGTCCTCGCGGCGTGTGCCCAACTTCTCCATCACGATGGCCGTGCGCACGCTGCGTCCCGCGGCTTCGAGCAATTCCGAAGCGCGTTCCGCCGTGACGCCCGTAGCCTGGCGGATGATGCGGCGCGCGCGGTCTTCGAGTTTAGCGTTGGTGGGCTGAACATTCACCATCAGGTTCCCATAGACGTGGCCGAGCCGCACCATTACGGCAGTGCTGATCATGTTCAGCACCATCTTGGTAGCAGTACCGGCCCGCAGCCGCGTCGAGCCCGTGAGGATTTCAGGTCCCGGCAACGGTTCGATGGGATATTCGACGGCGCGGGATAGCTCAGAGTCCGGTGTGCAGCTAATGCCGCATGTGATGGCTCCCGCGGATCGAGCGTGCCGCACGGCTCCCAGAACATACGGGGTGCGTCCGCTAGCCGCGATGCCCACAACCGCGTCGGCGGGGGCGAAGCCGAAGGCAGTTAGGTCTCTGGCACCAGCGTCCGGATCGTCTTCCGCCCCTTCGACTGAACGGCGCACGGCGCCGTCACCACCCGCGATCAAGGCCCGAACCAAGTCCGGCGGAGTCTGAAAAGTGGGAGGAGATTCGGCGGCGTCGAGGACTCCCAGCCGGCCGCTAGTCCCAGCGCCGACGTAGATCAGGTGGCCTCCTCGTCCCAGCGCGTTAGCGATGGCGTCAACGGCGCGGGCGATCCGGGGAAGCTCCTTTTCCACAGCCGCAGCCACCTGGGCGTCGGCCTGATTCATCACCGTAAGTAACTGTAAAGTAGGTAGTTGGTCTAAATCAGCCGAATCGGGATGGGTCTGCTCGGTGAGGAGCCGTTCCAGCATGGGGATCAAACAACAAGAGCGCCACCCGAGGGCGGCGCTCTGGGCTAACTGTTCTGTCGAGTTTCGCTTAGGCGCTGAATGAGCTTCCGCAACCGCAGGTCGATTTGACGTTGGGGTTGTTGAACTTGAAGCCCGAGCCTTCCAGGGTCTCCACGAAGTCCACTTCCGCCCCGTCCAGGTACAGCAGGCTGGCCTGGTCCACGAAGACCTTCAGGCCATTGAAACTGTAGGTCTTATCGAGCAAGCCCGGACTATTCTCGAAAGCCATGGAGTAGCTGAAGCCCGAGCATCCGCCACCCACCACAGCGATGCGCAATCCGGCCGGCTTGGGTTCCTGGGTGCTCAGGATTTCCTGAACCTTACCGATCGCCGTTTCTGTCAACTGAACCATGTGATTTCCTGCTCCTCGACCGGATTGTAGCATACCCGGACTATAGTGGTCCAGTTTGTCCCCGAAGAAAGTGCGAGACGGCTCCTAAGAATCTGGTATCGTTAGGAAAATTGAAACCGGGCGGGCCGCGCACCCGTCGGAAAAGTGTCATGAGCGGATGGATTGATACCTTACCTTTCCCGGCAGTAAGCGCGAAACCCCGGACAAAGACGCGTGTGGACCACAAAACCTCCGACGAAGCAATGCTGGTTCGCCGTGTCCAGTCCGGGGACCAACTGGCGTTCCGCGAGATCGTAGAACGCTACCAATCCAAGGTTTTCTCGATTATTTACGGCATTCTGCGCAATCACAACGACGCCGAGGACATCGCCCAGCAGGTGTTCGCGAAGGTGTACTTCTCGGTGAAGAACTTCGATTTCCGCAGCTCCATTCTGACCTGGATTTACAAGATCACGGTGAATGAGTGTTACGACTACCTGCGGAAGAAGCGCGTGCGCAAACTGGTTTACGAAAGCGATTTTTCGGCGGAAGATGCCCAGCGGATGGAAGCCGCGGAACCGGCGATTGATCCGGCGCCTCCCATGGATCAGGCGCTAGCCAGACAAGACTTGGTGATGAAACTTCTGTCGAAGTTGTCCGAGGAAGACCGGAGTCTGATCCTGCTGAAGGAAGTGGAAGGCCACTCGGTGGAAGAGTTGGCCTCGATGACCGGGTTGAACGAAAATACGATTAAGGTTAAATTGTTTCGAACGCGCCAGAAGCTGGTGAAAGCTGCACAGCGGCTGGGTCGTGTTCGTGGCCTGACTGTGTAGAGGTTATAACTGGGCTAGTGGGCGAATAAGATCCACGGCTCTTCGTGACGGAAGTAACTGAGGGAAGCACATCATGCATCGGCATGTTCGGGAGCAACTCGAGGAAGTGCTGGCGGAATCCAGGGGCACGTCGAGAACTGGGACCGGCAGTGGAGCCGGGGACGCCGCTCAGAAGCATTTGACGGAATGCCGCGAATGCGGCGACGAAGTGAACGCGATGCGCCAGCAGGCAGCCGTGCTGCGCGAGTGGCGGGCTCCCGAAACAGTGGAAGCCGAGCCGCGCCCGGGTTTCTACGCACGCGTGCTGGAACGGATCGAGGCTCAAGGTCCGGCCTCCATCTGGAGCTTGTTCTTCGACTCCCCGTTCGGCCAGAGATTAGCGATCGCCTCCCTGGCTTTGGCCGCGCTGCTGTGCGTGAGCCTGATTTCCGCGGAACGGTTTTCGGCCGACACTCCAGCAGTGGCGCAAGACGATCGGCCGTTCGCGCCGGATCTGCGGGGACAAGTCGTCGTGGGTGAGGATCAGCCCGGCGTGGTGCTCACCGGCGCTCCGGACCAGGATTCGGTGCTGGTGAATCTGGTAACCTACCGAGAGCAATAGTGACATGACATACAGTTCTCCAGCGCCCTGGCGGAATCCCCGGGTGGTTTCCACCCTTGTGCTCGTGTTCCTGGCCGGCGCTTCGGCCGGCGCCTTCGGGATGCGCTTCGGGCTGCACGACAAACTCCACCGCACCGTCTCCGCGGCTTCGCGCGAGCCCAGCCGGGAGGCCGTGCTCCAGAACTTCAAGACCAAGCTGGATCTCACCAACGAGCAGACCGATCAGATTGCCATGGTGCTCGAAGACTACCGTCAGTATTACGAGAGTCTGCAAGAACAGCTGGACGACCTGCGTTCCACCGGAAGGAATCGCATTCTTCAGGTCCTGGCTCCCGCACAGCGCGACAAGTTCGAGAAGATGATGAGCGATCTTGCGCCGCAGCTGGATGGTACCGGTAAGTAACGCGACGTATATTGGAAGTTGCCGCTTCCAGATTCCCGTTCCCTTCTGATTACCGGTCCCGCCGCGTCGGGTAAATCCCGGGCCGCACTTGAACACTTCCGCGCTGTCGACGGATCGCTGGTGGTGGTGCCCACGGCCACCATGGCCGAGCACCTCCGCCACCAAATGACCCGCGATGGCGAGTCCGTGCGCCCGTCCAGGGTTCGGACCTTCGCGCAGTTCCTGGAAGACCATTCCACGCTGACCGCTCCGCCTCCGCACTTGCTGCACCTGCTGATCCAGCAGGCATTGGAACGGCAACGCCCCGCACGCTTCCAGGCGGTGGCGGAGTTCGAAGGGCTGCACGCCGCGATGGTGGAGCTATTCGAGGAAGCTCCTGCCAGCGCGCTTCCGGGCGATCTGGCGGATCTACTGGAGCACGTCGAACGGGAGCTTTTGGAGCGCGGCATGGGGCTCCGCCGCCAGCGACTGGCCGAGGCCGCTCAGGGGCAGTGGCACAGGCTTCAGCTCGTGGCTGTGGTTGTTTTCGACGGATTCTTCACCTTTTCCGATAGCGAAACGCGACTTTTGGCTGCACTTTCTCACCAAACGCGCGTGATTCTTACCCTGCCGGATTGGCCGGCTTCCGCGCGCGCGAGAGAGAGTCTGGTGCAGGCGGGATTTGAGGAGCGGCGGCTAAGTGCCACATTCCGCGCGTCGCGGCAGGCGGTGTTTTCCGCCGCCACAGTGGAGCGGGAAGCCGAGGAGATTGCCCGGCGCATCCTTGCCATGCACAGCGCGGGCCGCGACTTCCGCGACCTGGGGATCGTGCTGCGCGCGCGCGATCCCTACGCTCCGCTGCTCGCCACCACGCTCGCCCGCTTTGGGATTCCCGCGCGCAGCTACTTTTCAGATCCCTTGGACCAGCATTCCGCCGTCGCGTTCCTGCTCGGTGTGCTGCGGTCGCTGCTAGCCGGATGGGATCACGCCACACTGCTGGAGACGCTGCGGATGCCTGTCTCCGGGATCGGCGCCACGCCTGCTGGCGACCGGCTGGATTTCGAATGGCGCGAAGAGTTGCCCGGCCGGGGACTGCCGTTGCCCGACCGTGGAGTGGGCTTTAGCCTGCAACGGAGGCTTCAGCCTCCGCCTCGACCGAGTGGCAATTCCGATCGGGGACTCAAGTCCCCGTTGCAGGCTGAAGCCCGCTCCACGGCCCTCACAGCCATGGAACTCTGGCGGCGCGAGCGAGTGTCGGCCGGCGAATGGGCGGAGCGGTTCAAGTCTTTGCGGACCCTGGTATCGACGCCGCGAATTGAGGACCGGGTTTCCAGGCTGCAAGCGGACGCCTGGCGGTCGACCGCCGCCGCGCTCGAAGCGTTCGGCGAAGTCATGGATCAGGCGGTAGCCGCCCTGGGTCCCGGTCCGATTTCCTTGGGTTCGTTTGGTAATTTAGCCCGACTCGCGCTGCGGTTAGCGCCCCTGCGCGTACCCGACCGCCGCCGGGATGTGGTTCATATCATGGATGTTTTCGAAGCCCGCCAGTGGGAGCTGCCAGTGGTCTTCGTGTGCGGGTTGACCGAGCGACACTTCCCCCAGTACCACCGTGAGGACCCCTTGCTGGGCGATGCCGCGCGGAGCAAGGCGGGCCTGGACACGGTTGCCAGCCGCCAGGCGCAGGAGCGGTCGCTGTTCGAGTTCGCGATCTCCCGCGCGACGGAAGAAGTGATCCTAAGCTACCCGCGCTTCGACGAAAAAGGTGAGGACACGCTGCGGTCGTTCTTCCTGGATCGCGACGGAGATGCTGTCGAGGGTGGCGTGCGTCCCCGCCCCTTGCGCGCCGTGGCGGCCGCCGCCCCCGCGCCGATTCAGGATGAGGCTCTGCGGCAAAGCTTGGCTGAGCGCCATGGCCGCCTGAGTCCCTCGTCGATTGAAACCTTCGCGCAGTGCCCCTTCAAATTCTTCGCACAGAAAACGCTGCGGCTTCACGAGCGGCCCGCCGCGCCGCGCGACCGGCTCGACATTCGCCTGCAGGGGTCCATCATGCATCGGGCTTTGGCCGAATGGGTCCGGAGTCCACTGTTAGGAGCCGCGATCTTCGATCAAGTCTTCGCTGAGGAATGTGCGCACCGCCGCATTCCTCCGGACTACCGTACCGAAGCCGTGCGGTTGGAGATGCTGCGGAATTTCGCCGCCTTTATCGCCGGGCCGCAGGCGCGGCTTCCCGGTTGGGAAAGCCGCACGGAGCAGGAGTTCGAATTCGCGTTCTATCCGGGATTGTCGATTCGTGGCCGCATCGACCGGTTGGAGCAGAACGCGCGCGGCGAAGCGCTGGTGATCGACTACAAATACAGCGCAAAGGACAAGCTGCGCGAACGCGTCGGGAGGAGCGAAGAGGGGCAGGAAGTCCAGACCGGTATTTATCTTCTGGCCGCCGAGAGGCAGTTCGCTCTCCGGCCCGTGGGAATGCTGTTCTGCGGGCTGAAAAAGGGCATCGCCTGGGAGGGATGGCATCTTCCGGTGGAAGGATTCGAAGACGCAGGAAACACGTGCAACCCGGAGGCTCTGCGGAGTCTGATCACCACCGCCGAACAGACCGCGATCGACGCGCATGGGCACATCTTGAGCGGCCGGATTGCCGCCCAGCCAGCCGACACCGACCACTGCCGGTACTGCGACTTTCGCGACGCCTGCCGTGTCGAGACCCTCGCGGCGGCCCGAGGCGCTGGCTCGTGATCCTGCCATGGAGTTAAGCGACCAACAGCGGCGTGCGGTGGAGCGCCTGGGGCAAGACGTGTGCGTAGTGGCGGGCCCCGGGTCGGGGAAGACGCGGGTCCTGGTGGAGCGGTTTGCCTTCTTGGTCGAGCACCAAAGGGTTGCCCCGGAAGCGATCCTGGCGATTACGTTCACCGAGAAAGCCGCCACCGAGATCAAGCAGCGTCTGGTCGACCGGTTCGCCGGGAAGCCCGAGCTGCGTGAGAGCATCGAGCGCGCCTGGGTGTCGACCATCGATGGGTTCTGCGCGCGGTTGTTGCAAGGGCACGCCATTGCGGCGGCGTTGGCGCCGGATTTCCGGGTGCTCGATCAGCCTTCGGCGGAACGCCTGGCGCGCGAGGCCGCTGAGGAAGCCTTGCAGCAGTTGTACGAAGAGCGTCCCGATGAGATGCGTCAGGTGCTGGAGGCAGTGGACCTGGCGACGGGCGACGATGTGCGGCAGTCGGATCTGGCAACGGCTCTGCTGGAAGTTTACGAGAGCATGCGCCTGGCCGCCGTGCGCGCGATTCCGCCGGCCCAGCACACGCCGGATGTTTTCGAAGAGGCGCGGACGCTGGCGCGAAGTGTGTTGACTGCGGCGGCGCGCGGCGAACAAGGCGACCGGCTGCGGGAGTGGGCCGCGGAGTTTCTGGCCTTGGCGCCGTCCCCGGTGACTCGCAAGCACCTAGAGGTGCTGGGGCGATTCGACTTCAACCTGAACAAGCTGGGGGGGCGCAATCCTGATGCCAGCCGTCTCAAGCAGGAGATCCTTTCGGCGCTGGAGGCGCAATGGCTGAGCGCGTTCAACTTGGGGCTACAGGAACTGCTCGCCGAGGCCGTGGCGCGGGTGGATCGTGTGTATCGCGAGACCAAACGGCGGCAAGCGGCCGTCGATTTCGCCGACCTGGCGGAACATACCATTCAGCTACTGGAGTCGGGGGACGATGGCGCACGTCAGGCTTGCGCCCGCTTCGAGCATCTGCTCATGGACGAGTTGCAGGATACCAATCGGCTGCAATGGCGGCTGGTGGACTTGGTTCGCGGTGCACGCCTTCAGCCCTTGAGGGCAAGGTTTTTCGGCGTAGGCGACGTCAACCAGTCCATCTACGGATTTCGCCACGCGGATCCTGAGGTGTTCGAGGAATACCGCGCAGCCATTGTCGCGGGCGGCGGGCTCATTGATGAGCTCGACGAAAACTACCGGAGCCGCCAGCAGATTCTCGACACTGTTTCGCGGGCGCTCGATGGCCAGCCCGGAATCGAGCCGCGAGCGCTCACCGCGAAACGGGGATTCGACGCGACCGCGGGCCCGGTGGTCGAGTTGCTGGTGGGACAAGGCGAGTCCCCGGCCGAGACCGAAGCCGGGCTAGTCGCAGCGTGCATTCGTCAACTGGTGAACGACGGCGTTTGCAAGTACTCCGGCATCGCGGTACTGCTGCGGACGCTCAATGCGACGCAGCCTTTCGAGCAAGCGTTCGATCGTTTCGCGATCCCGTTTCTGCTCTCCGGAGGACGCACATTCTTGGAAGCGCGCGAGACTCGCGATTTGCTCGCGCTGCTGGCCGCGCTGGTGAATCCGCTGGATGAGATCGTGCTCATCGGCGTGCTGCGTGGCCCGCTTATGGGCTGGAGTGACGAGGAGCTCTATCGCGTTTTTCATCATAGTGGCCGCGAAGGTTGGCAGCAGGCGTTCGAGGAGCGCTTCGGCCACATCCGGCGGCTGGCCGGAATGCATCCGCCCGACCTTCTGATCGCGACTGCGCTCGATGAATGCGGTTACGCCGCCACACTGCCCGAGCGGGCGCGTGCCAACATCGATAAATTTCTGGCTTGGTTACGGCGGGAGCACCGCGACCGTGCGCGACCGCTGGCTGAAATGTTGGCGGATCTGGAGTCGCTCCGTTCCGCCCGCGCCGAAGCGGAAGCGCCGCCGCCCGAGAGTGGGGATGTGGTCCGCATGATGTCGATTCACGCGGCCAAGGGACTGGAGTTTCCAGTGGTCTTCGTCAGCGCACTTCACAAAGGGATCAGCTCGGACTCCGCGCCGCTGCTGTTTTCATCTGGGCGTGGCTTGGGCATTCGCTGGCGGAATCCGGTGACTGGCGAGTCCGTCTCCGACGCCACGCACAAGGCTCTCCGAGAGGCCACCAAGCAGAAGGAGAAGGAAGAGGAAAACCGGTTGTTGTACGTCGCGATGACGCGGGCCGAGGACCGCCTGGTGCTGTCGCATGCTCAGACCAAGCAGTCGAGACCGTGGCAGAAACTTGCTTCCGCGGCGATTGCGAACCCTCGCTTCGCGGACGCTCCTCCCGTGCCCGCCGACGTCGAGGCGCTCGCACCGTCGAGCCCACCCGCCTCCCAGTTGCTCGACCGGCCGGAGAGCACCGGCCAATACGATTCGAGCGTCTCTGTCACCGGCGTGGCGCTGTTCGCGGCTTGCCCGCGCAAGTACTATTTGGGCCGCTACCTGGGGTTGGAGGCCGAACCGCAAGGCCCCGGGACCGGCGCGATCGAATTGGGGCTGGAGGTTCACGCCGCGTTGGCGGGTCAGGCGGTGGATTCACCGGAAGCCCTGGAGCTCAAGGCGCGCTTTGAAGCGAGCGACCTGGGGCGACGCGCCGCCCGCGCGGAGCGTGTCGAACGGGAGTTCGACTTCCTTCTCAACTCCGAAGATGTGATCCTGGGCGGCCAGATGGATTTGTGGTTTGAAGAGGGCGGCGAATTGGTGTTGGTGGATTACAAGACCGACCGTGATGAGTCCGGCAGCGAGGCCTACGCGCTGCAGTTGCGCCTGTACGCGCTGGCGCTGGAGCGTTACGCGGGGCGTCTCCCCGATCGGGCGGTGCTGTACTACCTGCGCTCCGATCGCGCGGTGGAGATCGACTTGGCCGAATCGCACCTGTGTGAAGCGCAAGCTACGGTGCGCGCACTAAGGGACGCACAAGATCGGTTGGAGTTTCCTTTAAACGAGGGAGATCACTGCTCGCGGTGCCAGTTCTACCAAGAGCTATGTCCGGCGGGGCAGTCTAGACGGTAGAGGAGGGCGGCTTGCGCGCGGCCATCTTCTTCTCGAGGGCGGCCCACAAACGGGTCTTGACGTTTTCCGGAATGGCCTGCGGCTCCATGCCCTTGTACACTTCCAAGGTGCGGCGCGTGGTGTCGACGATGACGAAACAGTTGGGACACTCGTTCACGTGCTTCTGCAGGCGAAGCTTCATGTCCTGATCCGTTGTCTCGTCCAGGAAATCGTTTAATTCCTGGAGGAATTGTTTACAGGTGAGCAAACACGTCCTCTCCTTTGCGCTTGAATTGGCGCGTCAGTTTTTCGCGCAACGCCAGCCGTGCCCGCAGCAGGCGGCTCTTCACTGCGGGAATCGAGATGCCCAGGATCTCGGCGGTTTCTTCCGTGCTCATTTCTTCGATGTCGCGCAGGGTGAAAACGGTGCGGAAATCTGGTTTCAGACTGTCCACGGCGTCGGTCAGGATCCTCTGGATTTCTTCCTTGGAATATTGCTGTTCCGGGTTATCGGCCCACACGGCGATTTCGCGCGCCATGGTTTCTTCGCCGGTGTCCAGAGGCTCGTCCAGGGGGACCGTTCGGTCGCCCTTCCGCTGGCGCAGCTTCATCAGCGCCTCGTTCACGGCGATTCGTACCAGCCAGGTGTAGAACTTGGAATCGCCCTTGAAGCGGTCCAGGTGTTCGTAAGCCTTTAGAAACGCTTCCTGGAGCACATCCTCGGCGTCTTCCTCCTGGCGCGTGATGTTCATCGCCAGGCGGTAGATTTTGCGCTCGTATTGATGAACCAGCTCGCCGAAGGCCTGCTGGTCGCCAGTACGGGCGCGCTCCACCAGCGCGGCTTCGTCGAAGGTCTGCGAATTGGAGGCGGACGTGGTCACGGAAGGCTTCTCGTCCCACTATAACAGCCGGATTTAGGCGGACGGCGGGAGGTTGAGGCGCTTTTCGACTTGGAGCAGACGCTCTTCCACAATGCCGAGACGGTGGACTAGCGTCGCGTCGCTTTCCTCAAGCTGGACGACACGCTTCTGAAAACTTTCAGCGATACCGTACATCGCCTTTAAGACGCGTGTTTCGCTATCCGTGATGCGCTCGACCAGGTCGTTGTAGCCATGGCTCATTTCCGAGCGGAGTTGCTCGACGGCTTGTTGCAGGTCATGCTTGGTCGCGGGCGAGTCGCCGTTATTCATGCGTTTCTCCCCTCATCATACCGGATATTAGAGCGCGCCGTCCCATTACACCAGCCGCGCTGCCCGGATCTCCGGATCTATTGATAGGTCGCTACGGGGCCGTAGGTTGCTTCTGAGGCCCATGCGATGCCAAGGTCCAGTCCGTTGACCGTAAACTGCGTGATTGGCGATGAGGTTTGGACTTGCAAGGACCCGTTGGAATTCGCCGGCAACGATTGCAGGATCGGCGCGGGAACTGTGAACGTCCCGTCTGAACTCCGAGCTGTGCAATTGAAGTACGCGTCGCCACCCGGGGCGTCGTTGGCAACACCCGTGATGGTGGCGTAACCGGACGGGTCGCCCCCGGTCCACGAGATCGTGAAATTCTGAGTACGCTCGATCGTGACCGACTGTAGGTTCGTCAAGACTGGAGGCGGTCCCATCGTGACGGCGACGTTGAAGCTGCCAACATCGGCGCCCCCTGCGCCTTGTACCGAGTAGGCGCCGGGTTGGAAATACTGACCTGAATTAGTACCATAATCGCCGGTCCCTCCCTGCAACGTTGTCACCGTGTTGCCGCTAGCGCCCAGAATGCTCATGCCGGTGCCGGCATCCAGTCCCACGCGCTGAAGCCCCGTCGTAGGATCGGTAAACCCTCCCTTGGCGGAGTAAGTCACCGTACACGATCCGGGCGCTGGGATATCGACCAGCGTGTCCAGAACCAGAGAAGACAGCGCCGAGAACCTTTGGAACGTCGCCGTCGCGCCATCCACAAAATCCGGTTTCGGATTGCTCCGAACCAGCGAGATGTTCCCTATGTTCAGAGTTTGTTTAGCCATCAGGCGCTGGACATCACTTTGCGAAATCGCGGGATTGGTGGGCGTGCAGACCCGCCCCGTGGAGGCGATGGGCATGGTGGTCGCGTTACTGACCAAGGCCCCGATTCGCATGATCACCGAGACGACGCACCCGGAGACTCCTTGGGGAATTTGAACATTGATCTGGTCAAGAGAAACGCAACATGGATTGCGTCCCCGATAGAGCACCTTGGCCGCCTGCCCTCCGATGAACACTTCGAGCGGCACCGAGGTCATGTCTCCAGCCTGTGCCGGCACTGTTTCATCGAAGGAAACCGGGCCTAGACCGTCGGCCCAAAAGACCACGGTATCGCCGGGATTGGGGGCGTTATTGGGCAGGATCAAACTGTTGTCGGCAAGTGTGACAACCGCATCTCCCGCTCCAACCTGACCGACAGTGTACATAGCTACATTGCTCTGCGTCACCGTGATTGGCAACGTATAGGTCGACCCGTTATAAGAGAGCTTAAGGGATCCTGTTCCGGGCGGTGTGGCAGAAGGCAAAATGGCGGCCACTTGCTCGGCCTGCGTGTAGTATATGATTGCGTCGACGGTTTTGCCACCACTCACGATCTGGATGGATGTGCCCGCCAAGCTGGTTTGCAGCGGAAACGCACTCGCGATCGCAACGGTTTTGGGTCCCAGTCCGTTGCCTTTCACCACGAACATCGCGCCTTGCGCGATGCTGGAATTTGCGAAGACGGGGGCTGGATTTGCGATGGAACCGGGCGTCACTTGAGGAATATTGCTCGCCGCATTTTCCACGACGAAAATTTGCCCGAGGCCGACCGAGCCCATCGAAAGGAGCACGGCAAAATCGAACAAAAACTCATGGTTGCTATATTATCGCGTAAACGAGCTGTATTTTTCAAACGCTCCTGCTGAAGCCCTGTTACGCGGCTGCGCGGGACGGCACCCGGTTGCCGCGACACCCTCCCCCGGCCTAAGCTGAAATTACCCATGGACAACATACAAGTCAGTCTTCCGGACGGTAGTGTCCAAAGTGTGGCTGCGGGATCGCGGCCCTTGGACATTGCCCGCTCGATCAGCCCTCGTCTGGCCGACGACGCCTTGGTTGCTCGCGTCAACGGCAACCTGTGGGACCTCACCCGGCCGCTCGAGGGCGACTCCAAGGTCGAGATCCTGAAGCCGGGGAATCCCGAGGCGCTCGAAGTCTACCGCCACTCGACCGCGCATTTGCTGGCCGCGGCAGTGCTGGAGTTGTTCCCGGAAACTAAGCTCGGCATCGGCCCGCCCATCGAGAACGGCTTCTACTACGACTTCCAGCGCGCCGAGCCGTTCAGCCCGGAGGATCTGGAAAAGATCGAGAAACGCATGGCGGAGATCCAGGCTCGCGACCTGCCCTACGAGCGCAAGTACACGCCCAAGACCGAAGGATTGAAACTCTACGCCGACCAGCCCATGAAGTGCGAGCTGATCACCGAACGCGCGGGCGAGATTTTCTCCGAATACACGCTGGGGCCGCACTTCATCGATTTCTGCCGGGGGCCGCACCTGCCGTCGACCAAGAAGATTAAGGCGTTCAAGCTGCTGTCGATCGCCGGGGCGTATTGGAAGGGCGACGAGAAGAACGCGCAGTTGCAGCGCATCTACGGCACGGCCTGGTTCACCAAGAAGGAGCAGGACGAGTATCTGGCCAAGCTCGAAGAAGCCAAGAAGCGCGACCACCGCAAGCTGGGCCAGGAGCTGGACCTGTTCAGCATTCAGGAACTGGCCGGGCCGGGGCTGATCTTCTTCCACCCCAAGGGCGCGATCGTGCGCAAGCTGATCGAGGATTGGATGCGCGATCAGTACCTGAAGCGCGGCTACTCGCTGGTCTACACGCCGCACGTGATGCGCGCCAATCTGTGGGAGACCTCGGGGCACTTGAGCCACTACAAGGACAACATGTTCGCGGGCATGCAGCTGGACGACGCCGAGTATCGCCTGAAGCCCATGAATTGCCCCGGCCACATTCTGATTTATCGCGACCGGCTGCGCAGCTATCGCGAGCTGCCGGTGCGTTTGGGTGAGCTCGGGACAGTGTACCGGTACGAACGCAGCGGGACCATGCACGGATTGCTGCGCGTGCGCGGGTTCACGCAAGACGACGCGCACATCTTTTGCACGCCGGAGCAGATTGAAGACGAAGTGGTGAATTGCCTGCAATTCGCGCTGGACACGCTCAAGTGCTTCGGTTTCGAACAGTACGAGGCTGAAATTTCCACCTGGGATGGCGGGAAATCTTCTTCAGCCGAGGGCGGCAAATACGACGGCGCGCCGGACCAGTGGGAGCTCGCCGAGAAGGCGCTTGCACGCGCGGTGGAGCGGCTGAACATCAAGGCTCCGGTGATTCCCGACGAAGCGGCTTTCTATGGTCCTAAGATAGACGTGAAGCTGCTCGACGCGCTGGGCCGCAAGTGGCAGCTTTCGACCGTGCAGTTCGATTTCACGCTGCCGCGGCGCTTCGGCCTGGAATACGTGCACGAGGATGGCAAGCGGCATCAGCCCCTGATGGTGCATCGCGCGCTATACGGCAGCATCGAGCGCTTCTTCGGCACCTTGGTCGAGCACTATGCGGGGGCGTTTCCGGTATGGCTCGCTCCGGTGCAGGCGGTGGTGCTGCCAATCACCGACCGGCAACAAGATTACGCCCGTGAAGTACACACCCGTCTGGAGCAAGCCGGGCTGCGCGTGACGCTAGACGAGCGCAAGGAGAAAGTGAATCTCAAAATCCGCGAGGCGCAGTTGCAGAAGGTGCCCTACATGCTGGTAGTGGGCGACCGCGAGGCCGAGGCCGGCACGGTTTCGGTGCGCCATCGCAAGCACGCCGACATGGGGGCCAAGCCGGTGGACGAGTTCATCGCGGATGTGAAGGCGCTGGTGGATCTGAAGGTCGCGCACGAGTAGTGGCGACGGCTGAACCACGTCGGGTCACGGCCCAGGGGTAATCTGGAACTTAACCGCAGTCGCATCAAAGGTACTGTCGTGATCCCCAGGCATCGCAAAAACACCGATGCGCAGGCAGTCGCCCTGCGCGACAGCCACCGGGAAGTTGAATGAAGCCGTTCCGGTACCGCCGAAGTAATTGGTCGGATCAACAGGGTTATTGGGGTCGATGGAGGCTTGGAACAACGGGTGGGTCAGGTCGTCGTTGCGAAACACGATGCCTTGTACCCCGACCCCCGCTCCCACAGAGTTATTAGCTCGCGCAAAAGCGCCTTGAACTCGATAGGTGGACGTCGAAGCCGCGCACGCGGCAAACACCGCTGCCTGCGGATTGCCGCAGGGACCCACGCAAGGCTCTACGATAACCACATTGCGAACTTGATCTAGAATTGCATACGGGAAACCGCCAGAGCCAGAGCCCACGAAGCCGGGTCCTGCGCTCTGTATGGAGCCGTTGAAGACCGTAAACATTGCGTACGAAGACATGAATTGGGAGGGACTTTGTGGGGACGTGACGGGCTGCCCGCGCGTGTCCGTATACGATTCCACCTGGAGCGCCCCAGAAAGGAAATCACCCGGCAATGCGACGCCTTTCGCGGGAATTGAAGGAGGTGTCGGGTTCAGACAGACGATCGGAGAGCCTGCGGGGGATGTTCTGCAGCTGTTGCCACCTCCATCGACGAATGCCGAAGCGGGCATAAAGAGGGGCGAGAACGCTGCGGTGGAAAGCGTATTGCGAGCAATGATGTTATTCCCCACAACCGATTGCGCCACTTGGCTGCCAGGGTCAGGATCTCCCAAATACAAAGACATGGCGTAATTATGGTTATACCCGAGGTACGGTGAGGCGAAAACATTGTCTTCGATCATATTGTCCTTGAAGGGGGTATTTACTTGACTCAGGTGGCCCCAACCTGTAGCATGGCCGGCTGTGGAGGAGTATCCCCGGAGTCTGGCCGATTTCGAGGCTCGGTTCGACACCGAGCAAGCGTGTCGGGACTACCTGTACCGGCTGCGA
>DATNJC010000126.1:0-112780 GCA_035604115.1 Bryobacteraceae bacterium | reverse complement strand
CTAGGAACGCCCGGATCTGCTCCAGGCTCAACTTCTCTGAGGACTTCATGCGGATGATCAATCCCCAGCATGCCCTTCAGGCTCATCTTGTGTGAGAAACGAACCCCCGCTTCAGGCTCATCTTGCATGAGACAAGACTGCCAGTTGACAGCCCCGCTCTCCGAATCCGACAGTAGTATATAGGAGTCCGCGAACCACGTTTTCCGCCCGTCCTTGCGGAGGCGTCAGGCCCAGATCCCCAGTTCGGACCGCCGGCCCGTTCCACATCTCCCCGAGACACATGCGCTTTCTTTTGCTCCTCCCCGCACTGCTGCTGGCCGCCTGCTCCGACTCCGGTTCCGGCTCGAACGCCCCTGTGCCCGAGAAGCCCCTCGATCCCATCACCGGACGCCAGGCCTTTCAGTACACTTATCCCGCCGCCCGCGGTTGGGCTCCCGACGCCGCGCCTCTGCGGGTGCGCAGCATCCTGATCGAAGAGGTGAAACCGGCCCCCGGCAAGGCCGCCGCTTGGGAGATCACCTACGTCTCCATGGCGCGCGCCTCCGCGAAAGTTTACACCTGGTGCGCCATCGAAGGCCAAGGCAGCCTGCATAAAGGCGTTTTCGCCGGACACGAGCAGTCCTGGAGCGGCGGCGGCCAGGAAAGTCCCTTCCTGGCGACGGCGTTGGTCACCGACACTCCCGCCGCGCTCAAAAACGCCACCGCCAAGAGCCCCGACTATCTGCGCAAATCCGGCGTCAAACCCCCGGTGAATTTCCTGCTCGAATCCACGCCCCGTTTCCCCAACCCCACCTGGCGAGTTCTCTGGGGCGTCTCCGTAGGCGCGGCCGAGCACCAAGTCTTCGTCGACGCCAGCACCGGCGCCGTAGTGGGTAATGAGTAGTTGGCAATGGGTAGAGCGGACCTCCGGGTCCGTTGTCCGTATGCAGGCAAGCTCATTTACGGTTTCAAGAGCCGGATGCTGGTGCCCGGGGCGGGACTTTGGTCCCTCCTGGGTCTCTGAAAAGACGTAAGTTATTCAATTTTCATTTGGGGGAGAAGTGCCAGAAATACCAGAAATGCGGAGAAGGCCGGGTCGGGGCACAATTTGGGCACACGGTCTGCGGCGCTGCTCCCGTGAACACCAGCGCCAACGCTGCTTCCTCTACACCACAGGGTTCACAGTTCGAAGCTGCTGTCGGCGCGGCACCAGCCCCCAAAACTGCTGAGCCCCGCCGTCAGTGGCTCGCTGGAACGTTCCCCGACCAACAGCCGCAGCCGCGAACTGCGATCCAATCACCTCGCACCGCAGTGTCGACGTTGCTGGAAATCATGGAGGACGGGCACGCACGGCATCCCCCCAGGCCGCGCTAGATGCCCCTGCTGGAGCCGCGCTATCGATTGCCCAAAGGCGGCCTTGCGCGCAGCTCGGTAATCGGGCGCGCTTCTGCCCGGCCCGCAGCCCGCTGGTGGTGATCTCGGCTCCGGCCAGGGCATCTTGGAGAATCTTCGTTGACCAAGTATGATCACCTGACCATATTTGGTCGAGACGATCTCCCGCAGGACTCGCCTCAATTTATACCCGCGGCAGACCCCGCAAAGCGCCACCCACAAACGATTTAAGAGCGTCGGCTGACTTAGCTCCAGCCTGAAATGAATTGGTCCCATGCTTGCCTGCTGAATGCCATCCCCCGAAGGAGGAATGCATGAGGAAAAATGTGTTTCAGCTTGTGAAACCTCTGAAGGTCATTCAGTTAGGACCAGAAAGAGAAAGACAACTTGAAGAACTACCAAGGCGTGCTGAGTCGCTGATCATGACCACCGATCATAGCCGATCTAATTAAGCCCATGGAGCCGACGCCTTTATGAGATTCAAGAGATTTAATGATATGTTGATGACGGATGATGAAAAGGAGCAGCGGAGCTTCCGGCCCGCTGGAACTGAGCCACCACCTATCATTCCGTTCATCCTTCGACGGGTTCTACGACTGTTCCTGTTTTGGAGTTAGTGTAGCGGCAGTGCAAGAGGGATCGCGCAACTTCGACGTTGGAGTTCCCGAACGATAGCAACAGGAAGCATCGGAAACGCTACCGGCGGCAGTCGAACAATCTGCCGCTCCGCCACTTGGAAGTCCAAGTCTTGGCGACGCTAATCGCGACACGCCATTTGGCGAGGCGCAGAGTGCTCACACGGCCAGGATACACCCGTCACCCGTTCACGTCGTTATTCACTTACCTTGGTTCCTTGATGGAAAACTCTGGGGCGTCTCCGTAGGCGCGGCCGAGCACCAAGTCTTCGTCGACGCCAGCACCGGCGCCGTAATGGGCAACGAGTAGAGCGGACCTCCAGGTCCGTTGCCCGTCTGCAGGCAAGCTCGTTTACAGCTTCAGAGGGGAATGTTGGTGCCCGGGGTGGGACTTGAACCCACACTCCCGTTGCCGGAAAAGGGATTTTAAGTCCCTTGCGTCTGCCAATTTCGCCACCCGGGCACAATGAAAATACTCTACTGATTACACCACTGTCGCACAGCAGGCCGCCGAACCGCGCCCGCCGGTACGCGCGCGTGCAACCGCCCGATCGACACCCCCGTCCGCCAGATCCGCCAATATAGCTTGACAGCCAAGCGCCGCCGTGATCGGATGGACTTCTATGAAATCCCCCCTGCTCCCGATCCTGCTCCTATCGATCGCCTCTTCCCTACAAGCGCAACCACAACGCAAGCCCACCGTGACGTTGTATGAAGGCGCGCGGCTGATTCTGGGCACGGGCGCGGCCCCGATCGAAAGCTCCGCGTTCATCGTCGAAAACGACCGCTTCACCAGCGTCGGCAGGAAGGGCGAACTCCGGCTGCCGAGCGGCGCCGCGCGCGTCGATCTCACCGGCAAGACGGTGATACCCGCCATGGTGGACGTCCACAGCCATCTCGGTTTTCTCAAGCAACTGGACGGCAGCATGTCCAAGGCCAACTTCAATCGCGAGAATCTGCTCGACCATTTGCAGCGCTACGCGTACCACGGTTTTGCCGGCGTCATCAGCGTGGGAACCGATATGGGCGAGCTCCCCTATCAATTGCGGGAGGAGGTAGACCCCGGCGCAGCGCTCTTTCGCACCGTCGGCCGCGGCCTCGCCTGGCCGGGCTCCGGGCCGTTCGATCCAGCCCGCAACGATGTGCCGTATGTGGTGACCACGGTGGAAGAGGCCCGCCGCGCGGTGCAGGATCTCGCCCCGCATCACCCGGATTTCGTCAAGATCTGGGTGGATGACCGGAACCATACGCAGAAGAAACTGACTCCCGAACTCTACACGGCCGCGATCGATGAAGCGCACAAACACAATCTTCGAACGATCGCTCACGTCTTCGATCTGGAAGATGCCAAAGGATTGACGCGCGCGGGAGTGGAGGGCTTCATGCACCTGGTGCGGGATAAAGACGTTGACGACGATTTCCTCCAGTTGCTGCGAGCGCATCCGGGCATGTTCGTCACCCCCAACCTGGGCGTCACCAGCCGCGCGCTCGAATCCGGCCGGCCGGCGTGGCTGGACGACCCGCTTCTGCATGAGACCATTCCTCCCGGCGAGATCAAGCGGCTGGAGACCCAGTTCTCGAACCGCAAGCCCGAACAACTCGCCAGCACGCGAGCCTCGTGGGACAGGCAGGTCCGGAACCTCGCGAAAATGCGCGCAGCCGGCGTGCGCGTCGTCTTGGGCAGCGACTCGGCGGGCGATCCCTCGCGCACCATCGGCTGGCACGCCATCTGGGAAGTCGACGCGCTGGGGAAAGCCGGGATGACGCCCTCCGAGGTGATCGTTGCGTCGACCCGCCTGGCTGCTGAAACGCTGAGGATGGATCAACTCGGGACCGTGGCGCCGGGCAAGAGCGCCGATTTCGTGGTGCTGAACGCGAACCCGCTCGACGACATCGCCAACACGCGAAAGATTTTCAAGGTCTACCTGCGCGGGCAAGAGGTTGATCGCGCCCGAATGCGGGCGAAATGGGAGTCCGAGTGGCGCAGCGCCGCTCCGCCGCAGCGCTGATCATCACTGGCGCTTGCGGGCGCGTAGTGGTCGGTTTGCCGGTGGAGACGCGCACTTCGACGTGTCGCCGACAACCAGCCAGGTGGTTTCCGGAAGCGGCGGTTCCCGGGAGGAATCCCGGACTTGTCTGGACGGCCCCGTGACCGGAGTTGGTAACCGCTACGCGACTTTGCGCGGCATAGAGATTGCACTGGGCGGCCAAGTCGGCCTTCCGCTCTTGCGTATGTTTTGGACAGGTGTTAGCAAGACGCATCGTGAGTTTTTGTCACCGTCACAGCACGCACAGTTGCTGTTATCATTAAGGGGTTCCGAATACCGGTTGCCTGAAGGTTCGAAAATTTGACCCGACGCAGAAACCCGCCGAAGTCCAAGTAGCAAAAATACACAACCTTTGCAAGAAGTAAGTTCCGCACACCCCCCGGGAGAACCGATGGCAATCGACCCGAAACTGATCCGCACGCTTTTAACCGGCTACAGGAACAAAGAAACGAGGACGCACATGAGACTGTCGATAATGGGAGCGCTGGTCCTGGCGGCCTGTGTGGGCGCAGGTACGGCCAGAGCCGATACGGTCGCCATCAACATGGCGGGGCCCATTAACCCTCCCGGTGGTGCCGTGCCATTCAACTACACCCAGGGAAGCTATCTCACGGGTTTCGTGTTCCGGGCAAACAGTGCCATCAGTATCACCCAACTCGGCTTCTACGACTCTAACCTGACCAATGTGCCCGAAACGTTCGTGAGTTCCCCGGTCGGCGTTTACGACATGACCATGAACACCCTTGTGACTTCGGCCATGGTGCTGCCATCCGCTCCGGCGACCGGCTTATTCAGATATGTTTCCATTAGTCCTGTCACGCTCAACACCAGTCACACCTACGCCATCGTCGGGGTCACAGGCACGAATTATTATACGGTCGGGGTGCAGGCGAGCGGCGCGCCTGCGAATGCCGCGATCACCTACGTGAGCACTGCCTACTACACCACGGGGACCACAACCCTCGTCGAACCGAATACCTTCTCCCAGGGGAACATCTTCGGAAATGCCCCCCCACCGGGCACTCTCAACGACTTTGGACCGAATTTCCAGTTCACCGCGGGCGCTGTGCCCCCGCCCACCATTACTATCAACGGCGTCAGCCCCAATGACAGTTCCGCTACCACGATCGAGGCTGGCGAATGGGTCTCGATCTACGGCGTCAATCTCGCCGGCGCCTCCGCAACCTGGAACAACAACTTCCCCACCTCGCTCGGCGGCACCAGCGTCACGATTGACGGAAGGCAAGGTTATTTGTGGTATGTCAGTCCCACTCAGATCAACCTACAGGCTCCGAACGACACCGCCCTGGGCCCCGTCACCGTCGTGGTCACCACGCCGAACGGAACTGCATCATCCACCGTTACACTGGCCCAATTTGCTCCTTCGTTCAGCTTGCTCGATTCGAAACACGTTGCGGGCATTATCCCGAGGTCGAACGGCTCCGGAGCTTACGCCGGAGGCTCCTATGACATCGTCGGCCCCACCGGGACCGGGCTTGGCTATGCGACGGTTGCGGCGAAGGCGGGCGATACCGTTGAGCTCTTCGGCGTCGGATTCGGACCAACCAGTCCGCCAGTGGCCGCAGGCGCGATCTTCTCCGGATCGGCGCCCACTACTAACGCCGTGAGCCTCCGCATCAACAACGTGAGCGTCATTCCCTCGTTCTCCGGATTGTCCGCCGCCGGCCTCTACCAGATCAATTTCACCGTCCCGGCGGGCCTGGGCACGGGCGACGTCGCGCTGGTGGCAACGGTCGGCGGCGTGTCGGCACAACCTAGCGTCGTCATCTCTTTGCAGTAGCTAACCCCGGCTATCGGCAGGCTGCCGCAAATATCTCCAGCCTGACGGCGCAGTGTTAAGTCATCTTGCCGAGCATCGGCAGGGCGAAAATGCGCGCGGCCGGCGTGCGCGTCGTCCTGGGCAGCGACTCGGCGGGAGATCCCTCGCGCACCATCGGCTGGCACGCCATCTGGGAAGTCGACGCGCTGGGGAAAGCCGGCATGACGCCCTCCGAGGTGATCGTTGCGTCGACCCGCCTGGCCGCTGAAACGCTGAGGATGGATCAACTCGGGACAGTGGCGCCGGGCAAGAGCGCCGATTTTGTGGTGCTGAACGCGAACCCACTCGACGATATCGCCAACACGCGCAAGATTTTCAAGGTCTACCTGCGCGGGCAAGAAGTGGAGCGCGCGCGAATGCGGGCCAAATGGGAGGCCGAGTGGCGCGGCGCAACCCCGCCGCGGCGCTAACGATCACCGGCGCTTGCGGGCGGGTAGTAGGTCAGCTTGCCCGTGGAGCGCGCACCTCGACGTGTTGCCGACATCACGTCCAGGCGCGAATCGCCAGAATTTTGGTGCCTTGTGCCGCCGCGCCAATCTGCTCGACCTCGTCCCTTTTGTCCGCCCCTGGGGGGTGCAGGAGCCACGCCATCCCGATTCGAGGTCGCGAAATCGAATTCTGCCGAGCCCAGCCTCTCAGGGACTTCCCTGAATTGCCATATACATTGGGGCCTGTGAAGCCTCGTCGCCAATCTCCACGGTCACCAAGGCGTTACTGCCCATCATCGGGGGAACTACCAAGTTGAATTGGTACAACCCCGGGCCTACCATTCCGGCAAACTGTGTTCTCACCGGCGTGCCATCGAGTAACACCGTCACCGGATTCGCAAGCGGCGCTGGGTTAACCAGCATTCCGATGGTATTCGCGGGCGTTGTGGGGCCGAATCCAGTCCCAAACAGCATGATGGCGTCTCCGTTCCCGGCAGGTATCGTGGTCAGGCCGGGAATGAGGTTCGGTGGGCCAATATACGCGCCGTCCGCGCGAACCGCCGCGACATGTTGGCCGCCAGCTTGATCCAGAGCGAACAACGCAGGTGCAAACGCGGCTTCGGTCGTCATCGCTACATTGCTTTGCCCTTGGGGTGTCGTCACTTGGATTGCGACAAGACCTTGAGTTGAGTCGTCAGGAGTGAGGACATTCAATTGCGTCGGGCTGACATAAGCAACGTAGGCCGGTTTGCCGTTGACTGTGACGCTGACGCCGCCCAATTGCGTGGGCAGATTGTTTCCGGAGAAATCGGCGCTGGTCCAGCTTCGCGTAGTGAGAGATAGATTCGCGCCCATGATGGTAATCCAGGTTCCCGGCGAGATTCCGGGCTGCCAACTCGCGGCGTTGACAACGCCTCCTGGAGCGATCGTCGGGAGTGTTACTTGCGCGAACACCCACGTCGCACCAGTTTGATTGTTGTCGTACGGTCCACCGACGATGGCTGTGCTGGCGTCCGCGGATAACGCCACGGCCAAACCTTGGGTGGCGCCATTCGTCAGGGAGCCCTGAAGGGAACTCCCGACATAGCCCGTCCCAACGAGCTTACCGCCTTCCTGGCTCCATACACCATTCGCGCGCTTGAACACCCAAGTTGCCCCAACCGCACCGTTGTCGCGAAAACCGCCTACAAGGGCGGTATTACCATCGGCGGAAAGCGCGACCGAAGATCCCTGCTGGACGTAACTGGCTACGCCGAACGCCGCACCTGCGCCCACCAGCTTGGGGCCTTGCTGGCTCCAGACTCCGTTTGCGCGCGTAAAGACCCAGGCAGCTCCGAGATAATTGTTGTCGTACCACCCGCCCACAATAGCCGTGTTACCGTCTCCGGAGAGAGCCACAGACCAACCCTGCCCCACCCAACTGGCGGAAGAGCCGGAAGAACCCTGGGTAGGTACGGCACCTGTTCCAACAAGCTTCGGGCCTTGCTGGGTCCAAACCCCATCTGAGCGTGCAAACACCCACGTGGCTCCGTACATGCCGTTATCACCAAACCCTCCCATGATGGCCGTGTTGCCGTCCGCTGATAGCGCCACGGCTCTACCCTGATACCCGGTGCCGACGGCACCCGTACCGAGCAGCAGGGAGCCTTGTTGGCTCCATATGCCTCCAGAGCGTGTGAAGACCAGCGCGCCCCCATCGTAGCGCCCAGACGATCCGACGATGGCTGTGTTGCCGTCGGCGGAGAGCGCTGCGGACGTACTCAAACCAGAAAAGGGACTGCCCGACGACGCGCCCAGGGCCAGCTTGGGGCCTTGTTGCGTCCACACGCCGCTCGATCGCGTGAACACCCACGCCGAGCCAGTCTCGCCGTCGTCAGCGCTCCAGATCGCGGTATTCCCGTCCGCGGAGAGCGCCACGCCTTGGCCTTGAAACCCGTGAAACCCAACTGCACCCGCGCCGACCAGCTTCGCGCCTTGCTGGCTCCAGACTCCGCCGGCGCGTGTATAAACCCAGACAGCACCAGGAACAGCAAGGCCACCGTCGTTAGGCCCGCCTACGATGGCTGTATTGCCGTCCCCTGATAGCGCCACGGAACTGCCTTGTCCCGCTGAGCCAGCTGCGCCAGTGCCCACCAGTTTCGCGCCCTGTTGAACAAACTGCGCCTTCCCATGCGGCAACATGCTTGCACTCGCGAGCAGAACGAAAAAAGCCCGAGGTAGTGGGTGGCCAGCCTTCCTGAATCTATGCACGCTATAACGAGTATCTCAGAGTCCCGAAAAGGCCACGCGAACTCCAACACTCACCTGACACGTGGTGTCACTTGAGGCGAGTCCTCCGGGATTGCTCACCGCGAATCGGCAATCCTCGGAGTTAGTACGTTCGCATGATCACTCCCCCAAAGTCTGCGTCCCGCCAGCTTGACGCGAAACGCCCAAACATGACACCCAAACATTCGACTTGCGCGCCCGGCACAGTAGGGTCGGCAGGCCCGTCCGGGAAACCGTCCATATTTTCAAACTGACCCGCTACCTGCGGGCGCGCGCGGCCTCCGTAACTCTGTGGCCCTGGAGCCGTGCACGCTCCACCGCATGCTTGATTGGGTCCTGGTCGAGTACTGGGCTCTGGTCCAGCGGAACTAGCGTCAAGCCAAGTTGAGCAAACGCGGCCTCCGCCGCTCCAGTGCCAAGTACGGCTGCCGCGCTCACATGCAGCGTACCGGCAGACTGCACGGCTTTCAGCGCCTCGAAGTACGGGCTCAGTTCCGGCGACGACATGCCGACCCGATCCGGTATCGCGATCACCAAGGCGTCCGCCCACTGGAAATCGATCTCGCGCGGAGCGATGTACTCCCTCGCCATACGCGAACGATTCTCCCGCCATCCCGGAATGCGGTCGATCGCATCGTCCTCCGCGGTCTCCCGCAGCCAGCGCAGCCGAATGTTGGCTCGAGCCTGAACCGCGCCCAGCGCCGCCGCCAGAGCCAGTCTTTCCGTCGAGCCGAGGCGCGAGCAGAAGGTCACCAACACGTTTGTATCCTGCATCGGATCACGCCCCCATGGGTCAAGCGAGGTCGAAGTACAACAACTCGCAACCGCCCGGCCCTCCGGTGAACGACAACTCACGCTCGTCGCCGGCCGCCGCGGCATCGCCTTCTCCCAGTGCTTCTCCGTTCACCGTCACGTTGCCGCGCGCAACCTGCACCCATGCGTGTCGCCCTGGCGCGAGCGTCCGGTTGAGATTCTCTCCAGAACCGAGCTCCGCCGCGTACACCGACGCGTCCTGATGAATCTCCGCCGCCTCGCCATGGTCACTCCCCGCCGGCGCTGCCAACAGCCGAAACCGCCCGCGCTTCTCCTGCGGATCGAACGAGATCTGCTGATACGACGGCTCCACGTCCAGGACCGCGGGTTCAATCCAGATCTGCAGAAAATGCCCCGGCTCGCCTTCGGAGCCGTTAAATTCGCTGTGGATCACGCCGGTGCCCGCCGACATCACCTGAATGGTGTTGGCTCCAAAGGTCTGAATCTCGCCCATGCTGTCGCGATGCGTCAGGCTGCCCTCGAGGACGTAGGTCATGATCTCCATGTCGCGATGCGCGTGCGCGCCGAAGCCCCGCCCCGGCGCGATCCGATCTTCGTTAATGACGCGCAGCGCACGGAAGCCCATGTGCGCCGGATCGTAATAACTGGCGAAGGAAAACGTATAGTAAGAATTGAGCCAGCCTTGGTCGGCGTGCCCGCGCTCCGCGCTTCGGCGAATGGTGATCATACTCGTCGCGTTCCCTCCTGACTCGTGCTCTCTATCAGGTTACAGCCCCGCCCGTGAGGGCGGGGATCCAATCGCACCAGACGCGCATCAGGCCAGACCTGCATTGACTCCACGGAATGCCAGGTATAAACTCCTCCCACGTCCACCTTGAGGAGGCTCGCCATGCAAAAAGGCGCCATTCTTTCTATCCTGTCGCTGGCTTTGCTGTTCGGCTTTCAGTCGAGCGCGCAAGCACCCGCAGCTGCGAACAAAGCCAACGCCGGTGTGAACCCGATCCGCTTAATGGATCGCCCGGAAGTCCGCGTCAGCCGCGTCGAAATTCAGCCCGGCGCGGTGCGCAGCGTCCACACCCACGACGATGTCCGGTTTCACCTGTGGATTCCCATCTCCGGCAAACTGGAAATCACCATCGGTTCGGCGAAACCAGTGGAAGCAGCTTCCGGACAAGCGTTCTTCATGCAAAAGGGCACGCCGCACGGCTTCAAAAACGTCGGCACTACGCCCGCAGCGGTCATGGAAGTCTTCGTGAAGGACGGCGCCTCGGCCGCGGAGGTCAACGCGCTGGGCGTAACGCTGGCTGCCCTCGCCAAACCTTAGGTTCTGCTCCTGGCGACCACCATTCTCCTCCCGGCGATCACCACCCGTACCGGCTCCGGCAGGTTAGCGTTTGTCCACCACGATCACACCGCCCTTGACCACCACTTTGGTCTTCAGCCAGTTCCAATAGCCCTCCAGCGGATCGCCGTCGATCAGGATGATGTCGGCCAGCTTGCCGGCCTCCAGCGTTCCGAGCTGGTCGCCCATCTGAATGTAGGACGCCGTATTCGGCCCGATCATCTTGATCAGGTCCCGCATTGAGAACATCACATTCAGCATCTTCAGCTCATGATCCAGCCCGGCCTTCGGGTCGTAGGTTGTGTCGGTGCAGTAGCCCAGGATGGCGCCCGCATCCCACACCGTGCGCGCATTCACCGGCATGTATCCAGCTTCCTCGCCCAGGCGGACCCCATCGACGATCGAGTCCGGCCACGACTTCCCGTCCCGGAACCGCGGCGTATTATCGTCCGCGAACACCCCGAACACAGGCGAGCCGAAGCTGACCGTCCCCAAGATCTTCGTGCCCGACGCGGCGAGTTTTTTCGCGTCCTCTTTGCTCACCCAATCTTTGTTAGGCAGATGAACCAGCAGCGGCACGCCCGCGTCGACGGCGGCCACCATCGCGCGCGAACTCACGGCATGGACCTGGACCATGACGCCGGCCTTCTTCCCTTCGTCCACCACCGCCTTGAGCGTTTCGATTTCCTTTTCGCTCGGCCCCGGCACGGGAGTCAGGGCGATCTCGCCCGTAAACTTGATCCCCATGCCCGCCATCTTCCGTATCTCCGCGCGAGCCGTTTCCGGCGTGTTATTGTTCAGCCTCAGAGACCCGGACGGAATGATGCGCGGCCCATTGATCAGGCCCTTGTCGATATGATCCCGGAGCGTGATATTGCCTTCCGCCGGACCGCCTCCCGACAGCACGGTGGTGTAACCGGCTTCGAGCAGCGCCTGCATCTGCGCCTTCTCGTTAGGCCCGGTATTGATGTGCCGGTGTCCATCGATGAACCCAGGCATGGCCGTCATGCCTTTGGCGTCGATGCTCTTGCCACCCGCGGCGGATGGCGCGCCGGGCGCGACGGAAACAATTTTCCCCGCGCGCACCACGATCGATCCACGCTCAATCACGGCGCCGTTGGGTGCAATGATACGCGCATTGGTGATCGTGAGATCCTGCGCAGACAGCGACGCAAGCGCCGGCAACGTCAGGCAAGCAAGTATCGTCAAGGTGAGTCGTTTCATCCAATTTTCCTCCCGCCGGCCGAGCGCGGCGCACAAGTGATCCAACTCAGTTTACAAGAGCCAGAAGCCGATTGTGCGTAAATACCGAACGAACCCAAACGCCACGCTCTCGGAACTTCCTCCAAGAACTACCAAACGAACCCAAGACCCCTCCAAACCACTCATGCACAAAGACTTCCTAAAGGGCAACCACCCCACGGGCAGCCTCCGGGCCCACCCACGAGATTTGGAAGCCCCTGTAATGCTCTGATTCTCCGGTCCCATCCGAAAAACTTGACAAGATCACACTAAGATTGCATAATGAGGTTGAGCTAAATCGACCACGCAAAAATCTACAAAGAGGAACCAGCCAATGAGCAAGATTATAGGTATCGACCTGGGAACCACGAATTCCGTGGTTTCCGTCATGGAAGGCGGGCAGCCGGTTGTCATACCGAACCAGGAAGGCGGGCGCACCACCCCCTCCGTGGTCGCCTTCGCCAAGAGCGGGGAGCGTTTGGTGGGACAGGTCGCTAAGCGGCAGGCCGTCACCAATCCGGAAAACACGGTCTACTCGATCAAGCGGTTCATGGGACGGCGCTACGACGAAGTCAGCGAAGAGATGAAGCTGGTGCCCTACAAAGTTGTTCGCGGCGACAGCAACGACGCCCGCGTCGAGAGCGGCGGCAAAAAGTATTCTCCGCCTGAGATCTCGGCGATGATCTTGGGCAAGCTCAAGGAAGCCGCCGAGGCCTACTTGGGCGAGAAAGTGACGCAAGCCGTCATCACCGTCCCGGCGTACTTCAACGACGCCCAGCGCCAGGCCACCAAGGACGCCGGCAAAATCGCCGGGCTGGAAGTGATGCGCATCATCAATGAGCCCACGGCTGCCGCGCTGGCTTACGGCCTGGACCGCAAAAAGAACGAAACCATCGCCGTCTACGACTTCGGCGGCGGAACTTTCGACATCTCCATCCTGGAGGTCGGCGACGGTGTGGTCGAAGTCAAGTCCACAAATGGCGACACGCACTTGGGAGGCGACAACATCGACCACCGCATCATCGACTGGCTGATCACTGAATTCAAGCGCGAGCAGGGCATCGACGTCTCCAAGGACCAGATGGCTCTGCAGCGCCTCAAGGAAGCCGCCGAAAAGGCCAAGATCGAGCTGTCCACTCTGCTCGAAACCGAAATCAATCTGCCCTTCCTGACCGCCGACGCCAGCGGTCCCAAGCACCTGGTGCAGAAAATCACGCGCGCGCGGTTCGAGCAGATGGTGGCCGACATTCTGGACCGCTCCGTCGAGCCCTGCAAGAAGGCTTTGGCCGACGCGGGCGTCACGCCGTCTCAGATCGACGAAGTTGTGCTGGTGGGCGGGTCCACGCGCATTCCCAAAGTTCAGGAAATCGTTAAAAACCTGTTCAACAAGGACCCCAACCGCAGCGTGAATCCCGACGAAGTCGTGGCCATCGGCGCGGCGGTGCAAGGCGGCGTGCTGGGCGGCGAAGTCAAGGACGTGCTGCTGCTGGACGTGACGCCGTTGTCGCTGGGCATCGAAACCCTGGGCGGCGTGTTTACCAAGCTGATCGAGCGCAACACCACCATCCCCACGCGCAAGAGCGAGGTCTTCTCGACCGCCGCCGATTCCCAGACTTCGGTCGAGATCAAGGTGTACCAGGGCGAGCGCACGCTGGCCCGCGATAACCGCATGCTGGGCGTGTTCCAGCTGGTGGGCATTCCGCCCGCGCCGCGGGGCATCCCGCAGGTGGAAGTAACGTTCGATATCGATGCCAACGGCATCCTGAACGTCACGGCCAAGGACAAAGCCACCAACAACGAGCAGAAGATCACCATCACTTCTTCCTCGGGCCTGAGCAAGGACGAGGTGGAAAAGATCGCACGCGACGCCGAATCGCACTCGGCGGAAGACAAGAAGCGCCGCGATGAAATCGACGCCCGCAACCGGGCCGACTCCATGGTTTACCAAGTGGAGAAGATGCTCAAGGATCATCGCGACAAAATCAGCGATGCCGACGCCAAGAACGTCGAGGGAGCCCTGGAGGCCACCCGCAAGGTTATGGGCTCGGGCGGAGTGGAAGAGCTCAATAAGGCGGTCGACACTCTGACCCAGGCCAGCCACAAGCTGGCGGAGGCCATGTACAAGGCGAGCGCGGGGCCGGGGGCCGGCGGACAGGGGACAGGGGCTGCGGGCCAGGGGCCAGGCGGCGACGGAGCTCAAGCGGGCGGAGAGAAGCCCAAGGACAACGTGGTAGACGCGGAGTTTGTAGATGTAGAGGACAAGAAATAAGGGGCCAGACGCCGGACGCCAGGGGCCAGAGCGGAGTTGCTGACCGGCCCCTGGCGTCTGTCCCCTGGCGTCTGTTGTTATGGACTATTATGAGACATTAGGCGTCGCTCGCACCGCCGCCGCGGACGAGATCCGGAAAGCTTACCGCAAGCTCGCGCGTAAGCATCATCCGGATCTTAACCCCGGCGACAAAACAGCGGAGGACCGTTTCAAGAAAGTCCAGGAAGCCTACGACGTCCTGAGCGACGACAAGAAGAAGCAAATGTACGACCAAGTCGGGTTTTACTCCGACTCCGGGATGCCCGGCGCGAGCGGTCCGCAAGGCCCCAACATGGGCTTCGGCGGTTTCGATTTCTCGGATATGTTCACCCGCGGGGCGCACGCCAGCTCAACCGGCCCCGGCGCCGGGGGAGGCGCCACCGGCTCCGGGAATTTCCAGGACATCTTTAATCACTGGTTCAGCAAATCTCACGAGCAGCCCCAGGCATCGCCGCAAAAAGGCTCCGACCTGGAGTACGGGCTCAACATCGATTTCTGGCAAGCCATCCGCGGCACGCAGGCGCGCTTGAGCATCGCCCATCAGGAAGTCTGCGCCACCTGCAACGGCACCGGTGTCCAGCGCGGAGCCGACGTGGTCTGCCCGGAATGCAACGGCAGCGGCAGCGTGACGCAAATGGCCGGCGCCATGCGCTTCAGCCTGACTTGTCCGCGCTGCGAAGGCTCGGGCCGCCTGCGCAACAAATGCGCCACTTGCCACGGCGACGGTCGCGTCTCCGCCATGGAATCGGTGGAGGTGCGCATTCCGCCCGGCGCGCAACAAGGCTCGCGTTTGCGCGTGGCCGGCAAGGGAAACTCGGGAACCATGGGCTCGCCCTCGGGCGATCTTTACATCACCTTGCGGGTGGAACCGCACCCCTTCTTCCGCCGCGAAGGCGACGACATCCACATCACGGTGCCCATCCGCATCGATGAAGCCGGCCTGGGCGCCAAGATCGAAGTGCCCACCATCGACGGACGCGCGCTGCTCAAGATCCCGCAAGGCACCAAGAACGCCCAAAAATTCCGCCTGCGCGAAAAGGGCGTACTCAACTCCCGCACCAGTCAGCGCGGCGACCAAATTGTCGAAGTGGCCGTCGAGGCTCCCGTGGTCCAAGACGAACGCACCAAAGAGATCCTTCGGGAGTACGCCCAGTTGCATCCGGAAGACCCGCGCTCGCCACTGTGGGCCGAAGCCGGATCGCCAAAGGTATAAGCATGACCAAGTACAAGCGCAAAGCGGGCTACATGATCTCGGCGGTGTCCGAGCAATTCGGGCTGCACCCGCAGACGTTGCGCCTGTACGAGCGCGAGGGGCTGCTCAAACCGTCGCGCAGTGACGGCAACACGCGCCTGTACACCGCGGAGGATCTGGAGCGCCTGGACGTGATCCTCAAGCTGACGCGCGACCTGGGCGTGAACCTGGCGGGCGTGGAAATCATCCTCAACATGCGCGAGAAGATGGAACAGATGCAGCACCAGATCGAGGAGTTCGTTTCCAGCTTGAATACCGAGATCTCCCAGCGCTCGCGCTCCGAGGCGGCTCCGGAGTCCTCTACGTCGCTGATCCCGGTGATCGAAGTGCGGCGGCCGAAGAAGAGCGGGTAAGGGTCTTTCGTCTGTTGCTCTATTACTTGACTCGAAATGAAGCCGGCGATAGGGTTAGATTAAAGCCGAAAGAGACTGTTAATGACGATCACCCTCGAAATTGGCCACGAGCTTGAGGCCGCGCTTGCCCGCCAGGCTGCTGCCCATGGCATGGGAATCGATGCTTATGCCGCCAGTCTTCTCGCAGACGCAGCGAAACTTCCGGCTGCGCCTGGTACCCCGAGTTTATCGCCGCCCGCAAAAGAAGTAGCGGAAGCGATCCAGCGGCTCAGGAGTTTTGGGAAGACCCATGGACTTTCGCTCCGCGGCATGACGATCCGCGAATTGCGCCATGAGGCGCGTCCGTGAGTCGCATTGTCATCGATGCCTCGGTGACTTTGTCGTGGTGCTTTCCTGATGAACAAACGCCTCTGTCCTTAGACGTGCTCGACCGGCTCAATTCCGGCGAGCAGGCCCTCGTGCCGGCTTTCTGGTCACTCGAAGTTCTTAACACGTTGCTCCTCGGCGAGCGCAAGGGACGCATCACCCCAGAACAGACAAGAGCGTTTTTCGACAGCTTGCGGGTCTTGAGCCCGTCCCTGGACTACGCGTCGCTGGAGCAAGTTGCCGGACCCGTCCAAAACATCTGCCGCGATTATCGCTTGACGCCCTACGACGCCCTCTACGTCGAACTCGCCTTACGGGCGGGTTGCCCTTTGGCAACGATGGATCAGCCGCAACGAGAAGCGGCAAAGGCCCTCGGAGTTTCCTGCTTATGACGGCTGAACATAGTGACCAACATTCCGGACGATGTTAGGGTTGAGGCGAGAGCAACCGTGGAGAGAATCTCGGTTTCCAAATTCAAGGCTACCTGTACCGAAGTGCTGCAGCGCGTCAACAAAACTCGCGAGGCGGTGCTGGTGACCCGGTACGGCGTGCCGATCGCGGAAGTGAGTCCCGCTCCTCACCAGAAGCGCGGCTCCAGTTGGCGCGGATCGATGATCGGTACGGGTAGCATCCTTGGCGATATCGTCTCTCCAGCCAGCAGCGAGGACGACTGGCACGCGGCCACCCAAGGGACTTGATCCGCCTCGGGCCCTAAACCCGTCCCCAAATCACCGCGGTCCCCGCCAAGCTGCGCACGCCCGGCAGCCTTAGCGCCACGTAATCTGCTGACGCCAGCAGGCTCGACACCAACCGTCGTGGCGCCGCCGAGCCTTCGTAGTTGTAATCGCGCAACACAAATCGATCCAGGCGGCCGAGCATGGTGAATAACGCTACCTGCATTTGCGGGAGGTGGGCGCGGAGAAGCGCGATTTCGGCCGGCTCCAGGGGACGTTCGTCTGGAGTCGCGTCGGTGTGCACCGGGATCATGAAGCGCAGGCGCCGCAACAGGGGGTTGAAGTTCACCGGCTCTGAGAGCAAGATCGTCCCGCCCGGCTTGGTCCACCGCACCAACTGCGCGACCACCGCATCCAACTCGCCGATCAGATGGTGCAGGATCGCATCGCCCCAGATCACGTCAAAGCCGGCCGGTGCAAGATTCGCTTGTTCCATCGGCTGGCACACGAACGTGGTCTGCTCCGAGACGCCGTTGATCTCCGCTCGCCGCCGGGCCAGTTCGATGGCCTTGGGCGAAACATCGATGCCGGTGACAATCGCTCCTAATTTGGCCAGTAGGACGGCGTTGGAACCGTCTCCGCACCCGACGTCCAGCACGCGCCGGCCGCGCAGATCGCCCAACAAGCGGAAGCGGAACTCCTTGTTGAAACGTCGCCTGGGGGAGCGCGCCCCATAACGCGCCAGCGTGCGCGGGTCGACGGGCTTCAGGGCTTCAGCCGCCTGGGACGCCCACTCGTCGAAGAAGCGGGCCTCGGTACCCCATCGTTGCTGTTGCTGATCCATCTTTCTAGGTTCCCGCTAGGTTCCCCGCCCCGCTCTGCTATATGTTAGTTATAGCTCGTAGCGATCGCTCGATGCGCCGCCGCTAGGTTCGAATCGACGACATGAAAAAAGACACCATGCCCCAGGTGGCGCGCTTCTGGAACGACATCGCTGTCGAATTCGACGCCATCTACAGCGGCAAAAAGACTCCCGTGGGCCGCACGCTCGACAAGTGGCTCCGCCGCGACATGTATCAGCGCTTCGATTGGGTCATGGATACTTGCGGCGATGTTCGGGGATTGCACATCTGCGATGTCGGCTGCGGCTCGGGACGCTTCGCCACGGAGCTGGCGCGGCGCGGGGCGGCCGTCACCGGCATCGACGTGGCGCCGGAGATGCTTAAGCTTGCCCGCTCGCTGGCGGCCAACGACGGCGTTGCCGACCGCTGCGAGTTTATTCACGCCGATGTGCTGGATTGGACGGCGTCCCGCACTTACGACACAACCATTGCCATCGGATTCTGGGATTACATCATGGATCCGCGAGAGCGGCTGCGCCGCATCCGCTCATTTACAAGTGGAACGTTTCTTTCCGCCTGGCCCCGCATGTGGACCTGGCGGATGCCCGTCCGCAAAGTGCGGCTGCAGATGCGGGGCTGTCCGGTGTATTTTTTCCGCCGGCCGCAAGTGTACCAACTGCTGCGCGAAACCGGATTCGAAGTGCGAAGCTGCAAAACCATCGGCAAGCTGTTTTGCGTTGACGCTCGGCCCATCTGACGCACCAGTGCCTTCGGAATATGTGTTCTGGCTGGCTGTCGCCGTTCCGGTTTACGCTTACCTGGGCTACCCGCTGATCTTGGCCCTGCTGACGGTTGTGATTCGGAGACCGGTACGCAGAGCTCCGGTCCCGGACCCCGACGCGCCTATGGTTTCGTTGTTGATTCCCGCCTACCGCGAAGCCGCGGTGATTGAAGAGAAGATCCGCAACTCGCTGGCGCTGGACTATCCGGCGGACCGGCTGGAGATCGTGGTGGCCTGCGACGGTTCTCCCGATGAGACCCCGGCGCTGGCCCGGCGCATGGCCGACGGGCATCGCGTGCGCGTGCTGGATTATCCGATGAACCGCGGCAAGATGAACGTGCTCAACGCCAGCATTCCGGAATTGCGCGGGGAAATCGTGGTATTTTCCGACGCGGCCGCGTTGTTATATCCGGACGCCGTCTCGCGCTTGGTCTCGAATTTCGCCGACACCTCCGTCGGCGCCGCCAGCGGCAAATACACTGTCGTTAAGGCTGACGAGGTCTCGATCGGGCGCAGCGAGGACTTCTACTGGCGCTACGAAACCGTCCTCAAAGTGATGGAGTCGCGCATATCGAGCACTCTGGGCGCGCACGGACACCTGCACGCCATCCGCAAGGCGCTGTATCCGTTTCCGCCGCCCGGAACGATCAACGACGACTACATCATTCCGGCTTCGGTCATCGCTCGCGGATACCGGGCTGTTTACGATTCTACCGCTATCGTCTACGAAGCCGCCCAGGAAATGACCGGCTTCGGAAGGCGCGTGCGCATTATGGCAGGAAATGTGCAACAATTGCGGGAAATCAAGCCGCTTTTGTGGCCTCCGCGCATTCTGCCGTTGTACTTTTTTCTATCGCACAAGGCCGTGCGCCTGGCTGTTCCATTCGCGATGGCCGTGGCGTTGGTGGCGAACGTCATGCTTGCAGGGATGGCTCCGTACAACGCGCTGTTGACGCTGCAGGTGGCGTTCTACCTTCTGGCGATTGCCGGAGCGGTGTGGAAACTGCGTCCCCGCCTGCTCGCGCTGCCGTACTACTTCACGATGATCAACGTAGCGGTGTTTTTCGGCTTGTACCACGCGCTGACCAGCCGGCGCCGGATGTCTTGGGAGTGACTTTCGCTCCGGAGCAAGCGGCCGCGTGCGCGCCATTTGGGCCACGTTTGCTTTGGCCCGTCCCAATTCGCGCACTCAAGCGAGCGGAAGAAGGCTGGCCGCTCGAGTCTCTTGATCGTGGTATTGCACCAGTTCCTCAAAGCCCGATGCCATGGGGCTGCTCCCAAAGCTTGCCATGTACCGGCACGTCGCGTAGCTCTGGATTGCCGACGTGTAGTCTCTTTCCCAATTTTGAAACCGGGACGTTGCTTCCGGCGTTTCAAACGGGAACGTTACGGGAGGAACGCTCAAACCGCAGCGCCAGGGCTTGGGCGTGAGGCGGGCTCGAAAGGATTCCTGCATGCGGCACAGCCGAACGTACAAGGGATCGGCGCTGAACTGGCTGAGCAAATCCTCGGTGCGGTGCTCTCCTGCCTCGAAGGCTCGGTTGGTGATCAGCACGCGATATCCGGCAGCGGTCTTGTAAGCACGCACCGTGAGGCTGTTGCGTTCCGCGACGGCCTGAATCTCCGTCAATACAGTCTGCGCGGGCGCGGGCTTACCGAAAAGCGAACGGAATCCGGAGGCCAGACCCGAAGCGAGCGCGCCGTATGGCTTCTCCTCTTTATCGATATCGACAAACATCAGATCGCGAGTGTTCAGGACCGTCGATCCATAAACGTTCCGGGTGACGACCGCCGCCGGTCCGTCACGATCGGGTTGAAACTCGCGCAGGACTGGTTCCGGAAGCGGCCGGTCGCCATACGGATACCTCTGGCTTGGGGCGTGATTGGAGGCGATTTTTTCGGCGACTCTTTGCGCGTTGTCGCGGGCGACTGCTCGGGCTGCCTGGAGGCTGTCGTTCGACCAGCCCCGAGAAGTCACACGAATGGGGCCGCTGCGGCCCTCTGCTTCGCCTTGAGCTCGCGTCCAATACCGCGCCAGTTTCATTCAGATGAGTATAGACCATGACGCGATTCGCCAAGATTGGTTCGACCTCCGCGTTCAAGGCACTGGAGAGCCGGCCAAACGCCTCCATGCACGCCGTCATCGTCACGCGTGGTTGGCTTTTTCTTTCCTACTGGCGTAGGCGCGTTCCAACAGCCGTCCCAGGGTCGGTAGAGGCGTGCAGACAATGAAAATCTGATAGGAAAACAGCGATTTCGAGATCCAAATGAGCGCTTTATTAACAGCTAGCGCCATGTTTGCAACCCATCCATCGCCCAAGGCCAACTGAAACGGCGCCGGCACGCCCGCGACCTCGGCGATACGATAGCCCGACTGCTCCAGCAACGCTTTGGCGGTTCGGAACGTGAACAGGCGCGTGTGGGTCAAGTCCAGGATGCCTCGCGGCCCGTAGTTGAACCAGCCGAACAGCAAGGCGATGCGGATGACAAAGAAACCGATATTGCCCGTGCTCAGGATGACCTTGGCATCACCGTCGCTTGCGCGCGACTGGCGCAGGGAGTCCATAAATCGCTCGGGCGAGCGGAGGTGCTCCACGATGTCCAACAATACAATGTAGTCGAAACTCCCCACGTCCAGCGGAAAGTCGTCGTTCAAGTCGCAGCGCAAGAAACGCTCCAGACCTGCGTCGTCCGCCGGCGGGTATTGATCGATCCCCGTGACGTGGCAACCCTTGGCGGAAAGCACGCGGCTGATATAGCCCGCCGCGCAGCCGATATCGGCTACTCGCGCGCCCGGAGGGATGCGGGCCAGCGCCATGGTGTGCGGGCTATCGAAGGTCAGTTTCGGGCGATACAACGGATTGGCTTGGTCCCACGCCGACACATCGAACTTGCGCTGATAGAGAATGCCGAAATCCTGCGCGCGCGAATTCAAGGTGGCTTTCACCACATTCCAGGCGTATTTGAGCCCGTTCACATAGCAGATCTCGTCGCCGTAGTAGGTGGGAATCGGAAGCTCTTTGATTCGCAGGCGCGCGCGCAACAGTTGAATGATGATTTCGGTATCGAAATGAAAGTCGTTGGTGTTCCGCTCGAACGGGATGCGCTTTAAGGCGTTCACCGAATACAACCGGTAGCCTGAGTGAAACTCGGAGAGCGAAGAGTGCAGCAGGAAATTCTGGATGCTCGTCAGGATTTTGTTCCCGGCGTACTTGTACAAAGGCATGCCGCCCTTGAGCGCTCCCATGCGGGTCATCATGCGCGACCCGAGAACCGCATCCGCTTCGTCGTCCACCAGCGGCTGCAGCAGGTCCGGCAGGCATTCGGGTTCGTACTGGCCGTCGCCGTGGACCAGGGCGACGATGTCAAATCCGTTTTGAATGGCGTAACGGAACCCGATTTTCTGGTTGCCACCGTAGCCTTCATTGACCGGATTGTGCAAGACCGTCATCGGAAACGGCGCTTGCCCGGCCTGCTCCATGTCATGTGCCCGGCCAAAGGTGTCGTCGCGGGAAGAATCGTCAATGATCAGGATGTGGGTCTGGTAACGCGCCAGGGATTCGGGGATTCTGCGAACCACCTCCTGAATGGTCCGCTCGGCGTTGTACGCGACGATGAAGATCAGGAGGCGCGGGTTGGGATACGAGCTGGTCATAGCGCGCTACGCCCGAATAAGCGGCGATACGGGAGCTTGGCACGTCCGCGCCGGAGGAAAGAAAACACTTCATTATTATGTCGCAGAGTAGGGCGGGCTTGCCGCTCACGGCGCTTCGCTTCGCTGGGCGCGCGGAGGTGGCGTTTGGCGACCTCGGGGTATAATGAGACTCCGAAAATCAGGACGCCGTTTTGCCTTCGGGAGTTCTCACTGCAACAGCCTTCTGCAAAAGCCGATACGGTGAGTGACATCGCTGCGCCATCGCCGAACGCCGGGTCGACCGCGGACCGGATCGAGCTCTTGTTGGCGTCCCAGGTGGACTGGATCGTCATCCTTTCGCTCGTGCTCGCGTTTGCACTTCGGCTCGCGGCTGCCTGGGGCAAGTACCTCAACCCGGACGAGGCGCTGCATCATTTGCTGGTGAATCAGACCAGCCTGTTGGGGGCTTACCGCGCCAGCCTGACCAACGCGCATCCGCCGCTGTACTTCGCGCTGCTTTATTACTGGCGTTTCATCGGCAACTCGGAGGTGATGCTGCGGCTTCCGTCCGTCCTGGCAAGCACGGCGGCCGGATGGATGGCATACCGGTGGATCGCCATGGTCCTGAGCAGGGCTGAGGGCTTGATCACGCTGCTGCTGACCGCTTTCTCGCCGATGCTGATCGGGTTGGGCGCCGAAGTCCGCAATTACTCGCTGCTCCTGCTGTGCATGGCTAGCGCGCTGTTTTTTTTGGAGCGGGCCTTTCGCGACCAAAAGGTCTCTTCGATCGCCTACAGCTCGTTGTTTCTCTACCTGGCGATTCTCACGCACTACTCGGCGCTGTGGTTCGTTTTAGCGGCTGGAGTCTACGTCCTGGTCCGCATTTGTTCCTTGAAAGTCCCCATGCGAATCGCATGGATGCTGTTCCAAGCGGGCGGGGCGGCGATTTACGTCTGGCTTTATGTGGTCCACATTTCCAAAATGCGCGGGAGTCCGATGGAAGTGGAGGCTCTGACGGGCTGGCTCCACGCCCTGTATTATCGCGGCGGAGAGAGCCGCGCGGCTTTTCTTTACCGCTCCACCGTGGGTGTGTTCCAGTTCCTCTTCGCCAGCGACGTGTGGGGCGTCGTGGCTTTGCTTCTTTTCATCGTCGGGGTTGTGTGGCTCTTGGGCGCGCGGGCGTTCCAAAAGAGACGCGATCTGGCCTCCTTCGGGATCCTGCTGCTCTTGCCGTTCGTCCTTGCCATGATCGCAGCGCTTTTGGATCTCTACCCGTATGGCGGGACCCGGCACTGCACATACCTGATCCTTTTTGCGACGGCGGGGATCAGCGTTCCGATCGCGGCAGCCTTCCGCCAGAGGCTGGCGCCGATTGTGCTGCTCGCGGTCCTGCTGCTCCCGTATTGGTATCTGCATCACGCGAAGGACCCGCAGCAAATGGATCCCAAAGAGCAGAAACAGGAGTTGATGGCGAACGCGATCGAGGATCTCCAGACTTCGGTGCCGCCGAGCGAGCCGGTGTTCAGCGACTATCAGGCCAGCATCATGCTCGCGTACTACCTGGGCCGCGATCATCCGCCGCCCCCGCAGCGGGAATGCGGCGGCGTCTCCGAGGTTCAGTACGGCGCGTATCACGTGGTCATCTTGGGCGTCTGGTCGGCAACGGGAGATCAGCTGATTTCTGGTCTCGATGGGTGGCGCAAGGGGTGCGGTGCGGCGCCGCGCGATACGTTTTGGATCTTTGACGCCGGGTGGGGAACGAATCTCCTGGACGACTTGGGCCCGTCGGGCGCGCGATCCATCTCGCAGCGGCAGCGGTTCGGCGAGACTATCTCGGTCTTCAAGCTCCGGATGGACCGGTAGCGCCGCTGGACGTGCGAAGCTGGAAGTGTCACTCGAAATGAAACGACCAGCGCTGACGCACTTGCATCGACTACTGCGGCTGCGGGTATAGCGCGGAATTGAGGAGTCAGATGGCGAAGGTTCACGAGTATGTCCTGGTTCTTCCGAATGGAACCTACGAAATCACCAAGTCGAATGGTCCGATCTGCGTCTCGCAGTCGCGGCAGGAGGTGGGCGGCCGGTTCGACACCTTCGATCCGCAACTGGGAGAGGGCTTCCGGGCCCAATACAGCGAAGACGGTGAACACCTGAAGCTGCTCCCCAACCAGAGTTTTGAAGGTGTCGCCGGGAACGTTCTGATCGGGCGCGTGCATGGCGCCGAGATGTGGGGATTGAACGCAAACCAGCGGCAGCAGGTTTTGTTTCGCTTGAAGCTCGACCGCTAGTAGCCGGACAGAACACAATGGCCACAAATCGACACAAATAAACACGGATGAGAACAAGAATTTTTATGCGTGTGCATCCGCGTTCATTCGTGGCTGAACAGGGGGCCTTGTGGTTCTGCGACACTGAGGGCCGGCTTTGAGCGCTCTCGCAGTAACACGTCCGGTGATCGGAATCGACCTGGGCACTACGAATTGCGCGCTCGCCTACACCCGCAACGACACGGTCGAGCTATTTGCGATTCCGCAATTCGTCCATCCCGGCGAAGTGCGTGAAGAACCACTGCTGCCGTCGTTCCTGTTCTTGGACGATGAAATCGTTGCCGGGGTGCTGGCGCAGAGGAAGGGGCTCGACAACGTGGGCCGCCTGGTCTCTTCGGCAAAGTCCTGGCTCTCGCACACCGGCGTCGACCGCACCGCCGCGATTCTGCCGCCCATGGCGCCCGAGGGAGTGCACAAAATTTCGCCCGTCGAGGCCTCCCGGCACTATCTCCAGCACCTGCGCGAGGCGTGGAACACGAAGATGCCGGACGATCCCTTTGACGGACATCACGTGCTGGTCACGGTGCCGGCATCCTTTGACGCGGTGGCGCGGGATCTGACGCTGAAGGCCGCTGAACAGGCGGGGTATGCCGATGTCGCCCTGCTCGAAGAGCCGCAGGCTGCCTTCTACGCTTGGATCGAGCGCAACCCGGATTGGCGCGAGCTGGTGGGCGCCGGCGACCTGATCCTGGTTATCGACATCGGCGGCGGAACCACCGACTTTACGCTGATCTCGGTCGAAAACGAAGCCGGCGAGGTGGCGCTTAAGCGGATCGCGGTGGGCGATCACATTTTGCTGGGCGGCGATAACGTCGATGCCGCGCTGGCGTATCATGCCGCACAGGAGCTTCCTAAGCTCGACCGGCTCCAGTTTCATGCGCTGTGGCAGAAGTGCCGGGCGGCCAAGGAGCAGCTGCTGGCGGAAGATGCCACGGACAAGGAACTGCCCATCACGATTCTAGGCAGCGGAACGAGTGTGGTGGGTGGGTCCAAGAAGACCAAGCTCAAGCGTAAAGACATCGAACGCATTTTGATGGACGGGTTCCTGCCGGCCGTTTCGATCGACGACGAACCGCAGGGCCACCGGGCGCCGCTCACCGAGTTTGGTCTGCCGTATGCGCCCGACGCGGCGATCACGCGGCATCTGGCTCACTTTCTCCGGCGTCAGTCAGCTACCCCGACGCACGTGTTATTCAATGGCGGTGTGCTGCGCGCCAAAATCGTTCGCGATCGAATCTGCGAAATTGTGAATCGATGGTTGCCGAAGCCGGTGACGCCTTTGATCAGCGGGGACCTGATGCGCAGCGTGGCTCAGGGCGCTGCGTACTATGGGCTCGCCAAACAGGGCAAGGGCGTGCGGGTGCGGGGCGGCGTTCCCCACAGTTACTACATTGGCGTCGAGGCGGCGACGCCGGCGGTGCCCGGCATGCGCCCTCCGCTCAAGGCGCTCACCGTCGTGCCGTTCGGGATGGAAGAAGGCACCGGGCACCAATTCCGGGACCGGACCTTCGCGCTACATCTCGGCGAGCGCGCCCAGTTCCGGTTCTTCCAATCCACCGAGCGTGTCCACGACGCGGCGGGATCGCTGCTCGAAGAAATCGATCCGAGCATGGAGGAGTTGTCGCCCGTCGAAGTCACTCTACAAGGCGACACAAATGAGATGGTCCCCGTCACGCTGGAGAGCCTGGTGACGGAGACCGGGGTGCTGGAATTGTGGTTTGTCGCGCGAGACGGGCGGCGCTGGAAGCTGGAGTTCAACGTTCGCCCGAAAAAGCGTCCGGCGGCTTGAGCTCACTCTAAGAGGATGCGCGCGCATGCGGCGCTGGCCGCACTAGTCCCTGGGCGTGAGCCATCAGATCGGCGAGCGACCGGCTGGACACTCGCCGATGACGCTGGAGTCGATTCTATTTGGGCGCTCCGGGGGCAGCGCCAGCTTCGCCGGCTTGGGAACCGACGAACAACTTCCTTCCATCCGTGAAAGTGATGACGCTGCCGTTGGCGCGGTTGGTTCCATCTTTAGCCTGGAAACCCTCGACGACGATTTCGGTGCCGGCCAGCAGCGAGTTCTTGTTGAAGCCCCGGCGCAGCAGCGAATTGGGAGCCGCGGCTTCGATCATCCACGGCGTCACCGTGCCGTCGTCGCCCTTCACATCGATGCGAATCCAGGCGTGGGGGTTAATCCATTCCATCTTGGTGACGGTGCCTTTGAACTTGATGGGCTTGTCCGCATCGAACTCCGCGGCGAACGCGTGATGGGCCCACGCAGGCGCCGCGGCCAATAGCAAGCCGCCCGCGGCCAGAACAACTGCAAGTTTGTTTCTCATTGCTGGTCTCCTCGATAAAATCTGATCAAACTACTCTTTATTCGCATCATTATTTCTTTTGGGCCGCAGCTTTTTTCTCCACGGCACGTGCGCCACTGAGGGAGTCGAACATGGCGTAGTTGCCTTCATGGCAGGCGTATTCGAAATTCTGATAGCCCGGCTCCATGGTGAGCGGGAATCCGACGGTGAAAGGCTTGGCGTAGGTCTTCGGATCGTCGATGGTGATTTGGTACTTCATTTCGTCCGGACTGATGCGCGTGAAGCGCTCGATGGTCTTCATGACGTCGCTGGTCGGAGTTCCTCCGCCGTTGCCGACGATTCCGGTCCGGTTGCCCAGGAAATTCGTGGTTTCGACCACTAGCGTGTTGCCTTCCCAGTGGCCACGGGAGTCGCCCATATAGGAGCGAACGTTCGAGGGAGCGTGCGGACGGCCGTCCACGGGGATGATGCGGGCTTCATGGACCATTTCTTCCATAATGCTGACCATGCCCTTCCCCTGCACAATCTGCTGTCCGTTGCCATAGATGACCGGAAAGATGGATCCCGGCACGCCGCGCGTGATGCAGCGGATGTAATAGCTGAAGTCTTCTGGAGTATCGGCCTTGGGGGTGTTGTTACCGGCTCCCTCCGGGACTGGCCTGAGCTTGGCCTCCGGGAGCATATCGGGAACATGCCCGTTGGGCGGATCGGTGACGAGGGAGGTCTGGGTGCAGGGCCGGCGCGCGCGCTCGCCCCAGTGGCCTGGAGGGCCCGTTCCCACACGCTGGTCGGCCGCAACGGTTTCTTTTAGGTCGTTCTCATGCTGGGTCTTGAGCCGGTTCAGGCGATCGGTGAGCTCCTGCTCGGTGTAGTAGAGCCGGTCGCCAAAATTGGCGGGCCGGTTCAACGGCGTGCCGATGCAGTCATCGCTGGTCCAGGTTCCTTGTATATCGGGATCGCCCCACGGCGTCTTGGGCTGGACCCAATTCTTGGGGGGCGAAGTCTTGGGCGCCGAGGGCGCCGGTTGCCCCGACGCCGACGCGGTCAGCAGCACAAAGGCGGCCGCCAGGATCGCGATGGGCATTAAAAACAGGTTTCTCATACGACTCTCCTTCCTCGCTGTCGTCTCAAGTCTCACTTTTTCTTCTCCAAATCTCCGTAAATCAATTGTTCCACGAATTCGACGCATTTGAACTCGTTGAGCTGCGCGCCCTTTTCTTTTCGCCGGTACAAGACCGTGCTGATCTTCCAGGGCTTGGTATAGATGGTTTTGTCGTCGATGGTGGCTTCGTAGTTGATGTGATCGGCGTCGGCGAGCGTGAAGCGTTCGACAATGTGGGTATTCTCGCTCTGGAAATTCCCGGATCGATCGAACCAGCTATTGCCATTCAAGCTGCTGACATCGACGACCAGGGTGTCGCCTTCCCATTTGCCGTTGGAGGTTCCCATCCAGGTATCGACCGAGCCCTCTTTAAACTTGCCCATGTTGACCACGCGGTTCGAAGTCGCGTACTCGTAGGCGAAGGCGATGTCACGCTGGGACTGAATGATCTGGAAGGGGAACGGCATGTAATTCGCACGCGGGATTCCGGGCATGTAGCATTTGATTTCGGGGTCCAGCTTCATGCGGTTTTGGAGGTTTGTTTTTTGCTGCGCCGCAGCCGCTGGGGTATACGGAATCTCGCCGCCTTCGACGATCCCCTCACCGGCCGGCATGGCGCCGGTCGCACCGAGCTGAAAGAACGGTCCCGCCTGCGCGCTGTGGTCTCGAATATCCCAGTACGCTGTGCCTAAAGCCTGCCACAAACCGGAGAAGTTCGGTTTGCCATCCGGCATGCGCGGGATCTGCGCAGCCGGTCTGGCCGGGGCGGCCGGTCTGGCCGGAGTCTGGCCGTGGCTGGGCACGCCCGAGAAAAGAAGAACGAACGCCGCGGACAGTGGAATCCAGGCCGTCCCCCAATGGGACCGTCGATAAGTCATAACCCTCAAGTCTCCTAGATCCGCCATTCTAATTCAGTCGGCGCTGGGTTGCCCGCGCACTTCGGGTTGGAATCGCTGGCGGGCGCCGCAGCGTCCCTGGTTGTCGTGGACGATGCGCTTCCGAACACACATCCCCCCCGGACTCGAATCATAGGCAATTATGCGGTGGAGTTCAAGCCACCCCCGGGCTGGCCGCCCAGGACCGGGCGAACCAGCGCTTGCCGGCGCGCGACTGGATTCCTGGCGAGCCGGGAGTTTCCACTATAATCATCGGCATGCTGCGCTGGTTCTTCCTGTTTTGCTGGACGCCGCTGCTCTTCGCGCAAACCGACGAGATTCGCACTTTGCTCAAGAACTCCGAGGCTGCGTGGAATCGAGGCGATCTGGCTGTGTTCGCTTCCGACTATGAAGACTCCGCCGAGACCACTTTCATCGGGCGCGAAGTCACGCGAGGCGGCATGCAGGCGATCCTCGAACGCTACCGCCGGAGCTATCCGAATCGAGACGCCATGGGGAAGCTGGCCTTCAGTGAAATTGAGATCCGACCGCTGGCGGCCGACGTGGCTCTGGCTACCGGCAAGTATGACTTGAAGAGAACGGTTGCAGCGGGAGGCGACACCTCCGGCCGATTCACGCTCATCCTCCGCAAGTCCACGGCGGGTTGGAAGATTATTCACGACCATACTTCCTGACAGATCGGGTTGACTGGCAGCAGCTCGCGGCAGAAATAGTGTGGGAATGACTGTACGGGCCACGCAACCCCGTAAGAGGGCGTCGTCTGTTCTAGCGTCCTTTCCACCGGAAGGCCCGGCGGAATAGCGTGATCTCGGGGCCAGCGTCCATCACTACGGTGACTACGTCGAAACGGACGCGGTCCCAGGGGACATCGTTGCTGCGGGAATACTCGCGGGCGACACGCAGTAGATGGCGCTGCTTTTCGGGACCTACGGCGCGGTCCGGAGGGCCGTGCTGGGCCGATTCGCGGGTTTTGACTTCCACGAACACGAGGTCTTCGCCCTCGCGGGCGATCAGATCGGCCTCGGCATCGCCGGAGGGCAGGCGATAGTTGCGCGCTACGATGGTGAAGCCCTGACGCCGCAGAAAGCGGTGGGCCAGGTCCTCGCCGCGGCGCCCTAAGGCCAGATCGGCGCTCATCACGCGCTTCCGGCGAGTGTGGCGGAGCCAGTCCAGAGCGGTTCCCAACATGTGATCAAATTTTCGGCGATCAATTTCGGCGGGTTTTAAGCACTTCCAGACGCCATTCGATCACTTTCCCGCGCACGATGTAGCACAAATAGTGTTCCCAAAAGCGGCGGAATCGCTTCGAGGCGTTGACCAGGAATTCGAACCCCAGCCACCTCCACAACGCTAGTAGCTTCACGCGGGTGGAAATCTCGCGGAATCGCACCGCGGAGTAATAACCGAAACCGGCGTTGTCCTCGCCGAAGTAACGCAGCGAGAAGCTGTTGAGGTGCCAGCGGTGCGTGGGGTCGCAGAAGGAGCTGAAGTCTGTGTAGTGGGGGGTGACCAGGAAGACCTCGCCGCCGGGGCGGACCAGGCGGTGGAATTCCTCCATGGTGCGGATGACGTCGGCGACATGTTCGATGACGTGCACTGCTTGGAGGGCGTCGAAGGAGGAATCCCGGAAGGGGTAGGGGAAGCGATCGAGGTCGGCCAGAACGTCGGCGCGGGAGGCGCGGTTGCGGTCCATGCCGATCGAACCTGGGCGCTTGTTGAGCCCGCAGCCCACATCGAGGATTTTCTCTGGCAAGCGATGATTGTAGCGCGGCGTAAGGAGCGCGGGCTCAAACCTGAGCCGGTGGCATAGAGTGGCCAAGGTGGATGCGTTTAGACCAGCCTAGGGACGTTCCCTCATTGTGGTGATCATCAGCCCCGCGCATACTGATCCAGGAGGAAGCCGCCATGCGCGCTTACGGAAAGCTGTCGATTCAAACGGGAATAGTACTTTTGGGGGTGGCAGGTTCATTGATGAACCTACGAGCCGCGCCGCTCACCTGTGCCGCTAGTGCATTGCCCCAGCTTTCGCGAGCCGAGGGGCTTACTGAGCCGGTGGCGGACTACGTACTCGAGTGTACGGGCGGGACTCCCACACCCGCCAACGCGCCGGTCCCCCAGGTGAATATCACTCTCTTTTTGAATACGAATATCACTAGCAAAGTCACGGCGCTCAGCGAGTTCAGCGAAGCGCTCTTGTTAGTGGACGAGCCGAACACGGCCAACAACGGGGCGCAACGCCGTCTGCTCAACTGCGGCCAAACCGGCGCACCCGACCTAGGGCCGTCGGGGCCCGGGGTATGCGAAATCATCAGCACGGGCAATCCGGCCCAGACGTACGACGGGTCGATTTGGACTTTCGGCACCGGACTCTGCGGACAAACGGCCGCGACCTTCGTCCCCAACCCCAAATACGGCTGCGGGCGGCCCAACGCATTCCAGGCGCGGTTAGAGAAGACGTTCGGGCCAGGACAGGATAACGCTATCACTTTCGAGGGCGTGCCGCTGGACCCGCCGGGATCGGGCAAGCGCGTGCTGCGTATCACGAATGTGCGCGGCGACTCCGATCTGCTCGGCGGCGGCGGCTCGATCAGCGGGACGGTCCACGTGGAGGGCTCCACGTTTGTCTCGATATCCAATCCGACCCAGATCCTGAGCTTTAACGTGCCGGGAATGACGGCCTCCGTGCCGGCGATGGGCAAGATTCGCGTGATTGAGGGATTCGCCAGCTCTTGGAAAGACCGCAATGTGGCGTTTACGGTGGGCAATTCCGCTCAGCCAATGGCGGGGAATGCGACCTATCCGCCGGCGCCGTGGACCTACACCCCGGGGAGTACCAATTACCCGGATCAGGTCGCGCAGAACGTGCCCGGTACCCTTTACAACACCGAGGATTTGTTCCAATATCAGCCCGCGGCGATCAACGGCCCGCCTACGGTCAATCCGCCGCCTTTGTTTGGAATCGGACCGGTGGCCAATATCGGCTACCCGCTGAATTCGGGTCTATACGCGGCAAATACGGGAATCGATCTGGCTGGAGTGTCGAGCCAGGGCACGCGGGTGGCGCTCTACTTCACGGGGTTGCCCACGGGCGTCACGGTGAAATGCGCGACCCAGGTGTTCCTGGACCACGCGGGCACCACCACTCCCAGCACGGGGGTCCTGGTGATGACCGCGACGGATGCCGCGGGGGCCGGCCCCTTCACAGCGGTGTCCGGCGGTCTGGGTTCGAGCAACACCAATCTGGCGGTCTATGAGGTTCTCTACGCCGATCCGTTCGCGATTGAATTTGCGGACATTCCGTGTAACCTGGTCAGCCCGAACGCCAGCCAGCCGCCCTTGAAGGTAACTGCGAAAGCAAGCCTGGCCCCGTTCTACACCGTTCCGGGCGCGGACCGGCCCACGCCCACCTCGGCGAATCCGACGCCGACGGCGCTGCCACGATTTGACGAGGATTCGACGACCGTCACGGTGACGCTGACGTCGCTCGAGCTCCAGCCGCAGTAGAGGCCGTTACAAAAGGCCTGCAGGCACTCGCCATCTTTGTGGGCGCAGCTTACGGGTCTGGGCGCCAGGGGGGGCGCGAGAATCGGCGTGCCGGCCGGCACTTGCGCCCGCTGCTGAACGTGCGGCTTGCTGTACCCTGAGAAGTAACCTTCAGGGTGAACCGCCGTGCAAGAAGAAGTCCTGGGAAAAGCTTACGACGCGCGCCTGATGCGGCGGCTGGTCCGGTATCTTTGGCCGTATCGGACCGCCGTGGCTGTCTCGGCAGTGTTCCTGATGCTGGGATCGGTGGCCAACGTGGCCGGACCGCTGCTGACCAAACTTGCGCTGGACCGATACCTGGTTCCGCCCGATCATGCGGGGCCATCCGTGCTCGAAGGGTGGCTCAGTCCCTGGCTGGCGCAGGATGTCACCACTGGGCTGGTTCAGATCACGGTGTTGTATCTGGCTATGCTACTGGCCGGGTTCGTGTGCGAATTTGTCGAAGCCTTTCTGATGCAGCGTACCGGGCAGTTCGCCATGTTCGACCTGCGGCGCGAATTGATGGAGCATCTGCAGGTCTTGGATCTGAGCTACTACGACCGCAATCCGGTGGGACGCATGATCACGCGGGTGACCACCGATGTGGATGCGCTGAATGAGCTGTGGTCGTCCGGCATGGTGACCGTGATGGGCGACTTCATGGCGGTTGCTTTTGTGATCTTCGCCATGCTGCGGCTGAGTCCGATGCTTACCGCGATTATGCTGGCGGTGATGCCGTTGGTGGTCCTGGCGACGGCGCGATTCCGCAACCAGGTGCAGGACGGCTACCGGCGCATTCGCGTGGCCGTGGCGGCGATCAACGCGTATTTGCAGGAGCACCTGACCGGGATGGCGGTGGTGCAGTTGTTCAACCGCGAAGCGCGCAGCCGCGAAGAGTTTGACGCCGTCAACCGCGCGCACCTGGAAGCCTTCAAGGACACGATTACCGCGTACGGATGGTTTTATCCGGTGGCGGAGATTCTGGCGATGCTCGCGCTGGCGCTGGTGTTGTCGGCCGGGGGCGTGCGGATTCGCACCGGAGCGCTTTCGCTGGGGGTGCTGGTGGCGTTTTTTCAGTACGGACAGCGGATTTTTCGCCCGATCCAGGACCTGAGCGAAAAGTACAACATCCTGCAATCCGCGATGGCGGCGAGCGAGCGCATCTTCAAGCTGCTCGACACTGCGCCCCGGGTGGTCTCGCCCGTGTCGCCACGGCCGTTTCCCGAGGGTCCCGCGGCAGTGGAATTCGATCACGTGTGGTTCGCCTACAAAGATGAAGACTGGGTGTTGCGCGACGTCAGCTTCCGGATCGAGCCGGGCGAAACCATCGCCGTGGTGGGCCATACCGGGGCCGGCAAGACTACGCTGACCAATCTGCTGCTGCGGTTTTACGATATCCAGCGCGGGTCGATACGGATTGGCGGCGTGGACATTCGCGAGTTTGCGCTCGACGACCTGCGCGGACACTTTGGAGTTGTATTGCAAGATCCGCATCTATTCACCGGCACGGTCGAAACCAATATTCGGCTGGGGACGGCGTGGATCGAAGACCGCGACCTGGAATCGGCGGCGGCGCAGGTCAATCTGCTGGAGTTCATTCGCGAGTTGCCGGAGGGTTTCGGCCATCCGGTGCGCGAGCGCGGCGTCGGGTTCTCTACAGGGCAGAAGCAGCTGATCAGCTTCGCGCGCGCCCTGGCGCACAATCCGCGGTTTCTGATCCTGGATGAGGCCACTTCGAGCGTCGACACCGAAACCGAATTCCGCGTGCGCGAGGCGCTGGCGCGGCTGGTGGAAGGGCGCACGTCGCTGGTGATCGCCCACCGGCTTTCGACCATCCAGCGCGCCGACCGCATTCTGGTGATGCACAAGGGCCAATTGTGGGAGTCCGGCACTCACCAGGAGTTGCTGGCGCTGCACGGCATTTACTGGAAGCTGTACCAGCTTCAATACAAGGATCAGGAGGTCACCGATGGCGGCATCTCAAAACCCAGCGCAGTTGGAAGCTCTGAAGTATCCGGTCGGCCCGTGCTTGTTCCGGCCTCCAGCCAGCCCGGAAGAGCGGAGCACGTGGATCGCTGAAATCGCTGCGTGTCCGGCGAAACTGCGGGCTGCCGTAGCCGGTTTGACCGCCTCGCAACTGGACACGCCCTATCGGCCGGGTGGGTGGACCGTGCGGCAAGTGGTACACCATGTCCCCGACAGCCATCTAAACGCTTACGTCCGCTTCAAACTAGCGCTCACGGAAGACTCGCCCACCATCAAGCCTTACGATGAAGCCGCTTGGGCCAAGCTTGCCGATACGGCAGAGACCCCGGTTGAGGTGTCGCTCCAATTGCTGGAGAGCTTGCACGCTCGCTGGGTCCGGTTGCTGGAATCCATGACAGAGGCGGATTTCGCGCGGCAGTTCCATCATCCGGAATCGGGAACGATGAGTCTCGACACGTATCTGAGCGGCTACGCGTGGCACTGCCGGCACCACGTGGCGCACATTACGCAACTTCGAGCACGCATGGGCTGGTAGGGCGGACCCCAGGTCCGCCTCACACGCCGCTGGGTGCTTAGTGACTTTTTCGCCAAAAAGAGAGACGATAGCCAGACGGAGGAGAACTATGAAGCAACCACGGCTGCTGGCGTTCGTCACTTTGGCGATGGCAATCCCGTTTCTGGCGCGGGCTCAAGGCGAGGTGACTCTCGTCGCTCCCGGTGGCATCCGCGACGCCATCGAGAAACTGATTCCTGGATTCGAAGCGAAGACCGGCATCAAAGTGAAGGCCACCTTCGGCTCCGGCGGCGGGACCAAGCAACAGGTCATCCGCGGAGACGTGTTCGACGTACCGGTGGTGCAGCCTCCGCTGCAGCCCGTGCTGGCATCGGGCAACGTGGTCGCGAACAGCGCCACACCGCTCGCGAGCGTCGCGGTGGGCGTCGCAGTAAGAAAGGGTGCACCGAAACCGGACATCTCGACACCCGACGCCGTCAAACGAACTCTGCTCGCCGCGAAGTCCATCGCTTATCCGAACCCCTCGGGTGGCGCCGCCGCCGGCGTCAGCTTCGATGAGACCTTGAGGAAGCTGGGCATCGCCGAGCAGGTCGAGCCGAAGCTCAAGCGCGCGCAAGGCGGCCCGGTGGCGATGACCATGGCCGCGAAGGGCGAGGTCGAAATCGGCCTGACCTTCTTAAGCGAAATGGGCGAGCCGGGTATCGACATAGTCGGGCCACTGCCTCGGGAGATTTCTACGCCGACGGAACTGGTCGGCTTTGTTTCGTCGCACGCTAAGAACCCCACGGGCGCGAAGGCGCTGCTGGAGTATCTCTCGTCGCCGGCCGCTGCGGCGATTTACAAGGCGGGCGGTTTGCAGCCGGGTACGAAATCGGGCAAGTGACCGCAACGCCCGCGCGATACAACAAGTCCCGGCTGTTTCTGGCCAGCAGCGTCGCGCTGACGATGGCGGGCATCAACGCTTCCTTGCGCTCCAACACTGCAACGGACTTACAGCGCCAGTTTCTCGATCCCATCGACAAGCTGCGCTCGGCGGAGATGATCGGGAGCATCCTGGGGCTTCCGTTCCTGGGTTACGCGGTCACCATCGCCATCGGCAGCCCCCTGCTCGATTACATCGGCATGGGCGTGCTGCTGCCGCTGTCGGGAGTCCTGTTTTCGCTGGGGATGCTCATCATGATCTTCGCGGAGCGCTTGAGTTCCGCGGCTGGAACCTACAACGTGCTGTGGGCCGGCGCGCTGATTACGGGAATCGGTTGGGGGTTGGTCGAGACCGTGATCAATCCGCTGGTGGCCGCACTGTATCCGGATGAGAAAACCAACAAGCTGAATCTGGTGCATGCGTGGTGGCCGGGTGGACTGGTGATCGGCGGACTCCTGGGCGTAGCGCTGTCGAAGTTGGGAATCGGGTGGCAAGTGAAGCTGGGCGCGGTGATGCTGCCGGCCGTGGCGCTAGTGTGGCTGTGCATGGGGCTGGAGTTTCCGCCCACCGAACGTGCGGCGGCGGGCGTCCCGGCCAAGGAGATGTTCCGGGCCCTGCTGAAGCCGCTGTTTCTGATCTTGTTCGCATCCATGTTTCTGACTGCGGCGTCAGAGTTGGCTCCCGGCCAATGGGTGGACCTGGCTTTAAGCCGCACGGTCCACATGCCGGGAATTCTGCTGCTGGTCTACGTCAGCGGGCTGATGTTTCTGATGCGGCACTTTGCGGGGCCGTTGGTGCACCGGTTGTCGCCGGCCGGTGTCCTGTGGTGTTCGTGCCTGGGAGCGGCGGTGGGATTGTTCGCGCTTAGTTGGGCGGATTCTCCACTGACGGCGCTCGCGGCGGCGACCATCTGGGGAGCCGGCGTATGTTACATGTGGCCCACGATGCTGGCCACGGCTTCCGAGCGGTTTCCCCAAGGCGGCGCCCTGTTGATGGGGTTGATGGGCACCGCGGGGACGCTGTCGATTCAGTTTGTGCTGCCGCTGATGGGCGCGATCTACGACCGGAAAAAGATCGCCGCCGCCGGCGGTGAGGCCGCCTTCCAAACGTTGCAACCTGGAGAGCAGTTGGAGCGCGTCCTGGGCTTGGCCGCGCAAGCGTCCTTCCGCTATGCGGCGATTCTACCCGCGGTGCTGTTGTTGGTCTTCGCGGGCATTTGGTTTTACGATCGCGGGCGCGGCGGATTTCGCGCGGAGAAGCTTCCCTCCCGATAAGGCGTCCGGGGCCTTTTCGGGTTGCGGCGTATCGGCGCGGCGGACACCAGCGCAGGCAGGTATAATTGACCTTGTGAAGCGACTCGTGCTGACGGTTGCGCTGCTCACGGCGGCGTGTTCCAAGAACATCCAAAACCCGGAAGCCGTCAAGCAGGCGATCATTACCTACCTAAACGCCAAGTCGGCGCAGACCGGACTGAACATGGCGAACATCACGGTGGATGTGACGGCGCTCGAATTCGATCGCGACTCGGCCCGCGCCAGCGTCAACTTCCGCGCGAAGGGTTCCGATCAGGCCACCGGGATGACCATGAATTACTCGCTGGACCGCAAGGGCGATCAGTGGGTGGTGCGGGAGCGCGCCGACAGCGGATCGAACCCGCACGGCGGCGCGGTTCCCCGATCGGTTCCAGAAGGGTCTGCTCCCCCGCCGGAAAGCGCGTTGCCCCAAGGACATCCCTCGGTAGGAGGAGCCGCTCCGGGCGGCGTAACTCCGGGTGGCGCTTTGCCTCCAGGACATCCTACGGTCGGAGCACAGCACGGAGGCGCGGGCACGGCAGGATCGAAGCAATGAAATCGGTCGCCGTGTTGGGGGGCGGACCGGCGGGATCGTTCGCCGCGGAGCGTCTGTCGCGCGCCGGGCTTAAGACCATGCTGTTTGACGAGAAGCTGGCTTGGGAGAAACCCTGCGGCGGCGGACTCACTTATAAGGCTTACAGCGAGTATCCGTTCCTGTTGGACAACGACACCCCGAAGAAAGTCGTGCGGCAAACCGTGATCGGCGCGCCCAAGGCGGGCGAGGCGACGATGACGCTGACTCGTCCGCTGGTGATCTACTCGCGCCGCGAACTCAATGGAATGCTGCTGAAGCGGGCCGAGAACGCGGGCACGGCGATCGAAAAGACGCGCGTGCAAGCGCTGGAGCAGCGGTCGAACGGCGGTTGGAAGATCCGGACCCGCGAGGGCGTCGCCGAGGCTGATTTCTGTATTGTGGCGACGGGCGCTCGGAATCCGCTGCGCGAAGTGGGAACCGAGTGGTCGGCCGGCGATACGATGAGCGCGCTGGGCTATTACGTTCCCGCCGAGCGGGATCGCATCGACATCCAGTTTCTCGAAGGCCTGGAGGGCTACATCTGGGTGTTTCCGCGCTGCGGCCACTTGTCGGTGGGCATCTGCGGCAAGGGCGAACCGGCACAATCGTTGCGTGTGCGCCTGGAAGCTTACATGGACCAGCATACGATTTCGCGTAAGGACGCCGTGTTCTACAGCCACATGCTGCCGTCGCTCGAGTCGCCGGGCTGGAGGCGGAATCGTGTGTCAGGTCCGGGATGGATGGCGGTGGGCGACGCGGGCGGGCTGGTGGATCCGATCACCGGCGAAGGATTGTATTATGCGATGCGGTCGGGCGATCTGGCCAGCCAGGTGGTGCTCGATGACGCGCATGGATTCGCGGAGAAAGCGCACGCCTACCGGTCGGCCGTGGCGCGGGAGTTTGTGCTGGATCTGGAGTTCGCGGCCATGCTTTCCAAACGCGTCTTTCTGGGCAAATTCATGTTCAACACGGTGCCGCAGCGCATGGTGCAATTCATGCGGAAGAGTCCGCGGTTCCGGGACCTGATGCAGGATCTGTTCGCGGGCACGCAGCCGTACCTGGGCCTGCGCAACCGGCTGCTGCGGAACTTGAACGGCACGCTGGTGGAAGTGTTCATGCACTTCTTTTTGGATCGCGTGATCCCGGAGAGCTCCAGCCCGATTCTCTAGTCGGTTGTCGAAACGCATCTTTAGCCGTTGATGAACGTGAAGGGTGGGGCCAGGCTTTCAGCCTGCCGCCGCCTTTTAGGCAGCGTACCACTGGCTGGGCATCGATCGACGCTCGACGCCGCGCGGAAGCGCGGCGGCAGCCTGAAAGGCTGGCCCCACGCAGGACACTAACGGATCAGGAGTTTGTTGCTACCTCGGCGCGAATCTGAAGACTCATGAAGACCACAAGATCTGAAAATTTGTTTGCTCGCGCTCAAAGCGTCATTCCGGGCGGTGTGAATTCACCGGTGCGGGCGTTTCGCAGCGTCGGCGGCGTGCCGCGATTCATCGAGCGCGGCGAGGGCGCGCACATTTTCGACGCCGACGGGAATTCGTACATCGACTATGTGGGCTCATGGGGTCCGCTGTTGTTGGGACACCGGCCCGCGTGCGTGATCGAGGCGCTGCGCGAGGTGCTGGAGTGCGGCACCAGCTTCGGCGCGCCGACCGAGCGCGAGATCGAGCTGGCGGAGCTGATCCGGCAGGCAGTTCCATCGGTAGAAATGATCCGGCTGGTAAACTCCGGCACGGAAGCTACCATGAGCGCGCTGCGGCTGGCGCGCGGATTCACGGGCCGCGATCTGACCATCAAGTTCGAGGGCTGCTATCACGGGCACGTCGATTCGCTGCTGGTGAAGGCAGGATCCGGGATGGCCACGCTCGGCATTGCCGATGCGGCGGGCGTGCCGGAAGGGTTCGCGTCGACCACGATTCCGCTGCCTTACAATTCCATCGCGGCGGTGGAACAAGCCTTCGCGCAGCGCGGGGATAAAATCGCGGCCGTAATCGTTGAGCCGGTGGTGGGCAACATGGGCTGCGTGCCTCCCGCGCCGGGGTTCCTGGAAGCCTTGCGCGAGTTGACCGCGCGGCACGGGGCTCTGCTCATTTTCGATGAAGTGATGACCGGGTTCCGCGTGGCTTTGGGCGGAGCGCAGCAACGCTACGGCATCCGGCCGGATTTGACCACGCTCGGCAAGATCATCGGCGGAGGGCTGCCGCTGGCGGCCTATGGCGGGCGGGCGGATGTGATGGCGAAGATCGCGCCGCTGGGTCCGGTGTATCAGGCCGGCACGTTGTCGGGGAATCCGCTGGCCGTGGCCGCGGGACTCGCTGTGTTGCGACATTTGATCGCGCATCCGGAAACCTACGACCTGTTGGAAGCGCGGGCGGCGCAATTGACGAAATGGACTCCGCCGGGCGTCACCGTGAATCGCGTAGGGTCGATGTTCACGTTCTTCTTCTCGCCGTCACCGGTGACGGATTGGGAGTCGGCGAGAGCGTGCGACACAGCGCGGTTTGGAAAGTTCTTCCACTTCATGCTGGAGCGCGGCGTGTACCTGGCTCCATCGCAGTTCGAGGCCGGGTTCGTCTCAGCGGCACATAGTGAGGCGGACATCGCTGTGACGGCCGCTGCGGCGCGTGAGTTTTTCGAAGCAATACGATAGACTTGGCCTGATCGGTCTCAGGCTCGTTCAATCCCATGAAAGGACGGACGGAAATGATCAGCACGTCCAACGTTAGTCGAAGAAGCTTTCTGAAACGGACTCCTCTGCTGCTGGCGGGAGCCCAAGCCGCTCCCCTGCTGCTGGTGACGCGCGTGGCGCGCGCGGCGGACAGCGACAGCGTGGTGACGGAAACGTCTTCCGGCAAAGTCCGCGGAAGCGTCGCTGCGGATATCAAGATCTTCAAGGGCATTCCATATGGCGGAAACACGGCCGGAGCGAACCGCTTCATGCCTCCGACCAAACCGGGCAAATGGGCCAGCGTGCGGGACGCACTCGCTTATGGACCCACCGCGCCGCAAACGGTCGGGACGGGCCGGGGCCGCGCGGGAGCTCCGCCGGAGAGCGAGGACTGCCTGGTGCTGAACGTCTGGACGCCATCGGTGAGCGGCGGGAAGCGGCCGGTGATGGTGTGGCTGCACGGCGGAGGTTTTTCGTCAGGCTCGGGCTCGTCGCCGATTAACAACGGCGCCAGCCTGGCCCATTCGAGCGACGTGGTGGTGGTGACCATCAATCACCGCCTAAACGTGCTCGGCTCCACTTACCTGGGTGAGGCGGTGGGTCCGGACTTCGCGCTGTCGGGGTCGGTGGGAATTCTGGACATCGTCGCGGCGCTGCAGTGGGTGCGTGAGAATATCGCGCATTTCGGCGGCGATCCAAATCTTGTAACGATCTTCGGGCAGTCCGGTGGCGGCCGTAAAGTCGCTACGCTGATGTCCATGCCTTCGGCGAAGGGGCTGTACCATCGCGCGATCGTCGAGAGCGGCGCGGTGCTGCGCTTGACCACGCCGGAGGACGCGATTCATACCACCGAACTGCTTTTGAGCGAACTGGGACTGAAGGCCGGTCAAGCCCGCGAGCTGCAGAATGTTCCGGTCGCGAAGTTGCTGGCTGCCAACGCCGAGGTGCTAAAGAAGATCACGTTGCGCGAACCGGGTATGACGTCGGGTTCTCCGATGGTCGACGGCAAGGCTCTGCCGGGCCATCCTTGGGATCCCGCGGCGCCGGCGCTGTCGGCGAATATTCCCTTGTTGATCGGCTGGGCCCATACCGAGGAAACGCTCTATGACCGGCCCACGCCCGAGAAGCTCGCGCTGGACGAAGCCGGACTGAAGAAGCGCGCGGCTGAGCGCGTGGGCGGCGATCCGGAGCCGGTGATCGCGGCCTTCCGCGCAGCGCATCCGGAGGCCACGCCCTGGGATCTGTGGATCTTGATCGCTACGGATCATCCGCGCGGGGCATACACGCGGGAGCTGGCCAAGCGCAAAGCCGCGCAGGCTGCCGCCAACCGGGGAGCGTCCGCGTATGTGTACCGTTTCGACTGGGAGACTCCGGAGGGCGGCGGGCATATGCGTTCGCCCCACACGATCGAGATTCCGTTCGTGTTTAACAACATCAAAATCGCGGGGCCGCTGATTTCGCAGATGCCCGAAGCCTATGCGCTGGCCGAAAAGGCGAGTGCGGCGTGGGTTGCGTTCGCCCGTACCGGCAATCCGCGCACGGCCAAGTTGCCGCAGTGGCCGGCCTACTCGGCCCAGTCGCGGGACACAATGTTGTTCAGCAACGATAGCCACGTCGAAAAGGACCCGGACCATGGGCCGCGCCTGGCGATGGAGCGGGTCCTGAAACTGTCCTAGTTCTGTGACCCTGTGATTCGGTTCCCAATGTGGGGCGGGATGGCATCCCGCGCGCCGGTTGCCAACCGGCCCTGGGCGGCTTGTTTGCGCTCGCCCAGGCGGGTTACCAACCCGCCGCAGGTTGGCAACCTGCCCCACATTTGGTGTGCAAGACCTCACGGTCAGAGCACTAGCCGCTGCGACCGTGTGGGTTGGATTCCCCGGACTCACGTCCGGGGCTGTAGCCCCGCCCCGTCGGGGTGGGGACCACGAAAACATTTCCTGCGGCGAAAAGCCTCGGCGCCGTGCGTGTGATGGACGAAGATCAAGGCTGCTCGCGCGAGGGTTCTTGCGGCGGTGGTTCTTCAGGCGTTGAAGGCTGGCTCACGTTGTCCTCGGGCGGAGGCTGCGCGGCGGGCTGCTGTCCAGGCCGACCCTCGAGCGCCTCATAATAGACCTTCTTCACACCTTGCCAGAAACTCTTAGTCAACATTTCCCTCATGACGTTCCTCGGATCGGAGTGCTTTTCCGCTACTTAGAACCAGCCGCTCCGGTAGGCCACCCACCAACATAGAACGCAGATAGGAATGGAGGCGAACAAGGCCCACCACAGCGGCAGAACGAAATCGGCTCCCAGGCTTAGGAGCGCGAACAGGAGCCAGAAAATCTTTCGTTCCATTTGTGTTGCGCCACTCCGCGCCGCCCAAGTATGCGCGATGCCGCCTCCGTCTTCCGCCTTCCCTCCGGGGCCCAGGCTTCGCCTAATTGCTGATCGCGATCAGCGGCCGGTTGGACGCCTGCCCGGCGATGGTGATGACCAGAGGGCGATCGCCCGCGGCAACCTTCGGAATCGTGAAATTCGCCTGATACAACCCGATTCCTCCCGGTGTCAACCCGATGTAAGCCGTGGTAGCGGTCACGCCACCCACCGTGACAGTGTTGCTTCCCGACACTGGTGAGAGCCCGCTGGGCGTGGGAGCTCCGGTGACCAGCTTGCCGGCAGCCGTTACCGGCCCGCCTCCGGTGAAGTACGCCACCACTACGTCGCCGACTTTCGCGGGAGCCGTCGTCGAATTGACGCTGTTGTTCTGATTCACCACCACGGCCCGGTTCTGCCCATAGACCACGATGCCCGGCGTCCCCGTAGCCGGGACGGTCACCGCCACGGAGTTGCTGGTTGCGCTCCCATTCTTCACGATCACCGTGGCCAACCCCGGCTGGATATCCTCCGGCATCTGGGCGTTGATTTGGGTTTGGTTTACGTAGAAGATCGGGGCAGGTTCTCCGTTCACCGTCACGGTTGTGGTGAGCACGGTGGTCGGCAAAGGAATCGTACTGGGTTGCGATTGCCCGGTCGCTAGACCGAAACCGAACACCGTGAAGACGCTTCCCGCAGGGGTCGCACCGGCAGTAAAGCTCGCGGCATTCACCACCGCCAGCCCCGGATTCACGAAGGCCGCCCGTCCGGTTCCAGTGAAGATCGCCGCCGCGTTGGAGACCGCGAAGAGAAAATTGTTCGCCGCCGCTCCAAAGACGCTCACGGACCACGAGTATTTATTGTTAGCCGAGTCGGCGAGAGTGACGGACCCCAAGCACGCCGAGGTGACCGAGTAGGTTCCCGAGGCTGTGACCGTCGTGGTAGCCGTGTTCGACGATGTGGTCCAGTTGCCGGTGGCGTTGCCTTGCCCATCGAAGGTCAGCAACCCCAAGACGTCGGCGACGCCGTTTACCGCGGCCCCGGAAAGCGAACTGCCGGTGGCGCTGAAGGGCCACGATCCCGACAGAGTGCTCACGCTGCAGGCCGCCGGCTGCAAATTGCCGCTTGTATTGTAGGCGAAGGTAGCGTCGGTGCCTACGATCGTGAATGCTGCTGCTACTTGTGTGGTCGCGTTGACCGAGTAAGCCACCAGGCTGAACGTGGCCGTGTCCCCAGTGGTGATGCTGATCGACCCCTGGCAGTTGGATGGGAGCGTATAAGTTCCCGAATACGCCAGGGCTGCCCCAAAGGCCTGAGTCCCGTTGATACTGTTGCCGGTCATCGCAAAGCTGACTTTGCTCGCCCCGTCGAACGTCGCGGCGCCGGTGGCCTGCAGAATCTTGACGGTGATTCCAGCGGCGGTGACCTGCCGCCCCGCCAATTGAAGCTCGTAAGTTCCGTTCAAGTTCGAAGCGCTGCATGTGCCCGCGGCGGCGGCCGGTAGCGCCGCCGATCCCGAGCCCTGAAAGATTTCCTGCGGGCTCGAAACCTCAACCACGAAGTCCGGCGCCGTCGAGTAGATGCTTAAGGACATGGTGTATTTGTTGCTGGCCGTATCGGTGAGAGTCGCCGATGCCAGGCACCCCGGCGTCACCAAGTAGGTTCCTGTTGCCGAGATCGTGGTGGTGTTGGTGTTCGACGCCTGGGTCCAGTTGGCAGTCACGGTGCCTTGCCCGTCGAAGGTCAGCACGCCGGCGACATCGAGGGTACCCGTGAAAGAGGTTCCCGAAAGGGTGCTGCCGGTACCATTGAACTCGTGGATGCCCATGAGCGTGGTGGGGCAAGTACTGGGCTGGATGTTGCCGCCACCGCTGTAAGCGTAGGTAGCATCCGATCCGTATAACTGGAACGTATTTGCGGTAGTGGTACCGGCGGGGATATTGAACGACTCCAGGTTGAACGTCGCGGTGTCGCCGGTGGTGATGCTGACCGATCCCAGGCAGTTGGACTGGAGGCTATACGTTCCCGAGTAAACCAGTGGGTTGCCGAAGTTCTGAGCCGCGCTGACGATGTTCGCGGTCATCGTGAGCGTGACTTTGCTCTGTCCGTCGAAGGCCGCAGTTCCAACGGCGTTCAACACTTTCGAGACCGCTCCCGCGGACGTGACCTGCCGCCCGGATAGCGAGAGCTCGTAGGTTCCATTCAATGTCGAGGAGTTGCACGTCCCGCCGCCGATCTGGGTTTGCGCCAACGCCGGGAAGGCGAGCAGAGAGGACCAGGCTAACAGCACAACAGGGGTTGAAAGCTTCATGACGGCGATTCTAGCAAAGTGGCGGGCGAGCTCGCCGCGTGTCAGAACGCGAGCAGCGGCACCACGGAGAATATTTCGCCCACCCGCGCACTTACTCCACGTGATGGAAGTGACGAATCCGCTCCGCTGCCTGGCGGCGTTGATCGCTGCTTGGTTACCGCTAGCCGCCCAGAGCGACCCCACCGCGCTACGGATTTCGGTGGTCGAAGGCGAAGGGGTGGCGTACGCGCCCGGCGGGCGCGCCACCCGCGGGATGACGGTCGCGGTCGCCGACGACAGTGGCAACCCGCTCGCCGGCGCCACGGTGACGTTCCGCCTCCCCTCGGCTGGCGCGTCCGGCGAATTCCCCGGAGGCAGCCGCAGCGAGTCGGTGGCGACCAGCGCCGACGGCCGCGCCAGCGTGTGGGGTGTGCAATGGAATCGCACGCCCGGAGCGGTCGAGATCGCCATCGCCGCGGTCAAGGGCCAGGCGCGCGCCGCAACAGTCGCGCATGTCACTCTGAGCAATACCGTAAGCCAGCCCCGCGTTGCTTCGGGTTCCGGCGGCGGACACAAACTTCTGTGGATCGTTCTGCTGGCCGCCGGGGGTGCGGCGGGCGGCATCGCGGCGGCGGGCTTGGCCGGGAAGTCCGGAAGCGCCGGTTCTTCGTCGGCTGCGGTCAACGCTCCGCACATCGGAATCCCCACGGTGACGATCGGACACCCATGAGGACGCCCTTTGATGTCGATCGTCTGGTGGCATTCGCGCGTCTGGCGGCATTCGCGATGCTTGCCGCCGTCAGCGCCCAAGCCCAGGCGGTGAACCCGCGGGGAGGCCGCCCCGCCATCGAAGCCCCACGTATCGGCAAAATGATCGACGCGAAAGGCGTCCTGCGAACCGTTTCAGGAGTCGCGGGCAACTTCCTCGCGGGACCAGCGGAAGCTCAAGGTGTGGCCGCGTTGGCCTGCGCCGCCCAAGCCTGCGTCACCGCGCCGGACGCAGCGGTACTGGCGACCGATGGCAGACGCGCCGTGGCCTACTCGCAGCAGACGAACCAATTCATCAGCTGGAACATCGGTAACCGCAAGACGCCGCCGGAGCAACTCGGGTGGAACCCGCTCCAGAACGGCGATGAAGTCCTCTCCATCCGCGTGACGCCCGCAGGCGCCAACATTGCCATACGGCGCCGCGACGCGGTGTGGATCGTTTCTCAAGAGGGCACGGCTCTCGACACTCTGCCCCCGGAAGCAGCCGGCCCGGTTCTGCTACTCCCCGATTGCATCATCTACGCGCGCGATGACGCCGTGGTCCTCCGCCGGCCCGACGGAACCGAGTTGAGTTTCCCCGCTCCAGCCGTGCGCGCTTTGTACGCGATGTCACCCGACTGGGTGGAAGCCGCCGCCGCAGACGGTTTGCACGCCTTGCGGACCACCGCCGACCGCGAGATCCTCTACGTGCTGCCGGCAACTGTTCTACCTGGAGACGCGGAATGATGGCGCGCGCCGCGACGGTGGCCCTGGTTCTGGCCTTGGTCCTGGCCGGCGCGGCGCGGGCCGATGTCGCTCTGTTCACGGTCGTAAACACCGTCGAAACCCCGGCCGTCTCGCCCTTCAGCTTCGGAAACATCGCTCAGGGCGACACCAAAACCGTGCGCTTCCGCATGCGCAACCCGGGCGCCGCGGCCGCGATCCAAGTGGGCGTTCTGGGCGTTGCCGGTTCGGGCTTCGCGCTGAACGGTCAGCCCCCCATCCCTTTCGTCCTGGCGCCTGGCGCGGCCCAGGATTTCAACGTGATCTTTACCGGCCTCTTAAACGGGGGCATCGCCTCCAGCTACAGCGGCAATCTGCAAGTCAACACGGTCAGTCTGGTTCTCCTTGCTTCAACGAGCCCCGCGCCGGCGCTCACCGTCCTTCCCCCTTGCCAGGGAACCACGGCGAGTGCCGGCGCGGCTTTTTCTGGAAGCATCGACTTCGGCCAAGTCCCAGCCGGCCAGTTGAAAGTCTGCGACCTCCAGTTGGCGAACCAATCCTCCTCGGCCGAGACCATTTCCACCTTCACCGTTGTAGGCGGGGGATTCCAGGGTCCCATCGGACTCACTACGCCGGTGGCGCTGGCTGCCCAGCAAACCAGCAACTTCTCGATCAACTTCAACACAGCCCAGCCGGGCATCTACACCGGCACGCTGACCATCGCCTCGCGCACCTATCAGCTCACCGCCACAGTATTCGCGCCGCCTCTACCCGCGCCCATCCTGAGCTTCGACACCACGCTCGCGAACAGCGGCGAACAGCATACGCTATCGATGCGGCTCCCGTCGGCCTCCACGATCGACGCCTCGGGCAACGTGAATCTGCAATTCCTGCCGGATTCCGCAGTGGTGTCCGACGATCCGGCGATCGTGTTCATCGCCACCGGCACCCGCACTCTGCCGTTTTCGGTGAAAGCCGGCAGCACTCAGATTCTCATCGGCGGCGCTAACGGGGCTGTGTTTCAGACCGGCACCAGCGCAGGTCAAATCCGCTTCACCGTTTCCGGCGTGCTGCAGGGCCTGATCGGCGATTCTACGGCGTCGTTGCGCATTCCGCCCGCGACCGTCTCGGTCGATACGGCCACCTTCACCGAACGCCCCGGCAACCTGGACATCATGATCACCGGCTTCGACAACACCTACACCGCCGGAGCGATGTCCTTCACGTTTTACGATGGCGCGGGCAATGCCATCGACCCCGGCACGATCCAGGCCGACTTCACGTCTCAGTTCCACGCTTACTACATCACATCCTCCTCCGGCAGCGCCTTTCTAACGGGCGTGACGTTTCCCGTCAGCGGCAGCCAGGCGGGCATCGCGACGGTGGATGTGGCGCTGATCAACCAGGCTGGTTCCGCCACCATCCGTAAACTCGCCCTGCAGTAGTTCCCCTACACTCATAATGATGATCCCCGTGGCTCTGACCATCGCCGGCTCGGACCCCAGCGGCGGAGCGGGCCTGGAGGCCGATCTCAAGACGTTCTATCGCTTCGGAGTCTACGGAGAAGCCGTGGTTACGCTGATCGCCGTGCAAAACACCCTATCCGTTACGCGAGTCGAGACGCTGGCGCCGGACTTGGTGCGCGACCAGATTCGCGCGGCGACGGCCGACATCGTTCCCCAGGCCGCCAAGACCGGAGCGCTCGGAAGCGCCGGTGTGGTCGAGGCGGTGGCCGACTCCGCCGCGCAGTTCGGGTTTCCGCTGGTAGTCGATCCAGTGCGGGTGGCCAGCCGGGGCGTGACCCTGCTCGATCGCGACGGATGGAATCTGTTCGTCGAGCGCCTGCTGCCGCGCGCCTTCCTTCTGACGCCCAACCTCGAAGAGGCCTCCGTGCTGGCCGGATTCGCGGTCAACGATTTGGTATCCATGCGCCGCGCCGCCGAGAAGCTGGCGGGCATGGGCGCAGCCAACGTGTTGGTCAAGGGCGGGCATCTGGCGGACGCCGCGCTGGATGTTCTGTTCTCGCCCGCCGCCGGTTTCCAGGAATTTTGCGCCGGGCAAATCTTGAGCCGCCACACCCATGGCACCGGATGCACCTACTCGGCTGCCATCACCGCCGCGTTAGCCAAAGGCGCGAATCTGACCACCGCCATCGAGCGCGCCAAGGACTTCGTAACCCGGGCGATTCGCACCGCGCCGGGACTGGGCGCCGGATCGGGGCCCGTCAATCACTTCGCATAACCCCAAGTAGCCGGAGATTGTCACGGACCTCGGTCCACTCTGTTAAGTGATCTGGAAACCGCCCGCGGCTGTCGACCACGCAGTGCTGACCCTACTGGTACCGCTAGCCTCGGCCATCCTGATCAGCGGCCTGGATGACCTGATTGTGGACCTCGCCTGGGCTTGGGCCTGGCTCCGCGCGCGGCTGCGCCCGAAAGCCAGTCTATTTCCACCCGGCCCGAGGCAGCTCGAAACCGCACCGCAGCAGCGCATCGCCATCCTGGTGCCCTTGTGGCACGAGCACAGCGTGATCGCGCAAATGCTGGAGCACAATTTGGCGGCGCTGCGGTACCCCAACTACGACATTTTCGCCGGCTGTTATCCCAACGACCTGGAAACCCAAGCCGCAGTCGAGTCGGTCGCCGCGCGCATGCCGCAGGTCCACCTAGCGCTGTGTCCGCATGACGGACCGACCTCCAAAGCCGATTGCCTCAATTGGATCTACCAACGCTTGCTGCTCCACGAAGAGGAACACGGCGTGCACTTCGACGTCGTCGTCACCCACGACGCCGAGGACCTGATCCATCCCGACGAGCTGCTGTGGATCAACTACTACGCCGCGCGCTTCGACTTCATCCAAACACCTGTGCTGGCCCTCCCCACGCCCATGCGGGCATTCACCCATGGCCTCTATTGCGATGAATTCGCCGAATACCACACCCGTGACATGACGGTCAGGGCCGCGCTCGGCGGCTTCGTCCCCAGCGCGGGCGTGGGCACGGCCTACCGGCGCTCGGCGTTAGAGTTGCTGGCGCGCACGGCCGCCAACCGCATCTTCGAACCGGGCTCGCTCACCGAAGACTACGAAAACGGACTGCGCCTGTTCCGGCTGGGTTGCTCCCAAGCCTTCGTGCCGATCACCCGCGGCTCCGGCGGCCCGAACGATTTCATGGCCACCCGCGAGTATTTCCCATCGACGTGGTCGAGCGCTCTCCGCCAGCGCACGCGCTGGGTCACGGGCATCGCGCTGCAAGGCTGGCAGCATTTCGGCTGGGTGCGCGAGGGCTGGTCGGGGAAGCCCGGCGAACTTTATTGGCTGTGGCGCGACCGCAAAGGACTGCTCGCCAACCCTCTGAGTACGCTGGCCAACGCCGTGTTCCTCTACGGCCTAGCCACGCAGCTATGGACCCGCGTTCCACCCGGCGCTGCCCGCTTAACAATGGTCACCATGGGTTTGCAGATCCTGCGAACCGGCGTGCGGATGGGCTGCGTCGCCCGCATCTACGGGGCGGTCTTCGCGCTGGGTGTTCCGTTGCGAACCCTGTGGGCCAACACGCTGAACTCGACCGCCACCGTGCAAGCTGTGGCCAGATTCCTGACTGCCCGCGCGCTGGGGCGTCCGCTCAAGTGGCTCAAGACGGACCATTCCTATCCCACGCGCGCCGCGCTCGCCGATCAGCGGCGCAGATTGGGCGACATCCTGGTGGGCCTCGGGTACCTGGAGCCTCACGAATTGCGCCAGGCGTTGGAAGCCCAGCCCGGCCGCGTCCGTCTGGGCGAATACCTGACCGCCACGGGGCGCCTCACCGAGGATCACTTGTACGACGGATTGAGCCTGCAGCAATGCCTCCCGGTGGAGCAGATCGAGCCGCGCGACGTGCCGGTAGCAGTCGCCCGCGCCCTACCCGAACGTGCCGCGCGCCAGTGGCGCGTGCTGCCTTTCCGCATCGCCGAAGGCCAACTCTTTGTAGCAGGTCCGGACGCGCCCAGCCCCGCCCTGACCGCGGCCCTGCGAGACTTCACGCCGCTCCAACTGCGCTTCCATCTAATGACGCCCCAGCGTTTCGAGACCCTGGCGGAAGCGCTACTCTGACCAGCGAAGCGTTAATCTGAAAAGACCGGTGCCCGATCCGCTAGCCCAAGCCGCGCTCTCCGCCCGCGAACACGCCTACGCTCCCTACTCCCATTTCCGAGTCGGCGCAGCGATCGAAGACGCCGACGGCCACATCCACACCGGCTGCAACATCGAAAACGCGACGTACGGCCTGACCGTGTGCGCCGAGCGTGTCGCTGTATGGAAAGCGATGTCGGAAGGCGCGCGCCAGTTCCTTCGCCTGGCCGTGGCCGCCGATTCCCCCGCCGACATGAGCGTGTATTCCGCCAAGCTCACGCCGCCCTGCGGCGCCTGCCGCCAAATCCTGTGGGAGTTCTGCGGGGACATCGAAATTCTGCTGGTAAACCCGCACGGCGCCTCCGAATCGCTGCGCCTGAAAGACCTGTTCCCGAGAGCCTTCGATGCGACATTCCTGTAAATACTTGTTTCTGGCCGCTCTGTTACTGCCCGTTGCCTCGCGGGCCCAGACGCCAGCCGACTGGATTCTCACCGCGCGCTACGTAGTAACAGAAGACCCGTCCCACCGCGTGATCGAAAACGGCGCCGTGGCCGTGCTGGGAGACCACATCCTCGCCGTCGGTCCGCGCGCCGAAATCGAGAAAGTATACACGGCCAAGCAACGCCTGGACCGCCCCAACTCCATCCTGGCGCCGGGCCTGATCAATACCCACACCCACGCCGGCATGTCGCTGTTCCGCGGCGTGGCCGACGACCTGAATCTACAGGACTGGCTGAACAAGTTCATCTTCCCCGCCGAATCGAAAAACGTCGACCGCGAATTCGTCCGTTGGGGCACGCGCCTGGCCGCGCTAGAAATGGCTCTCTCGGGTACCACCACCTACACGGATATGTACTATTTCGAGGAGACCGTGGCCGAAGAAACCAAGGCCGCCGGTCTGCGCGGCGTGCTCGGCCAAACCGTGATCGGCTTCCCCGCCCCGGATTACAAGACCCCTCAAGCCACTCTCGAAGGCACCGAGAAATTCTTCCGCTCGTTCGCGAACGATCCGCTCATCGTCCCCGCCGTAGCGCCGCACGCGATCTACACGGTTCCCAACGATGTGCTACAAGCCTCGCGCCGCTTGGCCGACAAATATCAGAAGCCGCTGGTGATTCACCTATCCGAAACCAACACCGAGAACGACGACGCCCTGAAACAGCGCGGCAAAACCCCCACGGCTGCCCTCGACGCCTTGGGCGTACTCAACGGCTGGACCGTAGCCGCGCATGGCGTGTGGCTCACTGACGCGGATCTGGCGATCCTCAAAGCCCGCGGCACCGGCCTGGCGCACAACCCTTCGAGCAACATGAAGCTGGCCAGCGGCATCGCGCCCGTGGTCAAAATCCTGAGCCTCGGCATCCCGATGGGCTTAGGCACGGACGGCGTCGCGGGCTCCAACAACGATGTCGACATGATGGAGGAAATGGACCTGGCCGCCAAGCTCCAGAAGGTCGCAACCGGCGATCCCCAGGCGCTCCCCGCGCAACAGGCGTTCGATATGGCGACCATTACCGGCGCTCGCGCCCTAGGCCTGGAGAAAATGATCGGATCGATTGAAAAAGACAAGCGCGCCGACCTGATCGTCATCCGCCTGGACGCGCCTCACGCCGTGCCGCTCTACAACGTATATTCGCAGTTGGTCTACGCGCTCAAGGGTTCGGATGTAGGCGACGTGATGGTGAACGGCAAGTTGATCGTGCGTAACCGCCAGATGCTGACGGTGGACGCACGCGCCGTGTTAGCGAAAGCCGCCGCCTACGGCCTAAGCGTGAGCAAGTCTCTGAAGGGTAACTGAAGTGGCACAGGCTGGAGCCTGTGATCGCATGGTTACTCGCCAATCTCCACTTCAGCCTGCAAACTCTGCCAATCCGGCAGGCTCACCTGGCGGGAGATTTTCTCGATCGGGCTGGTCATTTCGCGTGAACTGTACGGCCCCATCTCGGGAGCCCGGAAGGAAAAACGCGCCACCGGAGGCTGGCCCGGTTTGGCGGCGGCCTCACGCAGCGTCACGTACACCGTCACCCCGCCGAACTGCGCGGGGGAGTGATTCACTACTAAGTAGTGGATTTCCGACCTGCTGTTCAAATCCACCACAAACCGGAAGCCGGTAACCTCGACGGTCTTGGAAAGCGCATAGGCGCCGGCCGGGCGTACGTCTGCGGGAACCGGGGTGGCCTCGGCGCTCGGGGCATCCTCAGCCTGCACCGCCGCGGGCTTTCCGTTGGACAAAAGAGCGGGCACGATGAAAACCGCCGCCGCGGCCACTACGGTTACTGCCGTTAGCGCCAGCCACACCCGGCCGGAGCCTGAACGGCGCCGGCGCGCGCCGCGAGGCGCTTCGTGTACCGTCCGCAAACCCGCTTCGGCCAGAGAATTCAACTCCCGCGGCAACATCGGACCCGGCAAGGTGATGCGGGGCTCGGCCGGCGGTACAAACCAGGCCTGCGGCGGCCGGATGGGCCGAATGGCCCGCACCGAGCCCGCCGAGTAGTCCACGAGTCCGCCGATCGGGGGCGCCGCCGTCGGCTGAAGACCGGGCTGGATCGGCTGGCCTGGTTCCGTCGGCAGCGCCAATACAGTCTGGCTGGCCGCTCCCAGCCTGGAACCTGGAGCGTCCATCCTCCGCGCAGCCGGAATCCGAAGCTGGTCCCCCGCCAGGCGCGGTGATGGCACTGGCAGATTCCCGCAGCTAGGGGCAAGACCCGGCATTGCGGCCGGCTCGGGCCCGAATGCCCGGCTAGGCTGCGCAAAGGCAAGCGGGGGTACCGCAGCCGAGACACGCGGTGCGGCCGACGCAGCCGCCCTTGCCAGGGGCAGACTACTCCCCGGTTCCTCACCAACTTCAATCGCGTCAACGGCTTCTGGCTCTACGGCCTCAGCCAAAACGGCCAGGTCGGGCTGCGGATCGGTAGCGTCCAATTGTGCCGATGGAGCAGGAGCCGACGCCGCGGCCGCTGATGTCACGGCCGGTGATGTCGCTAGGACCGGTGCCGTCAGGACCGGTGTCGTGGGGTCGACCGGGAGCAAGGTCGGCGGGGGCGGGGCCGATACAGAGACACCGGGCAATGGCGGCGGACCAAACTGCTCTAGCGCGGGAACCAGGCCGTTCGGAACCATCGGCGGCGGAAGGACTTGAGCGAATCCCAACCGGTCCGACGCCGGCCCCAACAGAAGTGGAGCCTGGGCGGGAGGCAGGAGCTGGTGGGTTCGTTTGGTAAAATCCGGGCCCGGCCATTGGGGAGCGGGGATTTCCGCGGGCGGGTCCAGAAGCGCTGTCGCCGGCGCGGCCGGAACCAGGGCCTCGGCCAGTACCGGCAGCTCGGGGGGCACGGAATTCGTCTGTATGACGTTGGAAATACGGGGCGGCGCGAAGCCTCGCAACTCGGGGGGCACGAATGCTGGTAAGAGCGACTCGCGAGGGCTCACTTGCGGACTTTTCGGGGCAAGCGCGGGCGCGGGTGCCGCAGCCGCAAGTCCTGAAAGCTGCGGCAGTTCCGGCGGCGTAGCCGAAATGGCCTGCGGATCGCAATCCGGACACTCTTTGACCGCCGGAGGGATCTCGCGACCGCACTCCGGGCAGATCCAGTGAAACATGCCTCCATTGTGAGGGAAAACGGCAGGAAACGCGTTCAGGTGCACACCTTACCCGCTCCCCCGGAGGAACCCTAGTAAGGTCGGGAATTGCGACTCAGCGTATAGGTAAGAAAGGCGCCCGGACTAAGCTACCGGCTGCTTTTTGGCCAGCTTGGCGGCCGCCACGGCAACCTTTTCCGCGGCCTGGGCGTCCCGCACCTTCTGGTACTTCTTCTGGAAGCGGTCCACGCGGCCTTCCGTGTCGATCAGTTTCTGTTTACCCGTAAAGAAGGGGTGGCAGTTGGAGCAGATTTCTACGCGGATATCGCCCTTATGGGCGGAGCGGGTGACGAACGAGTGGCCGCAGGCGCAGGTCACTTTCACTTCTTGGTAGGCGGGATGGATTCCGGCTTTCATTTCAAACCCAGTTTAGCACGGCCGGCAAGCACAAAACCCCACCAGGACCCCGAAGGCCGATCATAACATCGGCCCCAAAGGATCCGGCGGGGCTTTGGAATACGTCACAGGACTCTGTTCGCGTGAGTCGGCCGGTCCACAGGAGGTGCGGCCTCGCCACTGACGAAACCTGAACGTTGGGAGCAGTCGACTTTAAGAGTCGGCCACCTCACGCGGGGTTCGAGTGCTGGTTTTACTACTGCCTTCAGAAATCATTCGACTGGACCACCTCCTTTCTCAGTGATGCCCTAATAGTAAGGCGGAAGCGGAGACGCTGTCAAGAAACATTTGGCTTTGAAAATGTTGCGACTCCGCGAGCTACTAATTCGGACCGGTGGAGCCGACGATGGAAGCGCATGCGCCTGGCTGCCTTCCTGATCGCAACGGCTGTGGCGGCGAGAGGCCAAGCGGCGGCTAGTTTGGCGAGCGCCGCCCAATCGCCCTACGAGTTGGCCCGGTACATCAATTCGCATACCGGATTTGCCTGGGAGCCGTTGTGGAAGGCGCTCGGCGTCAGCGACCCTGCGAATTCAATTTTCGTTTGTGAGGCCGAGCAGAGTTGCACGACCGAACTGATTACGTCTCTGGACCCAGACCAAACCGTATTGCTTATCCATAATGGCACTGGGTGGGACGCGTATTTGCGGTACCTCGGAACTCCCAGCAACGGCTGGCGCTTCTCCGGTGTGTACGCGCCCGAGATTTGGCCGTATCCGACACGGCACGAATCCACTCGAGTCGGCCAAAAGCCTTTTCTCCGGGTCTCCAGCCGAGGCGCGTCTGGCAGTGACATCGGAAGTGAAATCGAAAACTGGTTCGACCTGACGCAAACCCGATTTCAAACCCGTCTTGTGGCTTTCTCCCGAAGGTCACGGGCTGGATCATCTGGACCCCGGCGGCGCAATCGACCACGGCTATCGGCAATTTGCATATGTCAGCGAAGCAGGAGCCCGCGAAACGATTGAGGTAACGACTGAAATTCAGTTCTTCGCGACGGACAACGGCGCCAGGTTGGACATGGGCTCGGCCAGTTACACCGGCACCTACCAACGAAGCCAGGGGCAGAAGGTCTTTTCGCTCCGCAGTGCCTGCGCCGATCCTAAGCCGTACGCTCCGATTTCTATCCGCCAGTTCCAGAGGCTGGATAGCCTCGAAAAGCCTTTCTCAAACGAGGAGATCCTTTTCTACATCCTCGACAGCCTCAAGCGGATCGCGTCCGGTCCCGACAAGCCGGAAAAGCGCTGGCTGCGGAAATTCGTCGCCCAATGCAAGGACACACCCGAGAAGCGCGCGCTACAGGCGCTACTCCGTTGACTCCCGCCGCGACTCGGCCCACGATGTATGATATACATCATGAGGCGCACACAGCTTTACCTCGAAGAAGACGTTTGGAATACGCTCCACACCATCGCCCATCAATCCGGCACGACGATTTCCGAGTTGGTTCGCCAGGCCGTGCGTGAACACTACGTGGCCGGTTCCGCGCAACGCAAGCGAGCCATGGAAGCCTTCATCGGAATCCGCCGAAATCGGCCGGAGTTCGCGGATTCCGAGCGCTACGTTCGCCGTCTCCGGAGTGATTCCCGCCTGGAACGAATCCAGCGGGCATCGGCGCGCGGCAAATGAAACTCCTGATCGACTCCGACATTTTGATCGAGGTGAGCCGCGGGCGCGATCCGATGGTCATCCGGGATTGGAAGGCGTTGAGCGTCTCAAGCAGCGTGTTGTCATGCTCTCCGGTCACCGTCGCCGAACTTTGGCATGGCGGGTTGCCGGAGGAACGAGATGCCCTGGAGGACCTGTTCGCCGCTCTTCTTTGTCTGCCCGTCGACCACTCCATTGGTCGCCTGGCCGGAGACTACTTACGGCGCTACCGTCGGAGCTATAGCCTGGCGCTAGGAGACGCGTTGATCGCGGCCACTTCTACGGTTCACAGCGCCCCGCTGTGGACCCGCAATCGCAAACACTATCCCATGCGGGAAGTCTCCTTTTGGGATCGCGTCGTAGAGTGATGCGGGGCGAGTGACGCGGAGGAGAGACGCGCTAACTCCCGCCGCGCTTGCGGATCTCGATATTCAACCGCTTGATTTTCTGATTCAGCGTTGACAGGGGAATGTGCAAGGCTTCGGCCGCGGCGGTTTGGCTCCAGTCGGAAGCCTCCAGTTGCTCGATGATTTTGCTTTTCTCGAAATCCGCGACGATTTCAAACAGCGACGCGTCCGGGGCCAGGTGGCCGCTCTCGTCGCGGCGGATGCGCAGGCCGCGCGACTCCAGCAAATGCTCGGGCAGCACGTCGGCCGGCACCGAGGATTGCGATGCCAGCACCACCGCGCGCTCGACCACGTTTTCCAGTTCCCGCACGTTGCCGGGCCACGCGTGGTCCATTAGGATCTGCATCGCGTCCGGCTCGAAGCGCAGCCGCGAGCGCCCCTGTTCGTCCAGAAATTTTTCGTTTTCGCGGCAGTACTTGGTGAAGAAGTGTTCGACCAATAAAGGAATGTCCTCTTTGCGCTCGCGCATGGGCGGCAGCGCCAGGTTGATCACGTTGAGCCGGTAGTACAGATCCTCGCGGAACCGGCCGTCCTCCACGTGCTTCTTCAGGTCCGCGTTGGTGGCGGCCACGATGCGCACATCCACCTTAATGGTTTCCGTCGAGCCCAGCGGCATGAACTCGCGCTCCTGAATCACCCGCAGCAGCTTGGTCTGCGTCTCAAGCGAAATCGTGCCAATTTCGTCGAAGAAAATCGTTCCGCGATTGGCGGTTTCAAAGTACCCCTTGCGCGACGCGGTGGCTCCGGTGAACGCTCCGCGGACGTGCCCGAATAGAGCTGACTCCAGCAGATCCGGCGGGACAGATCCGGAGTGTACGGGCACGAACGGCTGGCCGGAGCGCGCCGAGTGGGCGTGAATCGCGTTGGCGATCAGTTCCTTGCCGGTGCCGGTTTCGCCGGTGATCAGAATCGTGGCCCGGCTCATGGCCACCTGCCCCACCAGGTCCAGGATCTTGAGCATGCGCTCGCTTTTTCCAACGATGTTAGGGAAACTGTAGCGCTGCCTCAGAGCGCGTTTGAGCTCGGTGTTCTCGCGCTCCAGGCGGTGCTTCGAGATCATGCGGCCGATCTCGATCAGGAGCTTCTCGTTGTCCCACGGCTTGGAGAAATAATCGTTGGCCCCGCGCTTCAGCGCCTCCACCGCCACTTCGATCGAACCGTAGGCGGTAAGCATGAAGATGGGCGTCTCGTTATCGCGCGCCCGCACTTCCTCGAGCACTTGCATGCCGCTTTTATCCGGCATCATCAGGTCCAACAGCACCAGGTCGTAGGCCGCCGACTCCAGCCGCTTCAACCCCTCCGTGGCGTTCTGCGCCAGCGTGACCGCGTAGTTTTCCGCCGAGAGCAAAAGCTCCAGGCTCTCGCGGATATCGGGCTCGTCGTCGATCACCAGGATGCGGCCGCGCGAAGACTCCTCCGCCACCACGTCGGGCGGAAGGTTGCTCATCACGGTGGCCATTAGCGGATCAACCTGTCGGACTGCGCGACTGCGGGCGCGGACACCGGTGATGATACCGGCGACGGTATGGGCGACGACATGGGCGCCGATACGGGCGCCGATACGGGTGATGACACCGGCGCCGGCACCGAAGTCCCCGCTACCGCCTCGCGTGACGCGTTACCGCTGGAGGGTCCGGCGCTCGCGGAAGCCGCCAGCTCAGCCGGAGGTGCGGGCTTCAGCCGGTGGACCTCCGGGAACCGCAGCACGAACCGCGTTCCGTGTCCCGCCCGGCTCTCGACTTCGATTTCCCCGCTATGTTCGCGCACGATGCCGTAGCTGACCGACAGTCCCAGCCCGGTGCCCTTGCGCGCGCCCTTGGTGGTGAAGAACGGATCGAAGATACGCGGCAGGTTCTCCGTGGCGATTCCGGAGCCGGTATCGGCAACGGTCAGCCGCACTTCGCCCCCACCATCGGACGTGCGCACCGAGAGTGTTCCACCGGTCTCCATGGCGTCGCGCGCGTTGAGGAACAAATTCAGAAGCACCTGCTGCAATTTTCCTGGATTCCCGCGGATGCGCTTCAATGCCGGATCGAGCGCCAGCTCGAAGCGCACGCCGCCCTTGGTGAGCTGATGCTCCACCAGCGTCAGCGTCTCGCGCGCGACTTTGTTCAAATCGACAATGGCGAATTCGGTGGGCGAAGTGCGCGAGAAATTCAACAGCGAATTGACGATCTCGCTCGCGCGGAAGGTCTGGCGCGCGATCTTTTCGAGCAACGGGGCTTTTTCTACATCGCCCGAAATCTGCTTGGCCAGCATCTGCGCATAGGTGGAAATCACCGCCAGCGGCGTGTTGACCTCATGCGCTACACCGGCCGCCAGCAGGCCGATCGAACTCAGTTTGTCGGCCTGTACCAGCCGGCGCTCCATCTCCGCACGGTCGGTAACATCGTCGATGATGATCAGCCGGCCGACGCGTTCGCCTTCGCGGGCCATTCCTTCCCGATTCATAAGGGGAGCGGCCGCGATATTGAGCGTGGCCTCGCGCGACGTTAGCGCGTACTTGTAAATGCTGTGCACCTCGGTTTCGCCCGCCGCATCGAGTTGATCGCACAGATCCGCCGGGAACAGTTCGCGCAAGCCCCGGCCCAAAGCATTGTGCCGCGGAATCCCGGTCATCTTTTCGACCTGCGAATTCCAGCTCTCCACGCGCCCTTCGAGGTCCGCCGCCACTATACCGACGTTGAGCGACTCGACAATGTTTTCCGAGTAGTCCTTCAGCCGCTCGTACTCGCTGACCTTCTGCTCCAGCGACCGGTAGAGGGTGGCGTTGTCGATCGCGATGCCCAGGTAGCCGCTCAGGGTGACCAACAATTCCACGTCTTCGCTCGAAAGGAAGTCGCCGTTCTCGGTGCGGCTCACGCCCAGGTAGGCGATCGTGCGCCCGCGCGCCGAACAGGGCAGATAGTAGGTCAGCTCCAGTTCCGCGATCGAGCGCCGCACCGCTACCGGCATATCGTGCGACACCACATCCAGAGGATGGCGCGTGCGCTCGTAGAACAAGTACGGCTTGCCCGGCGCCGGACTCAGGAAGCTCAGATCCAGGCCGTAGGGAACATTCTCCGTTTGACGCCCGTTGCGGTTGCTGGCCAGCTCCAGGCGGAAGCTCTGCTGGCTCTCATCCCACACGAAAAACACTACGTGGCGAACTCCCAGCGTGCGGATCAGCCGGTCGGCCGCCATTTCGAGCATCAGGCCCAAGTCGGTGGGCGATCCCAGCTCACGCGCGAACTCTATCAGCGTGCGCCGGTAATCGTAGCGGTCTTTGTAGAAGTAATAGCGGTCGAGCTGCTCTTGAATCCATTTGCGGATGGGCTGGAACACAAACGCGGCGATCAGCATCATCGCCACCATCGCCGGGCCGTTCAGCTCCCCGGCCTTGCTGACCGAAAAAATCATTCCATAGAAGATCGCGAGCACCGCTAGCGTCGCCAGCGTGTACACGTAGCCTTCCTGGAAGATGATGTCGACGTCCATCAGGCGGTAACGCAAAATCGCGTAGGCCCAGGTGAGTGGAATCAGCGGCAGCGACAGAACCGCCAGGTTCATGGCATGGCCCGGCGCGACGCCGAACATGTACGGCACCGCGTAGAAAAGAGCAAACGGCAGGATTCCGGCCAGCGCCCCGTTGCGCAGCCAAGTCAACTGCCGGCGCACGATCGGATCGCTCGACCGCCGCATCTGAAACGCCAGCACTACGCCGCCTGCAGCGTACATCGAGCACAGGAACCCCAGCCACACCCGATCCAGCAGCCACCGGACTTCCAGCAATGGAGCTTGGGTGTCGATCCATCCGAACACGAATCCCAATTGCAGCGTGGCCAGCGCCACACCCGGCAGGTACACCAGCGCCGCCGCGCCGCGCCGGCGAATCCATTTGCGCGGCTCCGGGAACACGAAGCAGAAATGCAGGAACAGGGTCGGGGCCAGATATCCGGCCACCACGTTGCCCAGATAAATGACTTTATCGAAATTATTCAGTTTCCCCGAATAATGGAACGTCGAAAAAACAAACGACGCCAGACAGAGCAGGAAGAAATGCAAGCTGCGCGGCGCATTCACACGGCGAAAATACACAAACAGCCCGATCGCCAGGTACATCACGCCCACCGCGTACTGATAGTAGATGGTGGAATCGCGCTCGGCCTCGCCCACGATCACGTTGGCCGGCACCTCGACGCCGGCGTGCAGGATCTGGTATTCCGCCTTGCGCCAGGCTCCCAGCCGCGCCAGAACCTCGGTGGCTTCAATGGCGCGATGGATCGCCAGCCCGTCGATCGACACCAGCACGTCACCCTTGTGGATGCCGGCCTTCTCCCCGGGGCTGCCGGTGGTGACGTACACCGCTACCGGAACGTCCTGGCCGTTCACCGGCTTGTCCACCCAGGAAACGCCGTCGTCGGGCAGGTGGAACTTTCCCTGCTGCTGGAAGTTGATCCCCGCGGCGATCATCGCCGCCAAGGTCACGGTGACCAGCAAGGCGCTAACGAGCTGTTGCTTCAGTTCCCTCATGCCCCAACCAAACAAACTACCCCACCCGCGGTGCAAGCACGTGAAGCGCCACCCCAGGCGTGCAATCCTTGATTGACATTATGGCACTTATCGGAGCAAGCGTCGCGTCGGTTCCATTTTACGTAGATTTTTCTACCGCGTTCCGTAGCGGGATGCCTCGCCGTTCGGGCGCCTGCGGCCCGCCGATATCGGATAGAATAGCCCCATGCCACTGCTGAGCCCAGGCGAGAAACTCGGGCCTTACGAGATCCAGGAGCAACTCGGAGCAGGCGGGATGGGCGAGGTGTGGAAGGCGCGGGACCCGCGCTTGAACCGCTTCGTGGCGATCAAGAAAAGCCAGGGCCAGTTCAGCGAGCGGTTCGCCCGCGAGGCGCAGGCGATCGCTGCGCTGAACCATCCTCACATCTGCCAGATCTACGACGTCGGTCCCGACTATCTGGTGATGGAGTACGTCGAGGGCAAGCCGCTGACGGGTCCGCTGCCGGTCGCGCAAGCGCTGGAGTACGCTGAGCAGATCTGCGATGCGCTCGACGCCGCGCATCGCAAGGGCATCACGCATCGCGATCTCAAGCCGGGCAACATTCTGGTCGGAAAAACGGGAGTCAAGATTCTCGATTTCGGGCTGGCCAAAATGGAATCGGCTTCCGCCAAGCCGGATGACGCCACCGTCACCATGGCGCTGACTGCGGTCGGGATGATGGTGGGTACGCCGCAATACATGGCGCCCGAGCAGTTCGAAGGCCGGGAAGCCGACGCGCGCAGCGACATCTACGCGTTCGGCCTGGTGCTGTACGAGATGCTTAGCGGCAAGCGGCCCTTCTCAGGCGCGACGCAGGCCAGCCTGATCGCTTCGATACTGAAGGACCAGCCGCCGTCGCTGAGGGAGATGGAGCCGCTGGTGTCGGCGCCGCTCGAACGGGTGGTGCGGACGTGCCTGGAGAAGGATCCCGACAAGCGGTGGCAATCGGCGCGCGAGGTGAAACACGCGCTCGAATGGATTCAGGACGTGGGGCAGGGCCATGCCCTGCCTGACTCGCAGGGCACGGCCCTGCCCCACAAGAAGTCACGGTTGTGGCCGGCAATTAGCGCCGCGCTGGCGGTTGCGCTCGGCGTGACCGCGTTGGTGTTGTGGCCCAAGCCGCCGCCTCTGGCGCGCGTGGTGCGCTTTCAGATCAAGCTGCCCGCCGACGTGCCCTTCAGGGAGTTCGTATCGCTTTCTCCGGATGGCCACAAGCTGGTGTTCAACGCCACGGGAGACCAAAGCGGTCTGTGGATTCACGATCTGGAGACGCTGGAGTGGCGGCGCCTGGAGGGTACCGAAGGCGGACAATCGCCGTTCTGGTCGCCGGACAGCCGGTTTCTGGGGTTCGCCGTCGGGAATCAACTTAAGAAGATGGATGTCGCGGGCGGCCCTCCACAGACGTTGTGTTCGGTGGAGGGCGTGGTCGGTACGGGAACCTGGAACCGGGACGGGGTGATCGTCTTTGGTATGCGCACTGGGGCCTTGCATTGGGTTTCAGCCGCCGGTGGCGTTCCAGCCGATGTCACGGTGCTGGACAATTCGCGTGGGGAAACCTTTCACTCCTTGCCCACTTTCCTGCCTGACGGAAAACACTTCCTGTATCTGCGTCAGGGCTTGCCCGGCATCAGGGGCATCTATGCCGGCTCGCTTGACGCTAAGCCCGCCGAGCAGTCCCGGGAGCGAATCCTCGACACCGGCTTCGCGGCGCCCTACTTGGACGGGAACCTGTTCTTCATGCGCGATGGCACGTTGATGGCTCAGCTCTTTGACGACGCCAAACTGCAATTGCGAGGCGAGCCCGTTCCGGTGGCCGAACACGTTGGAGTCACTGGCTCCACTGGAATCTTCTCGGTCGCGACTGGCGTGCTGGCCTACCGCGCGGGAGCTGCGGCAGCGGCAAATTTCCAGGCTACTTGGTTCGACCGGCAGGGCAAGGTGCTGGGCACATTTGGAGAGCGCGGTCCGGACCGGGGATTTACCTTGTCTCCCGACGGAATGAACGCCGCCGTGCGGAACGCCGTTAGCACCCAGCCTGGGGATATCTGGCGTCTGGATTTCGCCCGCGGCGTCCGCACCCGGCTCACCTTCCGTCAAAGCGCCGGATCGACACCCACCTGGTCCCCGGACGGAGGCCGCATCGTCTTTGCAGCCGGAGACACATTCGACACGCTCTATGAAAAGGCTTCCAGCGGGGCTGGCGAGGAGAAAGAGCTGTTCAAGAAGCCGGGCGAAATAAAGTTTCCCAGCAGTTGGTCTCACGACGGGCGCTTCTTGCTTTATGAGACAGAGCTCACGCCGAAGACGGGCACCGATCTGTGGGTGCTGCCGCTGGAGGGTGATCGAAAGCCGGTTCTTTTGCTGGGAACGGAGTTCGGTGAGGGCCTGGGGACCTTCTCGCCCGATATGCGGTGGATCGCCTACGTGTCCACTGAGACCGGGCGGGCGGAGGTTTACGTGCGGCCGTTCATCGCTTCCGGGCCGTCGCTCGGCGAAGGCAAGTGGCAGGTTTCCAAGGATGGGGGTACGGGAACCTCCAGGTGGCGCGCCGACGGTAAGGAGCTGATCTTTAGCGCCCTCAACGGTTCTCCGATGGCGGTGGACGTGAGCGCCAACGGAGCGGCGTTTCAGCCCGGGGTTCCCAAGCAGCTGTTCGCGGCTCCCGCGGGGCTTGCGGGCGGTTGGGACGTGACTTCGGACGGGAAACGTTTTCTCATGGGTATCGCGCCGGTGCAGCAAACTGTTGATGAACCGATCACGGTCGTGCTCAATTGGCAGGCGGCGCTGAAGAAGTAGAATGCTCGATCAATCTAAGAACCAACTTTTCACCCAAGTCGGCCCCGGCACACCCATGGGCGACCTGCTGCGCCGCTATTGGATGCCCATCGGCGCCGTGTCCGAATTCGAGACGCAGTCCGTAAAACCTATCCGGCTGATGGGTGAGGATCTCACGCTCTACAAGGACCTCGGCGGCAACTACGGCCTGGTCGACCGTCACTGCCCGCATCGCCGCGCCGATACATCCTATGGTTTCGTCGAGGACTGCGGCATTCGCTGCAACTATCACGGCTGGCTCTTCGATCACGAAGGCCGCTGCACCGCGCAACCTTATGAGGACGTCGCGCAACCAGAAGCGCGGTTCAAAGACAAAGTCCGCATCAAGGCGTATCCGGTGGAGGCGAAGGCCGGCCTGCTGTGGGCGTATCTGGGTCCGCAACCCGCGCCGCTGGTCCCGAACTGGGAACCCTTCACTTGGCCCAACGGCTTCGTGCAGATCGTGTTCGCCGACGTGCCCTGCAACTGGTTCCAGTGCCAGGAAAATTCCATCGATCCGCTGCACTTTGAGTGGATGCACATGAACTGGAGCGTGCGTCTGGATGGCAAGATGGGCCCGTATTCGCCGCGTCACCTAAGGATGGAGTTCGAAGAGTTCGACTACGGTTTCGTCTACCGGCGCATCCGCGAGGGCATGAGCGAAACCGACCCGATGTGGACCGTCGGCCGCTGCTGCCTATGGCCCAACATGCTGTTCACCGGAAATCATTTCGAATGGCGCGTGCCGGTGGACGACGAAAACACGTTCAGCGTGACGTGGTCGTTCGAGCGCGTGCCGCAAGAGCGCGAGCCCTACGTTCAGAAGAGCATCCCGGCCTGGAAGGGTCCGGTGCGCGATCCCGAAACGGGGCGCTGGATTTCGACGCACATCATGAACCAGGATTTCATCGCCTGGGTGGGGCAGGGCCGCGTCGCCGACCGCACGCAGGAGCACCTGGGTCCCAGCGACAAGGGCATCCTGATGCAGCGCGCGCGGTTCCTGAGCGATATCGCCGTCATCGCCCAGGGCCAGGACCCCAAGGCGACCATCCGCGATCCGGAAGTGAACCGCTGTGTCAAACTACCGGTGGCCGAGCGTCCACGCCTCACCGTGGGGCTGACGCGCCAGGAGCTACTGCGGCATCCCGTGGCCGGCCGGCAACTCGCGGGCTACATCTTTCAACTGGGACAGCCCGCGGAGGTTCGCAGCGCCTTTCTGGACGCCATGGGGTTCAGTGAAGCCGAACTGGCCGCGGCCGGACTGGGGTAATCCGGATCGCTCGCTTTGAAGTCACGCCGGATGAAATCAAATAACGCATAGCGCAGGGCTTCGATGAACTGCGCCTCGTGCACCAAGCGGAGACAGCATTCGTCGCAAGCCAGCAAGTGCGCTTCGAGATGCAGGGCATCTTCGTCGCTCGACTTACCCAACGCGTACGCCTCCAATTCTTCCTCCGGGATATGCCCCATGCGGGGCGTGGAAAGCAGCACCGACGGAAATTGGAGCATGACGGCTCCTCCTCGCGAGTACTAGTACTATTAAACCCAGAAAATTCTCAGGCTGACGGAGGCCAGATTCAGTTTCCAGGCTAGGAAAACCCTGAGTACCAGAGCTCTAAGGATTAATCCTTGAATTGGCGGAGACCCGCATGGGCGAATGGCAAACGCCTCGGCATCCCTATTGCAACAGGGGGATACCGACTCCCGTCGGCACCAATTCGAAAGCTCCAATGTCGCAGGCCCGGCCTTGCGGACGCGGGACGCCGCGCTGATCGGTCTTCACTGGATTGCCTGCAAAATCCGTGCAGGCGCTCACGGGGATGGCGTCCACGGCGGGGCTGGTCGGCAACAGGGCGATGGTCGGCGTCGGGCCGCCGTTGTTCTGGAGCCCTGCCGGATCGAGCCCGGCGAAGGTGCTGTTCATGTCTCCGGGTTGATTTAAGAAGCCTGCGCAGGTGGGGTCGTCGGAGAGGTTATGGCCTAGGGAAGTGAAGACGGTACTTGTGACGTCTTAGCAATTTCCCCCGAGGTAGCTGTTCGCCACAATGGTATTCTTCAGCGTGATGATCGCGCGGTTGGTGTAGATGCCGCCGCCGATTCCGCTGGCGGCGTTGTAGGTTAGCGTGCTGTCGGCGACCATCAACGTGGCTTGGAATTCGGTAAAGATGCCGCCACCGGCATCCGCGGCATTGCTGTATAGGGTGCTGTTGCTGATGATCGCGGTGCCGTAATTGGTGATGCCGCCGCCCGCAGAGGCCTCGTTAAGGGACAGAGTACTGTTGGTTACCGTCAGCGTCCCGTCGTTGAGAATGCCGCCGCCGGTAAACGCGGAATTGCGGTACAGCATCATGTTACTGAGCGTCACGGTGCCGCCCAGGTTGAAGACGCCGCCTCCGCCGACTGCGAGACCGTTCTGAATGGTCAAGCCGGCAATGCTCACGACCGCGGATCGGATGTAAAAAACCCCGACAGTGTGTCCCCCGCTGATGAAAAGGAGGGATACGCCCGGCCCGTTGATCGTCAGATTCTGGCTAATCATCAAAGGGCTAGCAACCGTGATGGTGGCGGGGAATCGAATCGCTTTTGGATTGAAAACAATCGTATCACCGGAAGCCGCGCCGGCGATGGCGTTCCGCAGCGAGCCTGGGCCGCTGTCGTTGGTATTCGTGACGTAGATGTTGCCGGCAAAAGCCGCCGGTGCGCAGACCGCAAGGATCGCCAAACCGACCCCCAGCGTCAAGGTTCGTTTATGCATGCAGCTATCTATTAGATACGATGTAGAGATTTAACGCAAGCAAAAACCGTTAACTATTTCGCGCCGGGTTTCCAGTATGCTGGCAAATTAGTCTTGGTACCGCGCAGAATTTCGATGATTGCCTCCCGCCCGGCGGAGTCTAGGTGGGCGCCTTTGGCGTTGGTGTCCGCGCCGGTCAGAATATCGTAAACCCGCCGATAGATCCGCTCGCGGGCATACTCCGGCATGGCATCGAACGCGGGCGTATAAATCATGTAGCTGAGCGGATACTTGAATAGCCGGGTCTGCAAGTCGAATTCTCGCAGCGAACGGCCCTGTTTATCGCGCGGGCCGCGTGCGGCAAAAGTTTTGGTAAATGTCGACGTGCCCTGCACCGGCGCGGTCAGGGGAGCCTCGTCGATGAACAGCATATAACCGATGAGTTCTTCGATTTCTCCGTTCAATTTGTCCTTTGAGGCTTCGAGTTTCCCATCGGCTTGTGCGATGCGCGTATCCCACGCAATGCGCGTCATCAGGTTGGTCATGCGGGTCTGATGTTCCAGCGTCATCAGCGCCACCACGTCGCTCGTGGGCACCGGGTAGGGCTTCATGTCCACACGGCCGTCGAGCGATTCGAGATCCACGCCGCCCTGGGCGTCGACGCGGTCCCCACGCGGGCCGGCATCCAGCTTGGCGTTACCCAGGTGCTTCTGCCCGCCCATCGACCCGGTGATGTACCATCCGCCCCAGCGGTCGGCAAAGGGGGTGCGGTGATCGGTGATGTAACTGGCCGAGTGCAGGCCCGCCGCGGCCGGCTTGTTGGGATAGAGCGAGCTCACCATCAAGCCCGGGACGCCCAAGGTCTGCGCGCCCAGATGGCACTGCAGGCACACCTCGCGCCGCGCCAGGAACGGAGTGTCGCTCCTGTGCGTGTCCATGGTGTAGAAGTTCACGCCCAGGATGGGGTCGAGCGCACTCAACTCCATCACGTCGCCGCCCTGCACCCAACCAACAGAGACGTTGTCATTGAAATAGACCGCGCGCGGACGGGCCATGGAAATGCGGGCCGATTGCAGGCTGGTCTGCGAAAACACCAACACCTGCGAGTCGGGATTAATGTCGAGCTGCTTGAGCAGCGCGGGCAAATAGGTTTGTCCGGCGGCGTAATCGAGCTTGACCAGATGCTTATCCAGGCGGTCCGACAAACGCATCACCGGATCGGTGGGCGTGCGTTCGTAATACTGGATGGCCTTGTGATCGTAAGGCAAGGAGATGATGTCTTCGAGCTGGTCCGCCGCGAAAACGGCCGCGGCAGCGAGGAGTGCGGCCGCGGCCACCAAGCCGCGCGCGTAAGCAATCGGTACTAATCGCGACGCTGTTTTCAACATGGGATCATCACCTCCCAGGAGTCTGGAACACCGGAGCCAGCAGCGTACGCAGAGCGTCGATGCGCCCGCCGTTTCCCACCAACAGGTTGTCGGGAAACTTGCGGTAGCGCAGGACGTCGCGGTAAATCTTCTGCTCCATGGCGTAGTTCAGCCCCAAGCCTGCGATATATTGCAGACGCATATTCATGTCTTGATTTACAGTAACGCCGGCGGTGAGCGGCGCCAGATCCGCAGCGCGGCCGGCGTAAGTGGCCAGGAACTCGACCGCCGAATTAAATCCCACCTCGCGGATGGAGGCCGCTACCGGAGCGTAGCCGGGCGTGTCCAAGCGCTGCTGCATTTCATCGACGTTGATCAGAGGCGCGGAATCGGCAAAGCCCAACAGGACCAAGTCGTAGCCTTCGCCGTTGGGATTCTCGCGGGTGCGCAGGAAGTTGCTCCAGATGGTGCCGTTGGGGAACACGTCGAAAAACGTGGCCAGCTCGGTTTTGACGGTTTCCGGGTCGCTATCGTAGATCGGCAGCCACTGCGCGACCACGCCACCGGGATTCAAGTGCTGCTTGCAGAGCTCGTAGTATTCCTTTGAGTACAGCGTCGAGGTGCCCTTCACCCAGGGGTGAATCGGGTCTGTCGTGATGACGTCGAATTTCTCCCGAGTAGTGAAGATAAAGTGCCGCGCGTCGTCGTACACGACGTGGGTGCGGGGGTTGTGCAGAACATCGTAGTTCTCCTTATTGAAGTACTGGCTCGAAGCCGGCGGGATCTGCTTTTCGAGCTCGCAGATCACTAAGCGGTCCACGTCGGGATAGTTCACAAAGGAGCCGGCGGTGATGCCCGCGCCAAAGCCGACCGTGAGCACGTTGCGCGGATGGGGATGGATCAAGCCGGGGATGTGGCCCATCATGCGCTCCAGGCGCATGTCGAGAATCGCGGTGGAGGCTTCGGCCTTGCCGCTCACGTAGAAGTGGCGCTGGCCGGCGCGTTCCGCGATCAACAAGGATGAGTTGATGCCCTCGCCGCGATAGAGGACGGTAGTGGGGTGGTCCTGGTCGTAGAGATTGAAGGCACGCAAGATGGGCGCAACGCGGCGTCCATAGGCGATGACGGCCCAAGGAACATCCTGGACCACCAAGGTGAAGCCCCAGGCCACCGCGATGATTCCCACGGCGACGGCCGCGGCGCGCAACGGGTCCATGTTGGATATCGGGCGGGGCTGCATCGCGCGCACGACCGACGCCGCCCCGGCCAGGGCTCCCACCGCGGAGAGCACAATCAGCAACTGCTGGCTGCCTTGGGTGCCGATGGCCGGGATCAGGAACAAGCTGAACGCCAGCGCCCCCAGGATCGATCCGGCGGTGTTGGCCGCGTAGACTTCTCCAGCGATCCGCGCCGGATCGGCTTCGTTACCCGAGCGAGCCGCGGCCAACGCCAGCGGAAAGCTGGCACCCCACAAAAGTGTCGCCGGGAAGATGGCCCATACGCAGCGGGCGATGTCGAGTTCGAAGTTGAAGGTCGGGTCCAAAGAGAGCCACGGGTCGACGGGCCAGTACGGCAGCGAGTGCGACAGCGTGTACCCGGTCCAACCGATCGCCGCGGCCAGCCCGATCTGGCACAGCGCGAGGCCCCAGCGAGGATTCTGCATCCGCCGCGCAGCGAAGGATCCGGCAGTGCTGCCGGACCACAGCCCCGCCAGATACACAGCCAGAATGATCGAGAAGGTGTAAGTAGTGGCCCCCAGCAGTAAAGAAAGCAGCCGTGTCCAAACCACTTCAGCCCCCAGCGCCGTAAGTCCGGACACCGCAATAGCCAGATAGACCAAGGTAGGGCGGGCCCCGCCGTAGTTTTGAAGATGGTCCCGCCGCGCCCCCCCAGTCGCGTCCCCCGCTGGCGAACCAACCCGCCCCACCTCGGCCGAATGCGGTGTGCGCGAAACCAAAACCAACCCCAGCACGCCCACAGCAACGTTGATCGCCACAGCCGCGTAGGTCGCGACGGCCAAATCGTAAACCCGCAATAAATAGAATCCCGCAAACAAACACCCAAACACCGCACCCGCGATGTTGGCGCTGTAGAGGAACCCCATCCAAGAGACACCCTCGGGCGAACTTCCCGCCCAGCGCGAAATGGCGGGGAGCGATCCGCCCATCAGCAACGTCGGCGGCAGCAGGCACACCACCGCGACCAATCCCCGCAGCACCAACCCAAAAACACCTTCGCCCGCACCGGCCAAATAGAGACGTCCCACCACGGGCACGCCGTAAAGCGCCAACAATCCGAAAACGCCGATTCCCAACTCCAGGTACGCGTACACTTTGAGCGGATGCTCGCGCGAGGAAACGTACTTCGGCAGCATCAGGCTGCCTAGACACAAGCCGCCCATGTAGGCCGCCAGCAGCAAGCCCAGCGAGATCGCCGACGACCCAATCACCAGTTGCAATAACTGGAACCACACGATTTCGTAGATCAGCGCCGCGCAGCCGCTTCCCGCCAGCAGCAACAGCAGCCAGGGGAAAATCGCTCGGGAGCCGGTGGAAGGTTCGCGGGTTACGACTCCCACGAGTTCGGCTTCGACCGGTTCCGGATTGTTTATAGAAGGCCGCTTGGGCACACATTCATTACACTACAACTCCACCGCAGACCGCGCCATCGGACTCACGTCGCGAAACCCCGGTTCCCTTAGTGAAATACTTGACTATGCTCCAGGGACAACCCAGCGGCGACCAGAAACACTCTTATCCTGCATTGAATCTCAGCGACTCGGAGCTGGCTCAGGCGGGCGCCCTTCTTACCGATTTTCTTCGTGCATTTGAGAAGTCCGTTGAACAACGCCGGGTTGTGCCGATCCTGGATCGAGACCAACTGTCCACAATCCTTTCCGAACCGTTTTCGGAGACCGGCTCCGACGTCGAGTCCCTGTTCCGCGATATCGAAACCAAGGTCCTTCCGAATTCCACAACGGTGGCGCATCCCCGGTTCTTGGCATACGTGCTCGGTCCGCCCAATGGAATAGCGCCTTTTGCGGAAGCCGTAGCGGCGGCCCTCAATCAGAACTGCAATATCTGGCAGCTGTCGCCGGCCGCCAGCGTCATCGAACGGAAAATCACCGCCTGGCTTGGTGGCCTTTTCGATTACCCTGACGGTGCCGGTGGAATCCTGACGAGCGGGGGGTCGATGGCCACACTGATGGCGTTGTCGGCCGCCGTGCATTCAAAAGCGCCGATCGACGTCCGGAGGGCCGGGCTGTGTGGGCTGACGTCGCCGCTGGTCGTGTACACCTCGGAAGAAGCGCACAAGTGCGTTGAAAAAGGCGCGGCGATCCTCGGGATAGGCTTGGATCACGTACGTAAGATCCCCGTAGACGCTGATTTTCGCATGCGGATGGATGTCCTGGAGAGCGCCATCGAACAAGACCGCCGGGCTGGCAAAACGCCCGTTTGCGTCGTCGCGACTGCCGGTACGGTCAACACCGGCGCAATCGATCCCCTTCACCCCCTGGCGGACGTATGTGCGCGCGAAAACCTTTGGCTTCACGTCGACGGAGCCTATGGTGCGCTCTTTGTTCTTAGCCCGAGCGTGCGGGACTCCTTGCGTGCCTGTAGCCGCGCCGATTCCATAGCACTGGACCCTCACAAACTTCTATTCGCCCCGTTAGAGGCCGGCTGTCTGCTCGTGCGCGATCGCGAGAGCCTGCGTAAAGCATTCCATTTCGCTTCTTCGTATTTGACGGTGGAAGAAGATCCGTTATTGACGGACTTTCTGGAATACGGTCCACAACTCTCGCGAGCCTTCAAGGCGTTCAAGATCTGGTGCGCCTTGCGGTTGTTTGGGATCGGTGCATTCCGCGCCGCGCATGAGCGAATGCTGGAACTTGCGCAATACTTGGCCGCTCGAATCACGGCGGAGCCTCGGTTGCAGCTCCTGGCTCCCGTGACGCTGACGGCGGTCTGCTTTCGCTTTCGGGAAGGCGTGGATCACCGGAGGGTGCTGGACAAGCTCGCCGAAGAGGGCACCGCGCTGCTGGGCCCCGTCGTGATCAACGGTCAATTCGGTATTCGCGCCTGTATCGCCAACTATCGCACCACACAGCGAGATATTGACCTGGTGATCGAACGGCTCCTGGCGCTCGGAACTTCTCCACCAGCTTGAGCTTCCTTTCGACAGTCGTTTATGCTCAGCCGCGAGCCGCCGCGGTGCATTCGCCGCAGCGGCAGATCCGGCGCAGGTGATCGAACGAATAGATCCCCGAGCCGTGCCCGTCGCTCCAATCGATGCGGATAGCGTAAGCTCCCACCGCCTCCACGTTCAGCATGCGCAGGGTGGGTTTGAACATCGGGAACGCGCTGGCTGGCTCGGGCTGGGAGTAATTGGTCTTCGCGGGAGGCGTGCCATGCGCGCCGGTGCAGGTAGCGCAGGGGCACTCGTCGCGCAGGTAGGCCAGCGGGAACTCGCTGTGATGGCCGTCTTTCCAGTCGATGCGAATGCCTTTGGACTTGGAAATAGCGATGTGTTCGGGCTCAGGAACGTTCACGGGCTCTCTCTACATCGCGCACGCCGGGGATGCGGCGAATGGAGGCCACGACGCGTTCCAGTTGTTTCTTGTCCTTCACGTCCATGGTGACTTCAATCACAGCGTTATCACCGGAGTCGCCGGCGCCGTTGTTGGCCGCGCCGGAGTTGCCGCCGGAGTGGCCCGGGCCAGAGTCGCCGCCGCGCGCCTCCAGGCTGCGGATGTTACTCTGCTCATTGAACAAAATCGTGGTGACTTGATTCAGGATTCCGGGGCGGTCCTCCGCATGCACCAAAATATGCACGGGAAAAGCCTGGGACGCGCTGCGGGCCCACTCGACATCGATCTTACGCTCCGAGTCGTACATCAGGCTCTGCACGTTGTGGCAGTTGACCGAGTGCACGGCCACGCCCTTGCCCCGCGTGACGTAGCCTACGATAGGTTCGCCCCGGATGGGATTACAACATTTAGCGCGATAGGTCAGCAGATCGTCGACGCCCTTGACCTGAATCACCAGATCCTTGCTGTCCAAGGCTGGTCCGCCGGGCCGCGGGACCGCGGCGGTGTCGGCCTGCGCGGAGTCGGCACGCGGCGCTTCCGGCGCCACCAGTGACGGGGCCAGCTTCTGCAACACTTGGCGCGCGGAGAATTTCCCGTACCCTAGAGCCGCGTGCAAGTCTTCAATCTTCGAGACGCCATAATCGCTGGCCACCTGTTCGATCTGGGCCGGGCTGATTTTGAGCAGCGATACGCCCAGGCGGCGGGCCTCGCGCTCCAGATACTTCTCGCCGATCTCGACCGCTTTGGCGCGCTCGCTGGTGTTGATGACGTGCCGGATTTTATTGCGTGCGCGGGAGGTCTTGACCAGCGCCAGCCAATCCTTGCTGGGCTGGTGCGCGGCTTGGGTGGCGATCTCCACCACATCGCCATTGCGCAGCGCGTACTTGAGCGGCACGATGCGCCCGTTCACCTTGGCGCCGGTGCAGCGATGGCCCACGTCGGAGTGGATGGCGTAGGCGAAATCGATGGGCGTGGCGTCGCGCGGAAGAACGATGACTTTGCCCCGGGGGGTGAACGTGTACACCTCTTCCGGATACAGGTCCACTTTCAGAGTGGAGAGGAATTCGCTCGAATCGCGCATTTCCTGCTGCCACTCCACCAGCTGCCGCAGCCAGGCCACGCGTTGATCGTCCAGCTCCGGACCGCGCCGGCCTTCCTTGTACTTCCAGTGCGCCGCGATGCCTTCCTCGGCCAGCCGGTGCATCTCCTCGGTGCGGATCTGCACTTCGAAATGCCGCCCTCCCGGACCCATCACCGAGGTGTGCAGGGACTGATACAGATTGGGCCGCGGAATGGCGATGAAATCCTTGATGCGGCCGGGTATCGGATGCCACTCGTTGTGAATCACGCCCAGCGCGGCGTAGCAGTTCTTCACCGAATCGGTGATGATGCGCACGGCGAGAAGGTCGTACACCTGGTCCAGCGGGATCTTCTGGCGCTTGAGCTTCTGGTACACCGAGTAGGCGCGCTTGACGCGCGTCTCGACCTTAGCGGGAATGCCTTCGCGCACCAGGTGCGTTTCCACCGTGTGTTTGATCTCGCGGAGCACCTCCTCGTTGGCGGCATGCTGGGCTTCGAACTCCTTCAGCAGGCCGGCCGAAGCCTCGGGCTCCAGGTATTTGAACGCGAGATCTTCCAGCTCGCCGCGGATCTTACCCATCCCCAGCCGGTGCGCGATGGGCGCATACAGATCGATGGTCTCCTGGGCGATGCGGCTCTGTTTCTCGGGCGCCAGATGCTGCAGGGTCCGCATGTTGTGCAGGCGGTCGGCCAGCTTGACCAGGATCACCCGTGTGTCGTTGACCATGGCCAGCAGCATCTTGCGCATGCTTTCGGCTTGCCGCTCTTCGCGCGAGGCCAGATGCAGCTTGTTGAGCTTGGTGACGCCGTCCACGCAGCGCGCGGCTTCTTCGCCGAACTGCTCGCGGATGTCTTCGATTTTGACGCCCGTGTCTTCCACCACGTCGTGCAGCAGGCCGGTCTGGATGCAAACCAGGTCCATGTTCATGCCCGCCAGCAGGCGTGCCACGGCCACCGGATGGATCATGTAGGGCTCGCCCGATTTGCGCAGTTGGCCGCGGTGCCGCTCCTCGGCAAACCGGAAGGCTTTGTCCAGCGGAGCCAGGTCCTCTTTCGGGCGAGTTTCACTGAGGAACGCCCGCAATTCGTCGTACCCCGCCTGCACGGCAGGGTGGACGGAAGCCACCGGAGGCGGCGCAGGCACAGGCGGGGCGACCGCGGCGACAGCTTCGCTCGGTTCCGGTTGCATTCCTATTTCAAGTGTAGCCGGTTCGGCAAGGAAAACCGCAGCCGGAATGAAGGGGAGAAGTTACGCCGGCCGCTTTATAATGATTCCAAACAGCCCCTTTTTGTTGAAGCGCCTTAAATCGGGATGGAGCGGCTCGGCCTCGCAAATTAGGGATGGATGACCAGACCAAGCTTGAGTGAAGGACTGGAAGCCCCAATTAGCATCGACGTCGTCAACGACGATGGCGCCGTTTGGCTTTAGCGCTGCCCAGGCCCGATCCAGCTCGAAACGTACGTTGCGCTCACTGTGCAGGCTGTCGTGAATGAAAAGATCGATCTGGCCCAACCGGGAAAGCAACTCGGGAAGGCGTCGCCTGCTGGAACCCTGAATGTACGACCATCGATCCGCGTAGCGGTCGCCGACGGCCGCGCCGACCTGTACGCGCCAAACTCGCTCCAAGGGGGGAAGATCGATGCTCCAGAGATGGCCGTCTCCGTTCCTCTCCAGCGCCTCCAGAAGACAGCGCGACGTGACGCCGTGCGCGACCCCGGTCTCGACCACCGATTTCGCCCTCAGGTGACGCGTGAGACACCATATGGCCCGCACCAGTCCAGCATCCCCATCGTTCCACGATAAAAAGCTCTCCGGACCGGCCCGAATCCCTTTCGCTTCCAATTCCTTGATGACTCGGGGCCACACGTCCCAGAATTCCGCAGCCGCCTGGCACGGCCATGGAACGCCTAAAGCGTCATGCAGCCGCTGTTCCCAACGGTCTTGAGACTGGTATTGGCATTGAGGTCTGCGCTGCTCGCGCTCCGCCACATAGACATCGCGGATCGTCGTCAAGACTTGCAGTGGATCGGCTGCCAAATCCGCCACGGCAATTACGGGATGCTTTAACACATAACGTAAAGGTATACCCAGCATGACTCATGCTCCCCCAGGCCAGTGCGACTGGCGCCACTAGGACATGCAAAAGTTTACACCGTCTTAGGTTCGCTTATTGTGAAGCCTCGGTGAATTATCGGTCACGCTGCCAACCGTCAGAAGCCCTTCTGGCTTCTGCATTCCGTCTTCTGCATTCTGTATTCTGTATTCTTCTTCCAGCTACTTCGAATCGTTAACGATACCGCCCGCATTCCCGGGCTGGCGCGAGGCCTTGATCTTCTTGGTATCCAGGGCTTTCTGCAGCCAGTTGTCGGCCACTTCGATCTGCTGCTTGTAATCGCTGGCGCTGTCCAGCAAATCGGCGCGCTCGCGAACCAGCAGGTTCATGTAGGCCATGGCGTCATCGTATTCCTTGTCGATGTCGATGGCTTTCTGCAGGTTCCCGATCCCTTCGTCGACGATGCCGGAGTACTTGGCCTTCAACTCTTCCTTGACCTTCTTGTCCTTGATGGGACCGGGATCTTCCGGCCGCATTTTCAGATTGGCCCGGGCCAGCATCAGGTTGGGGTACCACTTGGCGTACGCGATCACGCCCAGCGTGTAGTAGGCTTCTTTATTGGCCGGATCGATGGCCAGCAGTTTGTGATACCACTCCGAGGCCTCGTCGTACTTGGCGGCTTTCTGATCGGCCGGCAGCGACTGGGCCTGGTTATAGGAGAGAAACGCCAGCGACGCCATGGCGTTCTTGTCCATGGGATCCTGCTCCAGAACCTTCATGAACTCTTCGTGGGCTTTCCGTGCGAATTCCAGATTCTCCGGAGACTCCGCGCCTGGAATCCACTGCACCATGTAGGAGGTGGCCAAATACAGACGGGCGCTGTTATACGTTGGATCGAGGGCGATGGCCGCCTTGAAGTGTTCCGCCGCGTCGGCGTATTTGGCGCTCTTGTAGGCCAGCACGCCCTGATTCAGATTGTCTCGCGCGCGCAGCTTGTCGCAACCTGTGGCAGCCAGCAAAAGTACCCCGGCCAACCCGGCGATGACCAATCGAGTTGAGTTTCGCATGGTTGATACCCGAGCCTCGCTCATTCTCCCGCCTCGATCTTAGGCGTCATCAAACCGATCTTGTCGATGCCCGCGCCCTTGGCGATATCGATGGCCCGGGCCACCGTCTCAAACGGCAGGTCGCCGTCGGCCTTGACGAACACCACGCGTTCGGCGCGAGTCTTGAACACTTCGGTGAGCCGGTCGCCCAATTTGGACTCCTCGATGGGGTCCTGGTTGAGCTTCATCGACTTGTCCTTCTCGATCACGATCACCACGGTGCGGTTGTTATCCAGCTGCTCGGGCTGGTTCTTCTTGGGCGGCTGCGGAGCCATGGCTTCCAAGCCATGCGGCGTCAAAGGCGTGATCACCATAAAGATGATCAGCAGCACCAGCAATACATCGATCAGCGGCGTAACGTTGATGTCCGCTCTGGATCCACCACCCACTCCCATTCCCATAATGAGTTCTCCTTACGAAATCTCTCGAACGCACCTGCTCTGGACTACGGCGCTTTGGAACCGCCCAGCGCGCTTTCCGGGCTGCGCTGCTCGGTCAGCAATCCCAACTGGTCCACACCGGCGGCGCGCAGGTTGTCCACGGCGTCTTCCACCACCTGATACTTGGCCCGGGAATCGCTCTTGATATACACGGTCTTGTCCAGCCGGTTGGTCAGCAGGTCCTGCACCCGCGGCGGAAGGTCGTCCACGGTGACGCGGCGGTTGCCCGGACTCAGGAAGATTTCGCCGTTGCGGGTGACGGAGACGAGAATGGCGTCCTCTTTGTCGGCGTTCTGCATCGCGATGGCGTTCTTGGATCGCACCATTTCCACGGTCTGGCCCTTGGTAAGCATCGGCGTGATGACCATGAAAATGATCAGAAGCACCAGCATCACGTCAACCATGGGGGTCACGTTGATGTCGGAGACGACTGGCGGCGCTTTTACGTTTTTGACGGTATGAACCATAATGGCACGTCCTCAACAAAATGTATGGGCCGGACCGGCTCCCGGCGCTGTGGCTAGGGCCGGTCCGCATTTCAACTCGCTCAACTCACGCGATGCTACGAAAACCTACTTGCCGGCGGCGGCTTTTTGCGACCGCTTCAAGAAGTAGTCCACCAACTCGGAACTGGAGTTGCCCATCTCGACGTCGAAGGCCTCCACGCGGTTGGTGAAGTAGTTGTAAGCCCACACAGCCGGGATGGCCACGCCCAGACCCACGGCGGTGGTCACCAGCGCTTCGGAAATACCGCCCGCCACGGCGCCCAGTCCGGTCGCCTTTTCGGTAGAAATTCCCTTGAACGCATTGATGATGCCGACCACGGTGCCGAGCAGCCCCACAAAGGGTGCCGACGATCCGATGGTGGCCAACGTCGAAATACCGCGCTTCAGCTCGGCGTGCACGATGGCTTCGGCGCGTTCCAGGGCCCGCTTGGACGCCTCAATCTCTTCGCCCGAGATATCCGCGCTCATCTGGTGAGCCTTAAATTCCTGCAACCCCGCCACCACTACTTTGGCCAAGTGGCTCTTGCCGAAACGGTCGGCGATCTTGATCGCCTCGTCCAGCTTGCCCTCGCGCAACGCGCCGGCCACGGCCGGAGCGAAGGCCCGCGACTGCTTGCGCGCGCCGTTAAACGCGATGGCGCGGTCGATCATCACACCGATGGACCACGCGGACATCACGAACAGAATCATAACTACGCCCCGCGCCAGCCAGCCCATGTTGCCCCACATGGACCGCAGGTCGAAGCCGACCGCACCGCCTCCCGCTTCCTGAAGAAGCAAGAAGGCCAAAAACTTAAGCTGTACTAACACCATTGATAGTCTCCTGCGAGTTGAAATTGATCGGCGCCGCCCCCGGCAGATGCAAAGAGCGCCGCGGCCTTACCACTTACTGACTCAAAGTAAAATTCACGTCGATCTGAGTGATCACTTCCACCGGCTCACCGTTCAACAGCGTGGGCCGGTAAACCCATTGCTTCACCGCGTCCGTGGCGGAGGGGACCAGCAGCGGGTGGCCGCTGATCAATTGCAAATTCTGAATGGTGCCGTCCCTGCCGATGATGGCGGTGAAGTGCACCGTGCCCTGAATACGAGCCTGCTTGGCCAGCGGCGGATAGTTGGGCGTAACCTTTTTGATGAGGTTGGCGGCCTGCACTTGGCCGCCTACGCGGATCTGCGACGGAGTGACCGCCTTGGCGACCTCAACCTTGGGAGGCGGCGGTGGCGGTGGCGGCGCTCCGAATCCTCCCAGCAGGCCTCCTCCAACCCCGCCCGGAACCCCTCCGGGAACCCCACCGACCACGCCAACCGAGGCCATCGACGGCGGCAGTTCCTCTTCCTTAATAATCGCGATGTCTTTGGGAATCGACTTGGGCGCCAGCAACCGTCCGGCGTCGAACTGCCGCGGCGCGACCTTGACCACCTTCACCGGGGCGGGAGGCGGAGGCGGAGGGGGCGGCGGCGGAGGCGGAGGCGCCTGCAGGAAGCTCACCAACTGCGCTTTGGGCAGCACGTCGGTATAGATCAGCGGGATGATGATCATCACGATGATCAGCACGAATTGGAAACCAAAGGATAGAGTTACGGTCCAGCTCTTGTTGGTTCTGCCAACCCCGTCCACGAAAGTCTGATCGAACATCGCCATAAAGAATGTCCCTCCCCAACTGCGCCGTTACTACTCCCTCATCCGCGCGCCGCTTTGCGCGATCCGGCGGCTTCCTTGGGCGCGGCCTCTTTTTGAGATGGGCGACCCTTGTCTTCGCCGGCCGCAGCCGCGCGCCCGCCGCCGCCCTGTCCCTTGGACTTCACCACATTTTGCGAGAACAACAGAATCGGACTCGCGATATAGATCGACGAATACGTCCCTACGATAATTCCGCACACCAGCGCGAAAGAGAACCCGTTCAGCACTTCTCCGCCGAAAAAGTACAGGCTCAGCGCGGTGATCAGCGTCAAACCGCTAGTCAAAATGGTCCGGCTCAGCGTCTGATTCACGCTGATGTTGATCAGATTCTCCATGGTCTCGCGCCGCATGAACTTCAAGTTCTCGCGAATCCGGTCGAACGTGACGATGGTGTCGTTCATCGAATAACCGACCAGGGTCAACAGCGCGGCCACCACGGTCAAGGAGATCTCTTTGTTGAACAGCGAGAACAAGCCGATGGTGATGATGGTGTCGTGGAACACCGCCACCACGGCCGCCACGCCGTAAATCCACTCGAAGCGGAAGGCGATGTAGACCAGCATCCCGCCCAGCGCGTACAGCGTCGCCAGCACGGCCTGGCGGCGCAGATCCTTGCCGATCTTAGGTCCCACCACTTCCGCCGACAAAATCGTGAACGGACCCAGCGCGCATTGCTGCTTCAGCGCGTCGATGACCTTGGGGGTCACGCCCTTGACGCCGGACAACTGCTCAAAGCTCTTGAGGATGCCGCCTTGCGCCGGCGCGGCGCGGTACTCCTCGATGGCTTTCACCATGTCCTGCAATTCCTGCTCGCTCATGGCCACCCCGGCCTGCAGCAGCGGATCGCGCAGCCGGTCGGCCAACTGCCCGGCGCCGGAGTTGTTCACGTCCAGTTTGCCGCCCGGGTCCCCGAACATGCCCCGCAACGTTGATTCGATGATGGCGCGGTTGGCGTTCAATTCTTTTTCGTCGCGGATCTCGGTGCCCACCAGCAGTTCCTGCTTGCCGGTGATCTGCTGCACGGAAATCTCGCCGTTGATCTTGCTCGAAAGCGCCGTGCGAATCTGGTTCACCGGCGGCTCCACATTGAACCTCAGGTACAACAGCGCCCCGCCATTGAAGTCGATCCCGTACTTTGGCCCGCCTTTAACGGCCAGGCTGGCCAGTCCGGCGACGGTCAAGACCAGCGACGCTCCAATGAACGGCCACTTCTTGCCGAGGAAGTCGAAATTCGTGTTTTTGAATAATTCCATCTAGTCGCTACTTCACCCGGACGGCGTCTATTCTCGTCAGACACCGCTAACGGGCCTAAAGTTCCCTCACCCAAACGCCGATGACTCGAAACGGACTAAGGTACCACAACCCCCCAGGGTTTTCAAATCCTTTGTGGGCTGGAGATTCCGTCCGCCGGTCAAATACTGAGCGTTACAGTCCGCTTCTGCATCCCCAGTTCCCAGTCGAAAATGGTCCGGGAAACAAACACCGCCGTAAACACGTTGGCCAACAAACCGATCACCAGCGTGACCGCAAAACCTTTGACCGGCCCAGTCCCGAACAAGAACAGGAACGCGCAGGATACCACCGTGGTGACGTGCGTGTCGATGATGGTCAGGAACGCCTTATTGAATCCGGCGTCCACCGCCGCAACCACCGCCTTGCCGGCCCGCAATTCTTCGCGGATGCGCTCGAAAATCAGTACGTTGGAATCCACCGCCATACCGATGGTCAGGATCACGCCGGCGATGCCCGGCAGGGTCAGCACGGCCTCGGCGTAACCCAAAACCGCGACCAATATGATGGCGTTCAGAATCAGAGCCAGCGTGGCGTTGATGCCGCTGCGCTTATAGTAGAACAGCATGATCGCCACCACCGCGATGACGCCCGCGACGCCGCTGACCAAACCCGCCTGGATCGAATCGTTGCCCAGCGACGGACCCACCGTGCGCTCCTCCAGTACTTCGAGGCCGGCCGGCAGCGAACCCGAGCGCAGATTCAACGCCAGGTCGGCGGCTTCGTCATGATCGCCGATGCCGGTGATCACGCCATTGTCGCTGATCCGCGCCTGAATCGTCGGCGCACTCAGCACCAGCTTGTCCAGCACGATCGCCAGCCGATTTCCGATATTGGCTCCCGTGAACTGCGAGAAGCGCGTGGCCGCGTCCTGGGTCAGCACGAAAGTGGTTTCCCAGCGCCCGTTCTGATCCTGCTGCGGCCGGGAATCCCGCAGATCGCGGCCGCGCACCACCGGAGTCCGAGCCAAAATGTAGAATTCGCGGGGCGCACCGGCCCGCGCGACCGACGGCGAAATCTGCGCCGTCAGCGGCAGCACGCCGTTCTTGCTGGACATGGCTTCCTCTTTCGAGGCGAACGGCCCGCCCTGCACTTCGTACAGTTCCAGCACGGCCTGGGTTTGCAGAATCGTTTTGACCCGCGCCGGATCGTCCACCCCCGGCAGTTGCACCAGGATCTCCGCCTCGGCGTCGCTGCGGCCGCGCTGCTGCACGGTGGATTCCGATAGCCCCAGCCCGTTGATCTTCTTCTCGATGGTGTTGATGCTCTGCGTGAGCGCGTCCTGCCGCAGCCGCAGCGCCTCGCTGGGCTTCATGGTCATGCGGAAGTCGGTCGAATTGACCGGCGTCAGAATCCACACATCCCCGAAGCTCTCGGTCATGGCCGTGCGGAACTTGGCCGTCTCGTTGGGCGGAATCCCGGCGATATTGATCTGGATGGTATCCGCGTTTTGCAGGGAATCCGGATCGTTGCGGCTGAGGTCGCCCCAGGCCATCCGCGCGGTGGTGAGCTGCTCCTTGATGCGGTCGATGGAGGAATCGGCCTCGGCCTTGAAGGCGTCCTGCAGCTGCACCTGCATCACCAACTGGCTGCCGCCCCGCAGATCCAGCCCAAGCTTGATATTTTTGTTCCAGTTCGCGATCAGCTCGGCTTTGGACTTGGGCAACCCGACGATGCCATAGATGCACGCCAGGATCACAGCAGCGATCGCGATGACTCTGAATTTAAGATTTCTGTTCATGGAGGGTTACTTCTTTTCTTCCGCGCTCTTGTCCGCGTTCATCAGGCTGGCCACGGCGCTCCGGGCCACCTGCAGCTTGATGTTATCCGGTTTCACGCGCAGGATCAGGGTTTGGTCGTTCACGCTCACGACGGTGCCTACGATGCCGCCCGTGGTCACCACTTCGTTGCCCGCCTGCAGCCCGGCCAGCATCGCCGCCTGCTGCTTCTTTTGCTTCTGCATGGGCATGAACACCAGGAAGTAGAAGATGGCCACGATGATGAGAATGGGCAGGAAACTCGTCACCGGGTTGGTGGCAGGCGTCTGCAGCAAAATCAGGCCGAGGTAGTGCATTGGGGGGATGATGTAAAACTATTTCGGGGGAACGTCCGAGCACCCATCACCCGGCGTCCCGGGGCCCCCTCGGGGGTATCATCGTGGCCCGGAGCCCGCAGCTTTCAGGTATTCAGGGAACTTCCCAACTAGTATAGCCTGCCTGATCTCCCGCATGATGTCAAGGTACCGCCGCAGGTTGTGCAGGGTGGCCAAAGTAGCATAACTGATTTCCCCGGCCAGAAACAGGTGCCGGAGGTAAGCGCGGGAAAAGTTCTGGCAGGTATAGCACCCGCAGCGGGCGTCGACCGGCGCCGGGTCGTCTTTGTACTGGGCCTGCTTGATCGACACGCGGCCCTCCGAAGTATACAGACGCCCGTTGCGCGCATCCCGCGACGGCAGCACGCAATCCATCATGTCCACGCCGCGAGCCACGTACTGCGGCAGTTCCTCGGGCATGCCCACGCCCATAACGTAGCGCGGCTTTTCGCGCGGCAGCTGCGGCGTAGTGATCTCGGTCATCTCCAAACTAAGCGCCCGCGGCTCGCCGACCGAAAGCCCCCCGATAGCGTACCCCTCAGCCTCCAGCTCCAACAATTGTTCAGTACATTCCCGCCGAAGGTCCGGGTACATCGACCCCTGCACGATAGGAAAACAAGCCCGCATCCCGTCCATCCCGTGCCTCCGGTAATGGGCGACAGCCGCCCGCGCCCAGGCCACGGTCCGCCGCATCGACACCCGAGCCGCCTCATGACTTGCCGGATAAGCCAGGCACTCGTCGAGCACCATCATGATGTCGCTTCCCAACGCCAATTGCACGTCGATGGTCGATTCCGGCGTAAACAGGTGCGGATCGCCATTCAAGTGCGAGCGAAACAACACGCCCTCGTCGGAAACCTTGCGCAGCGCATCCAAACTAAAGACCTGAAACCCGCCCGAATCGGTGAGGATCGCCCGCGGCCAAGCCATGAACCGGTGCAGCCCGCCCAGCTTGCGCACCGTCTCATGCCCCGGCCGCAGATATAAATGATACGTGTTGCCCAGAATGATCTTGGCATCCAGGTCGCCCAGCAAATCCCGCGCGAGAATCCCTTTAACAGCGGCCTGCGTCCCCACCGGCATAAACACCGGCGTCTCGATCTCCCCATGCGAGGTATGCAGCACCCCCGCGCGAGCACCGGTAGCCGCGCACACCGCCTGCAGCTCGAATCGAAACACAGAGTCTATTGTAGGGAGACGCGTTCCCTACTACTCCATGACGCTCTTCACGTCGCCCTTGCCGTGAAGTACTCGAAGAATCTCAAGCGGTCTGGTCGATGGCCGATAAATGATGAGGTACGAGTATACCGGCCAGAACCGGATGTCCACGCGGGGTCGTGAGGTCGTCTCGCCGGTGCCCGATGTACGGGTGCCGCGCCAGGCGCCGGCAGGCGTCTCGAATGTCCTCGCGAACCCGCGTCGCGGACTCAAGGTTGTCCGAAGCGATGTAGGACCAGATGTCTTTTATGTCGTCGCGAGCCTCGGGAGCGAGGCGGAAGCGTTTCACCCGCGCTGGCGCTGAAGTTCGCGCTCTTCCTTCTCCAACTCGGCAAAGAAGTCTTCACCGTCGACACCCTTGCCACGCTCTAATGAGCCGATGGCCTGGGCAATCATGGCGTCGATTTCCTCCCGCGTTTGTCCCAGGTCCTGGCGAGTGAGCAGAAAATGTTTCACGGCTGTGCCCACCAGCGCGGCGGCATCAGGGAAACGGCCGGCCCGAAGTTCGTCGTCGATGAGGCGGCTAGTTTCTCGATCTAGTTCGATACTCATGGGCGGGCACCCCTCTTGACCAATGGTAACAATCTAACTCACGCCTGCGCCGGCGTTTCGGTCATGGCCCCGGATCGCTCCCCATGCCCGACGAAACCACCGGAGCTCGGTCGGGGAATTCGGCCACCAGAGCAAGGTTTCAGCCGCGGCCTCAGCTTAGCGAGTGGCAATTGCACTGGTTTTTGCTGACGTGAAGCGCGGTCCTGCGATCCGACTTGGCTGATATCGTCTTGTAGAGAGCTAACCTCAATTAGCCGGCGACGCTATGCTATCCTGAATCTGGATTCGAGAGGTGCTTGCACTGTAATCGGGCCCAGACAAATAAAGGAGTTGACTCCCATGGCGCAGAAAAGGATTCCGGTGGCTGAGGATAATAAGGTCCCGGCTGCCGAAAGAATAGCTTCTTCCATAAAGCGGCTTGCCGCTACTTCCACCGAACTAAAAGTTGCAACTGGCGAACTCGGCCAAGCTCTTTCTAGCTTCGATAAAGCCCTCCAAACCCTGAATCTCGTTCCCGCGTGGCACAAAGTCGCTGGCCATGAGGATGAGCACGGCAACTATTGGACGCGTGACATAGGCTATACAAAAGTTCAGAGCGAATGGGGGATCGCGCTTAGAAGAACTCGGGGAAACGAGTTCAGCGGGGACCACGAGGAAGAGGTTTGGCGCTTCAACGCTGCTCCACACTGGATGCAGATCGAAAGTCTCAGTAAGATCCCTGATCTGCACGAAGAGCTGATCAAGAGAACTGAGGAAACAATCAACAAGATCAAGGCCAAAACCGTGGAAGCCAACGAACTCGCTACTGCGCTTAATGCGGCGCTGATCGAGGACGCCTGGTAGTGCGCGGAGCTCAAAATTATGAGAATCCGTGCGGGCGTCGTGACTATCGTGCTTGCGAACATGGTGCTCCTCTATGCTTTGTACTGTAAAGGCGACGTGAAAGCGGCGTTCAAGTTCTTGGGGGTTGAGTTCTCACTAGAAACCAAGGACAAAATCGCCCCACCGCCGCGTCTTGCGGTACCCGTCAAGAATCCATCAGAGTCCGGACGGTAGCTTCCGCGCGACAGTCTCGCGTAGGACGTTGACGCACGATTCGGTGGATCGCCCCATACCCACCTGGCGCCCACCGCCCAGACTGCCGACTGCCGCCCCCCCAAGGCGCAGTGACACAGAACATCCAACTCTATTCTCTTCCCGTGCTTGCATTTGCGCCCAGCAACCCGGCGCACGCGCACAAACCTCGTGTATCTTTAAGCCGAGGAGATCGGCGCTCGCCATCTGAGAGCCGGTTCCACCGCGCCGCGTACTAGTCACCGCGTGCAACGTCTAAGCAGGATGGCCGTCGATAGCTCGACGCTAAACCAGTCCTTCTGCCGGTGAAGGTTAAACCTCGGCACGGGAGCTCCCGATTTTATTGTTCTTTGAACTTTGGGGAAATGCGGCGCCTCACTCGAAGTGTCCCTCGCCGCGCCCCTGATACGATAAGAGAACCGTCTTCGCCCCTTTCGCTTCAGGCGGCCAGCGGTTCCACACATGGCCCTGCGCTTCTACAACACCCTGACCCAGCAGGTCGAAGTTTTCACGCCGCTCCACGACAAAGTCGTGCGCATGTACACTTGCGGACCCACGGTCTACAACTACGTCCACATCGGCAACCTGCGCACCTTCACCTTCCAGGACCTTCTGCGCCGCTGGCTGCGCGCCTCCGGCTACACGCTCGATCACGTGATGAACATCACCGACATCGAGGATAAAATCATCCGCGACGCCGCCGCCGCGCATCAGTCCATCTACGAGTACACCGCCAAATACACCCAAGCCTTTTTCGACGACACCGCCACCCTGCGCCTCGAGCGCCCCGAGCGCATTGTCAAAGCCACCGACCACATCCCCGACATGGCCGCCGCGATCCAGCAACTGGAGCAGCATGGTCTCACCTACACGAGCGAAGGCTCGGTCTATTACCGCATCGCCGGATTCCCCAGCTACGGCAAGCTCTCGCACAACGATTTCAGCGGCATTCGCGCCGGCGCCCGCGTCGACGTTGACGAATACGACAAAGCCGACGCGCGCGACTTCGTCTTATGGAAAGCGGCCAAGGAAGGCGAGCCCGCCTGGGACACCGCCGTAGGCCGCGGCCGCCCCGGCTGGCACATCGAGTGCTCGGTCATGGCCCAGAAGTATTTGGGCGAGACCATCGACATCCACACCGGCGGCGTCGATCTGACCTTCCCGCACCACGAGAACGAAATCGCTCAGGCCGAAGGCATCACCGGCAAGCCGTTTGTGCGTTTCTGGCTGCACGCCGAGCACCTCCTGGTGAACTCCGAGAAAATGTCCAAGTCGCTGGGCAATTTCTTCACGCTGCGCGACCTTCTCGCCAAAGGCTGCGCCCCCGAGGTCGTGCGTTATTTGCTGGCTTCGGTGCCCTATCGCCGGAAGCTGAACTTCACCTTCGACGGCCTCAAGGCCGCCGCGACCTCCATCGAGCGCCTGCGCAACTTCGAGCTGCGCCTCAAGACCGGCCACTACCCGCCCGGAGCGAATGCGGAAATTACCAAACGAACCCAAGCCGCCACCGCCGCCTTCCGTGAAGCCCTGGACGACGATCTCAATTCCGCGGAAGCCCTGGGCGCGGTCTTTGAATACATCCGCGACGCCAACACTGCTATGGACTCGGGAGCGTTCCTGGCCAGCAACGCCGCCGGTGCACTGGAATTTCTAGCGCTGTTCGACTCCATCTTCGACGTTCTAAGACGGTCGCCCAAAACCTTCCATTACACTCCATCCGGTGGCGTGCGGCTTTCGGGAACCGCGGAAGCGGAGTTCTTCGGTACCACCGAAATCGAGGCGGCCATCGCCGAACGCACCGCCGCCAAGAAAGCCCGCAACTTCGCCCGCGCCGACGAGATCCGCAAACAGCTCGCCGACCAGGGCGTGGTCATCGAGGATACTAAAGAAGGGGTCCGCTGGAAGCGGCAATAAGTCCATGAAGTTCGAAAGCAAAACCGTCCACTCGGGCGACCGGAAAAAGAACGGCGGCAACTGGGTACCGTCGACCACGCCCATCTACAACTCATCGACGTACATCTACGAGTCCACCGAACAGCTCGATCGCGTGTTCGGTCTGGAGGAAACCGGCCCATCCTACGCCCGCTTCGACAACCCGACCCGCAGCGCACTCGAAGCCCTTATGACCGATCTCGAAAGCGGTGCGGGAGCTCTGGCCTGCTCGTCCGGCATGGCCGCACTGCACGTGGGATTGCTCGCGACGCTGCTCGACCGCCCCAAGCGGGTGCTCGCCGCCGACGCGCTGTACGGCACCACTACCTTCATGCTGATGAACATCTTCGGACCCATGGGCGTCGAGCCTTCGTTTGTAAACGCGTTCGACCCGGCTGCGTTCGAAGCGGCCGTGGTGAAAACCAAGCCCGGCGCGGTGATCGTCGAGACCATATCCAACCCGTTGCTGCGCGTGGCGCCGCTCGATTACCTGGCCCACATCACGCGCAAACACGGCGTCCCGCTGATCGTCGATAGCACCTTCGCCACGCCGCTGCTGGTGCGACCGCTCGAACTCGGAGCCGACATGGTGATTCACAGCGCCACCAAATATCTCGCCGGCCACGGCGACGTGCTCGGCGGTGTGATCGTAGCCGACGAAGCATCTTATCAAGCGCTGCGTCCCGTGGCCCGCACGCTGGGTCCGGTGCTGGGCCCCTTCGATTGTTACCTGACCATGCGCGGCATCAAGACGCTGGCTCTGCGCATGGAGCGCCAATGCGCCAACGCCTGCCGCATCGGCCAGTGGCTGGCCGGGCACCCGGGCGTCGAGCGCGTGTACTTCCCCGGCGACGCGGCCCATCCGGATGCGGCCACCGTCGCGCGCCTGTTCCCCAAGGGCCTGGCCGGCGGGCTGGTGTCGTTCGAACTCCAGGGCGCGGACAAAGCCGCCACGATGAAGTTCATGGACCGCTTGAAGATGATCGTGTGCGGCACCTCGCTCGGCGACGTACACACCTTGATCGCCCACCCGGTCACGGCTTCGCACCGCGACGTCTCCCCCAAGCAGCGCGAGAAAATGGGCATTCGCGACAACCTGCTGCGTCTGTCCGTCGGCATCGAAGCGGCGGACGACATCATCGCCGACCTGGAGCTGGCGCTGGCGAAATAGTCGGCTGTCAACGGGCCGGTGTGGAGAAACTGAACACCGTTCTAGCGCCACTTGCAACCTTAGCGTCGTCCGCCATCAGGAAACCCGCCCTGCGGCCCTTCGCGGCTTCGAGCCCGGCATTGATCGCCTCCGGTATCGGCAGCAGGATCCCCAGTTGCGTCATCTGTCCGCGGCAGACTTCGGCTTGATGGGACAGACTGATTCGAACCGCGGCCCGCTCCCGCTGGACGTCGTACAGCGCAAAACTGCTCAGAAGATCGTCGCCGAAGAAGAAGCTGCAATCCCCTACCGGAACCGGCTGGAACTTTAGAGCCTTTATCAATTCGTCCAGCGAACGCGGCTTGCGGGCATCGTCCTTCAGCGCGGCCGCCACCACTTTGTCGGCAGCGAGTGCGGCGAAGATATCGCCGGCGGGGAACACGCTGGTGAGCGCCAGCGGCGCTGCTTGATCCGGTTTACTCTGGCGGAGGTCGATGGCACGGAACCGTTTCACCTCGCTCGGATGCGCCCCTCCGCAATCGCAGTAAAACGTCTCTTCCACGCTTAGCAACGGACCGGCCACCGATAACAGCCGGTACGTTGTCTGGCTTTGCATCGGCTGGCCCGGGGAGTCGATTGCGATCTTCTTCCATTCTGTTCTGGCTGCGGCTTCGAGTGAAAGTACGGTGGCTCCAGCTGCGAGCCCTCGGGAAACGCGCAGATCGCTGCTGGTCCACTCGATGAAGAAGCCTCCGCTCGCTCCACTCCAAAACGTTTGCTGCGCGGCGGCTGTAGATCCGGCAACCAAAACACAGGCGAGAATACGCCGCATAGCGAGCCTGCCGCGACTACGATTCATGGCTGCAGGCCCCGGGCTATTCTGTCGGCGCTCACCTTGTCGTACGCAGCAGCCATCCTCTGGTCATAGTGGTTTTTCTTGTAACCCTTACCATTGTAGGTTCGAGCGAAGGTCGCCCAGTCGTGCCCGTTAAGCGCGGTCTTCAGATGCATGGATTTCACCATGCCCAAAAATGCCTTCAGGTGATTGGCTTCCGAATGGTACATGTCCCTCACGAAGGCCATCACGTTGGACCAGCCCGCCAGGTGGGCATTGAAGCCCATAACCTGAAACAGGCCCCAGGAAGCCGAGGCGCATGCGTCTTCGACTCTCGGTTGGCCCCCGTCGTCCCGCAAAATCATGGCTCCATGCAGCAGGCTGTATTCATTGCTCTGATATTTATTGTGATATCCCTCGCCCCGGGCCCAGGAAGGTTCCGACAGGTGGGGATGGGTGAGGTCATACTGTCCCCCGGTGCGATCGTGAAATATGTGCAGCTCGTACCGGATGATGGGACGGCCTTTGGAAAACCCTCCCAGGGGTCCCGCCTCCACCTGCGTCACGGCCATCACCGCGGAAACTTCTAATCCCGCGCCCTGCGCGGCATGCTCGAAGTCCGTCTCTTTGAGCCGCGGCGCGCTCCCCGCGCCGGGCAGAGACAACGTCAAGTCGTGGTCGAACGACAGGAGGTTGCGCTCCGCTAACCATTTCCCGGCTTCGGCGACCGAACTCGAGTCCATCGCCCCTTGTGTGGACCCTGACGCCGGAAGGCTGCCCTGATGAACCACCCTGTGGGCAAATTCGATGCGCGCCCTGTTCACGGAGAATCCGAGGTGGTGCCGCTGCGACCAGAGATCCGCAAGATCGGCCGGATCGAGGGCTCCCAGGCCACTCAGCATCTCGTCCATGTCTAGACAGTCTAGGCTCTGGTAAGCCATGGGCCAGTTCCGGCCGACGACGGCGGTGATAAAGGCTTCGCAAAGCGGGCTCATGATGACCTCGACAGTCCCTGAAATGCTACCACAGGGGCCGATCGGTGGCAGACCGCCGCAGACCTCGCGGCAATGGGTTAGAACACGAAGCGGAACGCCACCTGCGCCCGCCGCGCGTTGGTGCCAAAGGGATACGCGTTGGCCGCGTCGGGCGTGCCCACTCCGGTTACCGGCGTGAGCGTCCCGGAGGTCGGCCCGTTCTTCAAGCCCGGCGGCAGCGCCGCCGTGGACGTGTACGCGATCGTGTGGACTCCAGTATTGAACTGCTTGTTGAGCACATTGAACGCCTCCGCCAACAGCGTCAGCTTATAGCGCTCGCGGAACGAAAAGGTCCGTGAAATGCGCGCGTCAAGTTCATAGCGCGGGCCGGTGGACAGGCTGTTGACGGAATCGAAGGGCACGCGGTTCCATCCGCCCGAGCCGTCCATCGAGTTGGTGTACAGCATGGTGATCGCCGAAAACTGCTGGCCGTTGACGATGACGATGGGCGTCTGATGCAACGACGAGCCGGCCATCAGCGTTCCAGACACCTGCCAGCCGTTGACGGCTCCCCGCACCAGCGCGGACGATTGCCCGCCGATGGTGGGCTGCCAGACCCAACTGGCAGTGACGCGATTGCGCTGATCGAACGACGCGGGCCCTTGATCGGCGCGGTAATCTCCGTTGTACGTGGTCGACGGGATGGACCCGAGCAGCGGAGGGCCGCTAACGTCGTCCACCGTATGCGAAAAGGTGTACGAGGCCTGCGCCGAAAGCCCATGCGCCATCTGCTTGCGCAATTGGGCGAAGGCCGCCTCGTACTTGGAGTTGCCTTCGTTGGCGATTTGGTAAGCGTGCGCAAAGCTGGCGTTGTTCTTCCCGCCGACCGTGGCCGTGGAATCGTACATCAGGGACATGAAGGTGCCCACCTGGTTGCCCTTGGCGTCGTCGATTAAGTAGGTCTTGAGCGTGGTGCTGGGGACCAGATTCTCATCGCTGATGGTCCACAGCCCGACGCCGCGCGAGTAGATGATGCCGAGGGTGGCGGTGGTGTCTTTGCTCAACCGCCGCTCGACGCTGGCCGTGCCTTCGAGCGTGTGCGGGTTTTTCCACTTGCTGAGCGCGTAGACCACGCTTTGCGAGCCGGCCGGGTAGTTGGTGGAGGTGGCCTGCACACGCGGATAAACGGGAGCACCGGCCAGCGTGGGATTCATCCAGAGCGTGCTCTGGGCCTCCCCGTTCAGGGTGTTCAGCGCCGTGATCAAATCGCCCAGGAAGGGTTGAAAGTATTCACCCAGGTTGACGCGGGCGATGGTCTTGTCATTGATCGAGTACGCCCCCGCGACGCGTGGAGCGAAATCCTTGTTGGGCGAACTGATGGTGGAGGTCTGGTAGTAAGTGGGGTTGCCTTTGACCGGTGTGGGGAATTTGTTTTTGTCCCACGTGAATCCGTAGGTCACGGTGAGACGGCTCAAAGCGCGCCAGTTGCCCTGTACATAGAGGTTGTACTCGGGCGTGGTGAGGTTGCTGGCCGCGGTGCCCAGCGTCTGCTGGAAGTCGGAGTAGCTTTTCTTGGCTGACGTGTTGCCGCTGAAATCGGTGGCGAAGGCCGTGAGCGAGGAATAATCGTAGGCGCCGAAACGATTGTAGAGCTGGGTGAAAGCATCGGTGGTCCGCGTGTAGGAGAAACCAGCCTTGAACGTGGTCGAGTAAATCGGGAGCGTCAAGTGATCGGCGTACTGATACCGCTGTTCGCTCAGCACCATGGGGTTGGAAGGACTGGCTCCAATCGGCGTCCCCGCAATGCTGATGGCCAGCGGGCCGGTCGAGGGCAGCAGCTTGGGATCCGAGTAGTCCGAAAGACGATCGTGGAACCACGTAAAACGAAAATCGTTGAGGCCGCGGGTGCCCAGTTCGGAAAGCAGGCCCGCCTTGGCGTGCCGCTCTTCTTCGCCCAGGTTGCCGTTGGAGCCGAGCATGCCGCCGTCGGGGGCCACCTGGCCGGAGTAACCCCAGTCGCGCCCGTTGAAGTGCCGCGCATCGGCCTCCAGATTGAGCGTATTGCTCTCGCCGATGTGGTAGTCGACCTTGGCGACGCCGGAAATGGAGTACAAATGGCGCGGCACCACCACGTTCATCTGGGATTGGATGAACTTGATCGCAGCCCCGCACTGCGCGGCGGTGGCCGCGGCCGTCCCGACGGTGCAATTGGAAGCCGGAATCGCGGTGCCGGCGAGATTGGCGATCAGCGGGTTGGTGATGCGATTGATGCCTTCGGTGGTGTTATCGATCACTTCGGCGTTCAGGAACCAGAATTCGTTATCGGGCTTGATGTGGCCCCCGGCGCCGAAGCCTCCCTGATGCTGGCGCCCGGTGGGCCGGAACCCGGCTCCATAGCGATTGCCCGCGTTCCAGCCATGGTCGTTGAAGAAATCGTACAGCGAGCCGTGCAGCGTATCGTTGCCCGTGCGCGTCACCGCGTCAATCGCGCCGGCCTGCGTGTTGCCGAACTCGGGCGAAACGCCGGAGGAGATCACCTGCATGGCTTGCACCGCCTCCTGCGGCAACTGCGCGGCCAGCGGCAGCTGCATATGGAAGGTGTTGCTGACCGAGGAACCATCGATGAACATCGCCGGCGTGGACCGTCCGCCTTGGAAGATGACTGCGCCGGTGTCGCTGTCCGCGGTCACGGCCGGAGCCAGCAACGAGAGCGCGGCGACGCGGCGGGTGCGGCTGGGCAGCGACTCCAATTCGAGTTCATCCAGGGACTCGGAGAGATCGTAAATCTTGCTGTTCAGGCCCGGGACCGGACCGGGCGCGCCCACGGGTGCAACTTCCTTCTCCATCAGCAGCGTGATATTGAAGACCACGGGGTGGCCCAGCCCGACCTCAAACTCCGGGGACTCAAATTTCTCGAAGTTCTTGCGCGTGACTTCGATCTTGTAACCCTTGGCCGGAACCAGCGCCACGGCGTCAAAGACTCCGTCGTCGGTAGTGGTCATGGTGCGCTGCACCGAAAGGCTCTGGTTGTACACGGCCACGGTGGTGTCGGGGATGCCGACGTTTTGGGTGTCGCTGATCTTGCCGGTGACCTCGCCGAATCCGGACACGGTCTGCGCCCGGAGAGCGCCCGGCGCCGCTGCGCACAGCAGGGCGATCACGGGCCAATGGATCTTGCTTCTCATGCTAATGGTGAACCTTCCTCACACACGCACAGCGGACTCCCGCCGGCGCGCGGAATCGAGAGAGACCTTGTTCCTTAGATGGTACCCGAGTTGCGGCCGGTTACCAAAATCTCCGGGGCCGGCTCGACTGCGCCGGCGTGACAGCCCCTACAAGTCGTCCTCCCTTGCGAGTTCTTGCGTGTCAGCCGGCCATCCATCGCTCGTCGGCGGCGAAGCGCGACGCCCGCGTACGTTGTGAGTACAATCATAACAGGAGCGCACAAGATGGCCACGACTCAGCAAACCCGCAGCCGCCGCATTAATCTGCGCGCCAGCGCACCGCAGGAGACCCTGATCCGCGCGGGAGCAAAGGTGCGCGGCGTTAACATCACCGACTTTATTCTCGAAAGCGCCTGCACCCGTGCCGAGCAGGTCATCGCCGACCAGACCACCTTCGCCCTCTCTCCCCAGCAGTGGAGAGCGTTCACCGATGCCCTCGACCGTCCTCCATTAGCTAAACCCAAACTGCGTCTGCAAAAGCTTCTGTCGGAAAAGTCGGTTCTCGAACGCTAGATGGTGTCCGATCCGTCTAGCGAACTTCGTCCCGGGACGGAGAAACTCTTACGCGACCATGATCTGACGCGCTTCGATTGCGGAAAACCAGCGCTCAATGAGTGGCTGACACGGTATGCTTGGCAAAATCAGCAGGCCGACGCCGCCAAGACCTACGTCGCCTGCCGCGCCAAGCGGGTCGCCGGCTATTACTCGCTCGCTGCGTCCAGTGTTCGCCGTAGTGATGCGCCGGAGCGGATCGCCAAGGGCCTTGCCAATCATCCCATCGGTGTAGTTCTTCTGGCTCGTTTGGCTATCGACCAATCGGAAAAAGGTCGAGGTCTCGGCAAGGCGCTCCTCAAGGACGCGCTCCTCCGCACCGCGCAGGCGGCTGAAATCGTTGGTGTGCGCACACTGCTGGTTCATGCGCTTGACCAGGAAGCCCGGCGGCTCTACCTGCACTTCGATTTCGAGCCATCGCCAGTCGATCCGATGCACTTGATGCTGTTGATCAAAGACCTCCGCGCCTTGATCGCATGACGCTCACCGAAGCGGCAGCCACTTCGACCAGAACCCAGACGAAACACAATCGGCGTAAACCGAGCAGAGCCGGCGCACCTGATGTGTCTCGCCTCGTCATCCGAAACTCTTGAGGCCCCGCGTCCCGCCGTTCTAAGGCGACCTTAAGTAGGAATTAAGTGCTATCTTGGCTCGATCTTCATGGGCCTGTGAATTGTCGCCAGTACTAGAACCCCCTAACATCGGGACGAAGGGATCATCCAGGAGCCTATGGAGACTATGGCACAGCCGACCCACAACAACCCGGAGGGAGTGGAAAAGAAGAAAACCACCGTCCGCATCGTCCTGGCGGACGACCACCCCATCGTTCGCGACGGCCTGAAGAAGCTACTGCTCCTCGAAGACGACTTCGAAGTGGTCGGGGAAGCCGCCGATGGGCGCGAAGTCATTGAAAAGGTTCAGGCGCTGGACCCGGACGTGCTGCTGCTGGACCTGCGCATGCCCAATCTGGACGGCCTCAGCGCCCTGCAAGCGCTGCAACAGACCAACAAGCGCACGCGCGTCATCGTCTTGACGGCATCGGAGGACAAGAACGAGTTCGTGCAGGCGATGAAGCTGGGCTGCAGCGGCATTGTGCTGAAGCAGACCGCGCCCGATCTGATCGTCAAAAGCATCCGCAAGGTGCACTCCGGCGAGATCTGGCTGGATTCCCACACCACCGCCGCGGTGATGCGGCAGTTCTCGACGGGACTGGAGGGGTCGGGGGCAGCCGGCGCCAAGGGGCGCGAACGCAGCCCGCTATCCACGCGCGAGCGCGAGATCGTGGCACTGGTTGCCCAGGGCTACAAGAACAAGGAGATGGCCGAGAAGATGTTCATCAGCGAGCAGACGGTCAAGAACCACTTGCACAACATCTTCGACAAGCTGGGCGTATCGGACCGGCTGGAGCTGGCGCTGTACGCCATCCATAAGGGCTTGCATTTAGCCGGAGAACCCGCCGCGCGGTAGGGACTTGTGGAGCGGGCTTCAGCCTGCAACGGGTGCTTTAGCGCCCGTGGCCGCGCAGAGGCTGAAGCCTCCGTTGCAGGCTCAAGCCTGCTCCACGGAGCGCTTCACGCGGTCTTGTCTTTTGCGTAACACAAGTCGGCCATCGCGCATTCGGCGCAGCGTGGACTGCGCGCCATGCACAACGCTCGGCCGTGGTGAATGATCTGATGCGCGAACAAAATCCATTTCTCCTTGGGGATCGCCTTCATCAGATCCTTTTCGATCTTCACCGGATCGGTTTCCTTGGTTAGATCCAGGCGCCGCGCGATGCGCTGGACGTGCGTGTCCACCACCACGCCGCTGGCGATGCCGAACGCCGTCCCCAGCACCACATTGGCGGTCTTGCGGGCGGCTCCGGGCACGGTTAGAAGCTGATCCATCTCGCGAGGCACTTGGCCGGCGAACTCGGCCAGGATCTTGCGCGCGGCTCCGATCACGCTCTTGGCCTTGTTGTTGAAGAAGCCGGTGGAGCGGATGTCCTGCGCGAGTTCCTCCTGCTTCACCGTGGCGAAATCCTGAATCGTGGGGTACTTGCGAAACAGGCCGGGGGTGACTTCATTCACGCGCTTGTCGGTGCACTGCGCCGAGAGGATGGTCGCCACCAGCAGTTCCCAGGCGTTCGCATGCTGCAGGGCGCAGGTTACGTTGGGATACATGCGGTCGAGCGCGGCCAGAATTTTGGTGATGCGCGCGGCGCGCTCCGCGGCGGTTTTGGGTTTCGCGCTCTTCGCGGCGGCGCTCTTCTCTTTGACGCTCTTTTTCTTGATGGCCGGAGGACGGGGCATTCGGGGCCATAATAGCATTTGCGGGAAAAACGCCTGATTGCCGCGGGGGTTGCCGGCGCCGCCGTGGCGGCCTTCGGCGCTTCCCTGGCGGGCACGTTCCAGTTCGACGACTTGGCCCTGCTCTCCGACCCCGGCATCACGTCGCCGGGCGGGTGGGTGGATTGCTTCCGTCTGATCCAGACCCGTCCGCTCACATGGTTCACGTTCTGGGCGAACTATCAGCTGGCGGGGGAACACGCCGCGGTGTGGCACGCCGTGAACCTGGCGCTGCACGTGGCGGTGGCGCTGCTCCTGTGGGACGTGCTGCGGCGGTTGATCGCTCCGAATGCGGCCGTGCTGGCCACGCTGATCTTCGCCGTGCATCCGATGCTGGCCGAGCCGGTGAACTACATCTTTGCGCGTGCGACTCTATTGGCCGCGTTGTTCAGCTTGCTGGCGGTGCGGAGTTGGATCGCGGACCGGGCTTGGCCCGCGGTGGGATGGTTCACGGCGGCCATGCTGGCCAAAGAGGAAGTCGCCGCGGTGCCGGTCTTCTTGATCCTGCTGAATCTGTCGCGCCGGCGAGCGTTGCCGCTGGCTCCGCTGGGCGCGATGTTCGGAGTCGCACTGGCTTTCGGGTTGCGCGTGGTGTGGGCCACTACGGTGGTTCCCGGTGCGCCGGCCGGGGCGCAGGCGGGGATCTCGCCACTCGCTTATTTCGCCGTCCAGGGCGTCGCGATCTGGCGCTATTTGAGGATGCTGGTTGTGCCCTGGGGATTTACGGTGGACGTGGAGCTGGCGCGGCCGGCGCCTTGGCTGGCCGCGGTCGCGTGGGTGGGGATCGCGGCGGCGTGCGTTGCGGCGGGTAGAAGCTTCCGCGATCTGCGCGCCGGGTTTTGGGCCCTGGGCGGGCTGGTGCTGCTCTTGCCGAGTTCCAGCGTTTTTCCAGCGCAGGATCTGGCCGCGGACCGGAGGCTGTATTTGCCGATGCTCGCGCTGAGTGCAGCGGTGGCGCTGGTGGCGATTCGATTCGACCGGCACGTGCTGGCCGGCGCGCTGCTGGCGCTGATGGCGATCTCGGTGCGCTACTCGCTGGTGTGGCGCACACCGGAAGGGCTGTGGAGCGAAGCCAAGCTGCGTGCGCCCGGCAAGATCCGGCCGCGTCTGCAACTGGCGCGCGCGCTGCCGCCGGAGCCCGCCTTGCGGGAACTCGCGGAAGCTCAGCGGATAGCGCCCGCCGATCCGGCGATCGCCGCCGAACAGGGCCGAGTGCTGCTGACCGCGGGCCGTCCGGCGGAAGCGCTGGCGGCGTTTGGAAGAGCGCTGGCCCTGGATCCCACCGACGCGCGCGCGCTGAACAATCGGGGGACCGCGCTGGCTGCGTTAGGACAAATGAGCGCGGCGCGGGCGGATTTCGAGCGGGCGCTGGAGCGCGATCCGTGTTTGTTCGACGCCCGGGTCAATCTGAAGCGGCTGGGATTTGGAGATGTTGAACCTGCCGGATGGTGCCGCTATACTCCCGCGGAACGGGCGGAGTTGGAGCGCTGAGATGGGGCGGCCTCCGCACCTTCTCCCGCGGACACGTGATCACTTTCGCGGTTGTTGTTGATACTCGACCGTGTTGCCGTTGTGAGTGAGGAAGAGATGGCCGTGCGCGGTTCGCACGCGCCACTCTTCTTCACGGATGACGCCGCTTTCGCGAAACTGAACCTTCAATTCTTCCTTGGTTGTTTTGAAACTCCCCGCCTCGCGGCGAGTGTCTTCCAGCTCGAAGGTTCCATCCAAACGGAGGTCCAGACCGAATCCCGCCGGCACGAAGTCGGTCCACCGCCCGAGGATTGGCTGTGAGTCATCACCTGGCCCCCCCTGTCTGAACAAGCGCCGCCCGGTTTGGTCACGCAGCACCATGGATGCCCTCCGGACCGAAATCGAGAAGACCTCCTCGTTGGCCGGGCTTGCAGGCAACGAGTCATCCGCCAGATAGAGTCTCTCTTGTTCTATGCGAAAGCGGCCCCTGCGGATTCGTACTGTTTTTCGTTCAAGAAATGAATCCGGCCAACCATGGAATTCAAGGCTCTCAATGCTTCCGTCCGGTAATCCTTGACGCGATTCCCACTTGCCGAGCAAGGGATGCGGTAAGGTGACCAGCCAGTGAATGCCATATACGGTCCAGTAGGGTGCGAGGATAGGGGCCAGAACGATACTGTAGAACACATCTTCTTCAGTCTGATTGCTGGCTGCGAGCAACGTAGGGATCAGGATCAAACAGACAACAATGCGTGCGGGTTTCATACCCCGCAGAATATGCTCATCGGCCCCACAGGTGAGCACTGGCTGTGGCACTTTCGTCGAGTGTCACAACCGCCGTAGAGCTGTCTCAGGGCTTGGGCATAAGATTGGGGCGATCTCGGGTCCCAAGAAGAAGAGCCGGCTGAAAGCCGGCTGCAGGCCGAAGGCCTGCCCCACACTGACTTCAGAAGCTCAGGCGCAGGTTGAACTCGATGCGGCGATTGGCGGATTGCGTGGCGCCGCCGCCTCCGGCTAGCGAGAGCGCCTCCCCGAAGCGCGGGGACAGCAGGTTGGTTTCGGGCACTCCGGCATTGGTGGTGTTAAATATGTTGCGGACGAACAGGCCGGCTGTGACCGTGTAGCGCTGACCGCTCGCGCCGCCGCCGCGTCCACCGCCGCCGCCTCCCCGTCCACCGCCGCCGGCAAAGCCACCGCCGCCGCCGCGGTTGGGGCCACCTCCACCGCCAGGCCCGCGCCCACCGCCGCCGGGACCGCCCGGACCACCACCTGGGCCGCCGGGTCCACCGTCGCCGCCGCGCTGCTGCTGGTTAGGCGCGGCGTTGATCTTTTCGCCGAAGCCCCACGTGCGCGTGATGCGCATGTTGATGTTGAACTGCGAATAGGCCGAGCCGTAGTTCACCGGAATCACCGTCATTCCGGGCGTGGGATTGATCACGAAGTTGCCGTATTTACCGCCGCTCGCAATGCAGGTGGTGCGCGCATTGGCCAGCTCCGAGGTGCAGGCCGGAGCCGTGAAGCCCGCCGGCACAAACGCGGGCCGGGCGCTATTTAACAGGGCGTCGCCGAATTCGTCGATGCCTTGCGTGATGTTGAAAGGCGGCGCCGAGTTGTAGTTCAGGTTGGGCGCCAGCCGCACCCCCCACGGCGCCACGATTGTGCCGTTAATGTTCACGCGATGGCGGATGTCGAAGTTCGAACGGCCCCAGTCGGCGGCGAAATTGTAGGGATTGGAGGGCGATCCGTTGAAGTCGGAGTGGGCGTGGCCGAAGGCGTAGTAGCCGAACAACGTCAGCTTGGAGCTGATGCGGGCGTTGGAGTTGAACACCAACTGATCCTGCTTGAAGGTGCCGCTGGATTCGTACAGATTGTAAATGCCGGCCGCCGCGCCCAAGGGATAGACACCCTGCGCGGGCTCGCCGGGGGTCGCGGGAACATAGGTGGGGACGCCGTCGATCACCAGCGGCGTGTTGATGTCCACGGTGCGCAACTGGTGGATGCCGCGCGTGACGATGTAGTTCATGCTCAGGGTGGTATTGTGCGGCAACTGCCGGTCGAAACCGATGGCGCTCTGCATCATGAGCGGCGCGCGCAGGTTGGAGTCGACGTGATAGGTGGACGAGGCCGCCGCGGACAATTGCGATGCCGGCGGGATCGGCACGCCCGCGGCCGGGAAAAACTGCGGCTGCGACACGGTGTAGGTGAGCTGGTTGACGCCGTTGAAACGATCCGCCTGCAACGTGTCGGCCAAGGGGAAGCGGTTATAGAACCAGCCGTAACCGGCGCGGAGCACGGTCTTGGGCGTGCGCAGGCGGCCTTGCCCCGCGCCGATGCCCCAGGCCAGCGACACGCGCGGCTCCCAGTCGCGCTTATCGGAAATATTGTTCTGGACTTCGTAGCGCGCGCCCAGGCTGAGAGTCAGGCTGGGCACTACACGCCAGTCGTCTTGAAAGAACAGGCCCGCGTCGGTTTGACGCACGCCCAGCAGCGGGATCCCGGAGGCCACCTGATACTGCGCCGGTCCGCCGCCGTTGGCGATGATCTGTTGCAGCGGCATGTGCGCGGCGATGCCTTGGAGCATGGTCACGTAAGCGTTGACGGAATCGAAGTTGAACTGCCCGGTGTAATTGTTCTGCGAGAAACTGTCCTGCGGGTTGCTGCGCAGCCGCATACCGAACTTGATGAACTGCGTCCCGTGGGTGATCGACGTGTAGTTCTGGACTTCGAGGTTGTCGTTGTTGGTGTAGTTGAGCGGGGAGTTGCTGCCGATGGTGAAGGCCGAGGCCACGGAGATATTCAAGATGGGATTGTCGCCGACCGAATTACTGCGCTGCCGCGCGTATTGCACGCGGGTCTCATTGATGGTCTGGGTGTTGATCACCCAGGTCTCGGTCGCCTGAATGTTCTGGTTATTGCTGTGATTGGTGGCGCCGGTGCTGATATTGGCGCCGTTGAGCGTCCCTGCCAGATTGGTTCCGCCCACGCCCTGGTTGTCGACTTCGGTGCGATTCAGGGAATAGCGGGCCTGCAGGTAGATATTGGGCGTCAATTGATAGTCGATGCGCGGGCTGATCTGGGTGCGCAGGTTGGGCGCGATGATGCTTTCGTTGAGCGTGCTGACGGCGAAGGTGGTGGGATCGACGATCTGGGCGTTGACCAGATCGGAATCTCTTTGATAGCGCCGCGAGAAATCGATGAAGTAGGACGCCTTCTTGGACAAAGCCCCGCCGATGTTGGCGTTGATGTTCTGGGTGTTGTAGTACGGCTTGCCGGAGGAGAAGGGATTGCGCGCGTTGAAGATCGAATCGCCGTAGTTCATTTGCACCATGGCGTGCAGCTTGTCGGTGCCGGGCTTCGTGAAGATCTCAATGCGGCCGTAGCCGGGCGCATCGAACTCGGAGGAAAACGGATTGGAGTTGATGCGGATTTCGCGGATGGAGTCCTTGGGCGGCAGCTGGCCGTTGGAGAAGCCGTCGACGAAGATCTGACCGCCGTTGGGTCCGGCGGTCGGGCCGGCCAGGGCGAGAAGGTCGGCCTCCAAATCGTCGGGATCGTCGGGCAGAAAGTCCAGGTCGGCTTCCTTGAGCACCAGGGCGCCGGCGTTCTTGGCGGGGTCGAGTTCCACCTGCTGCACGTCGGCCACGGTGACGGACTGTTTTTCCTCGGCGACGGAGAGCTTGATATCGAGCGTGGAGGCGCGTCCCCCGGGCAGGTCGGCGGTGGCTTCAAACAGCGTGAATCCGGGGGCGCTGGCGCGGACGGTGTATTGTCCGGGCGGCAATCCAGGCACCGAATACGTGCCGTTCTGGTTGCTCTGGCCCACTTTTACGGTGTTGTTCGGCCCCGTCACGGTAACGCTGGCGGCGGGGACGGCGGCGCCGGAGGGGTCCAGCACCTGGCCGGTCAAACTACCCGGGGTCTGGGCCCACAGCACGGACACGCCGGCGCCGGTAAACACACAAATCGCAATTATTGTTTTGAACAATGACATGAATATAAACCTAAAATGTGTTCGACTGAGCGGAACTTACTGTTCGCCTCCGCCCCCAACTTCCAGGCTCCAGGAGCCTAGCGACATTTCCCGAGTACCGGGCTTGGTGAGGATGGGCTCGACGCCGGCCACGAGAGTGATGGCGGTGACCCGGCCTGCGTTCGCGCCCAGCGTGCTGGTGACGACGATGGCGTCGCCATTTTTCAAGTCCGCGACCGCGATGGCGGGGCTGCGGTCGATCATTTGCTGCAAGTCGGCTCCGGCGCCGCCGCGTCCGCCGCGGCCTCCGGCGGCCGGATCAGTTTTGCCATCGGCCGGAGCACCCTTACCCTCGGCGGGGCCCGCTTTGCCAGCGCCACGCCCACCGCCCGCGGACAACGCCGCGTATTCCGGATGAACGCGCAGAGCGATCAACTGGGCGGCGTTGGGCTGCAGCTTGTGCAGGGTGGAATCGGCGGTCACCTTGACCACCAGCGGCTTCTTGGCTTCGATGTCGGTGATCCGAACCTCTCCGGTCAGCGCGTCCACGGACTGCACCACGCCGGCGACGGTCTTGAACGTCCCGGCCACGATCTCCTCGGCCGCAATCTTGCTCCCGTCGTCGTTCTTGTTGCCGCGGGCGCGGACTTGATCGCCCACTTGGATCTCCGGCAGCTTGGCGGGCTTGGCGTCGTCGAACTTGATGGAGTCGGGAGCGTAGCGGCGCACGATGGTGGTGGGCGCTACGATCAGCACCACGTTGCGGGCTCCGGCCAGCGTGCGGGCGTTGATGGTGATGGAGTCGCCGCTCACCGCGGTCACCAGTCCGGCGATGCCCCGTTTGTCCCAATCGGCGCGATCCGCGGCTTGCTTCTTGACGATGTCGCCTTGCGACATGACCACCACCAGGTTGGCCGCGACGGTCTGATTGTCACCGGGTTTGCCGCGCGCGATCACGCGGTCGCCGACGGAAATATCGCTGAGCTGAATGGCCGCGGCGTTCTTCAGATCGGTTTCGCCGGGCGCGACGCGCTGGAACCTAGCCTTGGGATCGAGCGTGACGCCGATCTCAGCGCCCGCATCGGTCTTGACGCTGAGCGTGCGTGCGGTGGCGTCGAGCTTGGTGACCACGCCCAGCGCTCGATCGAGCGGGGCGGCTGCTGCAGGAGCATTTTGGGCCCAGGCTGATGCGGCGCAAACCACGGCCGCGCAACCTAGCGCGAAGCGGCGAAGAATCCGAGGGGTGCTCATGCTCATAAGGATACTCGACCAGGTGTCAGTCTCTGAAAACAAACAGGAAACCGGTCCGTTCCCTGCTTGGATAAGACTGGCTTTCTAGGTTTGAAGGTTACAGGAACGCGTTTTTTTTCGCCTAGCCCTCCGCCTGCCAACAAGATCCGACTACGGACCGGCCTTTTCGGCATACCTTTGGGACTCCCTTTCGAAAGCCGAACGTGTGTCGCCGTCGATCAGCTCCCTCGAAAGCGCGCAAATCGGGCATCCGAGGTCCTGGCAATGCTCGTCCCCACCAAGGGCGCCACGGAGGTGTTCCACTCGGCGTAGTGATTGGTTGGGAGCCCTCGCGGTAAAGGTGCGCCGGGCTCCTCCCAGCATCTGCCGGCTAGGCCAGCGCCTTTTTGTACAAGGCGACGAGCTTGCCCCAGGCGCGCTCGGCGTCGGGCTTATTGTAGATCGGCGGGCCGTTCCCCGCAGGCATATCCGACACGCACCAGCCATGCTGGGACATGGAATACACTTCGATTTCGGCTTGAACCTTGGCGGCGGCGAAGGCTTCCCTCAGCTTGTCCTTGGCATCCGGCTGATTCTTGTCGTCATTGGCCGCGATCCCGAAGTACATTTGCGCCTTGATCTTCGGCGCCAGCAGATGCGGGCTATTGGGGGTGTCGTTCACCAGATTGCCACCGTGGAACGAGCCGCCCGCGCCGACGCGGTTGGGCAGCATCGCGGCGGTCCGCACCACCAGCGGTCCGCCCATGCAGTAACCCTGAGTTCCGATCTTCTTGGACTTATTCACTTCTTTCTGCGCGTCCAGGAAGCCGATGTAAGCCACAGCATCCTTCTCGGCATTGCCAGGCGCGTTCACCGACGCCATCAGCGGATTGAGCTTCGCCCGCTCGGTCGCGAAGTCGATCTTGGAGGCATCCGTGTAGGGAGCTTTGGAAATGCGATAAAACGGATTGGGCACCAGGACCGAATATCCGTCGGCGGCCAGGCGTTTGGCCATGTCGCGCATCGACGGCCGCAAGCCGAACGCGTCGGGCCAGATCAGCACGCCCGGATGGGAACCGCTCTTGGGGTGAATGAACGCGGCGTCGCAGGTTCCGTCGGGAGTCTTGATCTCGACGTTGGTCTCGACGACGTCGAGTCCCGCGGCCGACGCTGCGGTTGCGGCCAGGCCCGCGGCCACTGAGACGCCTACAAATTCGCGCCGGGCGATATCGCCGGATTGCGCTTCGCTCTTGGGTTGGTTTTTCTGGTCTTCGGACATGCTTACCTCCATCGGAGATTGTATCGCTTTTTGGAACGGGATCCAGCACACTCTGCTGCGATAGACTACGTCATAGACTACGTCAAGGAGAATCCGAAGTCATGAAACACACTCGCGCCCTGTGCTCGCTGAACTACGCGGCGGGACTGATGGCGCTGGTCTCGGGGCTGTGGATGCTCGAAGCGCAGCAGAGCTCCAATTTCACCGGCGGCAAAGTGATCGCGGTGGATGAGAAGCCCTCGGGCAACATCGCGCATTTCCGCTTTGAGCCGGGCGCGCGCACCAAGTGGCACAGCCATTCGGGCGGGCAGATCATCCTGGTGGAGGAAGGCGTCGCGCGCACGCAGTTGAAGGGCGGCCCGGTGATCGAGTTGCATGCCGGAGAGACCACGTACGCGCCTCCGGGGGTGATGCATTGGCATGGCGCGGCGCCGGATCAGGCCGGAGTGCAGTACAACGTGTCGCGTGGGATGACTACTTGGGGAGAGGAAGTTAGCGAGCAGGAATTCGCGGCTGCGCCGAAGAAGCGGTGATGGAACCACGGGCTGAAGCCTGTGCTACTGCGGGCTGTCGTGCGAGAATAACACTAGATCCGCTGCCACTGGAAAACGAAGCTATCATGCCAGACCACGACAACGCACCCGCCACCAGGAAAGATTTGCGGGACCTCCGCGACGAACTCGTCGAAGCGATGCGGGACATGCAGACCGAAGTCCTGCGCGCCTTCCACAATTGGGCGAGCCCCACCGATATCAAGATCCGCTCCCACGAAGAACGCATCACTCTGCTCGAAGAGCGTCTCCGGGAAATCGAAGGCGGCCGCGTCGTTAAACAGTAACCGCCAAACAGTAGCCGCCCGGCGCGACGCACCCACGCAAGTAGGCTAGGATAAAGGCAGATGGCGGGGCATCCACACGCGCGCTCGCACGGCCGTCCGACTACCGGCAAGATCCTGTTCGGGTCGCTGGCGCTCACCGTGGGCTTTGTCCTGGTGGAGGCCATCGCCGGCATCCGCGCCCATTCCATGGCGCTGCTGAGCGACGCCGGACACAACTTCACCGACGCGCTGGGCCTGGTGCTGGCCGGCGCGGGCTTCTACATGCAGTCGCGGCCGGGCAACGAAATCAAAACTTTCGGCTACCATCGCACTGGCGTGCTGGCGGCCTTCGTCAATGCGCTGACGCTGGGGCTGCTTTCCCTGGTCCTGTTCTGGGAAAGCGTGGACCGGCTGCTGCATCCGCAAGCGGTAGCGGAAGGGACCATGCTGTGGGTGGCGGCCACGGGCCTGGGGGTGAACCTGCTGATCGCCTGGGGACTGGAAGGACACGGGCGCGACCTGAACCTGCGCGCCGCCTGGCTGCACATGCTCGGCGACGCGGCCAGTTGCGCGGCGATTATCGCGGGCGCGGTGGTGATCCGGCGCACCGGGTGGACCTTTGTCGATCCGGCGCTGTCGATCCTGATCGCCGGCATGATCGTGTGGACCGCCTGGGACATCTTCCGCGACTCGTTGAACATCCTGCTCGAAGGTCTGCCCAAGGGGCTGACTCTGGTCGACGTGTCGTGCGCCATCCGCGAGGTGCCGGGGGTGATCGACGTACACGACCTGCACGTGTGGAGCCTGGGCTCGGAAGCGCATGCGCTGAGCTGCCACGTGCTGATCGAGGACATGCCGCCGTCGGGGAGCGATTCGATTCTGCGGCGGATCATGGGCGTGCTGCGGGAGCGCTTCGAGATCGATCACTCCACTGTCCAGTTCGAGCACGTGCCCTGCGCGCTGGCGGACGCGCACTGCACGGAATTGCCCGTGGGCGGCGAACGCGACGTTCCCCACCAACATTGAAGCCCGTCACAAGCTGTAGACTAAGAGATGATGACACAGCCGCGATCTTCGGGGGAGAGCCGGTCTGCGGGCCGAGCTTCAGGCGAGGATTCTCCAATGGAAAAGCAGGCGCAAAACATACAAGAAGCATTTCTCAACAACGCGCGCAAGGAAAAGACGTTTCTTACGATTTACCTCATGAGCGGGGTGAAGTTATCGGGCCGGATTAAGAGCTTCGATAAGTACTCGGTGATTCTCGAAAGCAACAACCAGGAGCAACTGATCTTCAAACACGCCATTTCCACGGTGGTGGTGGCGCGGCCGTTCCATACAGGGCACGCAGGCGCTCCGGCGGGCGGCCCGCACGGAATCCCGGGGACTCCGGAAGACCCCAGTTGAACCAGGCTGAGTCCCTCCACTTTGGCCGCTGAAATCGGACTATTGGTCGGGTTGAAGGTTACGGGGCGGGGCTCGCAACGCCCGCCCGAAGGCTCCTTTGCGTCCCTGATCACGGCGGAAGAATCGCTCGAAGAACTGGCCTCGCTGGCCGTGACCGCGGGCGCGCAGGTGGCCGAGCGCCAGATTCAAAGCCGTCCGCGCATCGACGCCGCCACGCTGGTCGGCAAGGGTAAGGTGGAAGAGCTCAAGAATCTGGTGCACTTCCACGAAGCCAGCGTGGTCATTTTCGACCACGACCTGACGCCCACCCAGCAGCGCAACTTGGAAAAGGCGCTGGAGGTGAAAATCCTGGATCGCACGCAGTTGATCCTGGACATTTTCGCGCGGCGGGCGCGCACGCGAGAAGGCAAGTTGCAGGTGGAACTGGCGCAACTCAACTACCTGCTGCCGCGGCTCACGGGCCACGGCGTGGCGATGTCGCGGCTGGGCGGCGGCATCGGCACGCGCGGTCCGGGCGAGACCAAACTCGAGACCGACCGGCGCCGGATTCACCAGCGCATTCACGCCATCAAGCAGGATCTGGAGAAGGTCCGCGGCGGCCGCTCCACGCAACGGCGGCAAAGGCAAGCCGTGCCCCTGGCGACCATCGCGCTGGTGGGGTACACCAACGCGGGCAAGTCGACGCTGTTCAACCGGCTGACGGGCGCGGGCGTGCTCGCGGACGCGAAGATGTTCGCGACGCTCGATCCGACGGTACGCCACATCACGCTGCCTTCCAAGCGCCAGGTGCTGCTGAGCGATACGGTGGGCTTCATCCGCAACTTGCCGACTACGCTGGTGGAGGCGTTTCGCGCCACGCTCGAAGAAGTGGTGGAGGCGGAACTGCTGCTGCACGTGGTGGATCTGAGTTCGTCCGCCGCGGCGGAACATACCGGGCACGTGCTGGCGACGCTGAATGAGATCGGCGCAGCGGGGACACCCCAGATTCTGGTGTTGAACAAGGCCGACCTGATCGGCGAGGGCGGGGCTGCCGGCGGCAGCGCAGACGCGGCCACGCTGGCGCGCCGGATTCTGTCCGATCCGGAGCATCAGCCCGCCGGCGCGGTGGCGGTTTCCGCGCGCACGGGCGAGGGTGTGGCAGAACTGCTCGACAAGATCGACGCGACCCTGTCGCTGGATCCGCTGGAGCAGTGCCGGTTCCTGCTGCCGGCCGCGGAGGGCGGGCCGCTGCACCTGCTGCACGAGCACGCGCGGGTGTTAGCGACGCGCTATCACGACGACCAGTGCGAAGTGGACGCGATCGCGCCAGCGTCGCTGCGGCGCCGGTTGAGCCAGTATCTGGCGTGACGTCGGGCGGGCAATTCTGCCCGCAGCCGGCTTTCAGCCAGCCGTTGGCGGCCCCTTTGCGCCACCATACCCGCCACATCGCCGTGGCGTGCCGCAGGGCGTTATACTGAAACGCATCAGGCCCGAAATGGACTGGTGGCGACTCCGTTCCGGCCGGTCCTGATTCATCTGGAGGAATGCATGCGCTCATCTGCTGTTATGGTCTGTGTCTCACTGCTCTCCGCTGGCGCTTTCGCGCAGAGCGGCAAAGGCACGCTCGCGGGGAAGGTTCTCGACCCCTTCGGATACCCGGCCACGCTCGCCTCGGTACAGGTGAAGGACGCCCAATCCGGCGCCACCTTTAAAGGCGCTATCGGGAAAGACGGCGGATACTCCATCCCGGACCTTCCCGCCGGCTCCTATGACGTCACGGTTAACATGCCCGCAGTGCAAGGCTTCAGTCAGAAGGGCGTCGCCGTAGCTGCCGCTAAGACCACCACGCTCGACGTCCGCCTCAAAGAGGGCACGCAGTTGAGCACGCTGGGCGAGGACGCACTCCACTCCATCGAAGACGAGAAGCGTCATGCCGCGCCCTCCGGCCTCACACCGCGCACCGTGGACGGCAAGCCCGATTTCTCCGGCGTCTGGTGGAGGCCCGCGACCGTCGACCCGGGCAAGCCGGAATGGACCGCCTGGGCCCAACAGGTCGCCCGTGAGCGCACCGAGAACAACCGGCTGGAGAGCCCCAAGGCGCGCTGCCTGCCCTCGAACATCATGTTCACGGGCGCGGTCTGGCAATTCGTGCAGAGCAAGGACACCCTCGTCTGGATCTCGGACGACGATTTCCCCGGCTTCCACCAGATCTACATCGGCCGGAAACATCCGCAGGATCCGAATCCCGGCTGGTACGGACATTCGGTGGCGAAGTGGGACGGCGACACGCTGGTGGTGGACCGCATCGCGTTTGACGAACGCATGTGGCTCGATCAGGCCAGCCATCCCCATTCCGAGCAGCTTCACATGATCGAGAAGTATCGCCGCCCCGATCTGGGCCACCTCGAAATGGAAGTCACGACGGAAGATCCGAAGGCGCTGGCGAAGCCGTTCACGCAGAAGCTGGTTTCCGAACTCGCGGCGAACGAGGAGATCTTCGAGTTCATCTGCACCGAGAACAACCGCGACGTGCAGCACTTGGTCGGCAAGTAAAACCCATGAATCAGAGCGTTTAGATGAATCTGCCGAACCTGCTGACGCTATCCCGGATCTTTTTTGTGCCACTGCTGGTGGCCGCGCTGCTGGCCGAGCCGGGTGACGGATGGCGGCGGCTGATTCCGGTGTGGCGCGAGATGTTCGCGCTGGCCGTGTTCCTGGCCGCGGCGGCCACCGATCTTCTGGACGGTTACCTGGCGCGGCGGTGGGGACAGATCACGACGGTCGGAACGTTGCTCGATCCTATTGCCGATAAACTCCTGATCTCGGCCGCGTTGGTTTCGCTGGTGGACATTCACCGCGTGCCGGCGTGGATGGTGATCCTGATTATCTCGCGGGAATTCGCGGTGTCCGGGTTGCGCTCGATCGCCGCCGCGTCGGGGTACACGATTCACGCCAGCGAGTTGGGCAAGACCAAGATGGCCTCACAGGTGGCCGCGATCGCGCTGGTCATCGCCGGCATCCGCTGGCCCGCGCTGGACCAACTGGCGCTGATCGCGATGTGGCTGGTGGTGATTTTCGGCATCGCCTCGGCGGCGGGCTACTTCCGCAAATTCTGGCGGACCGTCGACATCCAGGTGAAGCGGCGCCGGCGGCGGGAGTTCATCGTGCTGCAGCGCGAGAAATTCCGCGAACTGAAGCTGCGCAAGAAAGAGCGCGCGGCGGCGATGGCGCCGCGGGCGGGCGCACCGGCCGCGGATTGACGCGGAGTCAAGAAGAACTCACAAAAAACTCCCGCCCAGCCATCTCGGGTTATCGAACTTGGATGTTCCGAAAGGGTTGGGCGGGAGCCGACTCAACCAAACGAACTCAACCTACCAACTACCGAGCAACTACCGACTGCAGACCAGAGACTACCTCACAAACTTCCGTTCGGAACCTCGCGTTACTCCATCCAATCCAGCCACATGGGCACGCCGGTTTCATCCCGGAGGATCATCGTCACAGCGCCCTTGGTGATCTCGCGGCCCAGAACCAGGTTCGCGCCCTTGAACTTGACCTCGGAGCCGAGCAAGTCGACCCGGTCGCCGGCGTTCAGGGGAAGATTGAAGATCTTGATGTATTTCGCGGGTCCGAGGAACACATCCAGAGTTTCGCCGTTGCCGCTCTTGACGAACACGTGCGCGCCTTCGAGGGGCTCGGGCGCTGGAACCACTTTGAACTCCACCACCTGAACCTTGGTGTGTATGACCGCGGCGGGATTATACTCGGGCACCCCGGACAGCGTGGGGTCCTTCGCAGCGAGTGCGGCGGATCCGATCATTAGTGCCAGGACTGGTACCGCCCCAATGAGAAACTTGTATTTTGCCATCATTTGGTCCACCTCCGCGTTCCCTAGCATGCACGCGGCGTACCGAAATGGCGGGGCGGCCGACGGGCGGACTACAAGTGCAATGGATGGAACATCAAGACTCCAAGGGCCGTGTGCGGCCCGGCCCGCGCGGCGCGGTGAAGTGGGCGAGGTGGCGCATCGCCGCGCGATTCGCGAAGGCGGTGCGCGCCTTGACGCGACTTACTTCTTGAGGCGGCTGCAGGCAGCCAGAGCGCCGCTGATGTCGATGGCCTGGCGGTCTTCGGTGATGTCCACGATCTTGCCGGTCGTATCGACCACGAAGCTGGTGCGGTTGGCGATGCCCGCGGGCTCGTTCAACACGCCGTACATCTTGGTGATCTGACGGGCGTGATCGGAGAGGAACGGGAAGTTCGCATCCATTTCCTTGGACCAGTGGTTCAGCGTGGCGATGAAGTCGGTGCTGATGGCTACGACCACGGTATTCGTGTCGTCAAACTTGCCGTGTTCCTTGGTGTAGGCCGTGAGTTCGGTGGTGCAACCCGCGGTGAACGCGGCCGGGAAGAAAGCCAGGACGACGTTCTTCTTGCCTGCGTAGTCGGACAGTTTGAATTTGAAATTGTTGGTGCCGTCGAGCGAGAAGTCGGGCGCTTTATCGCCGACCTTCAAGAAGGAATGCTCGCGGGACTGCTGCACCTGCTGCGGGAGCGCAGGGGATGCGGCTAGGGCGACGAGAGCGATCGAGAGAAACAACGTCTTCATTGGGTACCCTCCAGATGAACACAGCGTATCATAGTTCAAGCAGGCCATGACGACACGTGCTGCCCTGGAAATCGAAAAGCTTCTGCCGGCTACGTTCACGGCTCCGGGGCTATCGGAGGAGGAGTACCTGGAGCTGTGCGCCAAGTTCCCGGACGCGCTGGTCGAGTATACGGCAGATGGAACAGTCCGCGTTATGCCCCCTACAGACCCTCGAAGTGGACATCGAGTTGCGAGAGTCGTCCAGCAGTTGAGCAACTGGGCCGAAGCACACGGCAAGGGCGACTGGTGCGGTCCCGATACCGGATTCCGGTTCCCCGATGGCTCGCGACTCGCTCCCGACGCTGCCTGGTTCGACGCTGCCCGATTTGCCAAAGCCGAACAGTCCGGTGAGCGCTTCCCCGTGTTTGCGCCGGAGTTCGTCATCGAGGTCCGCTCGCCTGACGACCGCCTTCGTCCGCTCCGCGAGAAGATGGAAACCTACCTCGCCAACGGCGTGCAACTCGGCTGGCTGATCGATCCGATGGAGCGCACGGTGACCATCTATCGTCCCGCACAGCCGCCCCAGGTCCTCAATCATCCGGCATCCGTCGAGGGCGAAGGGCCAGTGGCCGGCTTCGTACTGAACCTCGATCGCATTCTCACCGACTAAGCCGTGGGTAGCGGGTCGTGGTTGAACGGGCCGCGTCGCTTCCTGGTGTACGTGTAGTTCGCGCGTGGCGCGTGCCATTCCGCGGGTTGCGCGTTCCCGTCCAGGTGACGTGACGCCGACTTCACGCAGTCACCGGCTGACATTTTGAGATATTTTGGGATAATAGGAGTTTATGCACACCAAATTAGACCTTGCGAGTACTGACGCGAACCGCTCCAGCCCTTCTGAGTCGCTGGCAGACGTCGCTGAAGCCTCCGACGCTCCCAACGTGGACACCGGGGTCAGGCCTGAGCAGGCAGCAAAAGTCGTTTCGTGGCCCACTTTTCTCCGCACCGCCAAGGACAACGAAATCAAAACACGGTTTTCCGGAGAAGTAGAGGAAATCCTTGCAAGCCACGGCATGGGAAGATATTGCGCGCTGCTACTGTTGGAGCCCGACAACCTCATCGACTCAACTGATCTAGTACTTACTTGCATAAATCAGAGTAAAAGGATTTGGGCTTGGACTGGTGGACGACGGCCTTGGTCCATTCAAATGGCGCGGCTTTCGGATTGTAGGCCTTGACGAAGGCGTCGATGGCGTCCCGGAGTTGGCGGGGCGACGTGAAACTGGCGCCTCGAAGCGCCGCTCGGCCCATGATGCTGAACCAGCATTCGACTTGGTTGAGCCAAGAGCTA
>DATNJC010000125.1:0-24741 GCA_035604115.1 Bryobacteraceae bacterium | reverse complement strand
AGTCGCGGAGGCTTGGCGGCAACAGTAGGTCTTGCTCCGGCAGGTAGTCTCGGTAGCCCTTTGGCATAAAACATTATGTACCGGTTCCGTTCCATTCATGCCTGCGAACTTGCGGTTTTATTCGGACAGGCTCCTAGCGGGGACGGCTCATGGCATCACGGAAAGCTGGTTCGATCATCGACAGAGGCGCGGTTCCTGGGACAACTAAACGCAAGTGGTTGGTGCGCGTGTTTAATGGCATCGACGCCAACACGCCGGTTGGGGTAAGTTTTCTCAGACTCTCTCGCGACATGAACGCAAAGGCGGAGCGGCCCGCAAACCTCGACGAACTCCACGTCATGCTTCAGAGTCTTTTGGCCGAACGGTTGGCCCAGCCTTTGCGCTGCGCGTTCAGACACACATAATAAGGATACTTGCGATCGTTCTTTCCCGAGTAGGAATACACCATCCGCGCCGTGCAGGATTCGCAAAAAAGCAGTCCACTCAAGAGCGCCAAGTGTGGGCGGCTGAGATGGCGCGGCGGCAAGGGATCACGGACGTCCAGATCGGCTTGCCCTCGGCTGTGATCGATGCGCTGATGGGCGATTGCGAAGCTGCGCGCAAAGAAAAGTCAAACCCCGCTCTGGTGCTCTGTGGGGATGCGACGGCGGTGCGGCTCGCTGAGGAACAGGCGCTAAGAAGCCGCCTCCGAACCCGGACACGGCGACGTTGCTCTACCGGCGCGGCTTAGCCGATCTGCGTGCGGGCAAAGGCACGGAAGCGGCGGAAGAGTTCCAGAAGATCCTCGACCACAAGGGCCGGAACTGGGGACCGTACTATTCGCTGGCCTATCTGGGCCTGGCTCGCGCCTCGGCGCTCACCGGCGACACCGCCAAAGCCAAGCGAGCCTACCAGGACTTCCTCGCGCTGTGGAAGGATGCCGATAAGGACCTTCCGCTGCTGAGCCAAGCCAACCAGGAGTTGGCGGCGTTGCGGTAGTTTGGTGTCCCACGGGCGGAGCTACCCCGTGCACCAGTGCGGCACACCCAAGGTACATGGGGTACTTTCCGGGGACTTCGTTGACACCTTGAGCGCTGGCGGGGATGGTGGTTGCGGGCCTGTACGGTAGGATTCGAGTTAGCTGAAGAACTGCAGCATGCCCGCGTACTCGCCGTTGAATTCGTCGAGCAGGCGGGCGAGACGCTCGGGCTCCAGTCCCAGCGCCCCGATCCTTTCCGCGCCGGCGGCTCCCATGCGCGGGTCCTGGGAAATGGAGTCTCCGGCGGAATTCACGTATCGATTGGCGGCATCCACCAGACGGCCGAGAGGGAGTTCCGCTGGGCCTTTTGAATCGGTCTCGCTGGGCTTTTCTCCAGGCGTTTCTCCGGACCATTCTCCAGACGCTTCTGCGGACCATTCTCCGTGGTGCGAAGCGACGGCCGCCTGCACCGGCCACGGGAGTTTCCAGGCCGCCAGGGCGTCGGCGGAGAGTTGCGCGTGGGTGAACCCTAGCACCTGTTCTTCGCATTGGACCAGCGTGAGGCGGTCCTTTGCCGGTCCGGCATCGCGTGGCGATACGCCCCGTTCGAACAGCTGTTCGATGGCTGCGTTTTCCTACGGCAGTATGAGGACGATCAGCAACCGGCCTAAATCGTGAAACAATCCGGCGACGAAGGCGCCTTCCGGGTACGTCACCGGCAGGTGTTGAGCCAGCAGGTCACTGAGGATCGCGACGGCCGCCGAGTGCATGTCGAAGCGCCTCATAGACCAGGCTGCCGGCACTTTCGTGTGGTTCCACATGCTAGCTACCGACATGCCCAGCACGATGTTGCGCAGCTTGGCCACACCCATCACCGAAAGCGCGTGGCGCACCGAGTTAATCGTGCTCCGGCGTGCGTACAACGCCGAATTCACCACATGCAGCAGATTACCGGCGATCACCGTGTCTTTTTCGATCAGATCGGCCAGTTTGATGAATGAAACATCCTCCGCGGCGAGGGACGCCAGCAGCCGGTTCATAATAGGGGAAAACGGCGGTAGATCGTCCAGCGCGAGCAGGGCTTTGATTTTGAGCGGATTCGGCGGGGCTGGCTGGGGGGCTCCTGGAGTCTTTGTGACAGCAGAGCTGAGAGTGGTCACGCCGGGCTTATCGGGCGGCGCAGCGAGCGTCGGATCGGCCATAATCTGCCCGGCCAAACTACTGATTGAGCCAGGATGAGTACGTCGGCGTGAAGTGCAGATTCACGTTGGGATGCTGCACCAGAAAGCACTTGACCAGATCGGTCTTGTGCGAACCCGCCCGGCGAATCCGGGCAGTCTAGTTCAGCGCACTCCAAAGAGGTCAATAGCGACCGATAAGGGAAGCGTCTAGCGCTGTTTGGTTCGCTGATCCGAGCGCTGAAGATGGCGTGAGACAACGAACCGTCGATTGACACTAACTTCCAGCCAATCAAGGTGATACATGACTGCTTTCGTTCCGCGCATCGAGCCGGAAGGAGTCTTTGTGCCACGGTGCGCACGGCGCCGGGCCGCTCGCTTCCAAGTGCTGGTTAGGCTGCGCTGGGGATTGTTCGACGCTACCGAGGCTGACCGTGATTATTTCAAACTATGAAATCGTAGAGAACCTCGCTGAGACAGCTCACGCGACCATATTCAAGGCGCACCACAGAAGAGATCCGGATCGGCCGCTGGTCCTGAAGATCCTCAAGGCTACCAGCCTTTCCGACGACCAGAAGGCCCATTTTCGCCAAAGAATCGAACATCTTAAGGTGTTGAAGGATCGCTCCGTTACCTCCCCCGCCCGCAACGCTTCCCACGGGGCTCGCCGATCTGGAAGCTTGCGCCGCCCGGCTGGCGGCAATTATTGAAATGAGCCTCGAACTCGCTTCCGAGGCCGACCCGGAACGCCTCCTGCAGGTGCTGGCGCATACGGCTCGAAAACTGATCGGGTCGAAGCATACGGCGGTCGGCTTATGCGGTGAAAACACCGCCACGGTTTGGGCCCACTTTTCGAGCAGTGAGGGAGAAGCCGACGGGTCGGGCGCCCTGGTCCGACGCATCGATGCGCCGTGGATGTCCGCCCCGCCTCCCCGCGGCTCGGTTCTGGGCAAGCTGATCGAGTAGCGCTGTGCGCAGCGAATGCGTAACGTGGAGGCGGCGGACCTGGGGATTGAAGTCGCCGTCTCGCAGACCGGGCCGGTGCTCGAATCGGCGCTGGCCGTGCCTTTGCAGTGTTCGGAGGTCTTGCTGGGCTGGATCCTGCTCTTGGATAAGCTGGGCGCGGAGGACTTCAGCGACGAGGACGAGCGCGTGCTCTCGACCCTCGGAGCGGAAGGAGCGGTCGCCTATCGGCGCTTGGCGGGCCGCCGAGAGGACCAGGAACGTCTGCGCCGCAGCCAGTCGATGTTCGAAAACCTGTTTGAATCGGCGCCCGACGCTCTTCTGGCGACGGACTGCGCAGGCCGCATCACCCAGGTTAATGCGCAAGCCGAACGCATGTTTGGATTCAGCCGGACCGAACTGGCTGGCCAAGTCGTCGAAATTCTGGTTCCGGAGCGCTTCCGTCTTGTACACCCCGGACATCGGGAGGCCTATCACGCCGAGCCCCGTTTGCGGCCCATGGGGGCCGGCCTGGAGCTTTTCGGGAGGCGCAAAGACGGCACGGAGTTCCCCCTCAATGAGCGCTTCCAGGCGCATGTTCGCGCGCTGTTCAACCACCGGGAAGGCCGGGAGCCGGAACCATCGGTTGAAAGCTGGACCTGCGAGTACGTGTTGGACCCGATCGTGATGGTGTGGTTGTATCCGGTGCCGAGCTAGTTGAAGAACCCAAACGTCACCGTCGAAGGCCCCGGCGACAGCGCAGTCGACACCAGGTAGTCGTAAACGATGTTGCTCAAATAGACGAGATCCACGCGGTCGTACAGCGCGGGCGTGCCGTTCACCGTGAAGGTCTGAGAAGCCGCCGCCATGCCGGTGGCCGATGTCGCCATCGGTTGGAGCGAGATGGTGCCGGGCGTTTCCGACTTCGTGATGTAGCTGAGCGCGCCCCACGGGACCGATTGAAACTTGCGGCTTACGGGATTCTGCGCGTTAGTGATCGCCAGGTCGAAGTCGAGTGTCACGCCAGCGAGCGAGAAATCGGGAAGGTACTTGGTGGTGAAGAGGTGACCGAACTGGTCGTCGGCGTCGAACAGCACCAGGACCGCGAAATCGGCCTGATCGCTGAAGACGCCGCTGACGGTGAAGCCCGAAGCCGACGCGTTGTTCAGGGACGCGGCACACCCGCGGCGGTCGAATCCGCGCAGGTACATCGTCCGGTGAGGCTCCAGTTTGGAAATTGGCTCGCTCATGCTACTTGGTGTGGTGTGCAGTCCATTGCCGGCTCAAGCCTCAATCCAGTTGGGGGCGGGAGTCCAGCGTACTCCCAGATCGGCGGGAGGGCCGGCACTTCTACGGGATGCCAACTGCACGTCCAGAGGAACAACGCTGGGCGTAAGAAGTGACCGAAAAGCATTCGATTTCCGCGCGGGCCCCCATTCGCTGCCGCGGAAGCCGGGCGCGGGCCGCCTTCGGGCGGATCTTGCGCGCGTGCGGATCGGCGCGCGCGGATTGGCTACTTGCGCTGTTCGTTCTCGAGCTTACGTATCTCGTCGAGGCGCGCCCGCGCACCCGCATTGTTCGGATTCTGCTGCAAGACAGCATTCAGGATCTCGATCGCGGCCGCGTAGTTGCCGAGCTGCACATTGGCTTCGATCAACGTTCGCCGAGCTTGTCCAGATGCGGGGTACCGCGCGACCGTGAACGCGAGCAACGGAAGCGCTTCCTTCGCGAGTCCCCATTCAAAGATCAAGCTAACCCCCAGCCGCTCCAGGTGAACCTGATCGAGCGCTGCGCGCCCGGCCTCCACCTCGTCGACGGCACGCAATCGCCCGATGGCCGCCTCTGCATCCCCGCGCACGACATCCCGCACGAGTTCGTCATAGCTGATCGAGGGCGGTATCGCCGCGCGGTGCTCGAGCGTCATCTGTGCGTCGGGGAAGGCAACCTTCGGATCGCGATCGAGCCACGCCACGCTCGCGGCGTCCGCGCGAAGAAACGCATCGAAGAAATGGGTCAGGTAGTCCGCCACGATGCCCTGACGACGAGCGGTTCCCGGCGCGGGATCATCCCAATAGCCCGGCATCGCGCGGCGACCGGGGATCAGGCCGTAGGTCGTGAAGTCCACGTGACCCATTCCTTCGGTTACGAGGAGATAGCGATTCGAATGCACCGCCGTGTCGAATAGAGATTTCACGCCTGGATCCTGCGGCCGCCCCATGGCCAACGGCGATGTGGCGTGCAGCCATGGCACTCGCAACGACGCTGCATCATAGCTCGGGGAAGCCTGCGGCAGGCCCGACGGATGCGGATACATAATCCCGGAATCGAAGCTCGCGAACGCGTCGACGTCCCGGTTGCGCATCGCAAGCAGAACGCCCGCCATGCCGCCCATGTCGAAACCGAGCACACCGAGTCGATCGCCGCTCACGAACGGCAATTGCCGCGCTCGTGCAATCGCGAACTCGAGATCTCGGACCTGAGTCTCGAGATCCTGCGCATCGATTCTTACCACCGTGGAGTTGGTCCCGACGAGTGGCGTGGTCACGACGACGAAGCCGCGCCCGGCGAGGAATTCTCCCAAGGCCGCGAACGCGATCGGCGATTCGTAGTAGAGCCCTTGGCCCATTGCCATCAACGGAAACCGGCCGGCCGCGGGCTTGGCGTTCTCGGCTGCCAACATGGGCCGTTGAAGCAGCGCTTCGAACGCTGCCGGTTCCAGTGAACGCGCGAGCGGCCCGCGCGAGAACTTCAGCACGTCGCGCGCGCGACCCGAAATCTCCGCCGGCCACACGTCGTCGTCGGCAAGGGCCGCGTAACGACCGAAGCGCATCGGCTTCGACGTCGCTTTGGCCGGGTACCAAACGTAAACCCTGATCGGCCGGGCGTGCGTTCCTGTGCCGTCGCTCGCTGAGACATATCTCGAGCGGTCCTGCTCGACGAGCAACCGGAACCCCACAGCGTGCGGACCCGGCGCAAGTCCGAACGTGTCACCCGCGTTCGTGGGCTGCTGCGCAGACGCCGCGACCGACATCAACAGTGTCGTAAGCAAGAACCCCACGCGACGGCGGTTGACGCTGCAACCGCCGCGGCAGTGCTGCCGATCGTTTCGCGAAGCCATCGATTTGCGGGATCGGCGCGATGACTGGGTGGTCTGAAAGACCTCTCCCATGCCAACCGATCCCAGGTGCGCCGTGATTTCGTGTCCGAGTTTGGTTCTAATCATGATGTGAACGAAATCTGACTGCAGATTCTATCAAACAAGCCGCAGGTCATTCATCGCTCTGAAATTTGCCCCAGAAAGTGAGGAAGGAGAGTCTCAGTTGACGTGTAACGCGCGACCCGTAGAAGTGGAGCCATGCGACGCGAAGGCGGCAGGATCCGAGTCCTTCAATGACCCATTTCTTACGACAGCGCGACAGTGAGATCCGATCCGGGAAACGTCGTGCCGACGGCGGTGAGATTAATGATGACCGGCGTCTCTGGACCGATCGAGGGCGTGCCTGTAGCGGACCCGGTCGTGGAGCCTGCCGCGATCGTCACCGTAAAGAGCAGCGTGGTTCTGGCATAGACTTGGACGACGAGATTTGCGCCGACCGGCGCCTGCTTCACCATGCACGTCACGCCGTTCTGCAACGAGACCGCGGCGGTGTGGAACGCCGCCGGGCCGAGGTTGCTTCCGATGGCGAGCGCGCCCGGAATCGAAATCTTCATCTCGCCCGAGGGCGCGCCGACTTCGCCGTAGATCCAGTCCTCGCGGAACGGCTGGTCGCCGTCCGGGGATTCATTGCCGTTCACGTCCACGGTGAAACCGGCAATCAACATGGCCTGTTCGATGAAGTTCGCCGTCGGCACAGAGAGGGTCACCGGGGTCAGCGGGTTCGCGTTGTCGATGCTGGTCGAATCAGCTTGGAAGGCCCAGGTTGGCGCCTCGACGATCCACACCGACGTGTCGTCCATGAGCAACGGCGGCTGGAAGGTCAACTGCGTCGACGTGTTCGCAGTGATGGTGCTCGGCGGCTGGCCGCGTCCGGTTCCCGCGATGACGCGAATCAGGTTGCCGACCTCCGCTCCGGCCGCCAGACCACCGTAGCTGTTCGTGACGTTCTGGTAGCCGGTATCGGTGACCTGCGTGACGGAGGCAGGAGTGCTCGACAAGCTCGATTTGTTGCGAATGACTACTGCATCGCCCACGTTCACGATCCCGGTAGGATCGCGGTCCAGCGTGATCGTTCCAGTGGTGTGCACAAATGCGGTGACGCTGAAGCTCGCAAACGGCGTGCTCCCGTTGGGCCGTCCGATCACGGAGAGAATTCGGCCGACGGGACTGAACGGCGTGGAGGAAGTATCGACCAACTCGCTACAAACCAGAGTGTTGGTTGAGACGGTGGTGACTGCGGGCCGAATCTTGCGGCCGCCCGATCCGTGACTTTTTCGGACGGGCGCACTCTGTTTGGCGGTCAGACTGACGATGGAGGTCCCGCGAAGTGAAGTCGCCGGCCTCGGTGGTAGCAATTGGAACGCTTCTTCAGCTGCCCTTGAGTTCAGGGCAGAATCCGAAGGCACAGGAAGATAAGCCTACGCCTTTGATTGATTCGATTCAGGGGTCGGCGTTATATGGAGCTTACTGTGCGGTCTGTCATGGAAGCGACGCGAGAGGATCTGGACCGATGGCGAAGTCCCTAAAAAATGCACCAGCGGACTTGACGCGCATTGCGGCGCGCAACGGCGGGGCTCTCCCATTGGCTCGCGTACGAAAAGTGATTTCTGGAGCGGAAGCCCCGAGTTCAGGACACGGCACGCGTGAGATGCCGGTGTGGGGTCCGATCTTTTCGCAGATCAGTCAGGATCGAGACCTGGGACGCGTACGAATCGACAACCTAGCACGATACCTTGAAAGCCTGCAGACCAAGTAGATCTTCGCTTTCAGCCTGAGTCTCCTGGGCCCGCGACAAGGCGTGATTGACTGTTGTTGACCCTTCAGACGGCTCACTTAGGTCAGAGGTTCAGGGGCGTCACCCCGGATGGGGGCTCGATGAGCTACCGGAGGAAAGCAGCTCCGGCGGGCACCCAACGAGCGCGCGTTACGGTGAACACGATGAGGCTGTTTGGTAAACTTGCCCGACGCTACCGGCGACCTCCAATGCGCTCAATGAAGTGACTCAGGCGCACAAGTGCCTGCTCGTAAGCGTCGCGAGCCTCAGACAGTTCCTCACGACTGACTTCCTCGTCCGCTGCCTTCATGCGATGATAGTCCGCTCGCCGGTGTTCCAACAGGCTGGTGAGTTCCGCTCTCAAATGTTCGTGAGCGTCGAATGCCACTTTTGGATGTGATGTGCATTTGCAGGACCGTTTCTAAGTCGCTGGGGTGAATTGGTTCCCTGTCGATGGGCCAGGGTGGTTAGGCCCAGGGGTTCAATCACACACTGGGTCTGGTGGCACACGTGGAACGGTCTACTGGGGACCGGAAAGCTGAAGCAAGGACACCAAGAAAGAGCAAAGCCGCCCGCGTGGCTTCTGTTTCGTGAATGAGAGGCTGGATAATCCCCGATCCGAGTCGGTTGAACCTGACTACTTCCCGCCGTAAGAGCTACTCAGGTACGCGATCAGATTGGCCATGTCCATTCCTCCAAAACGGGGCCAGGCCAGTTGCTTGGACTGCATCTGATCGAGCATCTGGGGGCCGTGATGCCACAACGCCGAAACGAGTACGGCGCCGCTGAACAGACGGCCCGACAGCTTGGGAGCGCCGCTTAACGGATTCTCGTGACAAGTCGCACAGTGTTTGGATTTGTAAACCCGCTGGCCCGACTTCACGCTGCCGGCGTCGCGGAAGAATTGCTCGGCCCACAGGCTGCTGGCGATGTCCCGCATCTCGCCGACGTCCAACATCGGTGGCGAGGGCGGCATCCTAGGTGCGTGATTCCACATCGCCACCGCGATACCGGTCAGCGTCTGACCCTTGAGCCGGGCGGAGAGCGCGGTCAAGCTGGAATGGCAGGACTCGCAGCCTTTGGACCGGAACAGGGCCTCTCCGTTGGCTCCCGATGTAATCTCGATGCGGGTCGGGGTCACATTTCTGAGGTATACGAGGATGTCGATCAGATCCTGCGTAGCCAGTTCGGGCCACTTGAGCTTGCGCTTGGCGAACTCCTGCCGCATGGTCGCGGCGTGATTCCACATTTCGTTCACCAACACGATAGGTTGACTGACCGACTGCCACTGGGATGCCGGCTTCGCTTCGGGAATCTTCGATTCCTTCAAGCCGTGGCATTCCACGCAGTGCTTAGTGGAAAAGAGTTGTTTTCCGCGGCCGGCATCTCCCGGCATCTCAAAGAAGCCGGCAGAATAGAAGTAGGCGAACAAGTCCGCCGCAGCCTGCTGGTTTAAGTCGCCGGCCTGAATGCCACGGGTCCGCATGGCGGCCCACATGGTAGGCGCATGATTCCACATCGTGCCGGCGAGCGACGCCGGTGTGAAGTCCCGATTCAACTGACGGCCGAGATCCGGCCCCAAGTTTCCCCCCTCGCCGTTGATGCTGTGGCACTGGATACATTGCAGGGTGTGGAACAACTCTGCCCCGCGCGTGGAATCGGCCGCGACGGCCGCCGCCTGGAGACTCGTGTCCAGCACCGCGAGCGCCACCAGAATCCCGATCCTGGAGATCGCGGAGTTAGGCACACCTGATAGAACAACGTGTACCGGGGAGCTATGTGTTTGATTCTTATATCGTCGGGTCATCGCGTGAACCTCAGTCCGATCTTTAGTTTGAGCCGAATTCGATTTTGACCTCGGTTGAGCCAAGCATGAGAGTCTGGCCCCAAACCGAGGCCAGAACCGCGGCGTGGCAAAAGACCAGCAAGAATGCTCAAGGCGGTGCCGGTGCTGTTTGGGATTGCCTCATCGCGGCCCAGTTCAGTTCTCTGAAAAAGACCTGCACTTCTAGGCGAATTTGGATTTCTCCACCCCGGTGGTGGTCACCCCGGAATGATTGAGCAAGAGAGTGGCCATACTTACGTGATTCACCGAATTGTGGTCCTATCCTTAAATCTGGGGACGAGCACTCTCGACGCATGTTGGCTGCCCTGGCGCAAAACCGAGCAAAGCAGAAACCCGCGCACACGATCAACGAGCGGAAGGCCGATGATTCCCGCATCAGCCGTCTCCTCGACCAGTAACTGACAATCCCCAAGGCGGTGGGTGGGTTGGCGCGAAAAGTGGAGGCAACCAGCGCGTGATTTGGCGCGATTAAGCCAGCCATGGATATCCACAATCCGCGTAGGTCACTCAGCGCACGAGCGGTTAGCCCAAATTCAACTCCGGCCAGGAACGTGCCTCTTTTCCTGCCGTCCGGGCAAAACGGGCATTGTGGTCCTGCCCCTGGCGGTTGTTAGACGGAGGCCAGAATTCATGAGTAGGCCCAACGAGAGGGAGGTGTGTGTGCGGACGTTGCTGAAAGCGTTGCCGGTGCTCATCGTGCCTGGACTGTTATTGCTTGTTCTTCCGCAACGGGGATCAGCCATTCCCGCTTTCTCCCGGCAATACGCAACCTCATGCATGACCTGCCACATCGCCTTTCCGAAACTGAACGATTTCGGCAAGGCGTTCAAGGATGCGGGTTTCAAGTTTCCCAAGGACGATGAGGATCAGATCAAGGTCGCGCCCGTGATGCTGGGCGCCGAGGCGCAGAAGCAAAACTTCCCGAACTCGGTCTGGCCGGGGTCGATTCCAGGGATGCCTCCCATTGGACTGCGTTTTAACAGCTTCTTCCAGTTGACGGGAGCCAATCGAAATCAATTCAATCCACTGACGGCTTCCGGGAGCCTGCCGCAAGTGATTCCCGGAGCCGATTTTGCGAGCGGGTTTTTCAGCATTTTCACCGCCGGAAACTTCGGCAGCGGGATCGCGTTCTGGGTCGACGACGACATCAGCGTGAGCGGTTCCAATGGGTCCGGCGGTCTCGGCGACGCGTATTTGAAATTTGTGAATGTGGGCCGCTTCCTGAAGCTTCCCACGGATTCCTTCTCGGTGCGCGTGGGGCAATTCGAATTGGATCTGCCCGTTACCCAAGCGCGCAGCTACAACCTGAGCCCCTACGACATCTATCAGCAGGCCAATATCGGGGCGATGAATTCGATGGTTTCCCTGCAGCAGAATGTGGCGAACCAGTTCACGTTTGCAAACGCAGCCAAAGGAGTGGAGATCAGTGGGGGACATCAGTACGGCGGCTATCACTACTCCGTCGCGGTGGTCGATCAGAACACCTCCGGCGTGGCGCAGTCCTCCAACGCCAGCCCGTATGTTCCCTCGCCGACGGGGGGCGCCAGCGGCGGCGTTGGCTTCGGATCCAGTTCGCCGTTCAAGAATGTTTACGGCCGGCTCTCCTACCGCTTCAACCTGGAGCGCGATCCGGAAAGCCGCCACGCCGTGCAAGCGGCCGGAACCACAGGCCCTCACGACCACACCTATCTCACGTTCGGCTCGTTCTATCTGTACGGAAAATCGCTCCAGCAATTCCTGGGAGCTAACACGGCGGCTGGAGCAAGCACGTTCTTGAGCGCGCAGGAGCCTTACTATCGCGCCGGCGGCGATTTCAATTTCAATTACCGCCACTTCAATATGTATGGCGTCTATATGTACGGCCGCGATCAGAATCTGCTGCCCATCGATGCGAATGGGATGCTGATTCCGCTACCGGTCGCCGCGGACGGACCGATTCCGGTAGGTTTCTTCAAGAGCGTTCCCGCCAGGTTCGACGGCGGGTTCATTCAGGCCGACTACATGATCCTGCCGTGGATCATGGCCATCGGCCGATGGGATGGGGTCAATTCGACTGCGGACCGCATTAACGGCTTGGCGTTAGCCGCCGGGACTCCGTTCTTTGGACCGCTCCACTCCCTGCGCCAGCGGTACACGCCGGGCATGCAGGTTCTCATTCACCCGAACATCAAGTTCTCGTTCGAATATCAGTTCCGGCCGCAGCAAAGCATCATGATCGAGCCGGACCCGAAGACCAACGCGTTAGTCGCGGTCAATCCGTTCCGGGTGAATACCGCCCTGTTCGGCCTGGAGTTCGTTTACTAGAAAGGCAGATCAATCGTATGTCAAGACTTCTGAATATAGCTTTGTCTCTAGCAGCGCTGGGCGCGGTCCTCACGGCCGGTGACATCACTGGAAAAGTCGCCGCCGGCAAGGGCGCCTCCGTAGTGTACGTGGAAGCGGTGGGTGGAAAGACATTCCCGGCGCCGGCGGCGCCCTTACAGATGGACCAGAAATCGCTTCTGTTTCAGCCCCACCTACTGGTGGCGCCCGTCGGCGCCACCGTCGAGTTTCTCAACAGCGATAAAGTGCAGCACAACATCTTCTGGCCCGCCATTAACGGCAACAAGAAGCTGGGTCACAACATGGGAACCTGGCCCACCGGCGAGAAGCGGGCCTTCAAGTTTGAGACGCCGGGGATCGTGCCGCTATTGTGCAACGTCCATCCGGAGATGTCGGGCTACATCATCGTGACGCCCACGCCGTACTATGCGGAAACCGACGCTTCTGGGAGCTTCAAGATCTCCAATGTTCCCGACGGCGCGTACACGGTCACTGCGTGGCACGAGGGATACAAGAATCAGTCCAAGCCCGTCACGGTCGCCGGTCAGGCGACGGTGGAGTTCTCCCTGGCAAAGTGAATCTTGATTCGGATAGACCCATCGTGCTGAATCGCTTCCAAGACAAGAGAGTCGATCGGGAATGGCTCAACAGCAACTTTCCCTGCATGATGGCTTGCCCGGCGGGGACCAATGCCGGCCGGTATGTCGCCTTGATCGCGGACGGCCGGTTTGAGGAAGCCTACCGCTACGCGCGCGACCCCAATCCCATGGCCAGCATTTGTGGGCGCGTGTGTGCTCACCCCTGCGAAACCGCGTGCCGCCGCGGCGAAATCGACAAGCCCATCTCGATTCGCGCGCTTAAGCGGTTTCTGACGGAGCGCTATGGGCCGGAGTCCCGGCATCCGATCGAAACCCGGAAAGCGGCGGCTGCCAAGATGCCGTATCGCGTAGCGATCGTGGGCAGCGGCCCGGTAGGACTTTCGGCTGCGCACGAGCTCGCTCGCATGGGCTACACGGTGACCATCTTTGAGGCGGCTCCCGTCGCCGGCGGCATGCTGAGCCTGGGGATTCCGGAATACCGTTTGCCGCGCAGCATCGTCGAGGCGCAGGTGCGTGAGATTCTCGACATCGGCGGCGTGACGCTCAAGATGAATCATGCAGCCGGCCGTGATTTCACCATTCGCGAGTTGCGCGAGAAAGGCTTCGACGCGGTCGTGTTGGCCGTGGGCGCGCATCGCAGTCGCGACCTCTCGATTCCCGGTGTCGATTTGGACGGCGTCCATAAAGGCATCGACTTCCTGTTGAACGCGAATCTGGGTTACCGGTTTGACATCGGCAAGAAAGTGGTGGTGATCGGCGGCGGTAACGTCGCCATGGACGTGGCGCGATCCGCGGCGCGCGAAGTACTCAAGCAGCATCGCCCGGACGACGCCGTACCTAGCGAAGAGAACATTGCCGCTGTGGCGGCGCACGAGATGGTCGATATCTCGCTCTCGGCCCTGCGCCTGGGGGCGCGGGAAGTCAGCATCGTCTGCCTGGAGCGGCGCGCCGAAATGCCCGCCGCGCTCGAAGAGGTCGAGGAGGCGGAAACTGAAGGCATCCTGTTGCGGGACGGCCGCGGCCCGAAGCGTATTCTCGGCCAGGGCGGCAAAGTGGTGGGCCTGGAGACGGTCACGACCAAGTCGGTGTTCGATCCCACGGGCCGGTTCAATCCCACGTTCGAGGAAAACAGCGAATCCACCATCGAGTGCGACACCGTCATCCTGTCCATCGGGCAAACTCCGCGGCTGGACTTCCTCTCACCTGACGATGGCGTCGAAATCTCCGCGCGCGGCCTGATCGCCGTGGATCGGAACACGCTCATGACCACCGCACCGGGCGTGTTTGCTGGCGGGGATTGTGCCTTCGGCCCCCGCCTCATCATCGACAGCGTCGGCGACGGCAAACGCATCGCCGCCTCGATCGACGAGTACCTGACGGGGCGAAAGCCTCCGGAATCGGAGATCGAGGTGGAAGTGCGGGAGCATCACCAGATGTTCTCCGATTACATGAACATTCGGCGCCAGCCCGTCCCCATGCTGCCGCTGGATCGCCGCACCGGTGTGACCGAGGTCGAGGCGGGTTACGACGAAGCGGCCGCCATGCGCGAGGCCCGCCGCTGCCTGCGTTGCTGGATCAATACCGTATTCGAAGGCAATGAACCGGACGGCTCCCAGTGCATCCTCTGCGGGGGCTGCGTCGATGTGTGCCCCGAAAAGTGCATCCAACTGGTGCCGCTCGAAAGCATCGAATTTCCCCCGGAAGTCGTGAACCATCTCGAGACCAGTCCGTCGCTGTTTCGAGTGGAATTGGACGATGTGGCGGCGGAGGAGCTAGGCGTCATTACTGGCTCCGCGATGTTGAAGGATGAAACTCGCTGTATCCGTTGCGGGCTGTGCGCCGAACGGTGTCCGGTGGGCGTGATCACGATGGAGGCATACGCGATGCGCCCGATGGAGGCCAGATGAACGAGGATTCCAAGAAGCAAACTGCCCTGAACGATACCGAGCCCAGCCGCCGGGAAGCATTCGTCAAAATCGGAGTGGGCTCGATTTGCGTGGCGTGCTCGGGCGCGGCGGTGTTCGGCTACGAATTCCTGGCGCCGAACGTGCTGTATGAGCCCTCACCTGTCGTCAACGCAGGTAAGCCCGATCGCTATCCGCTGGGATCGGTGACACAAGATCAGCAATCGGGCATCTACATCGTGCATGGTTCCGAAGGCATTTATGCGATGTCCGCGGTATGTACCCACCTCGGCTGCTTGACCGCCTGGCAGCCGGAACTGGGGATTGTCGCCTGCCCCTGCCATGGCAGTAAATTCAGGCGCGATGGAACCAAGATCGAAGGGCCGGCCCCGCGCCCCCTGGTGTGGCTGAAGGCGTCGATCGACGACGATGGCGATTTGCTGGTGGACCGCTCTTCGCCGCTCGACCAGAAGCAATACGTGAGAACCTGACATGGCCAGCTCGCTCGACGCACATCTCGAAAACCTGCGCGAGAGCCGCGTGTGGCGCTCGATTTTCCGCAGTGGATCGGGAGCCACCAATCTGCATCGCGCGCTCTCGGTGCAGCAGAACGTGTTTCTGCACCTCTCTTCCGTCAAGATCCGGAAGCGGTCCCTGGCGTTTCGGGTGACCTGGTTTCTGGGCACGCTCAGCCTGGGCGGCTTGCTGATTCTGGTGGTGACGGGCATTCCGTTGATGCTGTATTACCATCCGTCGGTGCCGCAAGCCTACGCCGACATGAAGGACCTGCGGTTCGTAGTGTCGGCCGGCGTATTCCTCCGCAACCTGCACCGCTGGGCGGCGCACGCGATGGTTCTGTTGGTCTTCGCGCATATGTTCAAGGTGTTCTACCGGGGAGCGTACCGCCCGCCGCGCGAATTCAACTGGGTCGTCGGAGTAATTCTTCTCATCCTGACGTTGCTCCTCAGCTACACCGGCTATCTTTTGCCATGGGACCAACTGGCCTTCTGGGCCATCACTGTGGGGTCGAATCTTCTCTCTTCCGTGCCGGTGCTGGGCGCGAAAATCAGGTTCCTGATGCTGGGCGGCAACACCGTAAACGCCAACGCGCTGCTACGGTTTTACGTGCTGCACTGCGTCATTCTGCCACTGATGGCCGCGATTTTCGTCGCCATTCATTTCTGGCGGATTCGGAAGGACGGAGGGATCTACGCGGGCGGCGCTGATTCAGGAAAAGGCAAGCGTTCATGAGTGACCCTAAGGATTTCGTCGCGGCCATCGGCTCCGACAGCCGAAAGTCGCCGTTACGCGTCGCATTCGTCACCCGGCGGACCTCGCCACAGGTGAAAGCGCAGGACGACGGCTACGTGATGACGTTTCCGGAAGCGATCTTTCGCGCGATGGTCGCGGTGGAAGCGCTGACCCTGGTTCTGGTGGCCATTGCACTGGTGTGGGACGCGCCACTTGAAGAACTGGCCGATCCCCTGCAAACGCCCAATCCGGCCAAGGCACCCTGGTACTTCCTCGGGCTTCAAGAACTGTTGCACTATTTCCCGCCTGTGGTCGCCGGCGTGCTGATCCCGGGGTTGGTAGTTATGGCGCTCATCGCGATCCCCTATTTCAAGATCAATATCGAAGCCGAAGGGTTGTGGAACCGCAATCGCACCCAGCGTCTGCGTACGGTGGCGGCGGTGGTTGCGGTATTCGCAGTGTTCCTGGTGGCCTTTCAAGTCTGGGCCGTGTTGGTTCCGACGCTGCTGGTGGCCGGGCTGATGTTCTATTCCGCGGCCGATCGCCCCACCTCCACCGGATTTAAACGTTGGTTGACATCAAAACCGCTGAGCTTCTGGATCATGTCCTGGTTTCTGTTTCAGGCGGCGGTGCTCACTCTCATTGGAACGTTCTTCCGCGGCCCTGGCTGGTCCTTCGTCATGCCCTGGAGCGGCCAGATATGAGGGGCGGTGAGATATGAGCTCCCGCGGAAGAATTGCTTCCACCTGGAAGTATCTGTTCGGCGACAGCGCGAAAGCGTTCGGTACGTTGAGCCTGGCTTTGTTGGTTTTGCTCGCCATCGTCCCGGCCCGCGATTATTTCCGCGAATGGCTGGGTTTCCAGAAGCAGTATCTGCGCTTGATCAGCCGACGAAGTGACGCTGCCTCCTTAGGCCGCCGATTCCAGAGCGGTCTGCAACAGGTCTGGTTACCGGAGATTGGAGTGGTTGACCGCTGCACCACCTGCCATGTGGGTCTCAAGGAAGCGAGTCTTGTGGATGTTAAGGCGCAGCCCTTCCGGCCCCATCCGCAAACGCCGCACAGTCTCACCGAGTTCGGCTGTGTCTTGTGCCATCGAGGGCAAGGCACCGCGACGACGGTCGAGGAGGCGCACAGCAGCACGAAGTCATGGGAAGAACCAATCCTGCCCGCCCGCTATCTGGAGTCTGCTTGTGGGCAGTGCCACCTTAAACTTTTGACCGGAACGCCTCGACTGAACCAGGGCCGTCGACTATTGGCTCAATACGGCTGCGTGCGTTGCCACACGATCAAGACTCCGGAAGGCGTCACAATGACTGGCGCCGACGATCCGCCTTCGCTGGAGCATATCGGCGAAAAGACGACCCGCGAATGGATCGCCGCATGGCTCAAAAACCCACAGGCGTACGCCGGGTCCGCCACGATGCCGAACTTTCAACTCCCGGACGAGGACATCCGCGACATCTCGGCGTTCTTGATCGCGCAGAGCACGCCATACAAAACGGAAAAACCGTTGGGTGCCGCGACTGCTCCGTCGCAAGATGACGCCGCGGTGCAACAGGGATCGAGCCTGTATGGGGAATCTTTCTGCGCGTCCTGCCACGCCATGCAGAATGCCGCGGGGATTTTAGTCGGAGGCAATTTAGGGCCCGAGTTGACGCGGGTTGGTTCGAAGGTTAAAACCGATTGGCTCGCCGACTGGCTGCGTAATCCGAGTGTCTACGACCGCGATACGGCCATGCCGCACTATCGACTCGACAGCAAGCAAATTACCTTGCTGCTGGGATTCCTCGGGAGCAAAGCCGATTCCGATTTCATCGGGAACACTCATCTCGACACCGCAACCCCGGCGCAAATCGAGCATGGAAAAACCGTGGTGTTGGAACGTGGTTGCGCCGCGTGCCATGAGATTAACGGCGTGAAGCGACCCGATAATTTCGCTCCCGAGCTGACGTTGGTAGGCAGCCGGCCCTTGGCGAAGATCCTGTTCGCGCCTGGGGTAGCCCACACGCTGCCGGACTACATCGCCGCCAAGATCCGGCAGCCGCGCTCCTTTGGGAACGCGCTCAAAATGCCGCAATTTACGCTGGCCGATCAGCAAGTGGATGCATTGGTGACAGCATTACTGGCGCAAACCGGCCGCGCGCAAACCTTGCCCGCCACCCTCCGCGTTCCCGCGCGTAGGCCAACCGATTACCATCCCGCGGGCAGGGCCGGTCAACTCATCGAAGACATGCGCTGCTTCAGTTGTCACTCCATCAACGGACGCGGCGGGGACATGGCGCCGGACCTCACCTGGGAAGGTACGTCGGTGCGCCGCGCCTGGCTCGTCGACTTTCTCAAGAATCCGAATACGCTGCGCCCCGCGCTGATTCGCCGCATGCCTAAGTTCAACGTCACCGACGCGGAAGCGAACACTCTCGCCGATTACATCATGACGGTCTACCAGACACCTGAGTTCGATGGCGACGCCATCGATGCATCGCGATTTACGGCCACTGAGGTACAAAGCGGGAAAGAATTATTTTATGGAAAGTACGCCTGCCAATCTTGCCATATCGTCGATTCCAAGAACGACAAGGGTTACATCGGCCCGACTCTGACTCAGGTGGGCACACGGCTTAGCGCCGCCTGGATGTTCCATTGGCTCAAAAATGCACAAAGCTTGCGGCCGGGCACGCAGGAGCCCGTCTGGAAAATGAACGACGAAGACGCGCGGGCGATTACAGCGTTTCTTGCGGCACAGCAGGGCGCACCCGGAAGAAAGGCGGCTCCATGATGAATCGGCGTATGATTCCGGTTGCCGCAGCGACGCTGATAGCTATCAGCGCCTGTACGCGCCACCCTGGTGGTGCTGCCGGGGAAAAGCCCAAAGTTTTCGGCGCCGCGCTGATTTCCGTCAGCGGAGAAAAGCAGGTGGGCGGTGTGGGCGGGCAGTTGGACCAACCCCTCGTGGTTCAGGTGAACGATGCGCAGGGCGCCGCCGTTGCTGGAGCTCTGGTGTGCTTCGCGGGTTCCCGCGGAGTGATTGTGACTCCCGATCACGGGATCACCGGGTCCGACGGCCAGTTCTCCGCCAACGTGAGCCTGGGCGAGGCCAGCGGTCATTACCAGATTCTGGTGAGCACGCCGGTCGCTTCAGGACCGTCCGCGCAAATCCGGATCGATGAAATCGCACTGGGATACCAGGAAATGCTGGGCGCGAAACTGAATGAGATCTACTGCATTCGCTGTCACGATTCTGAATCGACGCCGGAGCGCGTGTCCAATCACGACAACTTGAACGCCAAGCCGCACGCCTTCACGGAAGGCAGTGTTTTGAATGCTATGAGCGACGCGGACCTGGTTGCGATCACCAGTCATGGGGGCGCGGCGTTGAACAAATCGGCGGAGATGCCGCCGTACGGAAACATGTTGACCAAATCCGAGATTGCGGCCCTGGTTGCGTTCATGCGCGCCGTAGCCGATCCCCCGTATCCAACGCAAGGAGTTTTCTATGCGAGCAACTAACGTCATTTTTTCAGTGCTGCTGTCTACTCTCTGCGCGTTCGCTCAAGTGCTGGCACCGCAGGAGATCCGCGATCCGAAGATTCGTGAGCTGCAACAAAAGTACCAAGCGGAATTGAAGCTCATCGCGCAAGCCGCCCTCCTGCACAATTACCCATATCATTTCTACTTCAGCCGGATTTTGGACCTGGCGGAGAAAGATCAGCCGGGCAACGATCAGCGCGCCATTCAATTCGACTCGTATAAGGACCAAGTGGTCCTCAAGATCACCGGCAACTACTTCGCGGCCTACTCCACCAGTTTGATGACGCCCGAGGAGCGCGCCCGCCAAACCTACCAGGACGTGATGCTGCCCCTGATTCAGGCCGCTGCGCCCGCGTTGCTGAACGTGGCCGAGCTTCAGGCCTACGCTTTCGAAATTTCGCATCACATTAGGAAGAAGATCCTGGGCGTCTCCTCGGAAGGCGTGGAAAATGTGGTCTTGATCCTTCCCAAGGCTTCCGCCGAACGGTTGGCGCAGGCTTCCAGCGCCACAGTTCAACAGGCTGCGATCGCCGAGGGGGAAGTGTTCCTCAACGCGGCTCCAATTTCTCTCTGGCCGCACGCGGAAGTTGCGACAGCTACCGGAAGCGAGGCTCCCGCTGCCAAGGCGGCGGATTCATCAGCGCGAGCGGTATCACCAAGTGTGCTCAAAGGCGTGATTTTTCCTCCAGGTCTGACCAAGACCTCGGTCGCGACAGTGGTCAAGGAACGGCCTCCCGCGAATCCTGCCGCAACCGTTTCCGCCGCGACTAGTCCTTCCCCGTCCGGCGCTGCGATATCCGCGACCAGTCCGCTACGCGACACTTCGCCGGAGGCGCTTAAGAACATCCAGCAACTCTACCAGGCCAGCGTCGACCGCATGGTGCAAGAGCTCAATCCGCAGGCGCATTTTGTGCGTTACGCTCCACCCGCGTTCATCCCGTTCCATAAAGGGCTCTACTTGCAGCTTTCGGTCACCACGATGCTGCCCGAGCCCGCCGCTGGTTCGCGATACAAGCTAGCCGCGCTGGCGTTCGATCAGCACGTCGCGCATCTTATTCGTCCCGCGCTTTCCTACTTCAAGGAGGATCGGGGCGACTTTGATGGGATCGATTTCAGCAGCTCGGTGCGGCTGAACGCCGATCCGGCGGCCGAGGGTGGCTCGGTGGCAGTGGAATTCATCTTCCCCTTGAACCTGCTGCGCGCCTATGAGCAGTTCGACTGCACAGGACAAGAGTTGATCGACGCCAGCTTCGTTCTAATCAACGGGGAGCGCGTCAGCCTTAATCTGCTGGCCGCCGAAGCCGGATTTCAAACTAGGTAGTGCGGCGTAACCTTGCCCTTCAACGATTGGACAGTCCATTCACACTGTGCTCGCCAACACCGGATCCGTGCTGTTAATCGGGCACGAAGCGCCAATGGCGGATCGGCCGTAGCTGCCGACGGCAACCACCTGGACCGAAATGACGCGCCGCAATTCTTTCTCGAAGAAGGCGCCGCCGTTGTGGATTTGACGCTAGTGCTTAACGACAAGGAAAGTGAAATTCCGCCTCAGAAGGTCCAAACCTTCTTGGAAAACCTGGCGCTTGCTAACCGGGCTCTCGCGACAGTGGCCATTACGGATGCGGCAGGCAAGAATCCGGGGCTGCTGTCGCAGGCCTCTGCACAAACGTGCGATCAGGCAGCAGCTGCGGGTAACTACGACGCCGCTATTGTAGCCTACGCGGCAGCTTGGGCACTGGCAGAGACCGCGCATTAAGAATGGAAGCTGAAGCCCCTCACAGTGATCCTGACGCAGATCCTGAAGGACATCGCCCGGGGAAACTTGTAAGTCCCGAGCGGCGCCGTAGCGCCGTCCAACATGCTCGGGAAAAAGGATTGAGTGAACGGCAGGTGTGCCGCCTGGTGGGTCAGCCGCGGGGAACCCAGCGGTATCAGCCCACGCAGCGGAACGACGGAGACCAACCGACCCAGGCCATTATCACTTTAGCCAGCCAGTACGGCCGGTTTGGCTACCGCCGGATCACCGTCCTGCTGCGGCAATCTGGTTGGAACGTGGGCAAAGACCGGGTCCAGCGGATCTAGGCCTGCTTCCAGGTCTCTACGCAGCGAGATTCGATCTGGCCGGCATCCTCTACCGACCCGGGAATTCTACGATGGTTCGCACGTTGCTTCAGCTCCAGCAGATGCTGCACTCCGGCGGCCGAGCGGCCGTCGCGTCCCGCAGCAGCCCGGCTAGTGTGGAATGAATCGCCGCCAGAGTGGCGTCCTTGTATGGACTCTCAGGCCAGGTCCTCCACCGTGTGCAACCGTGGCGCTGGCGAACTGCCGGGCCTTATACTTGCTACTAACGTGCAAAACCGCACTTCCCCCGTGATTTCCACCCTTCTGGTCGACGACGAAACACTCGCGCTCGACGAACTCTCCTTCCTCCTGCGGGAGTTTGAGGACATCGAGATCGTGGCCACCGCGTCCAACGGCCTGGAAGCGCTTAAGCTGATCGAGGATCTAGAGCCGGATCTGGTATTCCTGGACGTGCAGATGCCGGGGCTGGACGGTCTGGCCGTCATCCGCAAGCTGCGCGAAAAAAAGATTCCGCTGCCGCACTTCGTGCTGGCCACGGCGTACGATCAGTACGCGGTGGAGGCGTTCCGGCTGGAAGCGCTGGACTACGTTCTGAAGCCGGTCGAACGGGACCGCTTGGAGCAGGCCGTCGAACGTGCGCGCCGGATGGTAGCGGAACAGGCCAAGTCGGCGCAACCGGAGCCGCCCGCGCCCAAGCCGGCGTTGCAGCGCACCAAATTGCTGGTGCGAAGCAACCAGCGCAACTTCATCGTGGACGCGCAGGACGTGGTCTACGCCACCATCGACGACGGCTTGATCACCGTGGTGGCCACCGGTCTCGAAGGGCAGTCCAATTACCGCACCATTGAGGAGTTGCAATCGAACCTGGATCCGGACGCTTTCTGGCGCGTGCACCGCTCCTACCTGGTGAATATTCACCGCATCAAGGAAGTGATTCCGTGGTTCAAGTCCAGCTTCCAGTTGCGCATGGACGACAAGAAACAGACCGAGATCCCGGTGAGCCGCGTCCAGACCAAGCGTCTGCGCGCGCTGCTCAAACTGTAGGTTCCTGCCACCTTATGAGTAAAGCGTCATGAGTCCAGTGGCATGAATTCAGCACGCTATTTGGAGGATGTCCAACCCGGCGACAGCTTCGAGTCCGGCGCCGCGACCATGGTGGAAGTCGAAATGATCGAGTTCGCCGCGCGCTTCGATCCGCAGCCCATGCACACCGATCCGGTGGCGGCGATGAGCGGGCCTTTCGGCGGGTTGATCGCCAGCGGGTGGCACACCGCGGCGGTGGTGATGCGCCTGCTCAACGAAGCGCGGCCCCTGGGCGATACGCCCCTGATCGGCATGAGCGTGGATTTTATCCGGTGGCCACTGCCGGTGCGGGCGGGCGACGTGTTGCGGGCGAAGGTTGAGGTTCTGGCGATGCGCGTTTCGCGAACCCGGCCCAGCCACGGGATCCTGAAGCTGCGTGTCATCACGCGCAACCAGCGCGGGGAGACGGTGATGGTGCAGGAGCCGAATTGCTGGGTGCCCCGCCGTCCCCCCGAACCATAGTGTTCTCGCCAAGGCGCTAAGTCGCCAAGAAGTCTTGATCAGGCATTCTTTCTTTGCGCCTTAGCGCCTTGGCGAGAATCAAGGTCAGTCACCCCCGCGAGCGCCGCATCTGATGGCACTTGGGACAGTTGCTATCGGCGGCGAACGCCGAGCCCCCGACGGCGTGACAAGCCGCGCAGGCGTTCCGCTTGGCTTCAGAGGCGCGGTGCAGAGCCTTCCCGTAGTTGATGGGCTCGCGCGATTGCGTGAAGATCTTGGGATGGCAGGTGGAGCAGTCGCCATTAACCCGGTCGATGTGTTTCTGGTGCGTGAAGGTGACGTTGCCATCGCGCGCCGACGGGAACTCGAGGGTCTCAGGCGGAGTTCCGGGAGCGGTCGCGGCAGAGGAGGCCGCCGAGACCCCAGCGGGCGGCTGCGAAGCCGGCGGCGTGGATGCCGCGGGCGCCGAAGCTGGTTGCGCCGGTCCGGTTTGGGTCGCGTTGGTGGGAGCCGGACGGGAGCAGCTCGCGAGCAGCAGGCACACTCCCGTTACGGCGATCGGAAAATAGCGCATGATGTTTTCAGAATACCGGACGGTTCCGCGCGGGAGCAAAAACCGTCAGCAGCCGTGAAGAGCCGGGCCGCCTACAGTTCGGAATCCGGGAATTCGGGGGGTTTGGCGACGACCACCGCGCGCCCGCTGACGCTGCTCCAAAACTGGACGGCTGCCCTGAGGAAGTGAAGCGGGCGCAGCTGCCGGACGGCGATGTAATACAGCGTATTACAGGCTCCGGGGCCGATCACAAAACGAACCCAAGCCCAGCTAACCCGCTAATCCAAAACCACTTACGCGATAGTGCGCCCCATCGCTCACTGCCCGCGCCCCGTGGAGCGGGCTTCAGCCTGCCACGGAGGCTTGAGCCTCCGTTTCGGCTGCGCGCGCTCAATCGCCTCGCCTGCTGCGATACTGGTGATTCATGTTCCATCTTCTCGAAAAACGCATCGCCGAAGCCTTCGCCGTGCGCATTCAATCCGTCTACAATCTCTCGGTTCCCGTGCAGACCGAGCAGCCCAAACAATCCAGCTTCGGCGAAATCGCTGTGCCGGCCGCGTTCCAACTGGCGCGCCAGTTGAAGAAGGCTCCGAAAGTGACCGCCGCCGAGCTGGCGCAGTCTGGCCAGCCCATCGAAGGCGTGGCCGCCATCGAGATCGCCGGCAACGGCTACTTGAACATTCGCCTGGACCGCGGCTATTACGGCTACGGCCTGCTGGCGGGCGAAGCCGCGGATCGCGCCGTCGAAACCGGGAAGATCATCGTCGAGCACACCAACATCAATCCCAATAAGGCCGCGCACATAGGACATCTGCGGAATGCGGTTCTGGGCGACACGTTCGTCCGGCTACTACGCCGCGCAAGCCGCCGCGTGGAGGTCCAAAACTATATCGATAACACTGGCGTTCAGGTTGCCGACGTCGTAGTCGGCTTCCAGCACATCGAAAGGAAATCCACCGGCGAAGTGCGTGCTCTCGCAGCCGCGCCTCTCTTCGATTACCTGTGCTGGGACCTGTACGCCCGGGTGACGCAATTTTATGAAGAGGACAAAGCGCGGCTGACTCTGCGGGGCGAAACCCTGGCAGCCATCGAAGAAGGACACGGACCGGCCGCTGAACTCG
>DATNJC010000124.1:0-100278 GCA_035604115.1 Bryobacteraceae bacterium | reverse complement strand
GTCCGGCGTCTTTTCGTCGAGTCCGATGGAGAGGAACTGACGCAGGGTGAGGGAGTCGGCCAGGCGCCAGGCGATGCCGCGTTCACTGTCGAGTCCTTCGAAGAAGCCGATCATCATGACGCGGAAGTATTGACCGGGCGGCAGGGATGGTCGTCCGAGCTTTTGGTGATAGAAGGCGGCGCAGTTGGATTCGCAGAAGGGGTCGAACTGGGCGGTGTCGAGGACTTCGTTCAGCCGTTTGTAGAAGGGGTGACCAGGGGCTGTGGGCAACTCGCCGCCGTACTAGAGTTCCTCTTGCCGCTGTCGCTTCTTGCGCGTGCCCATCGCCAGATCGATTGTAAGGTCAAAACATTTCTGGGGTCACATGTTTGTGGACTTTAGACACGGGCTGTTAGCCCACGGTCTGACTATCGTTACCCGAAACACGAAGGACTTTGAAGGGATTGGCGCGGCGACGATCAACCCCTGGGAAGCTGCGTGAACCTCTTTTCTGTCAGGTGACTGCCCCACTACCCCTACACCGCCGCCTCCACGTCCGTCTCCGCCAACCCCGCCCCCTGAAACAGCAGCGGCTCGCCCAACTCCTTCGCCAGCGCGTACGCGTAACAGTCGCCCAGGTTCAACTTGGCCGCATGCCCGCTCCCCCGCCCAAAATCCCGATACGCCTCCCGAGCCAGCCGGGCTTGCTCCACCGTCACCGCCCGCAGCTCGATCCCCGCAATCCGGATCAGCTCATCCAGTTGCCGCGACACCACCGGATTCCGCGCCGCGTCCATCGCCACGCCCGCCTCCACGTAGCTCGCCACCGACATCTTTAGCGTCTCGTGCCCCACGCCTCCGGCCCCGAGCTCCATAATCTCGGCGAAACTCCGCCCCTCCCGCTCGCCCCGCAGAATCGCCATCGCCACCGACGTATCCACGATCATCGCGGCCACCCCCTCCCGTCGTACAACGCGCCGTCGTAATCCCAATTCACCCAGTCCTTCGGAGCACGCTTGGCGCACTTAGCCCCCAGCGCCGCCAATTTGGCAGTCATCTCCCGCCGAGCCGGCTGCTCGCGGACCCGGACCAGTTTCTCCTGAACGGCCAGCGCAACGGCCGCCGTCAGCGTCGTCCCCAGCGCACCGGCGAGCTCGTCGGCTTGGCGGCGCACGTCTTCATTGCTGATGTGGATCTTGGACATTTCCACACCACATCTACCACATAGCCACATCAATCCCGGAGAATTAAGCCGGAATCGACGCCCATAAGTCGGCCTAAATGATAATAATCAATGGAGTTTTCGCCAACCACAAAACGAACCCAAGGCCGTGTGACCGAACCCTCAACGGCCACAAGTATCGGGCCAACCCTCGCGGCAAGCGAGCGCGTACAACGCCGCGGGCTCCCGCTCGCGGATCTCCCCCTTGCTGCCCCGCAAGATGATGGGAAAGTCCTGGACCGTCGGCGCCGCCGCAGCGAACTCTCCTCCGCCGCCAGTCAGCGCGCTCAGATTCCGGCAGGCCGTGACAACCCCCAGTTCGCACCCCCGCCGGAAAGGCTCCGCCGCTCCCGCCGGATCGAGCCGGCGAGAATCCTCACCCGACCTCGCCAGCGCGACATGCATCAGCCCGGCGTCGTTGCAAGCCCAGCCCGATCCTTGGTGGCAGAAGTTCAGCTCCAAATCGGCCAGGTACGGGCAAGCGTAAGCGCGCCCGTCTTGGCAAGCCTGCCGCCAAAACGGCAGCCACTGGCCCGGATGACTGTCGCCGACGCCTTGGACCGCGCTCATCGCCGCAAACACCACCGCCCAGATCGAAATGTAAGCCAGGTTGCGCGAATGCGGCGCGAGCGTTCGACCCAGCGCCGCCGGGTCCAACGCCCGCAGCCACTTCGATCGCGCGAGGCCATCGATCCCCTTCACCGACAGGTTCAACAGCGGCACCTGCAGCAGCTTGTCGTAAAACGTCGGCATCCCCGCCCTACCCAGCACCTGATACAACACCACCGTGCTAAACCCGTAGAGCACGCCATAGATGATCCGCCCCAGCTCAGTGCGCGGCGATGTGGACGGATCGGTAAACAGCAGATGCATCCCCAGGAACACGGCAATCGGAATGTACGAATCGTAGAAGAAGTAGATGCCGGTCGCAGCGAAATACAGGCGCCCAAACGCGTACGCCGCCACTACGGCCGACATCGTCATCGAGGTCACGCCGAAAAAGAACTGTCCCGGCAGGCCGATGAGAAACAGCATCAGGTACATCTGCGGCGGATAGAATTGCGTGCTCGCAATCTCCTTGCCCCAAGTGATGTCGCTCGCCCCGGTTGCGAGCAAGGCCAGCGAAAACACCGCCAATGGAAACGACGAAGGATTAAAGATGTGCGCGCGCCGTCCGTCCCGATTCCAGCGAATCAGCTCCTTCGCGGCCAGCCCGAGCGCCCCCATCACGAACTGCAGATAGAACCAGTCCTGCTTAAACCACAGGAATAGATTGATGCTGAAGATCACGGGAAACGGCGCGAAGCCGAGCGTGTAGTCGTCGCGCCGCGACCAGCCGAGTAGCATGTCGAAGGCGTACGCGAACACCAGTTGCGCCAGAATCAGGTGCGCGGAACTGTACACCGGAGGCCAGTACCAGCCCCAATACAACAGCACCGAGCCTTGCGCGCAGGCTTGCAGGTAGTGCTGCTTCTTCAGGACCACCTCCAGCGTGAGCGTCCGTCCTTTGCGCCGCGCCGCGGCGAACAACACGACGTTCCACAAGCACAGCGCCGCCGCGGCCCCAAGAAATGCCGCCATCACCCTCGGGTTCTGGCGCACCGGCGCAAGGAGCGCCAGCGCTGCCAAGCCGAGCGTGAACGCCAGCGGCAGAAGGAGAGCCTGTTGTCGAAGCCGCACTCAATCAATGTAAAGCAACGCGTCCGTCCATGCGGCCGCCGCGGGACAACAGCGCGGCGTTGTGCGTTAATCTCTTGGCATGACATATCTGAGAGCACGCGCGCCGCTCCCGCCCCTGGCCGTCATCCTGCTCGCCGGGGCTGTCGCAGTGACCCCGGCATGCAAGTCCACGCCATCCGCCACTTCGGGTATCGACCTCGCAGGAATGGACAAGTCAGTCGCTCCCGGCGACGACTTCAACGCCTACACCAACGGCGGATGGATCAAGGCCACGCCCATTCCCGCCGACAAGTCCAGTTACGGCGCGGGCGCGATCTTGGTCGACGAGACCCGAAAGCGCCTGCTGGTGCTGATTCAGGAATCGGCCAACGCCGGGTCCACGGCCAGCGACGACACCCGGAAAATCGGCGACTATTATTCGACTTTCATGGATGAAGCCGCCATCGAGTCGAGGGGCATCATGCCACTAAAGCCGCAGCTCGACGCGATCGCGGCCATCGCCGATCGCCACTCACTCGCCAGAGTGCTGGGCGGGCAGCTCCGTGCGGACGTCGATCCTTTGAACAACACGAATTTCGAAACCGGGAACCTCTTCGGAGTCTGGATCGCGCAGGGCTTGTCGGACCCATCGCACAACGTTCCCTATCTGCTCCAAGGCGGTCTCGGAATGCCGGATCGCGATTACTATCTGTCCACGACCGCGCAGATGATGGAGCTGCGCAAACAGTACCAGGCGCACATCGCGGCCATGTTCAAGCTGGCAGGCTTCGCGGAACCCTCCGTCCACGCCGGCCGCGTGTTCGCGCTCGAAACGAAAATCGCGGAGGCGCATGCCACGCGCGTGGAGTCGGAGGATGTCCATACCGCCGTCGCGTGGAAGCGGAGCGAACTGGCCGCCAAGGCCCCCGGACTCGACTGGCCCGTGCTGCTCGAAGCCGCCGGACTGCAGGACGTGCCCGACTTCATCGTCTGGCACCCCAAGGCGGTCCCCGGACTTTCGGCTCTGGCCGCGGCCGAGCCCCTCGACATATGGAAGGACTGGCTCGCGTTCCATGCCATCGAAGACGCCGCCGGCTTCCTTCCGAAAGCTTTCGTCGACGAACGCTTCAGCTTCTATGGCAAAAGCCTCAGCGGAATTCCGGAATTGCGCCCGCGTTGGCAGCGCGGCATGGACAATACCAGTGCAGCTCTGGGAGAGGCGGTCGGCAAGGTCTACGTGCAGCGCTACTTTCCGGAGACCAGCAAAGCGAAGGCCCAGGCGATGGTTGCCGATTTGGTGCAGGCGTTCGCCAAACGAATCGACGCGCTCACTTGGATGTCGTCAGCCACCAAAGCGAAAGCGAAACAGAAACTGGACACTTTGAAAGTGGGCGTCGGCTATCCGGACCATTGGCAGGATTACTCGCGCCTGCAGATCGTCAAAGGCGACGCGCTCGGAAACGAGCAGCGCGCCGAGCTTTTCGAGTACCACCGCCAGCTCGATAAACTCCACCAGCCGGTCGACCGCGGCGAATGGTGGATGACTCCGCAGACCGTGAACGCGGTCAATCTTCCGCTGCAGAACGCTCTGAACTTCCCGGCGGCGATCATCCAGCCGCCGTATTTCGATCCGCAGGCCGACGCTGCGCACAACTACGGCGCGATGGGAGCGATCATCGGGCATGAGATCAGCCACAGCTTCGACGACCAGGGCAGCCAGTTCGACGCCGAGGGCCGGCTCGCCAACTGGTGGACCAAGGAAGACTTCGATCACTTCAAAGCCGCCGGCGAAGCGCTCGCCGCGCAGTTCGACGGCTACAAGCCTTTCCCCGATCTTGCCGTGAACGGTCATCAGACGCTCAGCGAAAACATCGCCGATGTAGCCGGTCTCATGGTGGCTTACGACGCTTACCGGCTCTCGCTGCGCGGCAAGGCGGATGTGGTGAAGGACGGCTTCAGCGGCGATCAGCGCTTCTTCATTAGCTTCGGACAAAGCTGGCGGTCCAAGGTGCGCGATGAAGAAATGCGGAAAGAGGTCGCCACCGACGGCCACGCTCCCGAGCAGTATCGCGCCGAAACCGTTCGGAACCTGGACGCCTGGTACGATGCTTTCTCAGTGCATCCGCCGGAGAAACTGTACTTCGCGCCGGGGGACCGGGTGCATGTATGGTAGCTGCGGAGGCTAAAGCCTCCGTTGCAGGCTGAAGCCCGCTCCACGATTGTTTGTTGTATGCTCACGAACTGGAACGGAGGCGCTGCTCACATGAAATGGACACGCTGCGTGCGGAGGGCGGCACTTGCCGCCGTAGGAATGGCGATTTCCGGCGTTGGCTTCGCGCAGAGCCATCCGGAATATATCCGACTCGGACAGGCGAGCGCCGCGCTCTACAAGCCTGACAGCGGGCCTGCGCCCCACGTCGCCTTCGTCCTGGCGCATCGCACTGCGAATTATTTGAACCATATCGGCTGCCGCGAATTCTCCGCGCGCGGCTTCCTGACGCTGTGTTTCAACACCCGGTTTCAGAACAACGAGGCTGCGGTCCGGTGGGAAGAAACGGCGCTCGACGTGAAGGCGGCGGTCGATTTCGCGCGCAGCCAGCCCGGCATCACCAAGGTGATTCTGTTCGGCCACAGCGGTGGCGGGCCGCTGATGAGCTTCTATCAGGCGGTGGCGGAGAAAGGGCCGGCTTACTGCCAGGCGCCGAACAAGCTGGTGAAGTGCGGCGGCGATTTGACCGGCCTGAAGCCCGCGGACGCCATCGTCTTCGCCGATGCCCATGCCGGGAATCCGGTGCAGACCTTGCGCAGCCTGAATCCGTCGGTCACGGTCGCGGACGGTAAGCGGCGTGTCGATCCGGCCCTGGATCCGTTCGATCCTAAGAACGGCTACAATCCGAACGGATCGTCGCATTATTCCAAGGAATTTCAGGATCGCTACTTCGCCGCGCAAGCCAAGCGCATGAACGAGCTGATCGATGCGGCGCTGGCGGCGCAGGCGCGGATGAAGACCGGCGATTATCCTTATCCGGACGATGACATCTTCCTGATTCCTTCGGGCGGCAATCCCGGCGCGGGCGCGGGCGGCGGGGCGGTGCTGAAAGCGCTCGATCCTTCTATCGAAGACATGATGAGCACGGCGCGGCAGGAGAAATTGCTTCGGAACGACGGCCGCATCGAAACCGGCATCGTGCATAGCGTCGCCGTCCCGGAGCCGGGGACCGCGGTGACCAATCGCGCCTTCGGGACGGGAACGAAACTATTTACGCTCAAGTCGTTCCTGAGCGCGAACGCGACGCGGGCTACGAATGCTCGCGATGGGATCGATTACTGCTCCAGCAACAATTCGACTACCTGCGCGGTGCAATCGATTTCGGTTCCGATCATGATCGCGGCGATGGGTGGTTATGAGTTCATCCGCGACGACGAGATCATTTTCGAAAAATCGGCTAGCAAAGACAAGGATTACGTGGTCATCGAAGGCGCGGTGCATGGATTTGGGCCTTGTACGGCTTGCGAGAAGATTAAGGGGCAGTATTCGAACACGGTTAAGGATCTGTTTGATTATATCCGCGATTGGACGAATCAGCGGTTCTAAGCACGACGACAGTGGGCGGGCGCACAACGTGGAGCGGGCTCTTAGCCTGCAACGGAGGCTTCAGCCTCCGCCTCTACACGGGTGCTGAAGCACCCGTTGCAGGCTAAAGCCCGCTCCACCGGAGAATGCCCCGGCCGGTGTTATACTGACGCCTGATCCAATGGAGGCGAGTATGTTCAAGAAGGTTCTCATTGCCGCGGGGCTCGCGACGCTCTTGGTCTGGGTGGTTTCCGCTCAGAGCGATTTGAAGTCCGTGGTCGACAAATCCATGAAGGCCATGGGCGTTGCCGACGTGAAGACGCTCACGATTTCGGGAGAAGGCGGAGACGGCGCGATGGGGCAGCCTTTCAACCCACACTCGGACCGGTGGCGTTGGACGGCCAACAAGAACTGGGTTCGCTCGGTCGATTTCGACGCCAAGGGCTGGCGCGATGTTCGGGATCGTTCGGAAGGTGAACCCGCGAACCAATGCGGCGGCGCGGGAACTACGTGCCCGGCGCCCTCACAAGACGGCGCGGTCGCGGTGGCCACTGCCAACAACTTCAACAACCAGGTGCAGTTCTCCATGTTGCCTCTGGGATTTCTGAAGATGGCTCAGGAGAAGAACGCGACGGTCTCGAAAGAGAAGAAGTACACGGTGCTGAGCTTTCCGCTGGAAAACGGGACGGCTTACAAAACCAACGTGAAGGGCTACATTGACGACCAGGGTCTCGTCGACAAAGTCGAAGTCTTGATCGACCAGCCCATGCTCGGCGACGTGAAGTGGGAGGCCGCGTTCACCAACTACAAAGACTTCGGCGGCGTGAAGTTCCCGACGAGCATCGTGCAGCGCCAGGGTGGTCCGAAGATTCTCGAAATGACGGTTGCCGATGTGAAGGTCAACCAGCCTGTGGATCTGACGCCTCCGGCGGGGCGTGGTGGCCGGGGCGGTCCGGTTGCCGCTAAGGGCGGCGATGGCAAGGGCAAGGGCGGTGACGGCAAGGGCGATGCCAAGGGCGGTCCGGGCGGCGGCGGACGCGGCGCCCCACCGCCGGCGACGGTCGAGAGCGAGGACCTCGGCGGCGGCTTCTGGCTGGTCACGGGCGGTTACGGCGCGATCGTGGCGAATTTCAAGGATTACATCGTGGTGATTGAAGGTCCACAGAGCGACATGCGCGCGGATCAGATCATCGCTGAGGCCAAGCGGCTGGTTCCGGGCAAGCCCATCAAGTATGTCGTCAACACGCACGCGCACTTCGATCACTCCCAAGGGCTCCGGGCCTTTGTGGCCGAGGGCGCGACGATCATTACGCACCAGGGCAACAAGGGCTACTTCGAAAAAGTCCTCGCCAATCCGCACACGCTGGTTCCGGACAAGATGGAGAAGATGAACCCCAAGCCGAAGATCAAAGTGGAGTACACGGGCGACAAGAAGATCCTGACCGACGGCACTCAGGTCATCGAGCTCGATCGCGTCATGAACAGCACGCACAACGCCTTCATGCTGATCGCGTACTTGCCGAAGCAGAAGGTGCTGGTGGAGGCCGACGAATTCAACGTGCTGAATCCGGTTCCGACGGCGCCGGTAGCCAATCCCAACCAGTATCAGGTCAACCTGCTGGCCAACATCGAACGGCTGAAACTGGATGTGGACCGCATCATCCCGATTCATCTTCCGAATCCCCAGACGCGGAAGGTGCCGCTCGCGGAATTGAAGTTCGCGGCGGGCAAGTCGTAAGACAGACGCCGTCGGGTCAATTCGTTAGTGGCGGAATCCCCCGGGCTCAAGCCACGGGGTTGTAGCCCCGCTCCGTGAGGGCGGGGATTCAGTCATATCGCCTTGGCCGCTTACTAGTGGCCGCCGCCGGAGAGTTTGCGGTAGTACTCGGCGACCGAGTCCTGATAGCCGGCGGGGACTTTGGTCGGGTCGGTGTTGCGAATCGTGCCGCCGCGGTTTTCTTCTAGCTGACGGCGCAACTGCAGTTCCAGCGCGTCCACTTCGCTGACCAACTGCTGGTGCATCTGCTCGACTAGCGCGGGATTCCCGGGGAAACGCTTGGGGTCCAGATTGCGCATCTGATCGATCAGGGACTGCAACTCTGCCCGCGCCTCGGGACTATCCTGCAGGGCGACGCGCACCTGATTGAGAAGGTTCAATCCCTGGTCGATTTCGCGCTGGGTATCGGCGGGGTTGGGACCTGGTTCGGGCGCCCGAGGCTGACCTCTGACGCCAGCATTGTTACCGGTGTCATACCCGTTCAGTGCGCTGCGAGCGCCATAGGCCGCCACGTCACCGCCACCCCGATTGCCCACCGGACCGGCGACGCGGTTGCCGACGGCACCCGCCTGGCCCCCTTGCCCAGCCTGTCCGTTTTGCCCCTGCTGCTGGCCTGCTTGACCGGGCTGACCCTGCTGTTGGCCGCCCTGACCGGCTTGGCCGGGTTGCCCGTTGCGGCTGAGCGGGCCGGTTTGATTTTGTTGCCCGCCGGGTTGGCCGGCGCGGCCGGGCTGACCCTGTCCAGCTTGAGGATTGGGACGTCCGCCGAGGCCGTCGAGTTGGTCGCGCAGACGGGCTAGATCGTCCATGGCCCGGTTGAGCTCGGCGTCCTTTGAAGTGCGCTGACCACCGCCGCCCAAGGCGCGAGCCGCGTCGCCGATCTGTTGCCCCAACTTTTGCAGGTCGCTGGTGAGACCGGATTCGAGCGGGTCGGAGAAGTTGCCGCTACGCAGGAAATCCGAGCTGCGCTGCATGCGTGTGCCGAGATCGTTTTCGTCGAGGCCATCGAGCGCGCTCCGCAATTTGCCCGAAGCCCCCGGCTGCGTGGGCGCGAGGCTACGCGCTTCGGTGCGCATTTGCTGGGTGAGGTGCGCCAGGTCGTCGGTCACCTTTTGGCGATCATTGACCATTTTGTTGACGTCCTGGGGGGTCACCAGGTTCGGCGATTTATTAGCGGCGCGCGCGGCATTCATCTGCGCGATCAAGTCGCGCACGTGATCGGCTTGCTGCTTTTGCTGGGCCGCTAACTGGTCGGCCGTCTGCGCCATCGAGTTGAGTTGGCTGGCGGCGTCCTGCTGCTGCAAGCCGCCCAGCAGGTCGGTAGCTTCGCGCAAGCGATCGGCGGCGCGGCGGGAATCGGCCGCGCTGGCATTCTGGGATGCGGCGCGCTTCATGTCCTCGTTGGCTTGGCGCAAGCGATCGAGCGCCTGTTGGGCCGCCTGCTGTGCGCTGGATTGCCCGGAAGCTGAACCGCCCTGGCTGCCCTGTTGCCCCGGCTGACCCGGTTGTCCCTGACCACTCTGTTGGCCTTGTTGCCCTTGCTGACCCTGCTGCCCTTGCTGACCCTGTTGGCCTTGCCGCCCATTCTGAGCCTGTTGTTGCTCCATTTGCCGCTGGAGCTGCTCGGCTTCGCGTTGCAACATCTCCTGTTGCCATTTTTGCTCCGCGGTTTGGACGCCATTGCGCTGCTGCTGCGCCAGATTCTCCTCGCGCTTGGCCAGCTCGTCGAGCTTTTTCAGCGCGTCGTCGATTTCCTGCTGCTTTTGTTCGGCGCTGGTGGACGTGCCTTGCCGGGTCTCGTATTGATTTTTCTCAGTGTCAAGCTCCAGATCGAAGAGCGCCGCCAAATCGCGGGCCGCTCCGCCCCCGCCGCCTCCACCACCACCGCCACGCGCTCCAAACGCGACCTGAATTTGCCGGAACGTGGCTTCGGCGCGCAGCAGGAATTGCAGAGCCTTCTGCTCGTTGGGGATGGCGTCCTTCCACTTCTGCTGTTGCAGTTGTTGCGCGGCCGGCGCCATGGCTTGGGAGGCGGCGATCATATCCTTCTGGAAGTCGCCGATGGCCTCCACTTCTTCGGTCAACTCGCGAGCCCGCAAGCGGCCGGAAAGCGAGACGGCTTGATCGTGCAAGGTGGCTTGGGATTGGGACAGCAGCTTGGCGATGTCCGCGGCCTGCTGTTGCGTCGAGTTCTTGTCTCCCTGCTGTTTGAAGGTGGCGGAAATGATCTCCTTCTCCCGCTGCGAGATCTCCGGGGTTTGATTGCCGCCGCCTCCACCGCCGCCGCCCCCGCCACCCATTTGTTGCGATTGCGAAAACTCGCGCTCGAACGGGTCGGCCTGGATGAACATCATGTCGGTGTGGGATTCGGCGTTGGCGTCCTTGGCGGTGGCGTAGACGCTGACCAGATCGCCCGGAACCAGCTTGAAATTCTCCAGCGCGAGCGTGGTCGAGCCGGCGGCTTCTTTGTCGCCCTTCTTCTTGAGCAGATCGACGGCAGTCTCGGGGCCGCCGTTGACCGAATAATGCAGCGTGACGTCCTTGAGGCCGTACTCGCCGGTGGCCTTGGCGGCCACGGTTACCTCTTCGATGGGAAGAGCGTGGTAGTCGCCCCGGGGACGCACCAAAGCAATCTGGGGCGGGTTGGCTTTGCGGGCCTCGATGAAGAAATCCTCGCTGACGCGAACCGGCTGGCCCTGCTCAACGCCCGCGACGTGGTAGACGCCGTCCTGATCCATCTTGACGGTGCCGCGATACACGTTATTCTGGCCGCCGGTAAGCTCCGCGGTCAGTTTGATTTGCTGCCCGTTGTCGAACTGGATCTGACCGCCCTGAAGCGGCCGGTCGGTGGTGACCTCGAGTTCGGCCTCGGTGCCGGTGACGGCGCGCAGATCGCCACCGCGCTCCTCGATCTCCGGCGGCATGCCGGTCCAAGCGGGGTAATGATAGGTGACGCGAATCTGCTTCACCGCGGGCAGATCGGTGACGCGAATGTTAAAGTGCTTCGAGGTCATTGCTCCGGCGGTGACGTAGTACTCGACGTTATCCGGCAAACCGGCGAAGACAAATTGATAGCCGCCGGCGAAACTGCTGGCCGCGTTGGGCTGCATCGCGATCTCTTCCCACTTGGGGGAGCTCTGAAAGCGCGCATACAACTTGACGCTGGGCGACCGCAGGCCGAGCGGGAGCGCCGAAACCAACTGGTCGGCGTGGCGGCGCACGACCGCGTCGCCGGGAGTCACGCGCAGGTCGTACAGCGCGGGCTTGTCGTGGCGCGGACCGGTCCACAGCAGCGACGCGCCATAGCCCAGAAAACCGGGTCCGGCGGCGATCATCCAGACCAGGAGCGCGAGGGCGCCGGCGCTGGCGCCCAGCGAACTCCACAGGCGGCGGTCGGTGACGATTTCCTCGGGGCCAGCGAATTTCGCGACTTCGAGAGTGTCCCCGGCCAAAAGTTCGATAAAGGGATCTTGACCGTCGCGCTCCACGAAGGTGGTGAGTCGCTGCTGGAATTGCGGGCAGGCGGCTTCGGCGGTTCCGACCGCCCGGCGGCGGGTCAGGCGGCGCAAGGGCAGCGCCAACCCGGCGGCCGCGGCAAGAGCCAAAATCAGGATCAGTCCGAAGCGGGCGGTGGTCACGCTGCCCTGCGAAAACGCGAGCGCATTGGCGATCGCGACCAGCGCCAGCGTCGCCACCAAAGCGCTGCCGGTGAGAATGGCCAAGCCGCGCAGCAAGGTGCTCCAACGCAGACGCTGTTCCAGTTGCGCAATGTATGCGTGAAGTTGTTCGCGGAAACTCATGGAACCTCCAGCGACGCCGCCAACGTTATGAATCATCTAAAGCATATCGCACTGGCGGGGCGCTGCCAATCGGCCGATAAACCTGGCGTGCGAGCTGGTGGCCCTCTCCTGGACGACACTTACTCTTCCTCGCGCTGCGTTCCGAGGTAGCGGCTGGCCAGGACCGATTCGGCAACCGCGGAGGCGAGCACGAACAGCATGACATACCACCACAGGGTTTGCGGCGTCTTGGGGGGCGTTGCGGGGCCGGGCGTGTTGCCAGGATTGGCCGCGACTTGTGACGCTTCCTGTGAACCTTGCCCGCCTTGGCCCTGCGACTCTCCGCCCCGCCACAGAGCCAACACATCGTCGGGGATCACGTCCAGGTTCGATTCCTTGGGATCGGGGTTGACGCCGATTTCGTCCTGGCGGCCATCGGCGAGGCGGAGCTGGTAATAGCCGGCCTCGGTGAGCTGGAACGACTGCGCGGACGCGGCCTCGCCCAGCGTGAGCGGGCGCTTCCCCTCGGGGTCGGTGACCTCGACGCCTTGGGCTTGCTCTTTGCCATTGCGGAGGGCATTGCGTAAATCGAGGTAAGCATCGACGGGTCGGGCACCGCCCTGGCGTTCGCTGCCCGCCAAGTAGCGCGCGGTCTGCTCGATGAAAGGGACGAACGCGGGGTGCAAGGGGAAATCGTTGGTCAGGTTGTCGAGCCCCGAAGTGAACAGCACCACGCGGCCCTCGCCGATGCGTTTCTCCAGCAACAGCGGCGTCTGGTCGCCCAGGCGGACGATCACGCGAGCGGCATCCGGACCGGCACCGGGATCGACATTCAGGGCGTAGAAGAACTTCACGCCCAGCCAGCCTTGGGCCTTGGCCACCGCGGGGTAGGAGGAGTCACTGGAGCCAACCGCCATGGAACCCTCGGGAACGCGGTTGTAGTCGCGGGTCTGGAGGATCTTCGCGCCGAAAATGGGAATCTGCAAGCGCGCGCCGGCGGAGGTGCCGGCCGCGATCAGGAGACTCCCGCCGGAGCGCACGTACTCGGTGAGCGAATTCTCCAGTAGCGAAGGCACCGTGTTGACATCGGAGAGCACGATGAACGCGTAGTTGGAAGGCTTACGGTCGGCGGCCTCGTTGACGGCGATCGATTCGAGGACAAAAGCCGATTGCGCGGCCGCCGTGAGCGCGGCCCCGATGTAAAGAGGAGAGCGGTTGTCGCCGTAGTTATGGATCAGCAGGGCTTTCTGTGGGTCGGAGCGCTCGACGGCAAAGCGGCGCAGATCGTCGGCTGGGAAGCTGTCGGCGTCGATTTTGACCTCGCAGCGGTTGAAGCCATAGGGCACTTCGAGCGAGGGGAAATCCACGGTGGCGCGTCCGTTGGCCGGGACCGCCACGGTCTTGGTGCCGGTGGTCTTGCCATTCACGACCAGCGACACGGTGCGTTGGGCGGCGGGTGTGCCGTAGCCCGCAATCACGGCTTTTACGTGAACCGGCTTGGCATCCTTGCCCCACACTTGTCCCGGGGCGTCCACCGATTCGACCGTCCAATTGGGTTGGGCCTTGGTGACCACGGCATGCGTCACCAGGGTGACGTTGGCGGGCAGCGCCATGTCGGAGAACGTGGCGGCCAAGTTGCCGCGTTGCATGTCGCTGAACAGATGCAGCTCGATGGGAGTATGGACCGACTCGGCCATGGCCCGCACGGCGCGCGCCAGCTCGCCGAAGTTACCGTGGCCATCGCCGGGCTGAATCGCCTGCACGGCGGCACGCAACGCCGATTGGTCTTCAATGGGTTGGGTCATGAGCCGCAGTTGCGAGCCAAACGCCGCCACCTGGGCGCGCGCGGCGCCCTTTCCGGACAGTACGCTCATGGCGGCGTTCTGGGCATCGGCCAGCCGGGTTCCGGCCCGCATGCTGAAAGAGTTGTCGACCACCAGCAGCACCAGCCGATCACTGGCCAGCGTGGCCGCGTTACGGTTGATGAAAGGATTGGCGAAGGCCACGATCAACAGCAGCAGCACCAGCAGCCGCAGCGACAGCAGCAGGAAATAGCGCAGCCGGCGATGACGCGTCGAGGCTTGGGTGCGCGATTCGAAGAACATCAGCGAGCTCACGGGCTTGGGCTCGGTGGTTTGCCGCTTCAATAAATGCAGGTACAGCGGAAGCGCGAGCCCCGCTAGAGCGGTCAGGAACCAGGGCGCGAACAGTCCCATCTAATTGCGGCCTCCGCGCAGGGCCAGGTATTCACGCAGAGCGGCGTCGAGCGGCCGGTCGGTCATCAGCAGGCAGTAGCCAAAGCCGGCGGCCTGGGCACGAGTGCGCAGATCGGCAAGATGCGTCTCGATTTTTTCCCGATACTCCTTCTTCGCGTAATCGGGCGTGACTTCGAACTGCTCCTTGGTCTCCAGGTCCACCAGGATTTGCGGGCCCTTCAACTCGGGACGCACATCCTTGGGGTCCAGGATGTGGAACAAGACCACCTCGTTTCCGCGGAACCGCAGCGGCTCGATCGTGCGGATAAGGCTCTCGGGCGACTCCCAGAAATCGGAAACGATCAGCACGATGCCGCGGCGCTTCAGGAACTCCTGGAAGTAGCGCATGGGCTTGGCGAAATCGGTGCGGGCGCGAGCTTCGGCCTGTTCGAGACCCGCCAGCAAACGATGCAACTGGCCCTGGCGGGTAGAGGGGCGGATATAGTTGCGGATCTCGTCGTCGAAGGTAAGCAGCCCCGCGGCATCGCGCTGGCCGTGGATGGCCAGATAGAAGAGCGACGCGGCGAGGTAGCGGGCATAGTCCATCTTGTTGACGGCGTGAGAGCCAAACTGCATCGAGTTGCTGGCGTCGAGCAGGATCGTCAGCCAGCTGTTGGTTTCGCCGCGATAGCGCTTGAGAAACATCCGCTCGCTGCGGGCGAAGACGTTCCAATCGATGTTGCGGAGGTCGTCGCCGGGACTATAGGCGCGATATTCGGCGAACTCCTGGCTGAAACCAAAGTCGGGAGAGCGGTGCAGCCCGGCGATGAAGCCATCGACAACGGTCTTGGCGACCAGATCGAGTCCGGAGATGCCGGCGAGGATGGAGGGATCGAGAAAACGCTGGAGCATGAAGAGCTATCCGCGATCGGCTGTCCGCCCCGTGGGGCTGGGAGAACTCCGATTATAAACGAACTTTGCCTGGTAGCCGAAACAGCTTCAGTCGACTGCAGCCTCGGGAAACTCCGTTGTGAGGATTGGGAGCACCTGCCGGCGGAGTTCAGGAATATCTCCAGTGGCCGCATCCCAGAGGATCTGCCTGTCCAAGTCGAAGTAGGGCATGCACAATCCTGTTCCGCACCGCCATGATTTGTCTCCACGGCACTTCGGGATAGCGTTCTCGCAACCCAACCGACAAGCGGCTGATCGCCTCGCCGATCACGGTCAGGTGATGCAGAACGGCGCCGGCAAAACCTCGTCTTTGAGGAACGAATCTTCGGAGATCGCCGCAACGATCGCTTCAATCTTTTGGCAGGCGGACAAGATGTCTCTCAGGAACGAGGACTCATGCCGCATAGATGACGCGGGCATCTTTGAGAACCTTCGGGCGCACACAGGGCTTCAGTCCGCGCTTGGTAACCAGATCGACTCTACGCCCAGCCAGCGACTCCAACTCCTCAACCATGGACTCGAACTTGATCAGACCGATGCGTGCCCCCGGCTCGAACTCCACCATGATATCGATGTCGCTTTCCGGACGCATCTCGCCGCGGACCGCGGACCCAAACAGAGCGAGTTCCTTGACGCTGTAGCGGCGGCACACTTCCGTGAGCGAGGGAATATCGACCTGCGCGTCGCCAAGCTGGAGAGTCTGGTTCATGGGCCTGCCTCCATTATGCCGTAATGAGTGATCCCTTGACGTGACGGCAAAAAGGCGCTGGCACAACCTGCGTGGTCCCCTCACGCGGCTTCGTCGCCACCGAATTCTTCCCATTCAAAGTATCCTCGATCAAATAAAGAATTCGTGTCAAGCTCGGTCGAGCTGTCGAAAAACTCCCGCGTAATATTCTGCACCATCCGGTATTTGAGAATAAAACCCTTCCGCCGCCACTCCCGTCCCATCGGGGCGAGACTATTTACCAGTAACAACGCCTGTTCGTGTGTCGAGAGCTGAACACGGATGGTCTTGACATGCTCATATTTCTCGTCGTCATCCATCAATGTCTGTTGGTCGACGTACCGAACCATTTGATATAGGTGCCGGTAGTAGTGGCCGAGACCGGACTGGTGGCCTTCGAATGGAGTGTGGCGAAAGCTCCGCTGCTTCTTAACGCTCTCCTTTGTCTCTGTATTCGACAATTCTCTGTCGACTGCATCGATAAATGTCGCGTCAAGCGTAGACAACGATCGCTTGAGCATCCGAGACGAGTTCGGTCCAGTGCCAAAGAATAAACAGTGAAATGCAATCTGCAACGCCTGCTGCTGGTTTAATGTCTGCGGGTACCTTTTTATTTCGGCGATCTGTTGCACGATTTCCAGGGCGCATCTGAGTTCCCGGATCAGAAGAACAAAGACCTTTCGTCCGGACTCCCCTTGGAGTTCGATTTCTGCGACGTTGTCTCGGTGCATCTTAATCAGCTCGAAGTACTTGGTTTCGAAATGTTCCATCTCTGAGGTAAGGCGCTGGTTCTTCAGTGTCGAGTAGAGGAGAAAAACAGCCACAAGCGAGAACATTGATCCAACGTAGCCGCCAACGAAAGACCCCAGCTGCGCGGCGCCGGCCGGATCAACAACATAAGTCTGTCGAAACGCCTTGAAGACGAAGATGAAGTTAATGGCTGCCAGCCCACCTGCAACGATCAGCAACTCGCCCAGGTGCCGCCGCCACCGTGAGGATTTCGGACGAGCGTCGTTCACACTCGGCATAGGATTGACAGACTGCATTATACTCAACCGGCCGTTGTGCCGTGCCACCCGTGCGGCGTCGTTATCGCACCCGGGTGCCACTGGGCGGCACCGGCGGTATCGGCTTCATCAAACGATGCCCCACTTCCGCCGCAGCCACCATTCGGAAAAGCGCAGGAGCACCAAGACCAGGAAGACCAGCGGCAAATTCCACAGATCCTTGGTCTCGCGAACCGTCACGCCGGCCTCCGAAAAGGGAATCGCGCCGGCGAGTTTGCCGAGGTCGGCAGGCTTCCAATATTGCCCCCCGGTTTGGCTGGCGAGGCGTTCGAGCAGGTCGCGGTTCTGTTCGGTGTGGAAATTCTCCGCTACGCCGTCCATGCGTTGAAAGGTCAATACGTCGCGGCCCAATTCCTTGACCGCGTGGGTCGCGGGATCTGCCCGCTGGGCCGTGACCTCCGTCAGGTAAGCGCCGGTCTTCGGAGCGGACCACGCGGCTTGGAACTGGCCGGGGCTATCAGGCACCGGGCTCATTTCAACCAGGGCGCTGACGCCGCTGGGGCCCAGGATATGGGCTTCGACCTTGGCATCGGGAGCGGGGTTGTACTGCGGATCGCGAACGTCGGCGGTGAGATTTGCCGCTCCATTGTCGAGCAGCATCTGCGCAGGGACGGAAGCCGCTACGTGGCCCGGCGTGTCGGAAACCAGCCACCGCAGGAGCTGTTGCCAGAACAAATCGTGAGCCGTGTCGCCCAGGGGTGAACTCATCTGCCAACGCCAACTGCCTCCGGTGGCCATGATGGCGGTGCGGCCACGGCCGAAGTTCTCCGTGACCAGCAAAGGCAACTTTCGGTTTTCGGGCGTGATCAGATTGGCAAGCACGGCCGCCCCCGGCTTGGGAGTGCCGGGATCTTCGTAGTCCATCAGGTAGGGCAGCTGCTTCCACTTGGCTGCGTTCGCGGCGGGGTCGTCGACCAGGCGGGTAATAATGTTGTCCACGCCGGCTGGCGCCAGCTCGGCGGTTGTGTGGGCAGTGCCGTTCTTTGGATCTTCCTCGCGATGAAACGTGCCCACGTTGGTTGGCAGCGTGGTCGGCAGCAGGTCGGTAAGGCTCGACGCGCTCCAGCCGCCATCCGCCAGCGCGAATTGACCGCCGAGCAGCAGCAGTCCACCGCCGCGGCGATCCACGAACTCGCGGATCAGTTCCTGCTGGGCGGGATTGAAATAACCGGCTTCCACCGACCCGATGATCAATCCCTGGTAGGCGAAAAGGTCCTCGGGGCGAGAAGGAAAACCGGAGGCCAGCTCTTTGGGATCGGAGATGCCCTGGCGGTAGATCTTGTTTTCGCTGGTGCGAACCATGGAGACGATCTGCACCATACGGTCGTCCTCTTCCGCCTGGCGGATGAACTTGTACTCCCACCGCGGCTCGCCCTCGATGTACAGGATGCGGCGCGGTTCGGACTCGACGTTCACCGCGCGGGTCAAAGTATTGTTGGCCGTGTTCTCCTCGCCGGGGAGTGGAGCCGCGGCGATTTGAAGCGTTTTGGCGCCTGCGCCTCCGATATTGAACATCAAAGTCTCGGTCTGGAGATTGCCGTCCGGCCCCAACGTGATGGTACGAGCGGCCAGGACCCTGACTTGGTTCGCACTGACGTCGCGCACGGTCAGAGTGATCTTCGCGCCGGCGTATCCGCGCTGGTGCCAGGTGATTTTAGCGGCGATGCGCGAGTCGGCCAGGGCGCGGGGAGCAATGACGGCATCGTCCAGTTCCACGTCATGTTCGGCGCGCTCGCGTCCGAAGCCCACGGTGTGGACGGGAATGTGGCGGGCGCGTAGCGCGCTGATGGCGTCCGCGCTGATGCCTCCAGCGTTGTCGCCGCCGTCGCTGAGCAGCACCACGGCGCCGATGGGCAGGTCGGAAGTCTCTTCGCTCAACTGCTTGAGGCTGTCGCCGATGCGGGTCGAGGGCGCGTTGGGCTGCAGATCCTTGAGGCTGTCGATACGGGCGGGCACCTCGTCGACGCGGTACAGACGGGTTTGAAAGGAGCGGTTGAGGTTCGCCAACAAGCCGTTCTGAAGCGCCTGAACGGCTTGGGCCTGGCGAGTGGAACCTTTCGCGGAACCAACATCCGATATGGCCATGCTGCGGGAGTCGTCCACCAGCACGGCGATGATGTTTTGCTGCGGCTTCAACTCGGCGACGGTGATCGCGGGCTGCCACAGCAGCACCAACACCATCGCGGCCAGAAGCGTCTGCAAGCCCCAGATGACCCAGGCTCGCCAACCCCGCATGACCGGCGCGGCTTGCGCCAGGCGGGCGCGGATCATCCAGGCCAGAGCGGCGGCCGCCGCCAAGATCAGCACAACGAGCATCCACTTCGGCCACGGGCCCAAGAGCGCAAACTGGCCGCGTGCATAAACCGTACGCGGATACTTAAGAAAGAACTCGAACACCTGACTCAAAGACCGGCCTGTGTGCTGATCGCGGACTGGGGGAGGCGCAGGCAGTTCATCTCTTCAAGTCCCTAGTGCGTCATCGAGTAGGTAATGTAGTTCAGAACGATGCGAAACGCAAGTCCGGAAAACTTCTCGGGGTAGTTCGGGTCGTCGGCCCACTCCCAGGCGTCGCCGAGATGCATGTTGGCGCAGATCGCCACCATAATGCGCCCGTGGTCGTTGCGGATGGCGCGCCACAGGGGCACGTAGCCATCCTTCTCATAGGTTCGGCCGGTGTTGACGTAGACCTCGCTGGGGATCTGAAACTTTTCGTTGATGTCGTACAGGACGTGGTAGATCTCGTCGGCATCCTTGAGATCCTCGACGGGCCGGTCGGGCAGCACCTGGCGCATGCCGGCCATGAAATGCTGCCAGTCGTCGGTTCCGTGGAAGTCGTCCACCATCAGGAAACCGCCCTTCATCAGATAATCGTGGAGGCGCTTGGCCTCTTGGTCGGTGAAGGTCCAGGTGTTCACGTCGACGGCGTAGATCCAGGGATAGTCGAAGAGATGGTCGCTATCGAGATCGGCCACGTTCAGGGGCGACGGAGAGTTGATGTGGGTCAAACGCCGCAGGGCGATCAGGCAATCGTTGTCGGCCTTGGGATAATCGCGGGACCACCCGCCGCCATAACCCCGAAAGAAGCCGTTGCCGTTGCCGGAATTGTACTGGAGCCGGGTCCAATAAAACTCCGAGGGCACGGGCGGTCCGTAAGAGTAGTATTGGCGGCCGAAGCGCTGGTACCCAAACAGCCCGAGGCAGAGCGAAAGCAGGAGGAGAAGGACGGAGATGGGCCGCATCAGCTTCATAGACGATTACCTGGGACCTCGCTTGCAGCATATCAGAAGCGCGGCAGCATCTCCACTTGGGGTTCTGCTGGCTGGGACTGCGCCACGCGTCGGCACGAGTGCCGACGTGGCACGCACGAGTGCGTGCTCCACTTAATCTTCATCCAACTGATCTGCCTGTGCGGCGTAGCGCTTTAGCGTGCGGATGGACGCGCCGGGGCTGAAGCCAGCGGCTCGCAGCTTGCGGAAGGCGGAGGCTAGGTGCTTTTCTTCGGCTAGTAACGCGCCTAGATCCTTGCCTCGATATTTGCGCTTGAGGAAGGCCTCGATTAGCGCGGTTTCATCTACGTTTTCATAGGCGGCGTCTACGGCTCTCTGGGCTAGCGCCGGGGCTACGCGGCGGGCCATCAGGTCGCGCATTACGCGGGTTTTTCCGAAGCCTTGATTCTCCTTACGCCAACTGGTGAAGGCGCTGGCGAATTGCTGGTCGTTGATCAGGCCCGCGTCTTTCAGGCGCGCCAGCACTTGCTCGACGTCCTGGGCGTGCGCGGCGCGGCGCTTGAGGCGGGTGCGCAACTCCGAGCTGGACTGGGCTCGCGCGGAGAGAGATCGGGCGGCGTAGTTCATCAGAGCTTCGAGTTCGAGGGGCTTGGGTTTAGTGGGCATTTTTCATGTGGGGCAGGTTGATAACCTGTGGCCGATTGTCAATCGGCCTGGCGCTGGACCAAGGGAACTCCTCCGGCGTACTCACAAGTCCAGCCTTGACTGGATTCATCTCGATGTAATTCGCAATCCGCTGAAACTCCGCCTGGTTGCGGACCAATCGATCGTAGCTCTCGTCCTGCCAAAACGGTTGCCCTGTCAGGCCCAGGATTCGGTTGCACTCCCGGGCGGTGAATCTTTTTAGGGACTGCGTCACCTTGGAAACTTCCACCAGCAGAGTCATCAGGACATGAACGTGGTTGGGCATCACGACAAACGAGTGGAGTTGGAGGTGATGCAGGTGCCGATCCCGATAGTGCAGGGCGTCGATCACTACCCTGGCGATCTTGGGCATGGCAAGATACAGGGGGCCGGTGCGTGCGACGTCGAGAATGGGGTCCATGTTGAGGAAAGCTTGTCCGGAGTCTGTCGCGGGAAAGCTTCGATTCGCCGGAAGACTGCCGTGCAGACGCCATGTGAGGAAGATCGGTTGGGCGACGGCATGGTAATGGGGCAGCCGGCGGCGATGGAACGTGGTCACGAAGATAAGTGGTATTGAAGAGGAACATTCTCAGTGGCGCCGGGCCGATTGACAATCGGCCGCAGGTTGCCAACCTGCCCCACATGAACTGTCTAAGATCTCATGAGCACTTACTTTGACGCTCCGAGCGCGTGACGGCGCAGGCGCGCCCATTCGGGAAAGAGTGGGGGATTTTCGAGCCAAGTGAGTAGCCACAACGCCATCTCTTCTTTCTGGCTTTTCTTTGCGGGATTCTTGGCCGACCAGCGGGCGTGATCCTTGGCTTCGATGACTAGCTTGCGCACTGCGGTGCGGCGCTCGGCGTCGCCTCGCTCGTATTCCGCTAGCAGGGATGTTAGGGTGCGTTCTAGAGCTTCGAAATCGTCCTGGCGGACTCCTTCCACCATCGGCGCTAGCGGGACTCCGCTTTCGCGCAGCAACTTGCGGAGGTAGCCGCGCGAGACTGGAGCCAAGTCGCGGCGCAACGCGTCCCACTGGGCTTCGCCGATCTCGGCGGGATGCTCGACGGCCAGCCAGGCTAGCATTTCAGCCCGCTTTCCCCGCGGCTTTTGGGGCTTTGGTGGAGTTGGCATTGCGGTACTCGCGGACGGCTTTTTCATGGGCCGCCAGGGTGCTGGAAAATTGATGGCCACCGCCGGCGGGCTTAGCAACAAAATACAGGTAATTTGTTTGGGCGGGATGCAGCGTCGCTTCGAGCGCTGCCCGGCCCGGATTGGCGATGGGTCCCGGAGGCAGACCGTCGTTTTGATATGTGTTGTAGGGGTTCTTGCTGTCCAGATCCGAGCGGTGGATTGCGCCGGTGTAGCGGTGATCGAGCAGGGCTGCGTAGATTGTCGTGGGATCGCAATCCAGGCGCATCATTTTCTCGATCCGGTTGGCGAAGACGCCGGCGATCAACGGACGCTCGGCGGGCAGGCCGGTTTCCTTTTCGACGAGCGACGCTAAAGTCACCACCGTGTGTGCGTCGGCAGCCGCGGTGCGGCTCACGGCGCCCGGCGGGTCGGAGGTCCCCGATTCCGATGCGAGTTTCTTCCACTCCTTGCGGAACTGGCTGGTCATCATCCGGCACAACGCTTTTGCGGTCGTGGAGTGGGATAGGTGATACGTGGCGGGGAACAGATACCCTTCCTGGCTAGGCGCGCCGGGCGCGAGATCGCGGATCGGCGCCGGATCGGACGCGGCCCGGAGGAACTCTTGGCCGGATAGCACGCCGGATGCGTCCAGCCCGGATGCGTCGAGCAGAGCCGCGATGTCGAACATGTTGCTGCCTTCGGGCACCGTGAACTCGAAGAAGTACACGTCGCCGCGCGCGATTCGCGCGAACACCGCGCGGACGCTGGCGGGCCCTTCGAAACGATATTCGCCGGCCTGCAACGTCGCGGAGGGGTGCAGGGCTCGCATCAGCACAAATTCCCAGGGCCACTGGATCACCCGGGCGTCGGCAAGCGCCCGCGCCATCGCGCGAGTTCCGGCTCCGTGTTCCAGCGTGACGAATACCTCGCCCGAGAAGGCCTGGCGCGGCGTATAGAGGAAAGTCACGGCAGCGCTGAGGATCGCCGCGAGCGAGCCGGCCGCGATCAGGCGCCGGCGCTTCACGCTGCGCCTCCGCCGTCCAGAAAACTTTCGAGCAGGATCTGCGCGGCCAGACGGTCCACGGCTTTCGCGCGTTTGGCGATGCTGATGCCGCTGGACCTTAGGACGCGTCCGGCCTCTACGGACGTAAGGCGCTCGTCCCACAGACGCACGGGCAGACCGGTATAGTTGCCGAGCCGCTCGCCGAACTGGCGCGCGGAATCGGCCTGGCGGCCCTCGTGGCCGCTCATGTGCAGTGGGTGGCCGAGCAGGATCAGGCCGACATCGTTTTCGGCGGCAATGCGGTCGAGCGCCGCGAGGTCTTCGCGAATTCTGGTGCGCTGAAGGGTGGGCAGGCCCTGGGCGGTGATTCCGAGCGGATCGCTAAGCGCGAGGCCGATGCGTTTCTTCCCCAGATCGAGGGCGAGAATGCGTTTCGTGTGCGGCACGCCGATGTTTCAGCGCGCACAACGGACTTACGCCTGTGCGCTCCTAATCAATTATAGTGATAGGCAAGTGTACGCTCCAGGGACAACCGTTCCCAGCTCCTATCGCGTCGGCGTGGGAGTGCTGGCCTCCGCGGCTACCGTCGCGCTGCTGTACTACGGCCGTGTGTTTCTGATTACGGTGATGATCGCGGTGATCATCGCGTTTCTACTGGAACCGGCGGTGCAGATGTTCATGAAGCTGCGCCTGCCGCGCGGCCTGGCCAGTTTCCTGGTGTGCAGCATCGCGCTGGCGTTTTTGTATTTGTCCGGGCTGGGCGCGTACACGGAGAGCCTGGCCATGATCGGCGATCTGCCGGTGTACAGCGAGCGCGTCAACGAAATCGTGGACGCCGCCAGTACGCGCGCCGAGCGGTTCGAGAATAATCTGTATCAGACGCTGGTGCCCAAGAAATTTCAGAACGGCGCCAACGCCGTGCCGGAGGCTGCCGCCGTGCAGGGGCGCGGCAAGAAGAAGAGCGAGCCGGCGCTTCCGCCGCCGATTCCTCAAGTCCGGGTGCTGCAAGAGCCGACTTCGCTGGTGAACTACGTCTACGATTATTTGCGTTCGTTCTATGACGTGCTGCTGATGGCGTCCTTCGTTCCGTTCCTGGTGTACTTCATCCTGAGTTGGGGCGATCATCTGCGCTCGCGGTTGCTGTTTACGCTCGAGGGCGATTCGCGCTACACCGTGTCCAAGGCGCTGGATGGCGTGGGCGACATGGTGCGCGCCTACGTTATCGGCAATTTTCTGCTGGGCGTGGTGCTGAGTATCGCCAGCGCCATTTTGTTTGCGTCGGTGAAATTGCCCTACTGGCTGGTGGTGGGACCCATGAGCGGATTTCTCAGCTTGATCCCCTACATCGGGCTGCCGTTGGCGCTCGCGCCGCCCTTGCTGGCCGCGGTCGCGGTGACTTCGCAGCCCGCCATGTACCTGTTCCTGGCGAGCAGCGTGGCGTTGTTGCACCTGCTGGCGCTGAATCTGCTGTATCCGAAATTCGTGGGAGCGCGCGTGCATCTGAATCCGTTGATGGTGACGGTCGCGCTGATGTTCTGGGGCACGCTGTGGGGTGGCATCGGCCTGCTGCTGGCCATTCCCATAACCGCGGCGATCAAGGCGGTGTGCGATAACGTCTCCGGTCTGCAATCCTATGGAAGGCTGCTGGGCGACTGAACGGCGCTCCTTATATGAGCAAACAATTCTGGGGGTTCCTGTTGGCCGGGGTGGCGATCGTGGGCGTGGTGGTGTACCTCTCGTTGTTCGCCAACAAGAGCTCGCACCTGGAACTGGACGGCGACATCCTGAAGGTCCGCGTGATGGCGCTGTCGCCGGCGGCATCGCTGGTGGTGGCTGATTTTCGGGTCACCAATCCCAGTGGACTGGCCTTCGTCGTAAAGAGCGTGAAGGCGCGGTTGGAACTCAAGTCGGGCGATGCGCTGGAGGCCGAGCCGATTTCGAAAGTGAATTTAGAGAACGTTTTCAAATACGAAAAGCTGATCGGGCCGCAGTATAACTCGGCTCTCACGCTGCGCGACGCCGTGCCCGCGCACGGTACCGTCGACCGCATGGTGGGCGTGCGGTTCGAGGTGCCGGAGTCGGCCATCGAATCCCGCAAGGCGCTGCGCCTGCGCATCGAGGAGTTCGACGGCCCCGTCGCAGAGATCGGCGAGAAGAAACCCTAGCTTTCCTGGACCTCATGATCATCACCAGCGTTTACGACGTATCCCGAGGAGTGCCCGCCGCGCGGGTGCCGGTGGAGCTGGATTTATTTATCACCGGGCAGGGATGGCGCGAAGTCGGCCACGGCGTGACCAACTCGGAAGGCGTAGTGCAACATTTCGGAGAGCCCGCGGTGGCGGGACTCTATCGATTGATGTTTGACGTGGCCGCCTATATTCCAGACGCCTGCTTCCCCAGCGTTGCGGTAGTGGCCGACATTCGCGATCCCAGCCTGGAGCACCGCTTTCCCGTGGCCCTGAGCCGCTTCGGCTACTCGGTGCATCGGGAGTTGTTGCAGGGCGCGCGCACGCAGGAATGACCATCCGCGTCAAAGTGACTCCGCGGGCTGCGCGCAGCGAAATCGCGGGGACCATGGCCGACGGCACGCTCAAAGCCCGCATCGCCGCGGTCCCGGAAAAAGGGCGCGCCAACGAAGAGTTGTGCTCGCTGCTGGCCAAACACTTCGACGTGCCGAAGGGCGAGGTTGAGATCGTCAGCGGGCACACCAGTGCGCTGAAGCTGGTGCGAATCGGGCGGACGTAAGACGCGCTTGCGCGCGGGGAGCGAATGTATTATTATTCAGGTGTTGAATAAACATTCATCCGTGGAGGAACCGATGGCCGCCCATCCGCAGAAACTGTTCGCCCAACCGCGGCGCGCCGCCGCGCCCGTGAGTAAATTTACCCAGGATCTGGATCTGTCGCTGGAAGAGCTGACGCGCGTGCTGAAGCTCGCGGGGCAGGTGAAGCGTACTCCGGTGAAGTTCGCGCAGGCGCTGGCCGGGAGGTATCTGAGTTTGCTGTTCGAGAAGCCGTCCCTGCGTACGCGGCTGACCTTTGAACTGGCTATCAAGCAACTGGGCGGCGATGCGGTGAACTACGCGGGCCCCATCGGACAGCGCGAGCCGGTCAAAGACGTGGCGCGCAATTTGGAGCGCTGGACCCAGTGCATTGTGGCGCGGGTATTTGAGCACGCGACAGTGGAGGATCTGGCGCGGTGGGCTCCGCGCGTGCCGGTGATCAATGCCTTGAGCGATCGCTTTCATCCTTGCCAGGTGCTGGCGGATGTGCAGACCATACAGGAGCATTTCGGGCGCTTCGATGGCATCAAGCTGGCGTTCGTCGGTGACGGCAACAACGTCGCGCATTCGCTGATGCTGACCGCGGGGCGGCTGGGTGTGGAGGTCGCGGTGGCGTGTCCGGAAGGATACACGCCGGACCCGGAGATCGTGGCCTTGGCGAAAACATTGGGAAATATCACTGTGACTCACGATGTGCGCGATGCTGTCAGCGGCGCGCATGCGGTGTATACGGATGTGTGGGCCAGCATGGGGCAAGAAGAGGAAGCCGAGCACCGGCAGAAGGCGTTCGCGCCGTATCAGGTGCATGAGGCGCTGATGGATCAGGCTCGCCCGGATGCTATTTTTATGCACTGCTTGCCCGCCAAGCGCGGCGAGGAAGTTACCGATGGCGTGATGGAATCGGCACGGTCTGTCGTGTTTTTGCAGGCGGAGAATCGCTTGCACGCGCAGAAGGGCCTGCTGCTGGCGCTGTTGGGATGACGGCAGTGGGCGGGTTGACAACCCGCCGCAGGCTGCCAGCCTGCCCCACATAAGAACAGAGAACAGGGAAATTTAGATTATGAGCAAACCCAGGAAGGTGGCGCTCGCTTATTCGGGCGGGCTGGATACATCTATTATTATTCCGTGGTTGAAGGAGAATTACGGTTGTGAAGTTGTCGCGGTTTGCGGCGATGTCGGGCAGGGCGCCGATGAGCTGACTGGTCTGGAGGCCAAGGCGCTCAAGACTGGCGCTTCCGAAGTTCACGTGGCGGACATGCGCGAGGAGTTCGTCAGCGAGTATCTGTGGCGGATGGTGCGCGCGGGCGGCGAGTACGAGCACAAGTATTTGCTGGGCACGTCGATCGCGCGGCCGTTGCTGGCGAAACGTCAAGTGGAGGTGGCGCTCGCCACGGGTTGCGACGCCCTGGCGCACGGGTGCACCGGCAAGGGCAACGATCAAGTGCGCTTCGAGCTGACCTACAAGGCGCTGGCGCCGCATCTGACGGTGATTGCGCCGTGGCGCGAGTGGGACATCGTTTCGCGCGAAGACGCCATCGAATACGCGGCCAAACATAACGTGCCGATCTCGCAGAGCACCACGAAAATCTACAGCCGCGACCGCAATATCTGGCACATCTCGCACGAGGGCGGGGCGCTGGAGGATCCGGCCAACGCGGCGCCCGACGAAATCTGGATGCTGACGCGCAGTCCCAAAGAAGCGCCGGATCGGCCCACGGATGTCACCATCGCGTTTGAGTCCGGGCGGCCCGTGGCGGCGAACGGCAAGCGTGCTTCGGCGGTGGCTCTGCTCGAAGAATTGAATCGAATTGGCGCGGAAAATGGCATCGGGCGCATCGACCTGGTGGAGAACCGCTTTGTGGGGATGAAGTCGCGCGGATGTTACGAGACGCCGGGCGGCACGCTGATCATGGCGGCGTTCCGGGAACTGGAAGCGCTGACGCTCGACAGAAGCCTGGCGCATTACAAGCAAAAGCTCGCGCTGGATTACGCTGAGTTGGTGTACAACGGGCTATGGTTCACGCCGCTGCGGGAATCGTTGGACGCTTTCTTTGAGCATGCCAGCGCGAACACGACCGGCGAAGTCACGCTGCGTTTGTACAAGGGCGGCATTCAGCCGGTGTCGCGCAAATCGCCGTATTCGCTGTATTCGTTGAATATTGCCAGCTTCACTATGGGCGCCGAATACGACCAGAAGGATGCTTGCGGGTTTATCAACTTGATCGGGCTGCCGATACAGGTGCGCGCGGCGGTGGAGGCGGCGGCACGCAAGACTGCCAAAACGTCCGTATGAAGCTTTGGGGCGGCCGGTTCGAGGAAGGGCCCTCCGAGGCCTTCGAGCGGTTCTCTGGCTCGCTCCACTTCGATCGGCGGTTGGTGGACGTCGACATCCGCGGTTCGCAGGCCTTTGCCCGTGCGCTCGAACGGGTGGGGATTTTTTCGTCCGCTGAAGCTCGCGAGATCGTGGCCGCGTTTGAGGCCATGCGCGACGAAGCTCGCACGCCGCAGTTTTTCGAGGGCGCCAGCGATGAAGACGTTCACACGCTGGTCATACGCAAGCTGAAGGAGCGCGCCGGCGGCCTGGCCGATAAAATTCACACTGGACGCAGCCGCAATGAGCAGGTATCGCTCGACGTGCGGCTGTGGTTGCGCGAGGAAGTCGATCGCGCGTCCCAGTTGCTGCGTGGTCTGATGCAGTCGCTGATCGATTGCGCTCGGCGGAATCCGGATGCGGTGATTCCGGGCTATACGCACCTGCGGCGGGCGCAGGCGGTTCTGTGGCCGCATTATCTTCTGGCGTATTTCGAAATGCTCTGGCGCGATTTGGAGCGGCTGGCGCAGGCGCGCGCACGGGTGAACGTTATGCCGCTCGGCAGCGGGGCTCTAGCCGGCAGCGGATTTCCGTTCGATCGAGAGGCCATCGCCCAGGAGCTGGGCTTCGACGCCATCACTCGGAACAGCATGGATGTGTCTGGCGACCGCGATTTCGCGCTCGACTTTCTGTTCGCCGCGTCCACGGCGATGCTGCATCTGAGCCGCCTCGCTGAAGATTGGATCCTGTATTCGAGCGAGGAATTCGGGTGGCTCGAACTGGGGGATGGCGTGACCAGCGGGTCGAGCTTGATGCCGCAGAAGAAAAATCCGGACTCGCTCGAGTTGATTCGCGGCAAGTGCGGGCGCGTGTTTGGCGATCTGAGTTCGCTGTTCATGACGATGAAGGGTCTGCCGATGACGTACAATCGCGATCTGCAGGAAGACAAAGAACCGCTGTTCGACGCCGCCGATCAATTGTGCGGATCGCTCGAGATGGCACGCTTGGTCGTTGGGACCGCGCGGCTGAATCCGGCCAAGCCCGCGGCTGCGGCGGACGAGAGTTGGGTGGTCGCGACGGATCTGGCCGAAGCGCTGGCCCGCAATGGCACGCCGTTCCATCGGGCGCACCAAGTCGCGGGGCGGCTGGTGCTCGAAAGCATTCGTGCGGGCAAGAAGCCGGGGGACTGGACTGGGGCGGAGTTGGTCGCGTTTTCGCCGGAATTCACCGCGGAGATGGTGACTCTGATGCGACCCACCGAAGGAATGAAGACGCGCACGGTTCCCGGCGCCACTGCTCCGGCTACGGTCGCCGCGGCGCTGGATGAGGCGCAGGTCCGCTTGAACCAGATTCAGTTAAAGAAGAGCTGATGAATAGGACCTATCGCCAGGGAAGAATTCTGAAGCTGATCCAGGCGCGGAGTATTCACACGCAGGGCGAACTGGCGCGAGCGCTGCGGGCGGTGGGAATCGACGTCACGCAGGTCACCGTGTCGCGCGACATACGCGAGTTGGGATTGATCAAGACGCAACGCGGGTATGCGAGAAGCGCGGAGTCCGCGGCGGCGAAAAGCGGTCCGGCGGACGCGGAGCTTAAGGCGGTGGCGCGCGAGTTTCTGAAAGACGTGCGTGTGGCCCAGAACCTGGTGGTGCTGCAGACGCCGCCGGGGCGCGCTAATGCGGTCGCGGCGGCTCTGGATGAGGCCGAGTGGAAAGGCGTGGTGGGCACCTTGGCGGGGGACGACACCGTACTGGTGGTGGCCTCGAATGCGCTGACCGCGGGGTCGCTGCGGCGGCGGTTGCTGGAACTGCTGTAGTGGGATCGCCGTTTGCGGGATGCGGTTTAATTGGCGCCAAGCGTCGGCACGAGTGCCGACGTGGCACGCACGAGTGCGCGCTCCACGTAAGCACTGACATGGCGTTTTGCCAAACTCACCCAATTCGAAAAAAGCAAGTTAGTGCGTCGGATCGACGATCTCGCCCCACATCACCTGGTAGGCTACGATGCGGCCGTATTCGTCGCGGCCGGCGCGAACGAAGACGTGGGTGTTCACCGCCAGCGCCGCCGCGTCCAGGCGGATGCCGTCGCCGAAGTAAGCCGTATCGGGCCGGAGCACCAGCGCGCGCTCGCCGTCGCGGGTTTTGATCGACAGTGCCAGTCCCTCGCGGCGGATTACCAAGCCGGATAGCGTGCGGTCGCCGCGTGGGAGTGGGGGATCGGGTAACTTGACCGCCGCCGCTCGCTTGGGCCGCGAGGGAGGTTGCGGTTCGAGCACATGCACAATCCTGACGTAACAGGCGCGTAAGCCAGGCTTGCGGTCGGCTAATACTTCCAGGGAGTCGCCGGCAACCAACTTGGATACGGCGATGCGCTCGTGGGCGCGCTCAAACCAGCTGCGAAAGTCGTAGCCGCACGTAGACAGCGACCCGTCGGCAGCGCGCACCGTCAACTGGCCCGTGGTCGCGGTGCCATCCCAACCGGCCATCGCGCCTCGCACGAAGCCGGAGGGCATCTCGGGCGTTGGTGCGGTCGGCTCGGTTTGCGCCGCGGCAAGCGCCGCACATCCCAACATCGCAACCGGCCAGTAACGCATCATAGGGAACCAGGCAACATTGTACAATTTGAAATTGACCGATTTCTTAAAGCAGGCGGGAGACTGGTTTCTGCACTCCGGAATCCAGGAGCCCTCCGGTGGCGTGGGCCGCTATTATCGCGCGGAATCCGCGAGCAATCTTCCGGTTTCGAACGAAATCACCGGCTACTTTGCGAGCGCTCTGGTCGATCTGCACGCGCGCACGGGGGCGAGCGAATACCTGGACGCGGCGGTGCGCGCGGCTCGCTTTCTGGTGCGCGAGGCGTGGGACAAACACAGCTCTACGTTTCCTTTCGAGCCGGGGTCGCATCTGGCGTACTTCTTCGACATTGGCATCATCGTGCGCGGCTTGCTGGCGGTATGGCGCGTAACCGGCGAAGAGGATTTGTTTGCGTGCGCCCGCGACGCAGCACTATCGCTGGCTTTCGATTTCCTGGGAGAGGGTGTGTTTCATCCGGTGATTTCGCTGCCCGACAAACAGCCGTTGCCGTACGAGCGGCGGTGGTCGCGGCGGCCGGGATGTTTTCAATTGAAGTCCGCGCTGGCGTGGAAGGAAATCGGAGATCCGCAGGCGGAGCGGATGTTTGAAGCGATGCTGGGGTACGCGTTGGCCGACCACCACACGTTTTTGGAGTCGGAGAACGATCGCGATCAATTGATGGACCGGCTGCACGCCGAGTGCTACTTCCTGGAAGGATTGCTGTTCGCGCTCGACCGCGACGATGTACGCGCGGCGCTGGCGGAAGGCATCGCTCGCACGGCTTCGCTGGTGCAGTCGATTTCGGAGCGGTTTGAGCGTTCCGATGTCTACGCCCAATTGTTGCGCGTGCGGCTGATTGCGCATCACGCGGGTGCGGTCGCGTTGGATGAGAGCTCGGCCGCCGAGGAAGCAGCGCGATTGGCCACGTTCCAGGAGACCGCGTCCGCCGATCCCCGGCTGCGCGGAGGTTTTTGGTTCGGGATCAAGCAGCGGGCGATCCTGCCGTTTTCCAATCCCGTCTCCACGGCGTTCGGGATGCAGGCGCTGGCGCTGTGGAACGACCATCGCGCGGGGCGGTGGGATTTTAAACTCTGCCGCCTGATCTAACCACCAGGTGTCTTCCGTCAAGATTCTGTTCGCGTCCGGTTCCGACGCGGTTGTCGCGCAGACGATCCAGCGCTTGAAACTCATTCTGCCGGATCTGCCGCTGGTGGTGGTGTCCGAATTTCCACCACCCGAGGGCGAATGGATTCCGTATCATATTCGCCGGAGCTGGAGTGAGAACTACGGCTTGGTGCGGTGGCGGCTGCGCGGGCGCGCGGTCCGGATTTCGGCGGTGATTCTGGAGCCGCGCACGCCCTATTGGCGCATGCGCGCGCTCGGCCTGGCGTTGGCGCCGCTTCGCTTTCTGGCGTTCAATGACGCCGGTGGCCACTTCATGCTACGGCCTCGCAGTATTCCGACGATGCTGCGTCATCTGATCTGGAGGGCAGGGAACTTCGTGCGGTGGCACGCGCGTCCAAAGAGTGGGCTGCGAACGCTCTCGTGGGCCAAGGTTGGACGCGCGATATTGTATGGTTTGGCTCGCGCGAAGCTGCGTGTGCCCGCGCTCTTTACGGGGCCGGCGCCGTGGCCCCGGCGCGAGTTCGAGCCCGGTATTTCCGTAGTGATCCCGTCGCGGAACGGGCGCGAGTTGCTGGCTGCATGCTTGCCGCGCATCGGTGACGCCGATGAAATCATCGTTGTCGACAACGGCTCCGACGACGGCACGGCAGAGTATCTGGCGCGCGAGTTCCCGCTGGTTCTGGTCGAGCACAGCGACGTTCCGCTGAGCTTTGCCGCTGCGGTGAACCGGGGCGCTCGCCGCGCTCGCTACACGCACCTGTGCCTGCTGAACAACGACATGCTGATCGAGCCGGGGTTCTTGGAAGCGCTGCGCTCGGCCTTCGAGCTCGTGCCGGACCTGTTCGCCTCAACGGCGCAAATCTTTTTCCCGCCGGGAAAGCGCCGCGAGGAGACGGGGAAAACGTCGCTGCGGCCGGCGCTGGCGGCCACCGCTTTCCCAGTGCGTTGCGATGAGCCTCTGGAAGGCGAAGATCTCAGTTACGTGCTGTACCCGAGCGGCGGATGCACGCTGTACGACGCCCGCAAATTCGCGGAGTTGGGCGGGTTCGATGAGGTCTACGCTCCCGCGTACGTGGAAGACCTGGATTTAGGCGTGCGAGCGTGGAAGCGGGGTTGGCCCAGCGTGTACCGGGGCGCGGCGAAGGTGCTGCACCAGCATCGGGCGACCACGTCGCGTTACTTCACTGAAGCGGAACTGGAGCGAGTGCTGGAACGAAACTTCGTGCGATTTCTGGCGCGCGTCGTTCCGGGCCGTGGAGCGCGCGGGTTGTGGCGCGACAATGCGACACGGTTGTATCGGGCGGAGAAAACGGCCGCGCTTGCATTCGCCGCTTCGCTGCCCGCGCTCTCGGGATCCGGACCCGCCGGGTTTCTCGATCTGGTCAATGGCGATGTGGCCGTGTTCCCCGGCCGTGCGCCCTCCGGCAAGCCGGCGATATTGGTCGCCAGCCCGTATCTCCCGTTTCCGCTTTCTCACGGGGGCGCGGTGCGAATCTACAACCTGATGCGCCAAGCCGCGCACGATTTCGATTTGGTGCTAGTCAGTTTTGTCGAAGACCCGGCGCCCTGCCCGCGCGAACTGCTCGAAATGTGCGTGGAGGTCGTAACCGTTCGCAGGCCCGGCAGCCATGCTTTGCCTACGACGCCGCGTCCCGACACCGTGGAGGAGTTCGATTCTCCTGCGTTTCACGCCGCACTGCGGCAGAGCGTGGCCAAGTGGCGGCCGGGAATCGCACAGCTCGAGTTCACCCAGATGGCGCAGTATGCGCGCGATTGCGCTTCCCCGCGCGTGGTGCTGGTGGAGCACGACATCACCTACGACTTGTTCGCGCAGATGCTCGCGCGCCAGGACGATTGGGAAACACGGAGGCAGTACACCCGCTGGGTGAAGTTCGAACAGCAAGCGTGGTGGATGGTTGAGCGGGTGGTGGTCATGTCGGAACGGGACCGATCGCTGGTGTGGGAATCGGTAGTGATTCCCCCGGTTGTGCTTCCGAATGGCGTGGATCTGGAACGGTTCCGATCCACCGGGCGCCCGCCCGACGCGCGGCGATTGCTGTTTATCGGATCGCTTGCGCACAAGCCCAATGTGCTGGCCTTGGAGTTCTTCCTTCGCGACGTTTTTCCGCGGCTCGAAGACGTAACACTGCACGTCATTGCCGGACAGCGCCACGAACGATTCTGGGACCTGCGGCAGGCCGGCGTCGAAGTGGAGGGCTTCGTCGCCGATGTGCGTCCGGCGTATGAGCGCGCGACCGTGGTCATCGCGCCGCTGGTAGCGTCCGCGGGAACCAATATCAAGATCATGGAGGCCATGGCGATGGGCAAAGCCATCGTGTCCACCACGGCCGGAATCCATGGCCTGGAAATGGAACCGGGCGTGGATGTGATCGTCGAGGATTCGGCGGAAGCCATGGCGCGGGCGATCACGCGATTGCTCGACGATCCCATTGAGCGGGCCGCTTTGGAACAGCGCGCACGTGCGACGGCGGAGCGGCTTTACGGGTGGGACGCGATCGGCGCGCGTCAAAAACAAATGTATGAGGGATTGTTGTAGCCGCGGCGGTTACAGCTTCCGCGCGATCACGGCGTAGTCCAGCGCTCCGAAGAACGCATTGCGCACCTCGGCCGGAAGCGCCGCTAGCGCGGGCATGCTTTCGACGGCCGGCTCCAGCCGCTCGACTTCGAGGTTGCCGAATCCGGCTTCCTGCAAGTAGAAACACAGTAGCGCCGGCGGCACGGGCCGGGTGTGGGTCGGGTCGATGTAGAAGTGCGTGGCGAAAATCGCCAGGCATTCCGGGTTGGGCGTTTCGATGGCGACCAATCCGCCGGGGCGCACCTTGGCCGCGAGCAAGCGCACCAATTCGGGGAGCAGGTGCGGCGGAAGGTGTTCGATTACCTGCGAGCACAACGCGCCGCCCAGGGAACGATCCGGCAGCGGCTCCAGGTGCGCGAACATATCCGCGCGCGCGGCGCTCAATCCCTTGGAGGTGCACAGCGCCACGTTTTCTTCGCTGAGATCGACGCCGCGCGCGGAGAGGCCGGCTTCGCGCGCGGCTTCGAGAAACTCTCCCCGGCCGCATCCCAAGTCCAGAATCTCTCCGCGGGCGTCCGCGAACCGTTCCGCATAACGCTTCTGCTGGGCACGAATGCGATCCTCGGAACCGCGGAAGACTTCGGCGAAACGCATCCAGTCGATTTTGATCTCGCCGCTGGTTGCGGGCATGGCCGCCGCCGCAGCCTGCGCCGATGGTGGCGCCGCGGTGAGAGCGCTCTTTTGCCGTAGCATGCGCAATTCGGAGTGAATCAGTTTCTCGTATTCGGCGCGAATGCGCTCCAGATCCTTCCACAGCCGCTGCTGGACGTCCAGCGTGTTCTGTTCCAGCGCCCGAGCGAACTCGCCATGCTGCGTGCGCAGCGATTCGCGGAAATTCTGGTCCATCAAGGTGACGCGGTGCTGGAAGGCGGCCTGCAATTCCGAGATCGTCCGCAACTGGTGGATCTCCGTCGCGGAACGCCGCTCTTCGAAACCGGTTCGCCACTCCGCCCAATGGCGCGCGAGATCGTTGAATTGCGGCGGCAGTTCGCGAAGCGCTTCCATTTCCCGCTGGAGTTGTTGATGATACGCCGTCAGCGCCCCCATGCTGCGGCCCAGATCCGTCAGCGCTTCGAGAGACGCTTGCACACAGGCCATGGACGCGCGATTGAATTCGATCTGTTCGCGCACGTGCCAGTCTAGCCCGCGGGCGATCAGACGCTTGATCTTTTGCGCCACCGCGTTCAGGAGACCGCCGCGGCGCGGATTCACCGAGCCGATGGCCGCTACCTTGGCCTCCGCTGCGTCGCGGGCGTGGACTAGCGGCATTAGATCGGGAGCGTTCACACCCGCAAGGCCGAGTTCGCCTTGCGGCGCTCGGGCCTGGGCGCGCTCGCGGACCTCGCGGATCGCTGCTATCAAGTCGTCATTGTCGGAGCTGGCGGGCATGGTCACTTGTTTATTGGGGTGATGTGGTTTCGCCGCCTCGCGTCGAGAGGAGTCTCGACGTGGCACGCACGAGTGCGTGCGCTACGGTCCTTCGAGTTAGCGGGCACGTTTGGTGTCCTTGGTGTAAGAGGCAATGATTCTGGTGGAGATGCCGCCGCGCGGTGCGAAGTCGCCCTCTACGGTGGCGCGGATCGGACGTGCGGCGCGGACTACGTCGGCCAGCATCCGGTTCACCACGTTCTCCTGGAAGATGCCCAGGTTGCGATACGCCAGCGTGTACATCTTGAGCGACTTCAATTCCAGGCATGAGCGATCCGGCACATAGCGCAGAGTGAGCGTGCCGTGATCCGGCAGGCCGGTCTTGGGACACACGGAGGTGAACTCGGGCATGCCGATTTCGATTTCATACTCGGTGCGGTATTGGTTGGGCCAAGTTTCGATTTCGGGCAGATCGGCGTTCACGCCCGCGGCTGCGTGCTCATCGGTGTAGGCGCGCTCGGATACACGCTTCATCGCGCGGTTTCCTTGGCCGCTGGCGCGGGGGCGGACTCCATCGCGTGGGCCAATTGTCCCAGGAATTGCCCTACGTCGGTGACGACGCCCACCGCCTGCCCCGTGCCGCGATCGCTCACCTTGGTGGCGACGGCTGGATTGATATCGACGCACACGATCTTCACCCAGCTCGGCAGCATGTTTCCGGTGGCGATGGAATGCAGCATCGAGCCCAGGCACAGCACCAGCCCCGCACCCTTGAGTTGTTCCGCGTAAGCGTCCTGCGCCTGGTTCATGTCGGTGATGGTATCGGGCAGGGGACCGTCGTCGCGCAGGCTGCCCGCCAGCACGAATGGAACCCCCGCCTTCACGCACTCGTACATAACGCCGCCTTGCAGGCAGCCGGATTCCACGGCCTTGGCGATGCTGCCGGCGTGATAGATGGCGTTGATGGCGCGCATGTGGTTGCGGTGGCCGTGCTCTTCCTGGCGGCCGTCGGTCTGGCGAACGCCTAGCGAGGTGCCCAGCAGCGCCGCCTCGATATCGTGCACGCCCAGGGCGTTTCCGGCCAGCAACGCCTGGACCCAGCCGCCGCGGATCAATTTCGCCAGCGCGGCGGCGCCGCCGGTGTGAACCACGACCGGTCCCGCCACCACGACAATTTTCTTGCCTTCCGCGCGGGTCTGCTCCATCAGCGTGACGGTCTGGCGGACGGCGGTCTCGAGCTGCCGCTCCGAAGAGATGCTGTTGTTCATGAAGGCGAAGGCCAGACGGTCGCGCTCCTTGGATTCCGGCATGACGCGGATGCCGTGCATGCCCACCACGACCGGGTCGCCCGCCCGCAGGTCGCGCAGGCGGCGGCAGGACGCCTGCCCTCCGGAGATCACGATCATGGCGTCCATGCGCTGGTTCTGCACCTCCAGCCACTGGCCGGCGTGGCGCACCAGCGTGCGGTAGTTGGTGGTGGAGTAGAAGTCTTCGGGTGCGCAGCAATCGCGCTTGACGGTTTCGAGCACCGCTTCCCCGCTATCGATGGGCGCGCAGCCCAAGCCCAGGAGCTGGCCCAGCAATAGTTGCATGTCGTGAGAATCCGGAGTTTCCACGCGCAAACGCAGGTAGGACGGGTCGGTGTTGGTGAGGCCAATGCGGAATTGCTCGACCTCGAAACGGCCGCTGTATTCGACCACGGTGTCGAAAATCCGCTCCATCAGGTGCGAATCGATCAGGTGGCCTTCGGCTTCGACAACTTCTTGATGCATGGGTAAGTAATGGGTAAGTACTAGAATAGCGTGGCCTCTCGCGGCCGCGCCTCGCACGGCGACGGTCCCCTGCGCCCGGCCCTATCGCGCTTTTCGGAACACCGTCTCGTCCGCGAAGGCCTTCGGCTCGCGCGCGTATTTCGCTACCAGGCTGCGCAACTGCGGCGTGGACTGCGTGAGCACGGACTGTTTCCGAAAATTTTCGATGTCGGCTTCCTGATGCGGCACGCGCTCGCGCAGCCAGGCCGAATCGAAAAAGTCGGCGCGCAGTTGGCCTTCGGCCAGGCGCACGCGCAGGAGCATGTGGCCCAGGTGGTCCTCGGGCAGCAGATCCGCAAAACGGACTCTGTTCACTTCCACCAGGTGCATTTCGAACTTCGTGGGCGGTTCGGAAACCTTCTTCGCTTGGAGCGTGACTTCATAGGCGTCGCCGGAGCGGCGGACTTCGAGGATGTTGTCGTCGTTCTCCCAGCGGCCTTCGACGGCGGTGTCGAACACTTGATCCTGGCGCGTGTGGAGCGCGTGCATCGAGAGCAAGTCGCCGCATCCGGCCGACCACAGCGCTGCTAGGATGAAGGCAGGGAGTCCGGCTAGTCGCATGGTGTGATCATATCCTGCTTCGACATTAGGCACTAGGAGGCTCGTATGGAAATCGATCGCGAGGAATTCATCGCTAATCTGGGCGGCGCGGCCGCCGTCAACCTGATGGATTCCGAAACCAAGGCGGACGCGCTCGAAGATTACATGTCGGATGCCCTCGATGAAGCCGTCGAGTCCAATGCCGCCGTCGCGCCCACGGCCCAGAAGAAATTCCCCACCGCCGCCGAGATCGAAGCGCAGATTCCCACGCGGACGTTCCGCCGGGGCGTGGGGAACCTGTTCGCGCAAGCCACCAACGTCCAGATCCTGGAGCCGCTGCCGGTCAAGCCGACGCTGCTGGACTATTTCCGGCTGCGGTTCGCTCCGGCGAATCACGTGTTGCAGAGCGCCGCGCTCGCCATGAAGAACGGAATGTCCGAGGAGATCATCTTAGCCTGCTTGCTGCACGACACCGTGCAGGCCCTGATCAAGACCGACCACGGTTGGTGGGGCGCGCAGTTGTACGAGCCCTACGTTTCGGAAAAGGTCGCGTTCGCGATCCGCTATCACCAGACGCTGCGCTACTATCCCGACACCAAGAACGGCTACGAATATCCGGACCTCTACCGCAACATGTTCGGCGAGGATTACAAACCGCCGGAGTACATCGAGAAGACCTACAAGATGCTGCTGAAGCACCAGTGGTACATGCTTCCGCGGCTGGTGACTGTGAACGATCTGTACGCCTTCGATCCTAATCAGAAGGTGACCATCGAGCCGTTCCTGGACATCATCGGGCGGCAGTTCAAGCAGCCCAAGGAAGGCCTGGGCTTCGACAGCAGCCCGGTGGCGCACATGTGGCGCACGATCGCGCGTCCGGATCAGCCGCTGTAGCGGTGTTGCACCTCGCCGAGCTGAAGAACTCGTGGGCGTTTCCGGTGATTGAGGCCGTGCACCTGCTTGGAGTCGCCCTGTTCGTGGGCGCGACCGTCTTCGTGGACCTTCGAAAACTGGGGTGGAACGTAACCCGGCAGTCCGCGAGCGAGTTGGAGCGCTTCTTCAAGCCCTGGTCCCACGCCGGCCTGGCGATCCTGTTGACCACCGGCCCACTGATGCTGATTGCGGATTGGGATCGTTACCGGCACAACCCGGCGGTGGGTGTGAAGCTGGCGCTGGTGGCGTTGGGATTGATCTCCACTTTCACGGCGCGGCGGAGCAAAACGACGCTGATCGCGTCGCTGGCGCTGTGGACCGGCGTGGTACTGGCGGCGCGGGCCATCGCCGATTTTGACGTCTAACATGTTGCTCGATCTGGCGCGATGGGTGCAATCGACGGCGTTAAGCACAACTCTGGCAGGCTCCACGTGGGCCTACCCGGTGATCGGCGCGCTGCACGTGCTCGGCTTGGCGTGGTTTGGCGGCGCGGTCTTGCTGGCGGCGCGGCACCCGCGGGATCGGGAAGCGCGCCCGCAGCCAGCCATGTTGTGGGTCGGCGCGGCGATGATGGTTGCGACGGGAGCTTTGCTGTTCGTGATCGAGCCGCTGCGGTGCGCCACCAGCGTGTCCTTCCGAGTCAAAATGTTGCTGCTCGCGGCGCTGGTTGGTATGGTTCCGCTCCGCTCCAAGATGGGAAATCCGTGGGGAGCCGCACTGCAGTTGGTTCTGTGGGCGGCGGTGGTGCTGGCGGCCCGGGGCATCGCATTCTTCTAACAGCCCATCTGTAACATTCTCCTTGTTTCGTCTCAGTTCTTTAACCGAGTCGTCATGCCTTTGTCATTTCTCACGGCTAACCTAGACTTCATTTCACAATTCCACCTGGAGGGTCTGAAAAAAATGCAGCCTGTCGTGAGCCGATGGATAGGTGTGTCTGCTTTTGCCGTGCTCGCAATTCTCTGCGCCACCGTGCCGTATCCGCTTCAAGCGCAACAGGGTGGCGCTGGAACGCTGACCGGCACGGTCCTGGATCAGGTCGGGAAACCGATGCCTAGCGCCACCGTCGAAATCAAGAATGAATCGACGGCGGCTTCGCGAAGCGTCATGACCGATAATGAGGGAAAGTTCTCGGCTTCGGATCTTCCGGCTGGAAGCTACTCTATTGTAGTTTCGGCCATCGGTTTTGGACTAACTACCCGTTCCGGTGGAACGATCAACGCGGGCGCGACTCTGGACCTTCCCATTACTCTGACCGTCGAAACCGTAGCCACTTCGATTACAGTTAACGAGACCATTTCGATGGCTGCGGCGACCGCACCGTCGGGCAACACTCTAGAGGCCGTTTCCGCAAAGACTGAAATCAGCGGCGACTTCATCAAGAACTTCATGTCGCCCCTCGCGGATTACGCCGAATACGTGAATCTTGCGCCGGGCACGTTTAGCCTCAATCCCAATGGGATCGGACTCGGCCAGGGCAAGACGTTTTTCCGCGGTTTCCCGGACGGCGATTACACTATGACCTTCGACGGAATTCCGTTTGAAGACACCAACACTCCGACCCACCACTCCTGGGCGAACTTCCCCAGCGGCTGGACCGCCGGCGTCGATTTCGACCGCAGCCCTGGCCTCTCATCAAACTTCGGCCCCACCAACTTCGGCGGATCTATCAACCTGCAATCGCCGCAATTGTTTCCGGATCCGGACATTCGCGCAACAGTCGCGTACGGCTCCTGGAATACGCGCCTGCTGCAGCTGGACGCCGATTCGGGTTTCTTTGGACCTGGTAACCGGAATAGCTTCCTGATGGACATTCAGCAACTGCTCTCGGATGGCTATCAGACCTACAACCGCCAGAAGCGCGTCGCCGGTTACGGAAAGTATCAGTACCGCTTCTCCGACCGCACGTCCCTGACGTTGTACGGCGGGCTGGTGGACATCTGGACCAACACGCCCGATACCACCAATCCCACTCGCGGTCAAGTCGCGGCGTTCGGCGACAACTACCTGCTGGACGGGACGCCTTACTTCTCCAACGGCCAGCCCGATCCCGCGTACTACGGTTACAACTACTATCATGTTCAAACGGACTTCGAATACCTCGACTTCAATACGGATCTCGGGAATGGATGGAAGTTCGATACGAAAGCCTTCACCACCCGCTACTGGAACAAGCAGAACCTCCAGAAGTACACATGCGCGACTTCCGCCTGCGCGTCCTATACGGCCAACCTCAGCCCCGCCAAGCCCAGCGGTGTCGACAAGCTGAACGGATACCGTCACGCGGGCGACACCGCCGTTCTGAGCCAAACCTCAAAATGGGGCGTTTTTCGCACCGGCGCGTGGTACGACTGGGCCTATACCGATCGCTACCAATATCCCTCCAACGGAATACTTGGTTGGGTCGATACGCCGCTCCCTAATTTTCATGAACACTTTATCACCCAGTCCTTCCAGCCCTTCGCCGAATTCGAGTGGCACGCCGCGCCGAAGCTGGTGATCACGGCGGGCGTCAAGGCCGCGGACTACAACATGGCCTTGAATCAATACCAGGACAACGGCAAGACCGTCGGCTGCCTCGGCGGCACGGCCTCCACGGACAAGGTCACAGGAGCTCCCATCTGCGTCGGCGGCGGCGCGTTCACCCAGCATCAGATCAATTACAACAACTGGCTCCCTAACATCAACGCCCGCTACTACCTAAAGAACAACTGGTCCGTCTACGCTCAGTTTGCCGAAGGTAGCATCATTCCGCCCAGCGGCGTCTTCGACGTTCTCAACGCGCAGGTTGCGGTTCCGCCCAAACCGACCGTCGCTAAGACCTATCAGATCGGTTCTGTGATTAAGAAGCGGCGTTGGACTTTGGACGCTGACCTCTATTACATTCATTTCCAGAATGGCTTCGATTCGTACTACGATCCGACTGCCCTCGATACCGTCTTTGTCCCCACCGGTCCGAGTAATACGAAGGGCTTTGAAGCGGAGAGCAACATCGTCATCGGCTGGGGCTTCAACTTGTATCTGAACGGATCGTGGGGATCGGCGAAGTATGCAGAAGGCCTGAACATTCCCAATGGCGGCCTGTGGGTTGCGAACTCGCCCAAGAACATCGAGAGCGTCGCTTTTATGTACCAACACAAGAATTGGGACGTCGGCATAACCGAGAAGCGCGTCGGCACAATGTACAATGACAATGGCTCGCTGAGTTACAAAATCGGTGGGGTCAGTATTCCCTATCCCGTCGACCAGGCCATCACCATCCAGCCTTTTAACCTCGTGAACTTCTTCGCGAATTACACGATCAAGAACGCTTCCTGGCTCCGCGGGAGTAAGCTCGGCCTGGCAATCAACAACCTCGCCGACAGCCACAATATCGTCGGCGTCACCCCGGCAAACGCGGCCACGACTACTATGGCTTACGCGCCAGCCGGGGGCGATCTGCTGAATCTGCTGCCCGGCCGCAGCGTAATGGTCACGTTCACCGCCGGCTGGGCGCCTAAGCGGTAATCGCGCGCGCAAGCAGTTTGGACGTTCGTCCGCGCAACCCGGCCCACAGTCGGTTTGGTAGACTGCGGGGCAGGCGATGCTCGAAAACGTCAACCTGAAGCGCCGTCTTTCGCGGGAAGAATACGTGAGCGCTCTTCCCGCATTGGAGCGGCGGCTCTATGATCTGGAAAAAACCTGCTGGGACCAGAAGATTCCTTCCATTATCGTGCTGGAGGGATGGGACGCCTCGGGCAAAGGAGCGGCGATTTCGGCGCTCACGCAAAGGCTGGACCCGCGGGGATTCAAGGTTTACTCCGTTCAGCCGCCGCGCACCTTCGAACAGGAATTCCCGTGGCTGTGGCGGTTCTGGCAGAAGGTCCCGGCTCGCGGCGAGATGGCCATCTTCGATCGCAGTTGGTACATGCGGGTGTTGACGGGCCGCGTGGAGCAAGCTATTCCCAAGCCGGCTTGGCGCGCTGCGTTTGAAGACATCAACGACTTCGAGCGCATGCTGGCCGACGACGGCACGGTGATCGTCAAATTCTTCCTGCATATCGGCAAGCGCGAGCAAAAACGCCGCATGAAGAAGCTGGAGGCGAATCCGCTGGAAGCCTGGCGGGTCACGGCCGAAGATCGCGCGCGTCATCGCAAGTACGATCAATACCTGCTGGCCATCGAAGAAATGCTGGCGCTGACCGAAGCCGAGTATGCGCCCTGGACCGTGGTGGAGGCCACCTCCCGCTGGTGGGCTCGCAAGAAGATCTTCGACACCATCATCGCCGCGCTGGAACATCGTTTGGGCGACGCAGCCCCGCCTTACCGCGCTTCCGAGGATGTCGCTGAGCCGGAAGCCGATGTGCGCGCAGTCATGGAATCGCTGGACGCCGCCAAGGAGCAATCCGATGTTGGAGACGCTTGATCTCACGCGCAAGTTGAAGCGCGATCGGTACGCCATCGAACTGGCGCGCAGGCAGATCCAACTGCGGGAACTGAGCGGGCAGATCTACATGCTGAAGCGGCCGGTGATGGTGGCCTTTGAAGGCTGGGACGCCGCCGGCAAAGGCGGCACGATCAAACGCATCACGGAAAGAATGGACCCGCGCGGGTACGCGGTGTATCCCATCAGCGCTCCCCAGGGCGACGATCAAACGCACCATTACCTGTACCGTTTCTGGCACCGTTTGCCGGAGCCCGGACAGATCGCCATCTTCGACCGCACCTGGTACGGCCGCGTCCTGGTGGAGCGCGTCGAGGGCTTGACCGAGGAGCGGGCCTGGAAACGCGCGTACAAAGAAATCAATTCTTTCGAGCGCCAGCTGACCGACTTCGGAACCATCATCGCCAAATTCTGGATTCACATTTCTCCCGAGGAGCAATTGCGCCGCTTCGAAGAGCGCAAGCGAATCGGCTATAAAGCCTGGAAGTTGACGGAAGAGGACTGGCGCAATCGCGGCAAGTGGCCGCAATACCAGGAGGCCGTCGAAGAGATGCTGGTGAAAACCAGCACTCGCACGGCGCCCTGGAACCTGGTGGAGGGCAACGACAAATATTGGGCGCGGGTGAAAGCCCTCACTCGCCTGGTGGAGATTCTCTCCAAGCAGCTCAACTACACGCCCGCCGACCCGGCGAAGCGGCTGCGTAGCAAGACGAAGGCGTAGAGCCGTGCAGCGGTGAATTGCGACTCGAAATGAATGTTGTGTTTCAGTCGAAGTGCCGGCGCAGCTTGCTAAACTAAAGGTCGCTATGTCTACGGTCGCCCGCGCCACTTCCCCGGCCGACGCTTCTCAAGCTGACGCGCTTCCGCTCAACGATCCCAGTTTGTACCTGGATCGCGAGTTGAGTCTGCTGGCGTTCCAGCATCGTGTGCTGGAGGAAGCCGGGGATGCGGAGAACCCGCTGCTCGAACGCGTCAAGTTCCTGTCCATCGTTTTTTCCAATCTGGACGAATTTTTCATGGTGCGCGTGGCGGTGCTGATGGAAAAGGCGCGCGCCGCTGGGGCTCCGGGCGCCGCCGAGACGGGCTTGTCCTCGCAACTGGAGAACATCCGCGTGGAGGTCAAGCGCCTGGTGGAATGCGCCTACGAGACCTGGCGCGCATTGGCTCCGGAGCTGGCGTCCGCGGGAATCGAGTTGCGGGAGTACGCGCAGCTCACGCACCGCGAGCGCGGAAATCTGGAGACATATTTCCATCAAATTGTTTTTCCGGTTCTGACCCCCCTGGCGTTCGACCAGGGCCGTCCGTTCCCGCATATTTCCAACCTCAGCATGAACCTGGCAGTGGCTCTGCGCGACGCCAAGGGTGTGGATCGTTTCGCTCGCGTTAAGATCCCGGACACGCTGCCGTCGCTGGTTCCGGTGCCGGATCAGCAGCAGGGCCGCGTGGCTTATGTCTGGTTGGAACAGCTCATTCTGGCGAATCTGCATGCTCTGTTCCCCGGCCTGGAGATTGTGGAAGCCTATCCGTTCCGCGTAACGCGCGACGCCGAAATCGAAATCCAGGAACTCGAGAGCGACGATCTACTGGAATCCATCGAAGAGGCGGTATGGCAGCGCCGCTTCAGCGCCGTGGTGCGGCTGCAGGTTTCCGGCGACATTTCGGAAAACCTGCTCGACATCCTGGTGGCCAACCTGGAACTGGATCCGCGCAACGTGTATCGCGTGGACGGGCCGCTCGATCTGAACCGCTTGATGCGCTTGCTGGCGCTGGACCGGCCGGATCTCAAGGACCCGCCCTTTGTTCCGCGCGTGTCGCCGGAGCTGCATCCCAAGTATGAAGACAGCATCTTCACCGTGCTGAAGCGCGAAGACGTGCTGCTGCACCATCCTTACGATTCGTTCCAACCCGTGATCGAATTTCTCCGCAAGGCCGCCGCCGATCCGGATGTGCTGGCCATCAAGATCACGCTGTACCGCGTGGGGTTGAATTCGCCGATCGTCGAGGCCCTGCTGAAAGCCATTGAAAACGGCAAGCAGGTGGCGGTGCTGGTGGAGTTGCGCGCGCGCTTCGACGAAGAGAGCAACATCGTGTGGGCCCGCCAGCTGGAAGCCGCGGGCGTGCACGTGGTGTACGGTCTGGTGGGATTAAAGGTGCACTCCAAGATCGCGCTGGTAGTGCGCCGCGAAGGCGACCAGATCCGCCGCTATGTGCATTTGGGAACCGGCAACTACAATCCGCAGACGGCGCGGCTGTACACGGACCTGTCCTTCCTCACCGCCGACGATCAGATCGGCGCGGACGCCACGGACCTGTTCAATTACGTGACCGGGTATTCGGCCAAGAACGATTTCCGCAAATTGTTAGTCGCGCCCATCGGCATTCGGCAGCGCCTGGAAGAGCTGATCCGCCGTGAAATCGAGCATGCGCGTTCGGGCAAGGCTGCTCACCTTATTTTCAAGGTGAATGCGCTCGAGGACCTCGGCATGATCCGCCTGCTGTATGAGGCCTCGCAGGCCGGCGTGCAGGTGGATCTTCTCGTTCGCGGCATCTGTTCGCTGCGGCCGGGAATCCCGGGCGTCAGCGACAACATCCGCGTCATCAGCATTGTGGGCCGGTTCCTGGAACACAGCCGCATTTACTACTTCCTGAACGCAACGCGCGAGGAAGTGTTTCTGGGCAGCGCGGACTTGATGGGGCGGAATCTGAATCATCGCGTGGAGGTGCTGTTCCCGGTGGAGAGCCGGCGCCTGATCACGCGATTGCGGGACGAGATCCTGGCCACCGGTTTGTCCGACAACCGCAATGCACGCCGCATGCAGTCCGATGGAAGCTTCGTGTGGGACAAAGGCGGGGAGCCGGCGGTGGACAGCCAGGAACACTTTCTCGCGCTGGCTCGCGGCTGAGCTGAAGTGAGGCAGCGCCATGCGCTGCCTGCCGAGGTTTTCGAGGCAGCGCACGGCGCTGCCCCACACCCACTCCTTATGCTCGGGCTTTCCACGCGATCACAGCGTCGTGATCTCCCAAGGCGCGCTCCTGGTGGCTTACGCGCGCGAAGTGTTCCCCGAGCAAGCGCGTGACCCGGTCGCGGCCTTGCAGTGCGGTGTGGTACCAGTCCGGCACGATCCCCTTCAGCTTTTCTGATTTACGGAACACAAATTCGCCGGCCGCGACGCTGGCGGCTTCGGGCTGCGCGCGCCAGACGCGTTCACTGTAGACGCTCAGCAGCAACATTCCGCCGGGCTTCAGGACGCGCTCGAGTTCCGCAATCCAGGCGCGTTGGAAATCTTCGTTCAAATGCGTGAATACGCTGATGGCATAAATCATATCGAGGCTTGCGTCCGTGAACGGCAACGGAGGCAGCGGCTGTCCGCAGACGAACTTGGCCGCGGGGATGTTGGCGCGGCTCCAGGCGATCGCTTCGGCGTCCACGTCCACGCCGTGCCAGTGCACTTCCGGATAGCGCTCGATCAGCCAGCGCAGCGTGCGTCCGCAGCCGCAACCGAAGTCCAGCACGGCTTGGCCCGGAGTGAACTGAGATCCAACCTGGGCCAATACAGTCTCGATGTTTTCGGCGGTGCGGCGGCCGACCTCGAGAAAAGCAGCTAACCGCGAATCCTCGCCCACGCGAAACCGCAGACTCGCGGGTGGCACTGGAGGGCCAGTGGGATGGCGCTCCAGCCGGTCGCGCAGCCACCACTCCATTCGCAGACGTGTGCGAAACGCGACGTGGTACAGGCTCCGCGCCACTGGCCGCAAAGACACGGGGACAAGTTGCTTGAGAGACACTTTCGTCCATCTTAACGGCGCAACTCAGTTCGCTTCGCGGGAATGAAATTCCTGGAGTTTCAGCAGCGTCTCGCAGTTTCCATCGAAAACAACGGACAGCGAATGAGAACCGTGCGTTGATGTCAGGCCCGCGTGCTTCTCTAGCCACTGCCGTATACGAGGAAAGAAATCACGCACAATAGATTCTTTTACGGTGTGCTTCAAAGCGCGTGGAACGGGCCGAACCTCGATACTCCAGGGAATTGATCGCGGGTGATACGATCCCGCGGGTCCACTGTAGGAGAACTTGAGAATTGAATACGGCATACCTCTCGTTTCCATGCGTTCGTACTTTGCGTGAAAGTTGATTTCAAGAATCCGAGCTTGCGGAACGCCCGCCAGCTCCGATGAAATCAGCTCCGCCCCCAGCGGGTACGAAAGCTTGCTGGAGATCTTGGCCTTTACCCGTGTAGGGAACGTCATTGGACTTCAATTCCACGAGTCAATTGTAGGATATCCCTCCAAGGCCCCTTGCCCGCGTGCGGTGGGGGTCGCGAGTCCCTGGGACCAGTTGGATCCCTTTGCTTGTTACCGCAGTTGGCTCTCGACTTCCTCAAGCCAATCCGGACGCTTCAGCACGTCGCGTGGCCGTGCTCCGTCAGGTGGTCCGATGATGCCGTCGCGCTGCATCATATCCAGAATGCGCGCGGCCCGGCCATAGCCCAACCGTAGCCGCCGCTGCAAGGTGGATGTGGAGGCCTTGCCGATCTCGCACACCACCTTCACGGCTTCGTGGTACATGGCATCTTCAGGGCCTTCGTATTGTTCCTCTTCTTCATCGTCGGCGGGCGGAGCGATCAGGAAGGTCTGGTCATAATCCGGCTGGGCCTGCTGCTTCCAGAACTCGACCACACGATTGGTTTCGGCTTCGGTTACATACGATCCGTGCACGCGCACCAGCCGTGAGGTGCCGGGTGGCAGGAACAACATATCGCCCTTGCCCAGCAGGTGTTCGGCGCCCATCACGTCCAGCACGGTCCGCGAGTCCACGCGGGTGGCCACGCGGAAGCTCATCCGCGACGGGAAGTTGGCTTTAATCAGTCCGGTGATCACGTCGACGCTGGGCCGCTGCGTCGCCAGCACCAGATGCATACCCACGGCGCGCGCCATTTGCGCGAGTCGCGTGACGCTTTCTTCCACGGCGGCGCGTTCGAGCATCATCAGGTCGGCCAGCTCGTCGATGATGATCAGGATGTACGGTACCGGCTCCAGTTCGTCTTCCGCGGTCTCGTCCTCGAACAGGCTGCGGGGTTGCAACTGCAACTGGCGAATCTTTTTGTTGTACTGCTCGATGTTGCGCACGCCTTGCGCGGCCAGCAGCCGCAAGCGGCGATCCATTTCCGCCACCGCGTTGCGCAGCGCGTAGGTGGCCTTCTTGGCGTCGGTGATCACCGGCGTAAGCAAGTGCGGGATGCCTTCGTACAGGCCGAATTCCAGGCGCTTGGGGTCCACCATGATCATGCGCACCTGGTCGGGCGTGGCTTTGTACAAGATGGACATGATCAGCGCGTTGAGCATTACGCTTTTGCCCGAACCCGTCGAGCCCGCGATCAACAAGTGCGGCATGGTTTCGAGCGACGCCGCCTTGATGCGTCCGCTGATATCCTTGCCCAGCGCTACGGTCAGCGGCGACGCGGAGTTTTGAAACTCGTCCGATTCCAAGATCTGGCGAAGGCTGATGACTTCACGCTTGGAATTGGGTACCTCGATGCCCACTGTGGGCTTGCCGGGGATGCGCTCGATCAAAATCGATTCGCATTGCAGGCCCAGGCACAGGTCTTCGGACAGCGCGGTGATCCGCGAATATTTCACGCCCGCCTCGGGTTTGAATTCGAAGGTCGTGACCACCGGGCCGGGATTGATTTGCACTACCGAGCCCAACACATCGAACTCCTCAAACTTGCTCTTGATGCGGACCGCGATCTCTTTGAGCTCCTGGCTGTCGTAGGCGGCGCTGCCTTGCGGCTCTTGCAACAAGTCCGTGGGCGGGATTTTGAACGTCGTGCGCACGGGGCGCTGCGGCTCGGAATGGGGAGTGCGCCGGTCGGCACGAAACGGGTCGGCATCCGCTTCCGATGGCGGGGGTTCCAGGGTGCGGATGGGAATGTCGTCCACGGACGGAGCCGCGGCCGGCGTGGAGACGGCCCAGGGCGCGGTGGACGACTGAGCCGCTCCGGCCGCGGCCGCCATGCTGGAGGGCCGCAAAGCATCCACAATGGGCGGATCGGAGGCGCTGGGCGGTTCCGGTCCCGTACCATATGCGGGCACATCCCGGTTCTTCTCCAGAGCCCGCCGCGCCGCCCGTTGCCTGGCTTTCTCGCGGGCCTGGATCGCGCGTTCCTTGCGCCATTCGTAAAAGCGCAGATGCATGCGGCTGATCCATTTCATCGGCCAGCGGAACAAATCGAGAAGGTGCGCCATTTCAAAGTGCGACACCAGGTACAGCGATACGATCCAGGTGGCCGCAGTAGCCAGGATGGCTCCGGTCAGATTCAGGGAAGCGACCAGGTAGGAACCGAGGAGGCCTCCCACCAGACCCGAAGCTGGAATCATGGCAGCGATGGGCCTCCAGTCGGGAGCGAGTCCGAAGGCCGCGCAGGACGCTGCGACGAATAACAACGCGCCGCCCAGCTTGATCCCCGGCGCTTCAATGGCCGAGGACTGAATCCACTTCCAGCCCAGCAAGAGAATCAGCAGGGGTACGGCATAGGCGGCCAGTCCGAGAGTTTGCAGCAGGAAATCCGAAATATCCGCGCCTACGAAGCCGGTCAGGTTGCCAGGTTTGGCGCGGCCGGTGGCGGTGTTCCAAGAAGGGTCGAAGGGATGATATGAGACCAGGCTCAGTAAAATGAACAGCCCTGCGAATAGATACACCACCGCCAGGGCTTCATTTAGCCTGGGGTGGCGGGTAGGTCCTAGAAACTTCATCCTCCGTTAGCGACGGAAGACAGCCAGAGCAATGACTATTATGCCAAAAACCAGCCGGTAAAGTACGAACACCCCCAGGGAACGGCGGCGCAGGAAGTTCATGAAGAAGCCGATGGCCGCGCAACCGGTGATCGCGCTGACGGCGATCCCCACCAGAATCGGGATGCGCATCTCGGCCGGGAAGCCGCCTTCGTGCTTCATCAGGTCGTAGAAATCCTTGAGGGCCGCTCCTGCAATCACGGGCGTCGAGAGCAGAAAAGAGAACCGGGCGGCCGCCGGCCGGTCCAGGTTGCGGAACAGGCCCGCGGCAATGGTCGCTCCGCTGCGGGAGACTCCTGGGACCACCGCGCAAGCTTGCGCCAGGCCGATGGTGATGGAATCGACAAGGTTGGCGTGACCGAGATCCCTTTGTCTGCGCCCCACCATCTCGGCGAGCCAGATGATGAGGCCGACGCCGATGGATGTACCCGCGATCACGAAGAGGTTCTCGCGCCACAGCGTTTCGGCTTGTTTCTGAAACAGCAGCCCAGCCAGACCCGCGGGGATGGACCCCAGCACCAGCAACCACAGCAGCCCGCGATTCCGTCGCAGCGCCGGATCGCCACCCGTGGTGGAGAGGCCCAAGCCCTGCGACAGCACTTGCAGCCAGTCGCGGAAGAAGTACAGCAGCACGGCGACCAAGGTTCCCACATGCAGCGCGATATCGAAGGCCAAGCCCTGGTCGGGCCACCCCAGCAACCTGGGAATCACGACCAGATGGGCCGTGCTGCTGATGGGCAGAAACTCGGTGAGGCCCTGGATGATGCCCAGGACGATCACTTGCAAAAGGGGCATGGACTCCTAGGGTACCGAAATCCGCGCAACCTTTGGAACGCGGTTCGGCCATGATGTTTCAACTCTGTGACCACGCTACTCTGCTGGTCCGCATAATGCGAAGATAGAGGAACAGGTTGAAACGGGTTCATGCTGGGTGAATGGGTGCTTTTAGCATTGTTGGCGGGTTCCTTGGCGTACTCGCTGTTGGTCATCGTCGCGGTGCGGCGTTACCGGCGGGTGCGGCGGGCGGAGTCGCGTGCCTTTGAGCCGGTCAGCATACTGAAGCCGCTGGCCGGATTGGATCTCGGCCTGGAGCGCAATCTCCGGACGTTCTTCGAACAGGATTACCCGGACTTCGAGATTCTGTTTGCCGTTCGCGACGCGGACGATGCGGCGGTGGAAGTTGTGGAGCGGCTCCGGCGCGAGTATGCGGCGGTGCCTTCGCGGCTGCTGGTGACTGGAGAACCTCCGTATCCCAACGCCAAAGTCTTCAGCCTGGACCGCATGTTCGCCGCCGCCGGGCACGACCTGGTGGTGATGAGCGACAGCGACATCCGCGTGGGCCCGGCCTTTTTGCGCACGGTGGCCGCCGAGTTTCAAGACCCCGCGTTGGGCGTGGCTACGTGTCCTTATCGCGCCGTGGCGGGCCCCGGCCTGTGGTCGCGCCTGGAAGCGACCGGCATGAATACGGACTTTCTGGCCGGAATTCTGGTCGCGCGAATGGTTGAAGGGATGAAGTTCGCGGTAGGCCCCACCATCGTGGCGCGGCGGAGCGCCCTCGATTCCATCGGCGGTCTGGACCGGCTGAAAGACTTTCTGGCGGAGGATTTCGCCCTGGGCAAGTTCGCCGCGGAGGCCGGCCAGGGTGTGAACCTTTCGTCTTATGTGGTGGAGCACCATATCGGGAATCAGGATCTGGCGCACAACGCCCGGCATCGCCTGCGATGGGCTCGCAGCACGCGGCGATCGCGGCGCGCGGGCTACATCGGCCAGTTGCTCACCATGCCGTTGCCGCTGGCGATCATGGTGTTCGCGGTCGATCCCGCGTGGTGGCCGGTGCTCCCGTTGACCTTCGCGATCCGCGCGGCGGCGGCGTGGAGCGTGGCCCAGGGAGTGCTCGGCGCGCAGCTCAACTGGGTGTTGTTGCCGATGGAAGATGTGGCGGCGTTCTGTTTCTGGGTCGCCGGATTCTTCGGCAACACCATTACCTGGCGCGGCCGCAACTACCGCCTGGAATCCGACGGACGGTTTGAGCTACTGACCGAAGACTGATAACATGGGCCGATCGTCATGTCGGCATTCAGGGCTCCTTTCCTTTTGTTCGCCGGAACCGCGCTGTGGGCGCAATCGCCAGCGGGTGACCCCACCCGGGGCAAAGCGCTGTTTGAATATAAGGGCGACTGCCTAAGGTGCCATCGCGTGAACGGTACGGGCGGACGAATCGGTCCCGATCTCAGCGATATCGGCCTGGCGCGGCGCGCGGGTGGACCGAGCCCGCCCATCGAGTCGATGGTCGCCGGAAACGGCCCGGCCATGGAGCGCAAGATCCTCGATCCGGAGGCCGAGGTCGCGCCCGCGAACCGCTTCGTTCGCGTGGTTACCAAGGATGGCGCGACGCTCACCGGACGCCTGCTCAATCACGATAACTTCTCGGTGCAGCTCCTGGAGGTTTCGCGGGAGGCCCCGGAAGGCAAGCTCCGCGCGTTCATGAAATCCGACCTGCGCGAGTTTGCCGTGCTCACCAAATCGCAGATGCCCTCGTACAAAGGCATACTCGACACCCCAGAGGTGGCCGATGTGGTCGCGTATTTACTAACGTTGAAAGGACTCGGCGGCCAATGAAACACGCACTCGGCATCGCGATGTTGACCGCTTCTGTGTGGGGGCAAGGCGTGACCTTCGACCGCATCCTTGCGCCCGAAAAGGAACCCCAGAACTGGCTGACATACTCCGGAAATGTCAAAGGCCAGCGCCACACCCTGCTCAAGCAGATCACACCCGCGAACGTGAAGGATCTGGAACTCAAGTGGGTGTGGCAGGCTAAGTCGCTGGAGAAATTCGAGACCACGGCATTGGTTGTCGATGGCGTTCTCTACACCGTCGAGGCGCCGGATACCGCCGTGGCTTTGGACGCCGTCAGCGGCCGCCAGTTCTGGACGTCTCCTTATACTCCTTCGCCCGAGGCGCGGCCTTGCTGCGGGCGCGTCAATCGCGGCCTGGCGATCTTTGCTCCACAAGGCGGGGCCGACACCTTATACATGGGCACCATCGACGCGCACCTGCTGGCGATCGACGCGGCTACGGGCAAGGTGAATTGGAATGCGAAGGTGGCCGAAGCCAAGGATCGTTACGCGATCACGCATGCGCCGCTGATCGTCAAGGACAAGGTGATCGTGGGCACCGCCGGCGGCGATGGGCCGACGCGCGGACAGATCGTGGCTTACGATGCCAAGAGCGGCAAGGAGGCTTGGCGGTTCTACACCATCCCTGGTCCGGGCGAGCCGGGCCACGACACCTGGCCCGAAGGAGACCGCTGGAAGACCGGCGGCGGGGCGATCTGGAACGCCGGGGCTTACGATCCGCAGACCAACTTGACGTTCTGGGGCATCGGGAATCCGAGTGAAACCCACGCGCCCGATAAGCGCGTCGGCGACAACCTTTATACCGATTGCGTGGTGGCGCTGGACGCCGACACCGGCAAGCTCAAGTGGTATTACCAATTCACGCCTCACGACGATATGGACTGGGACGCGACGCAGGTTCCGGTGCTCGCCGAGATCCAGTGGCAAGGGCGTCCGCGCAGCGTGATGCTGTGGGCCAATCGCAACGGCGTGATGTACGTGATGGACCGGACCACCGGCCAGTTTCTCTCCGGCAAGCCTTTTGTCGATGTGAACTGGCTGAGCGGTTTCGATGAAAAAGGCCGCCCGATGCGCGTGCCCGGCAAAGTCGCCACGCCCGAAGGGAGCCTGGTGCGGCCGACTGTGCTCGGGGCGACGAACTGGTATCCACCTTCGTTCAGTCCATCGACGGGTTGGTTCTACATCCCGGGTTGGGAGAACGCCGGCGCGATGAATTATCTGGGCAAGACGTCGCGCGATACCGGCATCACGCCGATGCCGGACACCAAAGTGCCGCAGAACTACCGCACCGACGCCGAAGGCTTCGGCATCGTGCGCGCATTCGACCCGACCACAGGCGACAAGAAGTGGGAATACAAGATGGGCGACACCACTTGGGCGGGCGTGCTGACGACGGCTTCCGACCTGCTGTTCAGCGGCGCGCGCGACGGGAATTTTTTCGCGCTGAACGCGCGCACCGGCGAACTGCTGTGGCGCATCTCTCTGGGCGGACAGATCAACAGCGGCGGCATGAGCTACTCGGTGAACGGGAAGCAGTACATTACCGTGGCGGCGGGAACGTCGCTGTTTGCGTTCGGACTGCGATAAAGGCGCGGGCGAGGGACACTTCGAGCTAGGCGCCGCATTGCCTGGCGATTCAAAGAACAATAAAGTCGGGAGCTCCCGCGCCGAGGTTTTGCCTTCACCGGCAGAAGGACTGGTTTAGCGTCGAGCTATCGACGGCCATCCTGCTTAAACGTTGCACGCGGAGCCATGGATGCGTGCGCGGTGGAATCGGCTCTCAGATGGCGAGCGCTCGATCTCCTCGGCTTCAAGATACACGACGAACGTAGGGAAGCGACCCGCTCGAAACGGCAAGCTGTAGTGGTGTAAGGAAATAAACCGGTGCGCCGCCGCGTGACCGGCGGAACAAGTGGGATGGTCTTCAAAGCCCGGACGCCGTATGGTAACGTAGCGGCTTGCTGCTGCTGATTTTCCGGGTCCGGCTCCTTTTCACGCTGACGGTCGGCGGGGCGTGCCTGTTCGCGCCGCGGCTGTGCGCGCAAGTCTGTCTCCCCGGAGACTTACGCGTGGTGGTCATCGATTCCCAGGAAAGCTTTGTATTCGACGCCGACGTAAGCGTCGCTTCGGGAACGCGCACGCTGGGCAACCGGTCCACGGGCACTTTAGGATATGCGGAGTTTCAGCAGACTCCGTGTGGAGCGTGGACCGCGACCGTCGCCAAGGAAGGCTTCGAGACGGCCACCAGGGAAGTCCAGATCACGAGTTCCGCCAATGTCGTGATTCGTTTGATCGTGACCCCGAAAATGCAGACCAGCAGCGTCGACGTGGTCGAACCCGTGGGCCCTCTGGAACAGAGCGCGGCGCAGCAGAACCAGTTGCAGCCGGCCGAGGTCAAGGCGCTGCCGACCAACCCGGCGACGGTCAACGAAACCCTTCCGCTGGTGCCGGGCGTGGTGCGCGCGCCCGATGGCGAATTGAAGATCGGGGGCAATGGCCAGGAGCGCAGCGCCATGGTGGTGAACTCCACCGATATCACCGACCCCGCGACGGGCAAGTTCGGCCAAAGCCTGCCCATCAACAGCATCGAGACGGTGACCGTGCTAACCACGCCGTTCCTGGCGCAGTACGGCCGCTTCACCCAGAGCGTGGTGGCGGTGGAGACGCGCCGCGGCGGTGAAAAATGGCACGCCGAGTTGAACGATCCGTTCCCCGACTTCCGCGTCCGCAGCCATCACCTGCGCGGCATTCGCAACGAGACGCCGCGCTCCTCGTTGGGCGGGCCGCTGATCCACAACCGCCTGTACTTCATGTCCTCTTTGCAGTATTTCCTGGAAAAGGCCCCCAACCGCACGCTGTATTTCCCCTTCAATGTGTCCAAACAGGAGTCCGTCAATTCGTTTTCGCAGTTGGACTGGGCCCTGTCTACACGGCAGCTCTTGACCGCGACGTTCCACTTCAGCCCGCAGCACACCAATTTCGTCAATCCGGATTTCTTCCATCCGCAACCGGTGACGCCCAGCTACGCGCAGCACAACTATGTGGGCACGGTGATCCATCACTTCGGGCTGCTGAATGGGATTCTCGACAGCTCGCTTTCCATTCAGCGATTCGACGTCACGGTGGGCGCCCAAGGGAGCGCCGCCATGGCGCTGACGCCGGAAGGCAATAGCGGCAACTTCTTCGGCACTCAGGATCGCAGCGCGAGCCGCAACGAATGGCTGGAGGCGTATTCGCTGACGCCGCTCCGCGCGGGTGGCACGCATTTGGTCAAGCTGGGCTCCTCCAACACCTGGTCCGGAGACGATGGCCGCTTGGGCTACCGTCCGGTCGAAATACTCGATTCCGCCGGGCGTCTGGAAGAGCGCATCGACTTCAGCAATCCGCCGCCTTACAGCCGCTCCGATCTGGAGGTGACCGCCTACGGGCAGGATCACTGGTCGCTCACTCCAAAATTGTCCTTCGATTATGGGGCACGGGTCGAGCATCAGCGCTTGGCGCAGAATCTCCGAGTCGGTCCGCGCGGTGGCGCCGCCTGGAGCCCTTTTGAGAACCGCCGTACGGTGCTACGCGCCGGGTATGGAATCTTCTACGATCATTTGCCGCTGGATATCTACACTTTTTCCCGCTATCCGCAGCGGACCGTCACGATGTACTCGCCCGATGGGAGCGTGCTGGGAGCGCCGGTGGTCTACCAAAATGTCATCGGCAGTATCACCGGACCGCGATCGTTTTTCGTCAACCACGAGCAGGTAGCCGGCGCCTTCTCGCCGCGCGGCGCAACCCTGAATCTGCAGATCGAACACAATTTTCCGCGCTTGCTGCGTCTCCGCGCCGTCTACACCGACAATCAGTCCGTGGGGCTGGTGGCGCTGGAGCAGGACAACTCCGGCGCGACCGACCGCATTGTGCTGAACGGCGATGGCAAAGCGCGGTACCGTCAGGCCGAGGTTACCGCCAAGTTCGCCTGGAAGGGCGGGCAACAGATCGTGGTTTCCTATACGCACAGCCGCTCCGAAGGAAATCTGAATCTCTACGACGGATTCCTGGGCAGTTTTCCCACGCCGCTGGTGCGCCCCAACTTGTACGGGAACCTTCCGGCGGACCTACCGAATCGCGTGCTGTTGTGGGGCAGTTTCGAGTCCCACGTGTGGAACGTGAAGGTGCTGCCCATCGTGGAAATCCGCACCGGGTTCCCCTACGCGCGCGTGGACGCGATGCAGAATTACGTTGGTGTTCCGTACAGCGATGCCACGCGTTTTCCTGACTTCTTCTCGGCCGATGCGCGCTTTATGCGGGATTTTAAGGTCACTCCTAAGTACACGCTGCGCCTGTCTGTTACGGCCAATAACATCACCAATCACTTTAATGCGCTCGCGGTCCACGCCAACATCGCGGACCCGCAGAGCGGCGTTTTCTTCGGCACCTACCCGCGGCGCTATCGAGGCGATTTTGAGATTGTCTTCTAGCGCCAGGTGGCTGCATGAGACTTGACCCGTAGTCAACTACGGGTTCTAGACTGATTGGTTGGAAGGTGGCTGGCATGACGACGTTCAGGATTGGTGAACTGGCAAGCAAGGGCAACGTCAATCTGGAGACGATTCGCTACTACGAGCGTGAGGGACTGATGCGGCCGCCGCGGCGAACGCCATCGGGGCACCGGGCCTATGCGCCAGGAGACGTGCTCCGCCTCCGTTTCATCAGACAGTCTCAGGCGCTGGGTTTCACGCTGACCGAGATCAAGGAACTGTTGGCGCTCAGAGTCACGCCAAACCGGCCGTGCATCGGCGTGGTGCGCCAAATCGAAGTGAAAGCGCGGGAAGTGAAGGCCAAGATCGCCCGTCTGCAGGCCATCGAGCGCACGCTCGACCGGATGAAGGCTTCGTGCAAGGGCCGGTGCGCTGTGGGCGAATGCCCGATCCTGGAGAGCTTAGATTCGGGACTGAGGTCATGAGAGGGGTCCACGCCAACATCGCGGACCCGCAGAGCGGCGTTTTCTTCGGCAACCATCCGCGGCGCTATCGAGGCGATTGTGAGATTGTCTTCTAGCGCGGTGTGGCTGGCGTCGGTGTTCGCCCCGGTTGCCTGGGCGCAGGATCCCTTCGAGATCCACATTTATGAATACGAGCCCATGGCTCTCGGCGAGTACAGTCTGGAAACCCACCTCAACTTCAACGCGCAGGGGACGCGGCAACCCGACGGCACGCTTCTTCCCACCGATCATCAAACCCATTTGACGCTCGAACCGACCGCGGGCATTTCGCCCAACTTCGCGATCGGGTTCATGTTTCTGAACGCCTGGGAGCCGGGGAACTCGCCGCAGTTCGCGGGATGGCGGGTGCTGCCGCACTTCTACGCGCCGGAGTCGTGGGGGCTTCCGTTCCGGCTGGGGTTCGTGGCGGAATTCTCCTTCCAAAACCAGCGTTACGAGGAGAACACGCGCCGCGCGGAACTGCGCCCGATTCTCGACCGCGAATGGGAACACTGGCAAGTGGTGTTCAATCCGGTCTTCGAGCGCGCGCTGCACGGGCCGGGTACGCGCCGCGGCTGGAACTTCGAGCCGGCGCTGTTGCTGCGCTGGAAGCGCGAGAAATTTTCGCCGTCGGTCGAATATTACGGCGAGGTGGAAAGCATCAACGTTCCTCCTCGCGCGCAGCCCGAGGTCCACCAGGTGTTTCTCGGCGGCGATTGGGAGGTCTCAAAGGGGTTCAGCATCAACCTCGGAACCGGATTCGATGTGGGCGCGAACGGCCCTGGAATCGTGCTCAAGAGCCGCTTCGAGTGGCACTGGGGCAAGCGCGGTTCCGGGCCGTAACCGTTGCCCGGCTATCATAAGTAAGTGGCCACCACCACCCCGCGCTCCTCCGTCCAACCGTTAGACTTGATCCGCCGCGAGCGCTTCCGCGCCCGCCGTACGCTCCCCATCACCGAAAGCGTGATCCGCGAGATGACGCGCCTGGCCGGCCAGTACAACGCCGTCAACCTCGCCCAGGGTTACCCCGATTTCCCCGCGCCCGACGTCATCAAGGAAGCCGCGCGGCAGGCCATCGCGGACGACGTGAACCAGTACGCCATCACCTGGGGCGCCAAGAGATTTCGCGACGCCATCGCCGCGAAGTACCGGCGTCACTATGATCTGGACTTCGACCCCGAACGCGAAATCACGGTGTGCTGCGGGTCCACAGAAGGCATGATCGCGTCGCTGCTGGCCATCACCAACCCCGGTGACGAGGTCATCATCTTCGAGCCGTTCTACGAAAACTTCGTTCCCGATACGTACCTGGCGAGCGCCGAACGGAAATTTGTGCGGCTGCACCCGCCCCCGCGCCGCGAGCTACAAACGCGCCGCGAGCCACAAACGCGCCGCGAGCCACAAATAGGATGGACCTTCGATCCGGCCGAGCTGCGCCGCGCCTTCTCGCCGCGCACCAAAGCCATCATCGTGAACTCGCCCGGTAACCCCACGGGACACGTGCTCAGCCGCGAGGAACTCGTAACCATCGCTGAACTCTGCCAGGAGTTCGACGCCATCGCCATCACCGACGAGATCTACGAGCACATCCGCTACGACGGCTCCGTCCACATTCCCATGATGTCGATCCCCGGCATGCGCGATCGCACGATCCTGATCAACAGCCTCAGCAAGACCTACTCGGTCACCGGCTGGCGCGTAGGTTGGGTCCTGGCCGCGCCCGATCTCGCCGAATCCGTCCGCAAGGTGCACGATTTTCTCACCGTCGGCGCCGCCGCGCCCCTGCAGGAGGCGGGCGTGTTGGCCGTCTCGCTGCCCGACGATTACTACTCCGATCTCGCCCGCCACTATCAGGAGCGGCGGGACACCATGGTGGCCATGCTCGAACGCGCAGGCTTCCGCTGCTCGATTCCCCGCGGAGCCTACTACGTAATGGCCGATATCTCGGGGATGGGACTGGGTGACGATCTGGACGTCGTGCGCTATTTGATTGAAAAGATAGGCGTGGCCGCTGTCCCCGGGTCGAGCTTCTTTAACGATCCTGCGGCCGGTGCGAGCTGGATTCGCTTTTGTTTTCCCAAGAAGTGTGAGACACTGAAGCTGGCGGAAGAAAGATTAAGCAAAATTTAGACTTGCTTTTTCGGGCGCGGAAGCGCACCCGGAAGAATCCGCCAACGGGAGGGTGCATGCCGCCTGAAGTCCTTCTCCCGGAGACCGTAGCCCACGAAGATGGGATGGGCCGGGTCCTCGAACCCGATGCCAGCAGCTCGCCGCGGCTGCTCACGCTCAACGTCACTCGCATCCTGGAACAGGAATGCCTGGAGGTGACCGTGAGCGGCTCGCCGGATCGGCAGCACTGGCTGCCACTCGTGAAATTTCCACGTAAGTTCTACTGCGGGACGTACTCACACTTGCTCGATCTGGCGTTTCACCCCGGTGTGCGATACCTGCGCGCGGAGTGGAAGATGTGCCGCTTGGGACCGGCGACGAGCGGCGTGCTGTGCGCGTTCAGCCTCTCCGCCACGCCCGTCAAAGTCCTGCACGCCGGCGCGCATTAACCCGGAGCGCGGACACCCGGCGCGCGGTAACATGGCGCGCGGTAACATGGCGCGCGGTAACCCGGCGCGCGGTAACCCGGCGCGCGGTAACATGGACCGGTCACATTTTTAGGAGTCCGCGTCGGAGACCCCGCATGACGGCTTCGGTGCGTGTTCCCGCGCCCAGCTTATTCAGGATCGAGTTCACGTGAAATTTAGCGGTGTGCTCGGAGATGTTCAAGCGCGCCGCGATCTGTTTGTTGCTCAGACCTTCGGCTAACATCTCCAAGGCCTCCATCTCCCGCGGCGTCAGGTTTTCGACGGATGCTTCGGGCGCGACTGGAATCACCGCTGCGCTGGCCTCCACTGGAATCGCGATCAGTCCGGCCGCAACCGCGTACAGAGCCGCGACAATCTGTTCCGCGGCGGCCTCGCGCGGCAGCACCGCGTGGACTCCCCAACCCGTCAGCCGCGAGGTAAAACGATCCTCGGATAAAACGACGCTCGGAATGGCGTCCGATCCTTCGTGCCCATCGGGGATCTCGTCGCGCAAGATGACGTCGGCGTGCGCGGGCGAGTCCACCAGTTCGATGCCGCCGCGCTCATCGAGCGACGGCGCCAGCAGCGACTCCAGACCCGCGCGCGTCACCGCGGACGCCGTCTCAATCCACACCCGAATCAAGCCGCCTCCCGCTTGGGCCTCCCCGCGAGCGCCAGCACCACCTCGCGCTCCCGCGACCGATCGCCACGCAGGAACCGCAGCGTGAGCCGCCCGGTTGGCTCCCGAGCCACTTCCTGATTCACCTCCGCGATCGCGTCAGCCTCTGCGATTGCATCAGGAAGATCCGCCGGCGAACGGAAACGCCCCTCCGGAGTGCCCACGAGTATGTCTCCCAGCATCAGCGATGCCTGCTCGGCCGGCGTCCCCGGTTCGACGCTCAGTATCAGCAGACCCAAGTGTCCCCGCCGGTTCAGCGGCACCGGCTGAATGGTGACGCCGATGCGCGGACCCGCGCCGCGGCGGATGAATTCCTCGACCGTGGCGCTCGGAACCGCGAGCGCGATCCCGCCGGTGACGATCATCGTGTTAATACCGGCCACCTGACCCGTGGCGTCCGCCAGCGGCCCGCCCGAGTTCCCCGGAGCCAGACGAATCGCCGCCTGCACCCACGCGCGCCGCCCCATGCCCGCGACCGGTCCCGTAGCATGCACCACGCCGGTCGTGAGCGCTCCCGTGAAGCCTAACGGATTCCCGACCGCCACCACCAGCTCGCCCGGTTTCATTGCCGCCGTTCGGAAGTTGGCCGCTTGCAGACCGGCGGTCGCTAAATGCAACCTCGCCAAATCGCGCTGATCGTCCTGCGCCCGGACTTCGGCGGGAAGCGACCGGCCATCCCACAACTCGACTTCATGTTCTCCCGGCGCGTGCGCTCCGGGCCCTAGCACGTGCGCATTGGTGATGATGGTCCCCGAGCTGTCCCAGATCACGCCCGAACCGGCGCTCGCACGCCGCCGGTTCGTACTCCGGATGTGGACTGTGGACCGGCGCAACAACTCCCCGATTTCGCCGATCCCCATGTCAATTCCTCCCCGGCCGCTCACCCACCGCGATTTGCAGCGTTTCGAGCTTGCCGCCCCGCACGATGCGCACCGCTACAGTCTTGCCCACCGCCTCGGCCAGCAGCGGCCTCAGCCCCTCAGGACGATCCAAAGCGTGACCATTCAACTCGATCAGCACGTCGCCGATCAACAATCCCGCCTTGCCCGCCGGCGCATTCTCATCCACGCTGACCGTCATCAGCCCGCCGCCGGCCTGCAATCCCAAGCTTTTCGTTAGATGCTCGGGAAGCCGGATTGGTTGTAACCCCGCGCCCAGATACCCTTGCGGCAGCCGCCCATGCGCCAGCAAAGCCTGCGCGACGCGCTCCACGGTTGCGTTGGGAACCGCGAACGGCGCCACCCGCGAAAGCACCGGCGTAGCGATGCCGATCACTTTGCCGGAAGCGTCCACCACCGCGCCGCCCGCGGCCACCGGATGCAGCGCCACGTCCAGCCGGATCACCTGGTCCAACTTGCCGCCGCGCCAGGTTTGGGATGGCCCACTCAGACTGCTGATCACTCCGACTGCCGCGTTGGCGCTGTCTTTGTTGCGGCCGATCGCGACAATCAGTTGCCCGGGACGATGTACGCCGCTCTCGGCCTTCTGCACGGTTGGCGCCTTCAGATCTTTGACCCGCAGAACTGCCAGGTCCGTGCCCGGATCTCGTCCCGCCAACTCGGCGGACAGTTTCTCGCCCGCACCGGTGGTGACCACGATGTCGTCGTCCTGACGCAGCGCGTGCTCGGCGGTGACCACAACTCCCGGCGACCAGTGCACGCCGCTGGAGTTGAAGCGCGGTCTGCCATGCACCGCCACAACCGGCGCGGCCGAGCTCTCCACCAGCGCCGCCAGCTCATTCGAAAGTGAAACTAAGGAACTTGCCATGATGATCTCTCCTGGACACCAGAGTGAGCCATCCCGGCCCCGCGCGACATCAGTAGAACGGGTAGTTCGCCCCTATCCGATCGGTCGGGTTAGAGCTGGATGAGGCGACTTCCACTACAGCCGGTTCATCAGGCTGGCCGCGTAACCCGCGCCAAAGCCGTTGTCGATATTCACCACGGTGACATTGCTGGCGCAACTGTTCAGCATGCCCAGCAGCGCCGCCAATCCCTGGAAGCTCGCGCCATAGCCCACGCTGGTCGGCACCGCGATCACCGGAGCCGCCACCAGCCCGCCGATCACGCTGGCCAGCGCGCCTTCCATCCCCGCGCACACGATCACCACGCGCGCTTCCGTCAGCCGCTCGCGATGGTGCATCAGGCGGTGGATGCCCGCCACGCCGATGTCCCAAACGGTCTCGACCTCATTGCCCATGATCTCGGCGGTCACGCGAGCTTCCTCCGCCACCGGCAGGTCGCTGGTCCCCGCGCTCACCACGGCGATGCGGCCCTTGCCTCGCACGGTGCGATCGCGCCAGATGCGGACCGCCGCCGAGGCCGGAAAATGTTCCGCATCCGGATGTTCTGCGCAAAGCCGCGCCGCGGTCTCTTCGGTCGCGCGAGTCACCAGCACGTTTTGCGCGCGCGCCAGCAAACTGGCGACGATCGCCGAGCACTGCTCCGCACTCTTGCCCATGCCGAACACGACTTCGGGTATGCCATGCCGCAGCGCGCGGTGGTGATCCACCTTGGCGAACCCCAAGTCCTCGAAGGGCAGATGCCGCATCCGCTCCACGGCGGCGTCGATGTCGATTGCGCCCGCGCGGACTTGTTCCAGAAGAGCGCGCAATTGATCCTGATCCATCGTTTAACCGCGCGCAACGGGCTGCTGCCCTGTGCGCTCCTCTCTTGACCGCGCACAACGGGCCGCTGCCCTGTGCGCTCCCCTTTCCTACTCCCGCTCCGCGTCGAATTTCCTACTCGCGTTCCGCGTCGAAGTCCGCGAAAGTCTTCTTCTCCGCGGCCAGACGCGCCAGCAGCGGCGCAGGCTTCCAGCGTTCGCCGTGCTCTTTCTCGAACTCGCACAGCCGTTGATAAATCCGCTCCAGCCCCACCAGCCCCGCGTGGAACATCGGCCCCCCCCGCCAGGCCGGAAACCCGTAGCCCGTCAAGTACACGATGTCGATATCCACCGCCCGCGCCGCGCGCCCTTCTTCGAGCACCCGCGCCCCCTCGTTGATCAGCGCGTACACGCACCGCTCGACGATCTCTTCCGTGGAAATCTCTCGCTGTTTGATCCCCGCCTCGGCCGCCGTCGTGCGGATCAGCTCCAGCACCGCCGGGTCCGCGGTCGCCTTGCGCCCGTCTTCATATCGATACCACCCCGCGCCGGTTTTCTGCCCGTAGCGGCCCATCTGGTACAGCTTGTCCGCGACCAGCGGTGCCCGTTTCCCGCGCGGCTCCAGCAGGTCCTTGAACTCCTGCTTCACGCGCCACATCACGTCGATGCCCGCCATATCGTCCACGCCGAAGATCCCCATGGCCATACCGAAATCGGTGAGCGCCGCGTCCACCTGCTCCGGCGTCGCGCCCTCCTCCACCAGGAACTGCGCCTCGAACATATACGGAAACATCATCCGGTTACCCACGAACCCGAATCCGTTCCGCACCACCACGCCGACTTTTTTGAGCGCCTTGGCCACCGCCATCGCCGTAGCCAGCACGCGTCCCTCGGTGGCCGAGCCGCGCACCACTTCCACCAGCCGCATCACATTCGCCGGACTGAAGAAGTGCAGCCCCACCACCATGTGCGGACGCGAAGTCGATTGCGCAATCGCGTCGACATCCAGCGTCGAGGTGTTGGTCGCCAGCACGCAGTCCGGCTTGGCCACCCGATCGAGTTCCGCGAAAACCTGCTTCTTCAAAGCCAGCGACTCAAACACGGCTTCGACGATAAGGTCCGCCTGATCGAAGCCGTCCAATCCAGTCTGCGAGCCGACGCGCTCCAACCTCTGCGACATCGCCTCCGGTGTCAGCCGTCCCCGCTTAATCGACGCTTCGTAGTTCTTGCGGATCACCGCCATCCCGCGCTCCAGCGCCTCAGGCGATGCGTCGTTGAGCCGCACCGCGAAGCCCGCATTGGCGAAGGCCATGGCGATCCCGCCGCCCATCGTGCCCGCTCCCACAATCGCCACCGACTTCACCGGATATGGCGCGGTGTCTTTCGGTAAACCCGGAACCTTGGCCACGGTACGCTCGCCGAAGAACGCGTGCATCAACGCCTTGGCCTGATCCGAGTGCCCCAGTTGCTGAAAAATCTCTTTCTCCCGCTGAATGCCCGCCTCGAAGCTCAACGAAGCAGCGGCCTCCACCGCATCGATCACCGCGAGCGGAGCGATCTGATGCCGCCGCGTCTTCTTGATCTGCTCCCGCAGCGCCTCCAGCGGAGCGGCACTCGCCACGCGGTCGCGAGTCTTCGGTGGCACAGCCTTCAGCCGGTGAGCCTCCTGAGCAAACGCGATCGCGCCCGCCAACAGATCGCCCCCCGTCTCAAGGTGGATCACGCGATCCACCAGCCCCGCCGCCAATGCATCTTGAGCCGGGATCGGATCGCCCGTCGCGCACATCTCCGCCGCCTTGGCCGTTCCCACCAGCCGCGGCAGCCGCTGCGTCCCGCCCGCGCCCGGAAGAATCCCGAGCTTGGTTTCGGGCAGCCCCAACTGCGCATCCGCCGTAGCCACGCGATAGTGCCCCGCCATCGCCAACTCCAGCCCGCCGCCGAGCGCCGTCCCGTGAATCGCCATCACCACCGGCTTGGCTGAATCCTCGACCGTGTAAAGCATCGGATGCAAATCCGGCAGCGACCCCTTCCCATACGCAGCTTTTTCAAGCTCATTGATGTCCGCCCCAGCCACAAAGGTGCGCCCGCCGCCAATAATGACAATGGCGCGCACCGCAGGATCGGCGTTGGCCGCATGGATCGCAGTCTCGATGCCTTCAGGCACACCGTGACTCAGCGCGTTCACGGGAGGATTGTTAATAGTGATAATGCCCACGCCATCCCGCGTGGCGAGCGTTACGAAAGAGTCCATCGTGTATCCAGCTTGACACACTCCGGACTCATTTCACTGCTGAAACTCCACCTTCCGCGCGCCCGGAGGCGGCACGAACTTGAAGAGGCTGTCGGGGAGGGGCTCGCCCAGCCTGATCAAAGTGAATACCGTACTTGATCCGCCGCGGTCCTCTCGGACAACCCGGTTGGTCTTCTTATCGACCCACCATGTGCGATCCATCACTGACGCCACGTAACAAGGTACCGCCACGCCTGCGACGTCGATCGCCTCTTCGCGAAGAAGCTTGGCTCCGTCGGCCAGATCGGCGGCACGGCGGTACAACCCCATCATGACCTCGTCTGTCGCCTCCGGAGTGTGAGCGCTCCCCTCCGGATCGGCAGCCAGTTCATCTGCGGGAATAGAACCATACTGATTCGATTTCGGCAGGTAGAACCACAGAGCAGAGCCGTCGTGAATCGTCACAGCCTCGTCGAGTCTCGAATCGGTCGGCTCCAACCCAGGAATCGTCGCCTCCATGCGATACCGATCCGGAGCCCTGAATGCAACGCGCATATGGGCACGCGTGGAGGTCCCTCCCTCGGTCATCGTCGCCTCAGCCACAAGCTCATACTCCGACACGCCCTTGTAGGTCTCACTGACCTTCTTCAAAACCTCCGCCACATCGGGCTGCGCCTGTGCGAAAGCCCCGCGCACCACTAGCACGAAAAGTCCGGGCAGAATTGCCGGCCGCATATCCCAAATTTACCAGATTTACGGAAGAATCACCCGGCGCAGGTCCATGGCAACTACGAAACCCGCCCCGCGCGGTGACCACGAATCCAACGAAATTTCTACCTGCAATCCCAACAACTTCCCGATCCCCACGCGAAGCAGCCCCTTTCCCCATGGTAAAAGTTTGGACGAGAAAGGATCTCAAAAATGTCCACGCCAGCCCAAGCCCAAGCTTCCCGCGCCAACGGCGCTCTCTCCCAGGGACCCGTCACCCCCGAAGGCAAAGCCGCATCCTCCCAAAACGCTCTCCGCCACGGACTCCGCTCCGCAGCCGTCGTGCTGCCCACCGAGGACCCCGCGGAATTCGCCCAACACCAGGCCTCTTACATCGAGACGTTCCGCCCCGTCAGCCAACCCGAGCGCGACCTGATAGAAACCATGGCCGCCGCCCGCTGGCGCATGAAGCGCCTGCTGGCACTCGAAGTCGAGCTCCTGCAGAACGAAGACCTGGAACGGGCCATCGGCGTAATCACCCGCTACGAAGGCCAGCTCAACCGCACCTACGACCGAGCCTTCAAACAATTGGAAGCCCTGCAAAACAACCGGCCTCCAGCCCGGTCAGCCGTTCCGGCCGGCCCGCAGGCAGCCTCCGCGGCCCCTTCGGAAACCAGAAAACCGAACGAACCCGACGGCCGCCAGTTCGAAGCGCTCTTGGACGCCCTAACGGCCCCTCCCCCCGCTCGGGAAGTAAAGATCGGGAAGTAGGAGCCGTGCCCCACACGAATTTCCCACGTCCCGCATAAACAGCGCAGACCACGGCACACCGAAGGTGTCTGCACGCTTGGCGTCGGACCGGTTCCGAGACGGCTCTGTGCGAGAATTGTGAACAGCGGAGAGCACTACGGTCTGGTGACTAACGAACAACTCTACCTGGTGATCGGCGTTCCGCTCCTGTTCAACGCCACGCTGATCGGAATTCTCATGGCCTGGGTGAGTGCGAAGTTTCAGGCGACGGACGCGAAGTCCGACGCGCGCTTCTCGGCCATCGACAAACGCTTCGACGACCTGCGCGATTTGTGGCGAGCCGAACTCCGCCGCGTGGAAGAAATCCTGGACGCGCGCCTGAAGCACCTCGAAGAGCGCCACTGACCAGTAACGCCCCTCGATTCGTCCCGTGGCACGGCTTCCTGAGCCTCCTCGGTTTGTCTCTGCCCAGTTGCGGCTGTGCTATCCTTCCTGAAGCTTCCTCTCAGGAGAAGCGCGGAACGAGTTTGCCCCCCCAAACCAATTCCGATGCGCCCAGCGGCCCCGTGGCATCCGCTGCCAGTGCGGACCTCGACGCTCTCTACACTCAGGCCGCCGAGGTGGTCCGCGCCCGCTCCCGCACCTTACATTTCGCGACCCGTTTCTTTCCGCCTGCCCTCGCCCGCGCCGCGCACGCAGTCTGTTGGTATTGTTCCTACACGCTCGCGCTCGCCCGCCAAGCGGCTACGCCGGATCAAGGGCACCTGGATCTGGACCACTGGGCGTCGCTGGTATCCGGCGGTTTGCGCGGACGCATCGCCCATCACCCGGTGCTCGAGGTCTTCCTCCAATCCGTGGACCAGTGCACGATCCCTCACGAGTGCGCCCTCGAACTCATCGAAGGCGCGCGCATGGATTTGGATCGCCTGCGTTACCAGAGCTTTTCGCAACTGCGGGGACACTGCTTCCGCACCAGCGGCATGGCCAGTGTGATGATGGCGCACGTGGTCGGCTTTCGCGGCCCCGCGCCGGAGCAGATGGCCGAGATCGGGACCGCATCCGGGCTCACCTCGCTACTGCGCCGAACAGGCGAGGATCTGGATCGCGGCCGCGTCTATCTGCCGCTCGAGGAAATGGAAGGCTTCGGTTACGCCGAGCCCGCCTTGCGCGAACGCAAGCGGAACAGCGCCTTCTACTCCCTGATGCAATTTCAGGCCGAGCGCATCCGCGAGCACTTTGAGAAAGGCCGGCCAGGACTGGGTCTACTCGACCCGCGCGGACGCTTCGCCGCGCAAGTGGCGTTCGATCTCAGCGTGCAGACACTGGGCCACCTGGAATCCTCAGGCTTCGATATCTTCACGAAGCGCCCGGCGGTGCCCGCGGTGGAACGCTACTGGATCACCGCGCGCAACATGGCCGGCCCCATCACGCGCCACTTATGGAAATCAGTCGGCGCTTGACGGCGTTACTTCAAGACGTTACTTCAAAACGATCTTGGTCTTCGTGCCGCCCAGCCAGATCTCTTCGAGGGTGTTCTTGCCTCCCGCGTTGGTGGTGTGCAGTGAAGTGACCGGGTACTTCGAGGTTTCCGTCTCGACCTTCGCCGGGACCTCGACAACGTTCTTTCCGCTCTTCATCACGGCCTTGTCTCCCTGGACTTCGACAGTGTAATCGCCGGGCGTCAACTCTTTTGCTCCCACCCACGTCGAACCGGTGATGCTGACATGGTAAGAGGCGCCCATTGCGGCAAGTGCCAAGGCGCCAAACGCAAGCATAGATTTACGGATCATAGAAAGTGACCTCATTTTAGAATTCGCCGGCGGCAGCCAAGGCCGCAGCGGGATGATAGAACCGCCTCTGGGGGGTTCTATATGTCTCGACGCGGCATCGGCATCGCCGGTTACACCGCCATTCGGCGGTATTGACGCTCGCGCGTTTGAGTGCTAAGAAAATTTAAAGGAGGAAAAGTATGCCGCATCTACTTAAGAATCTGTTGCTGATAAGCCTGCTGGTTGGCCTTTCGGCAGTGGCACACGCGGCGTCCGTTCAAGGCGTGCTCATGGACAAGATGTGTTCCTACAAAGCCGAAACGCGTATCGTTCCAGGAGACAAGTTGGAGGGAGGCATGCTCGTCGCATACGTGCACACGCGCCATTGCGCCCTGATGCCCGACTGTCAAAAGAGCGGATACGGAGTGTACACATACGACGACAAGTTTCTGCTCTTCGACGAAGCCGGCAACCGCAAAGCGCTAGCCCTACTCAAGGAGACCAAAAAGGAGGATGACCTGCGAGTGGAAGTCACCGGCGAGATTCAAGGCGATACGATCAAGGTCGCGAGCATCAAGCTACAGTAGCGGCCTGGGGCAAACCGTGGAGCGGGCTTCAGCCCGCAACGGGTGCTCAGCACGCGTGTAGAGGCGGAGGCTAAAGCCTCCGTTGCAGGCTGAAGCCCGCTCCACGGTTCGGGCATCGCGTATCATGGACACAGCGCACCGAAAACGATGTCCGACATCGCCGCCCCGGAAACCGCCGCCGACATCGCCATCCTGGATGACGATCCGGATTTCCGCACCTACCTCGAAGACTTCCTGAACGACGAAGGCCTGTACACCGTCCGCACCTTCGCCCGGCCCGCGGAATTGTTCGCCGCCTGCGACGAACGCGTCCCCGACATCGTATTGTTGGACATGAAAATGGGCGACGTGACGGGCGACAAAGTCCTGGAGCAGCTCGTAGCGCGCTTCCCGGGCCTCTGCAACATCGTCATCACCGGATATCCGTCGCTCGAAGACATGCGCGCGACCTTTAAGCTGAAAGTCTTCGACTACCTCTCCAAACCGTTTTCGCTGGCCCAACTGCGCCAGGTGCTGAAGAACGCCGTGGAGGCGTTCGGGCTGGGCCGCACGCCCCAGGACCGCCTGCGCGAGCGCCTGGGCCACGCGATCAAAATGCTGCGCGTAGCGCGCGGATGGTCCCTGAAGGATCTGGCCACGCACACTAAACTGAGCGTGTCCCAGATCAGCGCCATCGAGCGGGGCGCGAACCTCCCCAGCATCGAAAGCTTCCTGGCCATCTCGCGCGCCTTTGAGCGCAAGCCCTCAGAAGTGCTGGCGTCCATCGATTTCTGAACGCCAGCACCGGCTTTCAGCCGCTGAGCTTACTTCGACCCGAAACGAAACACCACACCAGCCGAATAGCGAACGTCGTTTTGCAGGTAGCTGTTGTTGGCCGGCGCAATCCGGGTGGCGAAGTAGTCCACTTGGAAGGGCCTTAGAGCGAAGTGATCGTTTACCGTGTAATTCAATCCCCCGCCGAACGCCATAGCGAAGTTGTTCTGACTCACGCCCAGCCGCGGGTCCAGATTCGCGGGGTTCCAGCCATTCGAGAACCGCTGGCCGCCAAACAAAGCCTGCACATACGGATTGAAACGCGCATGCCGCAGATTGATTCGGGGACCGAACAGATACTCAAAGCTGGTGTTATTGAGTGCGAGTCCGTTGGTGGTCCCGGTGTAATTCGCGCCCAGTTCCGCAACGACTCCCAGCGTCTTGTTCAAGTTATATTCGACGTCGCCGAATCCGCCGTTGGCATTGTACGAGCCGAAACCGCTGCCCGGATTCACGCGAGTGTACGAATAGTTGAGTCCAACCTCCGCCTTGGGCGTGGGCGCAGATTCCTGCGCGGTCGCGACCACTGCGGAAGCGAAAACAGAAGCGAAAAGAAGCACACGTAGTTTCATGGTCATTCTCCTGAAGACTTTGTGCTTCGGTACCGAATAGCACGCTTTACTCAGATAGACGTAAAAGGCCCGCCGTCGGATTCAGGAAAGAGGTTACTCTTCGCGCAAAGCTTCGAGCGGTTTCTGTCCGAGAATACGGAAACTGGCGAGCCATCCGGAAGCATTGGCCAGCAGGGCAGTTAACACCACGCACGTGATGAGCGCCGGATAATCAACGTGCGACTTCGCGTCCAGCAGGCGGCGCAGCACCAAACTCGAAAACACGGAAGCAAGAATGCTGCCGATCAATCCGGCCACGGCGCCAAGCGTCAGGAACTCGATGGAGAAAATGCGCCGCACATGCTTCTTCGTCGCGCCTAATGTTTTGAGGATCACCACTTCGCGCACGCGCCGGAAGCGGCTGCCCGCGACGCTCGCCGCGAGAATGATCGCGCCCGCGAGAATCGCGAACGCCGAGAGGAAGCGGATCACCAGCGCGATCTGGTCCACTACCTGCTGCACGATTTCGAGCGCGTCGGCGATGTTGATCACGGTGATGGTGGGAAACTTCGCATACACGGCACGCTGCAACGCGCCCACCGCGGAGGGCCGCATCCGCACGCCGCCGTAGTACACCACAGGCAGGCCGGCCAGCGCCGGAGGATTGAATACAAACTCGGCTGTAGGCGTCGAACGCACGGCTTCGACGTCGTGCAGCGCGACGACGCGCGCGCGAATCTGGTGGCCGGTAGCGTCCATCTCGATCGTGGAGCCGGGCTTGATGTCCAGCATTTTGGCGGCCTCGTCGGCCACCGCGACCACCGGTTCGGTAGTTCCCTTTTTCCACCAAGCGCCTTCCAGTACGCGCGTGTCGGAGGGCTGTTCCTCTTCCCAGGTGACCGAGCGCGTGTTCAAGTAACGGCGCGCCAAGCCGCGTGCGACGCGGTCGGCGACCAGTTCGCCATCCACGCTGATCAAGCGCGCCGCCACTGTGGGCGCGAGCTGGGCTTTGCCTTGGACGCCTTCCTGTTGCGCGATCAATTCCTTCAACGGCTCGGTTTGCGCCGCGGTGACGCCGACCAGAAACACGTTCGGCACGCCCGGCGGCGCGGTTTGCAGAATCTCGTTCACCAAGGAACTCTGCACCAGGTACACGCTCAGCGTGAACATCACGCCCAGGCCCAGCGCCACCAGGATGGCCTGCGCCTGGTTGCCTTGCCGGTACAGATTCGCGAGTCCCTGCCGCGCCAGCGCTGGGATGCGCAAGGGCGAGTTCCGCAGGAGTGTGCGGATGCCGCGCAACAACACCCACGCGACCGCGGCGAGCACGGCGAGGCTCACGGCGAGCCCGCCCGCGAAGTATCCGCCCACGCGCGGAGAATTTCCCAGCCACGCGGCGATTCCGCCGATGCCCAGCAGGATCACGCCGCCCACGGCGAGCCCCGCGCGCCCTTGATCCATGCGCTGTCTCCAAGGGAGCTTCGCATCCGGCATGTCGCGCCGCAGGATCAGCGCCGGAGAAACCGTGCGAATCTTCAGCAGCGGCGGCAAGGTGAACAGCAGCGTCGTCAGCAATCCAACCAGGATTCCTTGCACCGCCGCCGAGGCGTGCCAGGCGGCTGCGGCATTCAGCGTTAGGATTTTGGCGATGATGCTGGGAAACACCTGCTCCACTACGCGTCCCACCACCACTCCAAGCAGCCCTCCAGCCAGGCCCAGCATCATGGTTTGCAGAAGAAAGATACGGATGATCTCGCCCGATGTCGCGCCCAGCGACTTCATCACCGCGATGTGATCCATCTTCTGTTGCAGGTGTGCGTGCATCGCCATGGCGACGCCGATCGCGCCGACGATCAACGCGATTAAACTCACCAGGCTGAGAAACACGGTGGCCTGATCCAGGCCGCGCGTGATCAAAGGATGCGAGTGATTGGCGTCGGCGATCAAGGCCTCGGGCAGCGCCTCCCGAATGGCCGCGCGAGTCTCTTCTACATCCGGCCCGCCGGGAGCGATCTTAAACAGGTATCGCTGCGCGGCGCGGCTTCCGATTTGCATGAGCCCGGTGCGCTCGAGAGCCTCGTGCGAGAGCATCACGCGCAGTCCGATGTTGAGGCTCCCCGACATGCGGTCGGGTTCGGACACGACGACCGCCGCTATGCGAAAATCCTGTCCGCCCAGACGCACGGTCTGGCTCACTTTCAAGCCCAGCCGGATCAGCACGTCTTCACCCGCCGCGAGCGTGTCCGGCGTGAGCGCCTGCTGCAGCGGCATGGGCGGATCCAGCTTCACTTCGCCGTAGTACGGATATTTCGTAGGATCGACAGCCTTCAGCGAGACCAGCACGGGCACGGTGTCGGGGCTGGATGCCATCATCGAAACGGTTTCGGTGATCTGCGTGCGATCGACGCCGCGGTGGCCCAGCGCGTCGAGTTCGGCGAGTTCGGCAGCGCTGGGAGGAGCGAATTGCCGGGCCGTCAGATCGGCGGCCATGATGGTTCGGGCCTCGCTGTTGAGCAGCGTGCGCACACTTTCGCTGAAGCCGCGCACACCGGAGAGCGCTCCCACTCCGGCGGCCACCGCGAGCACCACGAACACGAAGCGCGCCATCGACGATCGCGTTTCCCGCCAGGCGATCCTGCCCGCGGTCGCCAGGGACAGCCTCATACGCGATCTCCAGTCTCTATAGGCCGCGCCGCGGCGGTCTCCATGTCTTGCCGCAACTCATCGGAAACCACGCTGCCGTCGCGTAGCGTGACGATGCGGTCGGCGCGCGCGGTGAGCGAAGCGTCGTGCGTCACCAGAATGAGCGTGGTCCCTTCGCGCTGGTTCAGGCGGATCAGCAGATCCAGCACGTGCGCGCCGTTGACGCTATCCAGATTGCCGGTGGGCTCGTCGGCCATCAGGATCGGCGGCTGGGCCATAAAGGCGCGGGCCAGCGCCACGCGCTGCTGCTCGCCGCCGGAGAGTTGAATAGGATAGTGGTCGAGCCGGTCGCCCAGGCCGACGCTGGTCAGCAGTTCGCGCGCGCGAACCAGGCCCTTGCGCGCATCGCCACCGGCGAGCTCGTGCGGCAGCAGCACGTTCTCCTCGGCGGTCAGCGTGGGGATCAACTGATAGCTCTGAAATACGAACCCGATCTTGCGACCGCGCAGCAGCGCCAGGTGATCTTCGCTCATGCCGGTGATTTCGGTGCCGTCGATGAGGATGCTTCCGCTGGTCACCGTGTCGAGCCCGGCGAGCAATCCCAGCAGCGTGCTCTTGCCGCTGCCGGAAGCGCCCATGATGGCGACGAACTGTCCGGCGGGAACATCCAGGTCGATGCCGCGGAGGATCTCCACGCGATGCGTTCCGGTGTCGATGACTTTAGTGAGGTTGCGGGCCTGAAGGATCGGCGGCGTCTGGAGAATAGGCATCGAGGGTGACTCAGCGAGTGTGCTCCTTTTATTATGCTGGTTCTGTGAGGGTCTTTTTCCCGACGGCACTGGCGATCGCTCTGAGCGCCTGCTCGCGTGCTCCCGACCCTCCGGCGCAGGAGAGTCCACCCGCTAAAGTCGTGATGAAGCCAACGGCTTCACCTCCCGACGTGGAGAAGCCAGCGGCTTCGCCTCTCAATGAGGATACGCGCAGGAAGCTGGTCGTGTTCGGCGATAGTTTGAGCGCGGGCTATGGTCTCGCCCCTGGCGAAAGCTATCCCGACGATCTGCAACGCAAGCTGGATGCGGCCGGGTATGCGTGGCACGTCGTGAACCTGGGCATCAGCGGCGACACCACCGAGGGAGGCGTCGCCCGCTTGGACGCGGCCGTGGCGCTGAAGCCATCCGTCGCCATCGTCGAACTGGGAGGCAACGACGGCCTGCGCGGGCTGCCGCTCGAAGTCACGCGCAAGAATCTGGAAGCGATGATCGCGGCGTTCCAAGGCGCCGGGGCCAAGGTGGTGCTGGCGGGCATGACGCTGCCGCCCAACTACGGCGTCCCCTACATCCACGGTTTCGAGAAGATCTACAAAGAGCTGGCGGCGGCGCGCCATTGCACGCTGATTCCGTTTCTGCTGGCCGATATCGTGACGCCCGACCTGCACTATCTGCAGCGCGACGGCATTCATCCCACGGCCGAGGGAGCCGAGATCGTAGCGGGGACGGTGTTGCGCGCGGTGAAGCCGCTCCTCGGTGCGCCGGATGCGAAGCGTTGACGTCGCGAGCCGGCCCGGAGGCCGGATGGGCCCGCCCCACCCTGGCCAGAATATGCGACCCTGAGGGCGAGGGTGAAACATGAAAGTTGTAGTCGCATCCTTGTGGTTATTAATCCTGCCGCTGGGCGCGTCCGAGATTCCTCAAGGCACCCACCTGCTGCTCCGCATGGTGAATTCGATCGACACTCGCACCGCCGCGGAGGGCAACCAGGTGTACCTGCGCACCGACAGCCCGCTGGTGGCCGACTCCCAAGTCGTCGTGCCGGTGGGAGCGTACGTGCAGGGCACGGTGGCGCAGATTAAGCGCAGCGGCCGCGTCAAGGGACGCGCCGAGTTGTCCATACGCCTGGACACCCTGACGCTCGCCGACGGCAAAGTGCTAAAGTTCTCTCCGCGCCTGAGCGCCGTCGATTCGGCCGGCTCCAATCAGAAAGTCACCGGCGAGAATGATCGTATCCGGCAGGGTTCGGACGTGGGGCATGACGCGACGCGCATCGCCATTCTGGCGGGCACCGGAGCGTCCATCGGAGGCCTGGCGACGCAGACCGTGCGCGGGGCGGGCATCGGCGCGGGCGCGGGCGCGGCAGTGGGCGTTGCCGTGGCGCTGCTGACGCGCGGGCGCGAAGTGGAGTTGCGTCAGGGCGCGACCCTCGATGTGGTGCTCGACCGCGCGCTCGTCGTGCAGTAAAGCGGCAGAGTGAGCGGGAGCAGCGGTCCGCTATACTGAGCGCTTGCTACCGGCGCCTCCCAAACTTCCCCCGTCCAAACTTCCCCCGGCTTGGCTGATCGGCATGAACCTGGTGCCGTTCGGGATGGCTTGGGCGCTCAGCACTACCGCACTGCCCTTTTTGCTCACCTCGGCGCACGTTAGCGTGGATCGTGTGGCGTCCATCAGCGCGCTGCTGCTCTCTCCCAGCTTTTGGGGAGTATTGTTCGCGCCCATCGTCGACACCGGTTTCACGCGGCGCACCCACGCGTTTCTGTTGGCCGGCATCGCGATCGTGTGCACGGGCGCGGGTCTGTGGATTCTCTCGCCGGAACACTTGTTCGGGATGACCGCGTTATTGCTGACCGGGAACCTGGCCATCTACGTTTACGGAGCAGCCGTGCTGGGATGGACTGCCGATTTTGTGCCGGACGCCATCCGCGGCCAGGTCGGCGGCTGGAGCAATGCGGCGAATCTGGGAGCCGGAGCGGCGGCCGCTCTGCTCACGATGCAACTGGCGCAGAGATTCTCTGTGCGGGTTGCGGCCTCGGCGCTGGTGGCGCTGTTGACGCTGTCTCTGCTGCCGCTGCTGTTTTATCCCCGGCCCGGAAAACCCAAGCTCGCGCCGCGGCAAGCCATCGGCGGCACGTTGCGGGAGGTGTGGGAGACCTCGAAACAGCGCTCCTCGCTGGTGGGTTTCGCGCTGTTCCTGTCGCCCACCGGGGCGTTCGGCGTGAGCAACCTTTTTTCGGGCCTGGGAAACGACTTCCACGCCGATCCGCAACGGGTCATCTGGATCACCGGCGCGGGAGTCGCGATCGCCACGGCGCTGGGGTCGATCACCGGCGGATTCATCGCGGACCGGTTCGCGCGCGGATACGTTTATCTGGGTGGCGGCATCACCGCGGGGCTGTGCGCCACGGCGCTGGCGCTGTCGCACCGGACCGCACTGTCGTTCAGCGCCGGCGTTCTGGCTTACAGCATCGGCGTGGGAGTCGGCTTCGCCTCCTTCACCGCGCTGTGCCTGCAATTGGTCGGATTCGAGCACGCGGTCGCGGGCACCCAAATCACGCTGTTCGGCAGCGCCGGAAACGCGGCCATCGTGTACATGACGTGGCTGGACGGGCAAGGCTACCGGCTGTTCGGCTTGCGGGGTCTGTTCGCCATGGACGCGGGTTTGAGCCTGTTAACCGCCGTCCCGCTACTGTGGTTGGTGCATCGCGAACTGAGGCGCGCCAGGTGAACCTTTGCGTCTCAGCGCCTCGGCGAGAGTCTTAAAAGGCCCCTAGTCCCCAGCGACGGGATGCGGCACCGGCTCCAGGATCTTCCTCTTCTTCTTGCGTCCCAGCTTCGCCTGCAAGCCCGCCATGTAGGTGTAGAACACCGGCGTCAGGTACAGCGTCACCAACTGCGAGAACATCAGACCGCCGACCACCGCCAAACCCAGCGGCTGGCGGGCTTCGCCGCCCGCGCCGTACCCCAGCGCGATCGGCACCGCGCCGAACAGCGCCGCCATGGTGGTCATCATGATGGGCCGGAAACGGATCAGGCAGCCCTGATAGATCGCCTTGGTGGGCTCCAGCCCCTGGTTGCGCTCGGCGTCCAGGGCGAAGTCGATCTGCATGATGGCGTTCTTTTCCACGATACCGATCAGCATGATCAAGCCCACGAACGCGTAAATATTCAAGTCCATGTGGAACAGATACAGCGTCATCAGCGCGCCGAATCCGGCCGAGGGCAAACCCGAAAGAATCGTGAGCGGATGGATGTAGCTCTCGTACAAAATGCCCAGCACGATGTACACCACCAGCACGGCCACCAGCAGCAGGACCCACAGATTGCCTAGCGATCCCTGGAACGCTTTGGCCGCGCCTTCCCAGGCGAAGCTGACTCCGTCCGGAATGTTGTTGTGGGCAATGTCTTCGATTTTGGTGAACACATCGCCGAGGGATGTTCCCGGCGCCAGGTTGAAGGAGATGGTCACTGCCGGGAGCTGGCCGTAGTGGTTGATGGCCTGCGGGCCAACCTCTTGCGTAATGGTGGCCAGCGTGTCCAGCGGGACCAGGTTGCCCCCGGGGCTCTTGAAGTACAACAAGGAAAGCGAGCGCGGATCGGCCTGGAACTGCGGTTTGAGCTCCAACAGCACCTTGTATTGATTCACCGCGGCGTAAATGGTGGAGACCCACCGTGGGCCGTAGGCGTCGTAGAACGCGTCCTCGATGGAGTTGGCGTTGATCTGCATGGCGGCGGCCTTGTCGCGGTCGATCTCCACCTTGACCTGGGGACTGGTGATGGCCAGATCGCTGGTCACATCCTGGATTCCGGGAACCTGCCCCACCAGGCCTTGCAGCCGGATGGAAGCCGCATACAGAGCCGGCTTGTCCGGCGACTGCAGCGAGAGCTGGTACAGACTCTTGGTGACCTGTCCGCCGATTTGCACCGTGGGCGGATTCTGGGGGTACACGCGCACGCCGGCCAGGGCATCCAGCTTGGGACGCATATCGGCGATGATTTGGTTCACCAACCGCTTGCGTTTCGAGCGCGGCTTCAGGCGTACCACCAACTGCCCGTAATTGGGGCCGCCGAGCGTGGTGGCGGCGGTTCCGCCCACCGTGGAGACGAACGCCTCCACATCCGGATCCTGGCGGACCACGTTGGAAACCAATGCCTGGTAGCGGGACATTTGCGGAAACGAAGTCCCCTGCGCGCCTTCGAAGAATACGGAAAGTTGGTCGGTGTCCTGGTCGGGGATAAAGCCTTTGGGAATGGTGATGAACAGCCACACCGTGCCGGCCAGCACCAGCGCTCCCACGAACATGGTCGCCGGACGATGCCGCAGGACCACTTGCAGCGTGCGGTCGTAGACCCGCAGGATGGCGTCGAAGAACGACTCGGTCAGCCGGTACAGCCAGGAATGCTGGTGGCCATGTTTCACGCGCAGGGACCGGCTGCACAGCATGGGCGTTAGGGTCACGCTGACCACGCCGGAAATCAGGATGGCCACGCAGATGGTGACCGAAAACTCGCGGAACAACCGGCCTAGGATTCCGCCCATGAACAAGACGGGAATGAACACCGCCGTGAGCGAAAGCGTCATGCTCACGATGGTGAAACCGATTTCGCTCGACCCGACCAGTGCGGCAGCCAGTGGCCGCTCGCCCATTTCCATGTGCCGAAAGATATTTTCGAGCATGACGATGGCGTCGTCCACGACGAAGCCCACCGAAAGGATCAGCGCCATCATGGACAGGTTGTCCAGGCTGTACTTCAGCAGGTACATGACGGCGAAGGTGCCGACGATGGAGAACGGCAAAGCCAGGCTGGGAATGATGGTGGCGGAAACGTTGCGCAGGAACACGAAGATCACCGCGATCACCAGGCCCAGGGTCATCAGCATGGTGAACTCGACGTCCTGGTAGGATTCGCGGATGGTGTCGGAGCGGTCGTACAAAATGTCCAGGTGCACCGATGGGGGCAACTCGGATTGGAACGTCGGCAGCAGGGCCTTCACCGAATCGGTGACGGCGACGGTATTGGTTCCGGGCTGGCGCTGGATCGCCAGCACCACGGTGCGCTGCTGATCCTCGTGCGTGTAGAACCAGGAAGCGGTTTTGTCGTCCTCGACGCTATCCTTCAAGGTGCCCAGTTCCTGCAGCCGGATCGGGGAGTTGTTGCGGTAGGTCACCACCAGCGACTTGTACTGCTCGGCGGTGGTCAACTGGCCCGAGGCCTGCAGCGTGAAGGCACGCTGCGGTCCGGTGATCTGGCCCGTGGGCAGATTCACGTTCCAGCCTTGGAGCGCGGTTTGAATCTCGTTGATACCCACTTTGTGCGCGGCCAGCAAGTCCGGGTCCATTTGCACGTGCACGGCGTACTTCTGGGCGCCCAGCACCTGAACCTGGGCCACGCCCGAAACCATGGAAATGCGCTGGGCGATGCGCGTCTCCGCGTATTCGTCCAGGGTCCACAGAGGCACCTGCTTGGACGTCAGCGCGACGTACAGGATAGGCTGGAGAGCGGGATTGACCTTGGTGAACGTGGGCGGAGTGGGCATGCCCAGGGGCAGCAATTTGGACGCTTGTGTGATCGCCGACTGCACATCGATGGCCGCCCCGTCCAGGCTGCGGTTCAGGTCGAATTCCAGGGTGACTTGGGTGTTGCCGAGGGAGTTGACCGAGGTCATGGCCTCGATGCCCGCGATATTGGAAAACTGGTTTTCGAGCGGCGTGGCCACCGACGACGCCATCGTGTCGGGACTCGCTCCGGGTAATTGCGCGGTCACCATCAGCGTGGGGAAGTCCACGTTGGGCAAGTCGCTGACGGGGAGCGAACGGTAGGCGACGGTGCCGAACAGGGCGATGGCGCCCATCAACAGGCTGGTGGCGATCGGCCGCTCAATGAATGTTTGGGAGAGGTTCATGGAAGGGCAGGGAAAAGACCCTCACAGGTTGAAGCCTGCGCCACGAGACTGCTAAATTGACTTGCCATCCTTTTGATCGTTTCCCGAGTCGCGGTTGCCGCCATCGCGCTTGCCACCCTCGCGCTTGCCGCCTTCGCGTTTGCCGCCGGAGTCGCGCTTGCCGCCGCCTACGCCGTCGTCGTCTCCTCCGCGGAACTGCACGCGGCTGCCCGGCTGCAAGCGGAGCTGTCCGTCGGTGACCACCGTCTCACCGGCGGCGAGGCCTTTGTCGATCACCAAATCCAAATCCACGCGCGGGCCAGTCACCACCGGGCGCGCTTCCACGGTCCGGTCCTCCTTGACCACGTAAACGAAGGTTCCATCCTGCCCGGTCTGCACGGCCTGATTGGGAACCACCACGGCGCCGCCGCGCGTGGTCAGGCGCAGGGTCACGTTTACGAACTGGCCCGGCCACAGCTTGCGCTCCGGGTTTAGGAACGTGCCTTTGAGCTTGATCGTACCGGTGGTGGTGTCCACCGAGTTGTCGACAAAAGAAAGCTGGCCGTGATCGACGACGCCGCTGCCATCCTGCGCCAGCGCGGTCACGTCCAGGGTGCCCAGGGCCATATAGCGCTTGACCTCGGCCAGGCGAGCTTCGGGAACCGCGAAGGTCACGTAAATCGGCGACACCTGGTTCAAGGTGGTCATCTCGGTGGTGTTGGCGGTGACGATATTGCCGGGCTTCTGGCCCACCGCCCCGGTCCGCCCCTCTAGGGGGGCCGAGATGGTGGTATAGCTCAGCTGAACGTTCAGGTTGTTGATGCTGGCCTTGTCGGCTTCGATCTGCGCCTTGGCGCTCTCGATCGCCGCACGGTCGGCAGCCATGCCCTGACCCAGCGCATCGGCGTTGGAATTCTGCTGTTCGCTCTGATCCTGGGAAACCACGCCTTCGGCCTTCAGCTTTTCGTAGCGGTCCGCCGTGGCGCGAGCGTATTTCTGCTGCGCGGTATCGCGCGCCAGATTGGCTTGCGCCTGCCCCAACAGGGCCACATCCTTGGCCACATTCGCCTCGGCCTGGGCTAGCGCGGCCTCGTAGGGCCGGGCGTCGATGGTAAATAGCTTTTCGCCTTTCTTGACGTAGTCGCCTTCCTGGAAAAGGACCTCCATCAACTGCCCGCTGATCTGAGCGCGAATGCTGATGGTGATGATGGCCTCCACATTGCCCACGGCCGGGATCTCGATCGGCACGTCCTTCTGTGTGGCGTTCGCCACCACCACCGGAACCGGTCCGCCGCCGCCGCCTTTGCCGCGTCCACCCTTCTTTCCTCCGCCGCCGCCCGAGTCGCCGTCGGCGGTGGTGGAGTTGCATCCGGCCAGCGCCAGCGCGAGGATCACGAGCAGAGAGAGGGCCATACAGGCCAGCCCGCGGCTATCGCGAGCGCGCTCGGGCACTCGCTCCGGACGTGGGAGGGAGGTAAAGTAATTCGTGTTCACGGTTAAAATCAGTATACTTGAACCCCTGCTCCCCCGCATTGGCATTTCGGCGGAGGCCGGACTAGCAGTTTTGGCGTTGGAGACCGCCTCCAGGTTACGGATCTTGAACAAACATCGGGAAATCTCAGCTCTGTCGTTAGACAACACCACGGTGAGGTGGGTATCGAAGCGTGAACTTCTGGTAACGATCGCCGGGCCGGAGCCGTCAGCATCCCCACGGAGGAAATCGGGTCCGCGAACAACCCGGTTCCCTCGAGAATCGGGTTGAATCCGCATTGAGTGGGGGCTTATCCTATGTCCATATCCGCGCACAGGTCCATATCCGCGCACAGCGGACTCGCGCCGGTGCGTTAATCTTTGTCCAGACCGCGCACAACGGACTCGCGCCTGTGCGTTAATCTTTAAAGATTGGCTCGCTCACAACTCTACAACATCTTGGAAACGAGGAACTCGTGAAGTTTATCCTTACAGGATTCGGGGGGCGGGGTTTGCGCTGTGTGCGCCGCCCGTTATTGGCGCCCCTGCTGGCGCTCTTACTGGTCCTGGCCGCGATGGCGCAGACACCCCCCGCGCAGCAGCCGCCGCAACCGGCTCCGGCGCCCGCGCCCGTCACGCCTCCCGCCGTGACGACCCCGCCGCCTCCGCCCAGGCCGAAGATTCCGCCCGATCAGAAGATCGAGAACATGTGGTCGGGATCGATGTTTTATTGGCAGACGACCGGCGCTCCGAAGTTGCGCGGAGGCCTTCCCTCCGTCGATCCCAGCCAGCAGTTTTTGGACATCGTCGGCCCCCCGCATCGCCCCTTTGGAATCGAGGTCACCGTGCCGGCCGGCAGGTACGACCGCTTCGAGTTTTCCGGGTTTCAGCTTTCGGGCGCCGGCACCGGCACCGCCACGCAGAACTTACTTCTGTACCAGACGGCGATCCCGGCCGGCGACTATCTGAACACGTATTACAAAACCCGCGAGTTCAAGGCGTCGTGGAACTATCTCACCTATCCGGCGCCGCCCGACTCCAAGTTCCGCTTCAAAACCTTGTGGGAGGTGCAATACGTGAGCGTCGCGCCGGAGGTGGACGCGTTCTACGATGTAAACCTACCTTCCGCTAAGGGAACCCGCAGCATTCTGTTCCCCACGCTTGGCGTGGGCGTCGAATACGTTCGCTCGGCGAAGTTCCGGCTGGAGGCCCGGGGGTCTGGTTTCTTCATTCCCCATCACGGGGAGATCGGGGATACGCAAGCCGACGCGGTCTACCGCATCGGGCACCTCGAAATTTTCCTGGGCGGCAAGCTGTACCACCTGAAGACTTCAGAACATAACCAGGATTATGTGATCCAAAACCTGTGGGGACCGTACGGCGGCCTGCGCTGGGTAGTTAATACAAAATAAAATACCCAAAATAAAATACGAAGGTTCAGCGATTCTTCAGATCCGCACCGGATCATGGTCGGGTGACTCGCCTCGCCGCGTGTGCCCTGATCGTGTGCGCCGCTCCGCTGCTGGCGCAGACGGTAACCTTGCGCGGCGTGGTCACCGACGAAACCGGAGCGCGAGTTCCCTCGGCCAAAGTGACCGTCAGCGGACCCGGCGGCGATAAGCAAACCGAGGTGCGGGACGATGGCTCGTATTTCTTCGCCAGCCTTCCCCCGGGCGACTTCACCGTGCGGGCCTCGGCTCCCGACCTGACGCTGCCGCAGCCGGTCAAGATCACCCTGAGCACAGGCATCCAGACGCTTGACCTCCAGTTGAAGGTGGCCGGCACGGTGCAGGAGGTTACGGTCGCCGGCGACGCGGTCACCGTGAGCACCGAGGCATCGAACAACGCCAGCGCCACGACGCTCAAAGGCACCGATTTGGATGCGCTCTCCGACGATCCCGAGGATCTGGCGGACGACCTGGCGGCGCTGGCCGGGCCCTCGGCCGGACCGAACGGCGGAACCATCTTCGTGGACGGGTTCAGCGGCAGCGAGCTTCCGCCCAAGTCGTCCATCCGCGAGATTCGTATCAACTCCAACCCCTTTTCTCCGGAGTACGACCGGCTGGGTTTGGGGCGCATCGAGATCCTCACCAAACCCGGTGCGGACAAGCTGCGCGGATCGTTCGCCTACAACCACATGGACGATTTCTGGAACGCGCGCAATCCTTACGCGGCGCAAAAAGCGCCGCTGCACTTGCGCGAGCTGGAAACCAACGTCGGAGGGCCGCTGAGCCACCGGGCTTCGTTCACGCTGGACGTGCAGCATCATGCGGTCGACAACGGGTCTATCGTGAATGCGACCACGCTCGATCCCCACACTCTCGTGCCGCTGTCGTTCACGGCCACGCCGGTCACGCCGCAGCGGCGCTGGCTGGTGGTTCCGCGCCTGGACTACCAGCTCAGCAAGAACAACACGCTGACGGTCCGCTACAGCTACACCGGTTACGATATCCAAGACGCCAACGTCGGAAGCTTCAATCTGGCCTCGCGCGCTCTGCACGTGCAGGTCGGTATCAACCAGGTGCAAGTCACCGAGACGGCGGTGTTCGGCTCGACCGTGAATGAAACGCGGGTCCAGTATTACCATCGCGACTGGGAAGCGGTGGCCAGCTCTACCGATCCCGTCCTGCAAGTGCTGGGGGCGTTCACCGGCGGCGGGGCGAACTACGCCTCCTCCCACAACCTGCAGAGGAACGTCGAAATCCAGAACAACACGACCATGATCCACGGCGCGCACGTGGTCAAGTTCGGCATCCGGCTCCGCACCTTCGCGATCGACGATGCGACGCCTAACAATTTCAAGGGCACCTTCACGTTCGGCGGCGCGCTGGGACCGGAACTAGACGCGAGCAATCAGCCCGTGCTGGACTCCTCCGGACAGCCTGTGATGCTGCAGCTCGAGGCCCTGGAAGTGTACCGCCGCACTGTGTTGTTCCAGCAGCTCGGATACTCGCCGGCTGCCATCCGCGACTTAGGGGGGGGCGCGTCGCAATTCAGCATCACGCAGGGAAACCCGGAAATATCGGGACTTCAGACCGACTCGGGCGTCTACATCGGCGACGACTGGCGCGTGGAGCCTAACCTGACGCTGAACCTGGGCCTGCGTTACGAAGCCCAGACCAACATTGGAGATTTGAAGGACTGGGCGCCGCGCATCGGATTGGCGTGGGCTCCGGGAGGCGGCGGCCAGAAGCAGCCCAAGACCGTGCTGCGCGCGGGCTTCGGCATGTTCTACGACCGCTTCGATCTGTACAACACGCTGAACGCGGAGCGTTGGAATGGCGTGCGGGAGCAACAATACGTCATCACCAATCCGGACTTCTACCCGAATATTCCTTCGCCTTCGGCGCTGGGGGGTTTTGAGGCTTCGCAAGTCACCTGGCATGTCGACCCCCACTTGCACGCGCCGTACGTGATGCAGAGCGCCGTCACGGTGGAGCGCCAATTGCCGCGCGGCAGCACCGTCGCCGTCACCTACACGCGGACGCACGGGCTGCACGAACTGCGCTCGCTGGACATCAATGCGCCTCTGCCGGGAACTTACAATCCGGCGGTAGCGGGGAGCGGCGTCTATCCGCTGGGCAACGTCAATCTGTACTTTCAGATGAGCAGCTCCGGCGTGTACGATCAAAACCAACTGATCGTGAATTTCAACGCCAAGGTGAATAAGAACCTGACATTCACGGGCAATTACACCTTCAATCACGCCCGCAGCAACACCGACGGCCTGAGCACGTTCCCGGCGAATCCTTACGATTACCACGGCGAGTACGGGCCAGCGTCGAGCGACGTGCATCATCGCGTAAGTGTGCAAGGCACCGTCAACGCGCCCTGGAACCTGCAGTTCAGCCCCAACGTGAACCTCCAATCCGGGCCGCCCTTCGACATCACCACGGGGAGCGATTTGTATGGGACCACGCTTTTCAACGCGCGTCCGGGGCTGGCTACGAATGCGGCTATACCGGGCGTGATCCAGACGCCCTACGGCCTGCTGGACCCTAATCCCACGCCGGGAGAAGCCTTGATTTCGCGCAATTTCGGGCGCGGTCCGGGGCTGGTGTCGATCAACCTGCGCGTCCGGAAGACCATCGCCTTCGGGCCGGAGATCAAGAACGGCGCTTCCACCTCGCGCCGGTACAATTTGTCGTTTTCGATGTCGGCGCGCAACCTGACCAATCACAACAATCCCGGTGCGATCATCGGCAACATCACCTCGCCGCAGTTCGGCCACGCCAATCAGATGGCGGGAGGGGCCAATGGCGAGGGCTTTTCGGAGAACGCCAGCAATCGCCGGCTGGAAGCTCAGGTTCGGTTCACATTTTAGGGAGCGCACGTGGAGCGGGCTCTTAGCCTGCAACGGGGACTTTAGTCTCCGTTCGGATGTGTCGCTTGATCCGCGCGGAGGCTGAAGCCTCCGTTGCAGGCTAAGAGCCCGCTCCACGTTAACCCAACAGGCTGCGCGCTAGGATCCACAGTTTCTGCCAGGTGGGCACACGCACGCGCTGGGCGAGTACCTCGTAGCGGGCGGCAACGATCTTGTCGAGCAAGCGCGAATAGATCGCGATCAGCGCCCGCAGCGACGCGCGGCTGCCCGGGTGAATCAGCGCGATGAGCGGCGCGGCTTCGCGATAGTATTGGCGCGCGCGGGCGGCTTCGAATTCCAGCAGTTGGCGCAGGGCCGGGGAGACCTGCTCGGCGCACAGCTCATCGGCCGGCACGCCGAAGCGCTCCAGGTCCTCCTGCGGGAGGTACACGCGATCGTGTTCGGCGTCTTCGCGCACGTCGCGCAGGATGTTGGTGAGCTGAAACGCGATGCCGCATTTTTCGGCTAGCTTCAAGGCGTCTGGTGAGTCGAAGCCGAAGATGTGAATGATAGTCAGGCCGACCACGCTGGCTACGTGGTAGCAATAGTCGTAGAGCTCGCCGAAGGTGCGCATCGAACGGGGTTCGAGATCGGAGCTGACGCCGTCGATCATTTCGAAGAAATATTGGTGCGGGATGCGGTAGCGCTCCACCGCGTCGGCGAAGGCGGGCCACAACTCATGGGACGGTGTGGAACTAGAAGGCGACCGGCCTGCCAGCGCTGCCGTCAGATCCTCGCGCCAGCGTGCGATGGCCGGCGCGCGGTCGGTCACTTGTTGGCTGTCGCTCAGGTCGTCGCAGTAGCGCATGAACGCGTAGATGGCGCACATGGCTTGGCGTTGGGGTGTCGAGAGCAGCAGGAACGAGTAGTAAAAGTTTTTGGCTTCGCGGCGCGCTACGGCTTCGCAGAAGGCGTAGGACTCCTGCAGGCTAACGGTGGGTTCGCCACCAGCGGGGTCCGCTAAGTCCGGCGCGCTCATGCGGCCCGGGAAAACGCGCGATGCAGCACGGCGCCAAGCAGCAGTCCCACGCGTTCCAGCTTCGAGATGGACGGCCGCGCCCCCAGCACGTCGTAGTCCTGCCCCTCAATCTTCTCCAGCACCTTGAGCCCGCCGCGGCTGAACAGTTCCAGGTCGATGGACAGGCGGCGGTCTACCATTCCCGCTAGCGGCAGTCCTTTCAGGAACAGATCGCGGGCTACTTGGACGGCCTCGCGCATGGCTGCGCGAAACCGCGGGTCGAACTTCCTTGCGGCTAAGCCTTCCACTGGATACCCGTGCGCCGCCAACAAATCCAACGGAAGATAAATGCGGTCTTTCTCCAGATCGATCACCACGTCCTGCCAGAAGTTGGCCAACTGCAGCGCGGTGCACGTGGCGTCGGAGAGTTGCCGGCGGGCTTCGTCGCGATACCCACACAGGCCCAGCACCAACCGGCCGACCGGGTTGGCCGAGTAGCGGCAGTACTCGAACAATTCCTCCCAATTGCGGTACCGAGTGACGGTTTGATCTTGCTCAAACGCCTTGATCAAGTCGTCGAAGGGCGTGATGGGCAACTGGTGGCGCTGCACCGTTTCGGCCAGCGCCACAAACACCGGATGCGACGCCCGTCCCGCGTACGCCGCTTCCAGCTCCCGGCGCCACCACGAAAGCAGGCGCAAACTCTCGGCCGTGTCGCCGATTTCGTCGCCCAGATCGTCGGCCCAGCGGCAGAACGAGTAGACGTTGTAGAAGTCCTGATGCAGCCGCTTGGGCAGCAGGAAGCTGACCACGTGGAAATTCTCGTAGTGATGCGTGGCCAGCCAGCGCGTGTAGTCCAGCGCCTCGGCGGGTTTCCAGGTGCGCTGCATGGCCTCCGGAGAAGCCAGGAAGGCGGTGGGCTGCAGGAACCCCATGTGATCAAACCAGGCGGCGGTCGGCACGGCTTCGCGGCTTGATTCCCACAGCTAGGGAATAATCGCCGTCTTCAGGTGGCCGTTGTGGCTCATCAGGTGTTCCAGCACCTGGCGCAGGTTGGCCAGCGGCTCCACGCGGTTGACGAAATCCTTGGCCGATATCGATCCGCGGCTCACCACCTCCAGCGCCTTCCGGATCAGCGCCGGCGTATGGTGGAAGCTGGCCTTGAGCGTCAGTTCGGAGTAATGCAGCAGGTGCGTGTCGACGCCCACTTCGGTGCCGCTGGGGCAGCCTCCAAAGAAGTTCACCACGCCGCCGCGGCGCAGCAGCTTCACCGCCAACTGCCACACTTCGGGAAGTCCCACCGCCTCGATCACTACATCGGCGCCGCGTCCGCCGGTAAGTTTGCGCACGGGCGTGACCACGTCGGTCCCGGCTTCGTTCAGCACCAGCTCATCGGCGCCCATGCGGGCCGCGCGATCCAGTTGCGTCTGCCGGCGTCCGATCGCGATCACCCGCGCCTGGTACACGGCTTTCGCCATCCTGACGAACATCATTCCGATGGGACCCAGCCCGATAATGGCTACCGTATCGCCCGGACGCACGCCGCTTTCTTCCAAACCGCGCATCACACACGCCAGCGGTTCTACCAAGGCCGCGTCCTGGTAGGTGACATGGTCGGGAATCCGCAGCATATTGCGCTTGGCGATGCGGGCCGGGATGCGGATGTACTCGGCGTATGCTCCGTTATTGAACAGCAGATCGTCGCACAGGTTCTCCTGGCCGCGGCGGCAATAGAAGCACTCGCCGCAGGGAGCCGAATTGGCGGCCACCACGCGCTGCCCGACTTCAAAACCCTTAACCTCGGGGCCCATGGCTACGATATCGCCCGACAGCTCATGCCCGAACAGGGCCGGCGGCTGGATCATGCGGGCATGGTACCCGCGCCGGAACACCTTGACGTCGGTGCCGCAAGTCAGCGCGGCGCGCACGCGCACCAGCACGTCCCCGGCGCCAAGCTCAGGCACATCAACGGTTTCGATCCGCAGCTGCTCTTTGCCGTACAGGACGGCAGCGGTCATCCGCTTGTTCTTTACGCTCAAAGTCCTAGTCCTACCTCTGGGGCTGTACTACTATCTTTAACGATACTTCATCCGGATGCAACGCGCGTTCGATCCCCAGATGAATTTCATTTAATGGAAACCGATGGGTCACCAGCTCCTCTACCCTAAGGGCCCCGCTAAACACCAGATCCGCCGACTCCTTCTGTAAGTCTACACAAGCGCTATAAGAACCGAGTAAACTGCGCTCTCCCATACAGATGTCGGCGCCGGACACTTCGACTCGCTCCTGATCCGAAGTTTGCGCGAACAGCAGAATCCGTGCGCCGGGCCGCGAGCACGCCACGGACTGCTCCACGATCCCGCGGGCCGATGCGGCAACAATTACCAGGTCCGCGCCGCGCCCTCCGGTCATCGATTTTACAACTGCGTTAAATTCGCTCTGCCGGGGATGCAGGGCTCGCTCCGCGCCGAACTTGAGCGCCTGAGCGCGGCGGCTGGCCATGGCGTCGGTGGCGACCACGCGCGCTCCGCAGCGCACCGCCATCATGGTGAAGATCAACCCGATCGGCCCTTGCCCCAGCACCGCGACCACGTCGCCGGGTTGCGGGTCGAGCTGCTTAATGCCCTTGAGACAAGTGTTCACTGGTTCGACGAAACAGGCTTGGTCGAAGGAGACGCCGGGCGGGATGATTTCGACGCCGCGCTCGACGATCCAGTCCATCACGCGGACGTACTGCGCGAAGCCGCCCCCGGCCGGTTCGAATCCGGCGGTGATGCCGGTTTTCTTGTACACCGAGCACTGTGCGTACAGCTTCCGCTGGCAGTAGAAACACGCGCCGCAGGGGATATGGTGGAAGGCGATCACGCGATCGCCGGGGACGAACCGAGCGACGCCCGCGCCGACTTGGGCCACCACGCCCGCGGTCTCATGCCCGTAGATGCGCGGCGGCGTCAGCAGATCGTAAGCGATCTTTTTCAGATCCGTTGGGCAGATGCCGCAGGATTCCACGCGCACCAGGATTTCGCCCGCTCCGATCTCCGGCACCGGAACGGATTCGACCTCTACACGCTGCGATCCCCGATACACCGCGGCCCGCATGGTGGAAGCCAGAGACGTTGAAACCGCAGACGACTCGGCCGCGGCTTGGCTCTCCCTATCTTCTACATCGCGCACAACGGACTCCGCCTGTGCGCTAGAATTCGCTATCGGCAAAGAACTCTCCCAGTCGATCCGCCGCCAGGCGGCAATTGCGCTCCAAACGCAGCAAACCAGGTATCACAAAAGGCCGGGCCAGTGCGGCGAGGGCGATGCGCCCGCGTGAAAAACGCCCCTGGCGATCGCGGTAACGGTTAAAGTCCAGAGGCATGTCCTCGGCCGCCACATCGGACACCGCCCGAATGGCCCGCACCGGCACCCCCCACTCTCCCGCGATTCTCTTGACTTCCGCAAACTCCATGTCCACAGCCGCCGCGCCGCTGGACTGGCGCAACGCCCGCTTCTCCCCCGCGGTCACGGTCACGCGATCGGCGGAGACAATTTCACCCTGAACGAACGACGCCGCGGGCCGGACCGGGGTTTCTCCGCAGACGACGATGGCTCCGGCCGCCAGCGCCGGATCGAGCGCGCCACAAAAGCCGGTGCTGATGATGCCATGCACGTGGTGCTTCACCTTTGATGCCCGATCTGCTAATGCCTGATCTACCAGTTTAGGCCCTGGGCCGTTGGCGATGAGCCACCAGCGGTCCCTCTTCCATTCCACTTCGCGGGCGAACGCCGCCTCTGGCCACGCCAGCCTGCGCGCCGCGCCGAACCGCCGCAGGATGCCGGCGAACTCGCGCTCCTCGGCGGCCACTACCAGCCAGGTCCGCATGGCCGTTTAACAATATCCGTTTGATAAGAACCAGTCTACCGCCCGCCGCAAAGCTCCTGCCGCCGGACCCGGCGCATATCCCAATTCGCGCGCGGCTTTGTCGTGCCGCACCCACATTTTCTTGCGGGCCATGCGCACTCCATCGAGCGGCGCCAGCGGCTCTTTTCCGGTCACATTCGCCACGGCCGTCGAGACCACGCCAGCCGCGTACGCCACCGCGTAAGGAATTCGAATCCGCGGCGGCTTCCGCCCAGCCATAGACGCCAGCTGCGAGAAAATCTGTTCCAGCGTTAGATTCTCCGAACCTAAAATGTAACGTTCCCCGAGCCGCCCGCGTTCGAGCGCCGCCAAATGCCCCTGCGCCACGTCCCGCACATCCACTACGTTCAAGCCCGTGTCCAGGTACGCGGGCATCTTGCCCCGCACAAAATCGACGACGATCTTTCCGGTGGGCGTAGGCTTGAAATCGTGATCCCCGACCGGGGCGGTGGGATTCACGATCACCACGGGGAATCCACCCGCCGCGAACTCCAATGCGACTTGCTCCGCCAAGAACTTGGAGCGCTTGTACGGCCCCCTCATCTCTTCCAACGTGACCGGCGACGATTCATCTCCGACTCCACCCGCCGGGAGGCCGATGCAGCCCACGGTGCTCGTGTACACCACCCGCTCCACCCCCGCCTTCCGCGCGGCTTCGAGCAGCGCCCGCGTGCCGTCCACGTTAGACCGGTACATTTCCTCCGGCTCACGCGTCCACAACCGGTAATCCGCCGCGACGTGAAACACCACGCCACAGCCTTCGACCGCGCGGGCCAGGGATGCTCGATCCCGAAGGTCGCCCTGCACCGGCTCAACCTCGGGCAGTTCCCGCAGCCGCTTCGTTTCTCGCGCCAGCGCCCGCAGGTGGTGGCCAGCTGCAATCAGCGCCCGCGCTACGTGCCAGCCGACGAATCCGGAGGCGCCGGTAATCAGGGTGGGGCGTGGCAAAGGCTTCAGCCGAGCTGTTTCAGTGCCCGTTGTGCCTCCTTCCAATCGGCCTCGCTCACATAGGAAGGCTCTTTGGTCGTCAAGACTTTCTTAAAGTACCGGATCGCCCGTGACCGGTCGCCTCTTTGGAGTTGAATCTTGGCGATCTCCAGGTTGGCGCCAGCCCGTGCAAACCACGTCAGGGCTTGCTTTATCTGATTCTGACCACGGTAAACCTCCGCGATGCTATACGCCGAGGTGGCTTTATCGATCGGCTGGCGGTAGGTCCGCCGATACCAATACACGGCTGAGGCGGGGTTTCGCTTTACTCCAGTTCCATAGTAATAAAAGCTCCCGAGGCTGATTTGGCAAAAGAAATGACCGCCTTCCGCCGCAGCTTTGAACGAACGAATCGCCGAGCGGACATTGCCTGCTTTCCACTGCTTCCAGGCAAGATCGGAAAGCCGGCCGTTGCGCTCGGTGCGCTTGGCGTGGTGGGTGTTGATGCCATGGCCGAGCTGCTTTAGTATGTCGTGAGCCTCCTCCCACTGTGCCTCGCTCACGAAGGTCGGCGGTGAAACCTTCATCACCTCTTCCAAGTGAGGAATCGCTCCGGCCACGTCGCCGGTTCGGAGCAAAAGCATTCCGATTTCGAAATTGGCCGCCGCGCCTTCCCCCATCTTGAGCGCCCGCTCGAACCACGCCAGCGATTGCTTCGGCTCATCTTCGTTACGATAGCCGATTCCAATATTCAGGGCCGCGGTACTGTACCCGTGCCGATAGGCTCGTTTTTCCCAACGCAGCGCACGGGCGGGACTCCGTTTCACACCTCTCCCGTTGCCGTAGAGCCTCCCAAGTGAGAGTTGACTAAGTTCGTGTCCGGACTTAGCCAAGGCTAGGTAGAGCTGGAACGCCAGTTTGAGTTTGCCTTCTTCCTCGGCTTTGTCTGCGCGCGCGTAGAGCCATTCGAGCTCAAGTTCTCGCGAAGGTTTAGCGTGCAATCCAGATACTGCCATAATCAAGCTCTCTTCGAAGTTCCCTCGCGCATCGCGTTCAACACACAGACCGCTCATATCACGGCTGGCTGGCGCTTTGCATGCCGGAAACGAAGAATCTCCACTTCCCCGCGAGCTTCGTGGACTCGATAGTAGATGAGGATGGGTGTGTAGACCAAGCGCCGAGTTGACTGCCGCTTTGCGAATCGATTACCTATGTACGGAAACCTTCCTAGGAGTTCGACCAAGTCAAGCAACGCGCTACCGAATCGTTCCGCTGTGCCCGGGAACACGCTCCATGAGTATTCAACGATCGCTTCGAGGTCGGCTAGGGCCGCTTCCGAGATTCGAACTTGGAAATCCACCCGGGAATCATCTTTCGAGCGTCTTCAAGAGCAACCGTAGGGTGTTCGTCCGCGGATTGAATTCCAAGGTCGATTGCGGCCAACTCCTCGGCGTCGACCTCCACTTCGTCGGTGGCCGGAACTTCAAAGTGAAGATCTTCCATAACTCCAGCTTACTCAAATCCGGTTAGCTCAGGAGCCACGCCAGGGTCTTGAACGGATCGGCGGCCTTCCCGTTCACCCCGTACGCCGACGATGGCTCAAACCCGCAATGCACCATGCAATTGTCGCAGCGTGGATCGTTGCCCGCGCCGTAGTTGTCCCACGGCGTCCGGGTCATCAAGTCCTCGAACGTGTCGTAATGCGCGTCGGTGATCAGGTAGCACGGGCCTTTCCAGCCCTTGACGTTGTAGGTCGGATTGCCCCATGCCGTGCACGGCATCTCCCGCTCGCCCTTTAGGAACTCCATATAAACCGGCGACGACACCACCGGGTAGCGCTTGGCAATCTTGTCGATGTCGCGGAACTTTTCATGAATGTCGTCGCGGGTCATGAACAATTCCTGATCGTTCACCGAGGAATATCCATACGCCGGGGAAATTGTGTGGCCGTCCACCTTGAATTGCGCCAGGTACTCGAACAGTTCCTCGATCTCGCGCATGTCGGTCTCGCGGTACACGGTGGTGTTGGTGAACACGCGGAATCCGCCGGCTTTCGCGGCGCGGATACCTTCGATGGCGGACTTGAACACGCCTTCCCGTTCCACCGCAATGTCGTGATTCTTCTCCATCCCGTCCAGGTGGACGTTGAACACCAGTCCCGGATGCGGCGTGAATTCCTTCAGCTTCTTGACCAGGAACATGCCGTTGGTACAGAGCTGGATGTAGCGGCCGCGCGAGAGAATTTCCTGGCACAGTTGGACGATCTCGGGATACAGCATCGGTTCGCCGCCGCAGATCGAAACCATGGGCGCTCCGCATTCATCCACGGCGCGCAGGCATTGTTCCAGGGTCAGGCGCTCACGGATGGAGGATTCGTATTCGCGGATGCGGCCGCAGCCGGTGCAGGTCAGATTGCAGGCGTGCAACGGTTCGAGCATCATGACCAAGGGAAACCGCTTGTTGATCATCGGATGCGATTTGCCGGTGGCGCGCGCCGAAGGAATCTGCGCGTGGACGATACGGAACGGATTCCGTTCATCCACCTCGGCGGCCAGGTTCTTCTGCCATTCCGGGCGGGGCCGTAGCTTGTTCTTGGCGATGTAGGTCGCCATGCTGGCCACTTGCGTTAGCGGAACTTTCATGTTCTCGATGCTCCTTTTCGACACGTGGAGCGGGCTTTAGCCTGCAACGGGCGCTTTAGCGCCCGCGCCCAGGCGGAGGCTGAAGCCTCCGTTGCAGGCTGAAGCCCGCTCCACATCATCCCTCTGGTCAGGCGGCTCACGCGTGCGCGCGCCCTTTGGTCTTCCGGTACTCGGCCAAAGCCAGCACCGGAAACGAATTTCGATACAGATGGTACTGCAGGTAGAAGACGCGCGGGAACCCGGTGCCGGTGGACAGATCCTCGTCCCAGCTTCCGTCTGGAGCCTGCGTCTCAATCAAGTGCTCGATGCCGCTGCGCACGCTCATGCCGCTGTCGCCCGCCGCCAGCAATCCCAGAATCGCCCACGCGGTCTGCGACGGCGTGCTGTGCGCGTTGGTGTAGATCTGGTTGTCGTAGCTGGCGCAGCTTTCGCCCCAGCCGCCGTCGGCATTCTGAATCGCCCGTAACCATTCTGCTGCACGCAGAACGTAGTATTCACGGTCATCGACGCCCGACGCGCGCAGCCCGCGCAGAGCCAGGAACGTGCCGTAGATGTAATCGACACCCCAGCGGCCGTACCAGCTTCCGTCGGCTTCCTGGTGCTTTTTCAAATACTCGACGCCGCGCTGCACGGCCGCGTGCGAGTTCGGAACACCCAGAGCCGCCAGCGCCTCCAGCACGCGTCCGGTGATGTCCGGGCAGGTGGGATCGAGCATGGCGTTGTGATCGGCGAACGGTACCGCGCTTAGGAAATGCCAGTTGTTATCGACATCGAACGCGGCCCAGCCGCCGTCGGCGCCCTGCATGGCCAGCAGCCAATCCGCCGCCCGCTTCATGCACGCGCTCTTGGCCGCTGGATCGGACGCGTCGGCGCGCACCAGGGCCAACAGAACCTGTGCGGTGTCGTCGATGTCGGGATAAAACTCGTTGGCGAACTCGAAGTACCAACCCGACGGTTCCACGCCCGGCCGCTTGACGCTCCAGTCGCCCTTCTTGCGGACTTCCTTCGTCAGCAACCAGTCCGCCGAGCGCTTCAACGACTCGGCCGGCGCCATTCCGGACTCGCCCAAGGCATAAGCCACGATGCCCGTGTCCCACACCGGCGAAAAACAGGGCTGGAAGAAGAACCCGCGCTGATCGTCGACCAGCAAGTTCATGAACTGGTTGACGGCTTCCTGCACGTCGGGATGATCTTCGGGATAACCCAGCAGGTCCAGCGCCATGATGACGTACATCATGGACGGGTAGATCGCGCCCAAGCCGCCGGAATAGCGGGTGCGCGCCAAGATCCATTGCTCGGCCCGCCGGATCGCCCGCTGCCGCAAGCCCCGCGAAGCCCTGGCCCTGGTCCCCAGCCGGTCCCAGAATTTCAGAACCTTGTCGGCTTTGAGGAAGAAATTGCGCCAGCTGAAGAATCCTTCGTTGTTGGGGAAGGTCAGCGGCGCGCCCGGCAGGAACAATTCATTCAGTTCGAACCCCTGCGGCACCGGGCGCTGCGGGTTCATGGCATGCAAAATCGACAGCGGCGTGACGATGGCGCGGGTCCACGAAGACATTTCGTAGACCAAGTTTCCCAGCAGCGAAATCTCTGGAGGAATCGACGGCGTGTGTTCCCGCGGATACAATCCGAACAAGCTCAGGTTGACCTTGACGTAACTGTTAGCCGACTGCAACCCGCCCAGCGCCAGAATGCGTTCCCGAAGCCGCGCCAGATTCGCGTCGTCATGCGCCAGCCCCGATAGCTTTAACGCCGTGTAGGCTTTGATCGACGCGCTGACTTCGGAGGGGCCCTTCTCATAAATGCTGAATCCGCCGTCGGGCAGTTGCCGCGCCAGAATCGAGCGCACGGCTTTATCGATCAACGGACGTGAGGATGGATTCCAAACCCCGTTCACGGGCGGATGGCGCCACAATTCGAGCAATATGAAATCGGACTCCAGCGTGGTGTCGGCCGTCAGATCGCCCCACCAGTAGCCCTCCGGGACTTGCCGCGAGAGCAGGTAATCCGCCGCGCGGCGCAAGGTCCCGGACGCCGAGATCAATAGCGAATCCGCGACTTGAAGACTAGGACTCATAGGCGTTTGGCCTGCACACGAGCGAGCTCGGTGGGCAGGTTAAAACGTACGTCTTCTTCTTTAATTTCCATTTCTTCGAGCGCCAGGTAACCGGCTTCACGCAAAGACTCGATCAATTCTTCCACCAGGTTCTCCGGAGCCGACGCCCCGGCGGTCACGGACACGGTGTTGACACCTTCCAGCCACTCCGGCCGCACTTCCTTCAGATCGTCGATCAAATAAGCCGGCACACCGCTCTTCTGGCAAACCTCAACCAAGCGGCGCGAATTCGAGCTGTTCTGCGACCCAACCACTAAAAGCAACTCGCACAACGGAGCCACGGCCTTCACCGCCAACTGCCGGTTTTCCGTAGCGTAACAAATGTCCTGCGCCGCCGGCCCCTGAATCTTGGGGAACCTTTCTTTGAGACGCTCCACGATCTCGCGCGTTTCGTCCAGGCTCAGGGTGGTCTGGGTGATGAAGGAAACCCGTTCGGGGTCTTGCACTTCCAGGCGATCCACGTCCGCGGGCGTGGACACCAGCACCGTCGATTGCGGGGCTTCGCCCAGCGTGCCGATCACTTCGTCGTGATCCTTGTGGCCGATCAGCACGATGGTGTAACCTTTGCGCGCGAACTTGACCGCTTCCAGATGGACCTTAGTCACCAGCGGGCAGGTGGCGTCGATCACTTGCAGCTCGCGCTCCTTGGCGTCCTTGCGGACCGCCGGGGAGACGCCGTGCGCGCTGAAAATCACGCGGGCACCCGAGGGGACTTCGTCCAATTCCTCGACGAAAATGGCGCCGGCCGTGCGGAGATCCTCAACCACATGGCGGTTGTGGACGATCTCTTTGCGCACGTAAATCGGCGCGCCGTACAAGTCTAAGGCGATCTTGACCACGTCGATGGCCCGCACGACCCCAGCGCAGAAACCTCGCGGGGTCAACAAGATAATCTTCTTGGCGGCGATCGCAGCCGGGGTGGGTTGAGGCGGCGCGGCAGTCGGCATAGGAAACTTCGATTATATCAGGTTCATTAAGGTAGACCAGTACCCCCAGGCCGCGCTTCAGGCGGTCGCCTTATGTCTTCCAGCCAAACCACCGATACAAATACTGATGGCGACTCCCGAGGAATGGGTCGATAACTATCTTCACTTGACGGTGCCGACGTTGGACGTGTCGGCGTCGAATGGCTCCCCTGGAGGGTTGGTGACCGGGCCCGACGTACGCGTCCCGATCACCGAGTACGCCAACGCCAGCGAGGCTGGGTACCAGGCGATCCGCTCCCTGATCCGGAGCGAGTTGGAAAGTTGGGTCCGCTCGCCCGGCCATCACATCGGACGGCTCTTGAATGGCGACCACAACCACATCGAAATCCTGGTGAGTCCGCCTTTGCAAACCACCATGGGCACCATCTTCCGGGTGCTGGACGGCAAGGGAGCGCCGGAAGAAATCCGCGATGTCCTGCGGCTGGCCAGCCTGTGGATCGCAACTCAGCCCGCCGCCTTGCAGCGGCAAAGCGTGAGCGACCTGCAGACCTTCGCCGACCGCTACATCGGCGTCGATTGCAATGGTTACGTGGGGACGTACTTTCAGCACAACCAGCGCGTTCACTATCCCACGGCCGAATTTTTCATCCCCGCGATCCCGGCGCACACCGAGACGCGCCATCAGTTGAGCGAGGTCCAGGAACTCGACCTGATCGTCAGCCATGGCTGGGGACATGTTTCGCTGGTGGCGACTGTCTTCGCGCGGAGCGATACCGAGATCTCATGCAATGAATGCCAGTCCCGCAGCACGCATCTGCACGGCGTACATACCGGCCGCGTGACCATCCGGCACGGACACAATCACTTCACCATCAACGGTCAACCAGTGACCGGGATCTACGGCGTCCGGGGACTAATCCAAACGTAATTCGGGATCCACGCCGAACCTTCCGTAGGTGCGTTGATTAAATCAGGTGCGTTGATTAAATCGTCGCCACGAGCTGGTACTTCGCAGCGACAGGCTCCACGACCTTGCGCCGGCCGTGGCCAGGATTAGGTTCTTCATGAGTCCGGACCAGCCCGAGCGATTCGAGAACGTTCACGTCCCTTTTCACCGCCGTACGATCCCGTTTGAGGAGAACAGCGAGATCCGAAAGCGGCGTTGGCTTGCTTCGAACGGCGCGGATGACTCGGACCCGTTCGACCGAAAGCGCCCGCATCAGATCGGCCGGGTCCTCAAAGGTCATCGTGATCTCGGGAAGCAGTTTCTCTCGCCGGTCCAGCTTTCGAGCGCGTTCCAAGGATCGCCTGATGAACCCCTCAACCGGTCCGGTGGTCACTTTGACTCTGCCGATCTTCTTAGCGACGCTCTTCATCTTCTTTCCTCCACAGTTCTTGCACTTCCCTGTAAAACTGATCGGCCAATGCACGATAGCCCTGGAACTCGAAAGGTTCTGTCCGCCCCATGAAATGACGATGGTGATGATCGTGGCTATTGTCGTAACCCAGCACTCTACCATTGTCGGTTCCACAGATCCCGGGGTTGATGTATGCGAGGCTGTACTTCACGACCTCGCCGGTGTCTGTTTGCCACACTTCTTCTTTCAAGGTTGCGCCCTGCCGTGGGCGTTTCAGGAGGAAAGTCTCATCGACGACCTTCTCAATCAGCACCCGCTTGGGCGTTTTGCTAGCCACTTATGACAAGGATAGCGCAGGTAGGATGCTGGATGTTTCATCTGGTCGACCGGAACAAAGGTGAGAAGTATCGGCGAACTTGAACTTGTGGGCGGCTGATGAGATTTGGTCTACGATGGAGCGACTGGAATCTGTAAGTTATACATGATCCGTTCCCGGATTTGCCACAGATGCCACCGCTGCCAGCGCATCTTGCCCGATATTGCCCGACGTGCGCTGCGAGTCCCGTCGAGCTGATTACGCGAGAACGGGTTTGGCGGATGTTGTCATCGTCAGAGTAACGAGATGATCTGCTGCGGTCACCACGTCCATGGGCTGTCTGCTCTTGAGAACCAGACTGAATATCCCATCGGATGATCGGTCGAACGAGAAGTATCCGGCTGGATTCCCATAGAGACCATCGAAAAATATGTATTGAGATGGATCGTAGCGAACGATCACCTTCTGGCCCTGATAGCGAATCTCAAATTTGTTTTCGTTGACGTGAACACAAGTAACTTCTTTGTGCTTCGCCCCGATGTAGTTCTCCAGTGCTACGAACATTTGGTGTTGCATATGTTTTATTATACGCCGATGCGGCTGGCATACGCTGTTGAGAACGCAAGGAGAGACTTGGGGCGGCTGGTGGGATTTGAACCCACGACATCCAGAACCACAATCTGGCGCTACTACCAACTGAGCTACAGCCGCCGTGCATCTACCAGTCTAACTTACAGCCCGGCTTTCTTCCACAGCGAGTCTTGTCTCATGCAAGATGAGCCTGAAGCGGGGGTTCGTTTCTCACACAAGATGAGCCTGAAGGGCATGCTGGGGATTGATCATCCGCATGAAGTCCTCAGAGAAGTTGAGCCTGGAGCAGATCCGGGCGTTCCTAGA
>DATNJC010000123.1:0-37238 GCA_035604115.1 Bryobacteraceae bacterium | reverse complement strand
TAACTCTTCCAGGCTCTCTTCCCCCTGCTGATGCGCCTCCAACAACTTCCGTCGTAGATCGTCAGAATAGGCCTTCGCCATCTCTTGCTTGCAGCCGGATCGCCAGAGCTGGTCTATATTATCTCAGAAAATGGTCTAACGCGTACTCCCAACGCCTTCGCCAGGTCCGCGGCGAACGGACGGGCGTGCGCGCGCCTATTGAATCCGGCGAAGTACTGGGATGGCATCGACACCAGCTTTCCTCCGGCCACCTCCAGGCAGACTTCGCATTCGATCGCTTCGCGACCGCCCGGCGGGGTGATCCTCACGGCTTGAACGGTCCCGGCGGCGCATAGTTCCCGTTTGCCGTAACTCACCCGGCCTCCAAGGTCGACGCTAAGCGGAGTTCGGCGGGTGCGCCAGGCGCGAATTGCCAGGCTGGCGCTGAAGCCGGCAACGGCCAAGAAGGCGACGCCGAACCACACGGTCGCGGAGGTGTTCGGCACGCCGGAAAAACCTCGCCGGAAGAATAGTGTGGAGAGGTAAATCAGAAACAAGCTCCCTGCGCCGAAAGCGCCCACCATCAAGTTGACGAACGCCGCCGACGGCACGAACACCCATCGGTCGGACTCCCGCTTGAGCACGTATGTCGTTGGGATCGATTCTTCCATGAGCAACTCGCCTGGATCCTTTTTAGCTTAAGATCTTTCTACATCGCGAGCCCCAACGCCCCGAACGCTATACTCGATTTATGGACGCCGTGGCCGCGGTATTCCGATGGTTGCACTTCTCCGGCGTCATCATCTTGGTAGGCGGTATCTTTTACGCCCGCGTCGTCGCCCATGACCTGATCCCGGCGTTTAAACCTTGGGGGTATGGCGCCATCGGAGCAATCCTGGTTTCCGGCCTTGTCAATATTCTGAGCAAACCCGCGCTGCCGCCGCACTATTATGCATGGTTCGGCGTGAAGATTCTGTTGGCTTTACATGTATTCGGGGTGGTCGTGAGGTATCGGGGAAAGCAGCGCTTGCTGACCGGAGCATTGATCACGGCCGCCTTGATCGTCGGGATTTCCGAGGTTTTGAGGTACATTTCCCTCCCGTGAGTCTGCCTGTGAGTCCGCACGTGAATCCGCCCAAGAATCCGGATGACACCAGCCCGCGTAAGGCGCCGCCTGCGCCGAAATATGCCCGTTCGCCTTTGACCAAAGGATACACGGCCTTGCGCGAGGCCGCGGCTTGGCGGGACGCGTCCGACCGGGGCCGGATTGTGGTGCGGGGCGACGATCGCGTGCGCCTGCTCCACGCCATGACCACCAACAATATCGAGCAACTGGCGCCCGGCGACGGTTGCTACGCGTTCTTCTTGAACGCGCAGGGGCGCATCCTGGCCGACGCCAACATTCTGTGTTTCGCGGACCACATTCTGCTCGACACCGAGCCCGAGACGCGCACCAAAGTCTTCGAACATCTGGACCGCTACATCATCGCCGACGATGTCACGCTGGAAGATGTGACGGATCGAACCGCGGTGATCGCCGTCGAAGGTCCGCAAGCGCAATCCGTGATCGAGCGTCTGGGCGCACCCGCCCCGGCGCTGCCGGGAGGGAACGTTTTGTGGGACGGGGATTGGGGCGGGGGCGGAGACTCGATTGGTCTGACGGTTGCGCGGCTGAACACGGCGGGCGGCAGCGGTTTCTTCCTGATCGCCAACGCCGCATCCAAGGAGCTTTTGGAAGCGCAACTGGCGGCCGCGGGCATTCCCGAAGCGCAGCCGCAAGACGTCCGCACCGTCCGCATTGAGAATGGACGCCCCCGCTACGGCGAGGAGATCACCGAGCGCTACCTGGTGCAGGAAACCGGCCAGCTCCAGGCCGTGCACTTCACCAAGGGTTGTTATCTGGGCCAGGAGATCGTCGAACGGGTCCGCAGCCGCGCCCAAATCCACCGCGGCTTGCGGCGCCTGGAAATCGACACCGACCAGCCGCCGGACCCCGGGGTGAAGCTAAAATCCGGCGAGACCGACGCCGGCGAAATCGCCAGCGCGGCGTTCTCCCCAGCTTTGGGCAAAACCGTAGCGCTGGCCTACGTGAGAACCCAGTTCGGCGAGCCCGGCACGGAGCTTGTGCTGAACGGACTCGCCGCGCACGTGCGGTAACAACCGTTGCAGAGTGGGGATGGACCGTGCCTTCGATTCCTCTTCCGGCCGTCGCCACACGTCGCTTGGGGCTCGGAGCTATCTATCATCCTTATTCACACGCGATGTACAGTTTCGCAAAGGGCACAATATGCGCGGCGGCAGATGGAGTATGCTGAAAGGTGCTCACACGAGAAAAAGCTGTTTTGGCGATGCTGCAAGAAGCCGGACGACCGCTCAGTCCGCTCGTGCTCACCAAATTGTTTTTTCTGATGCGGCACGAAGCAGAGGTTTCCAAAAGGATCGCTGGATTCTACGATTTCGTCCCCTACAAGTTTGGTCCGTATTCCTTCGCACTTCACAAGGATCTGGCTGGACTCAAGCGGAATGGGTATGTTGAAACCTTAGGAGAGGACTGGCGGCTCGGACGCCTCGTGGATCGGGCGCGCAACTGGATGGGCGAACTGGATAAGACGGTTTCCGATGCAATTCGATCCGTGTACTTGAACCATGGGCGGTTGAAAACCGACGATCTGCTGAAGCACGTTTACTCCACGTATCCATGGTTTGCATCCATGAGTGAGTTGAAGCACCTCGTACCAAGCGATATACCAAAGGTGAAACCGGCCCAGACGGCAGTCTACACGGCGGGCTATCAGCGAAAAACCGTGGACGGCTTTCTGTCAGGACTCCTGCGCCATGGTATTCGTTGCATCATCGACGTTAGGTCAAATCCGGTTTCCCGCAATTACGGATTCGCTGGCCGAACGCTGGCGACTCTCGCGGGCAGGTTGGGGCTGCAATACAAGCACTTTCCTCAGCTAGGCATTCCCAGCTCGGATCGAAAGGGGCTCGCTTCGGAAGAACAGTATGAGCGGTTATTTCTCAGCTATCGAAATAACGTGCTTCCTCGTGAACCTGGTTCGATGTCCGAAGTCGCGTCACTGATGCGAGCGACGCCTTCCGCTTTGCTCTGCTATGAGGCGAATCCATCTTCCTGCCACCGAAGCCATCTGGCAGACGCCATCAACAAGCTCAGTGGGCTTGGAGTTGTCCACCTGCGGTGACCACATCGGGGAAGGCAATGAGGTTGTTGATTACGGTCAAGACCTACCCCATTCCATCTGCGAAGTACGATGAACTCGTCTGTACGGCTGGGGTACAGGAAGACGGCACATTTGTCCGCCTGTATCCAATAAATTTCAGAGACCTGCCGTACAGCCAGCAATATCGGAAGTACCAGTGGATAGAGGCAGAAGTCAGGAAACACACTGGACGCGATGTCAGAAAAGAGAGCTATCGTCCGAACTGCGACACGATTCGGTTGATCGGAGAACCAATTCCTACTAACAAAGGCGATTGGTCGAATCGAGCGAAATTCGCGCTCGCGAAGAAGTCTGCGTCGATGGAGCACTTATACGCTCAGCAGGAAGCAGATCGCACATCCCTTGGGATTTTCAAGCCGAAGGCAGTTCACGACTTGGTGGTTACACCAGACGAGGCCGATTGGAAGCCCGGCTTCAAAGCGGCGCTGGCCCAAGCAAGACTATGGGAGAACAGGACTGCATCGCTGGAGCCGCCTCGGAAAGTCCCGTTCAAGTTCCAATACGTGTTTGCGTGCGACGAACCGGCTTGTAAAGGCCACTGCATGATGATCGAGGATTGGGAAGTTGGCGCATTGTATTGGAGGTGTATCAACGGCGGTTCAACTCAACCGGAGGCTTGCGAGAAGGTGCGCCAGAAGTTTCTCGGCCAGCTTTGCGCGAGCGACCGCGACACGCACTTCTATGTAGGCACCATTCTGGCCTACCCGAAATCTTGGGTAGTGATTGGAGTGTATTGGCCAAGACGTCGAGATGCGCCGCCCGAAACACCGCTCCCTCTCTTAGCGGGGCTCGATTGAGACCGCGGTTTCGGTGAGCACCCGCACAAGCTCACGAAGCCACCGTTCTTGCCGCAGTGTTTTTTCGGGTAAAACCCACGCGGTCCCTGAAGGCACCGAGGTATTCTTAGAACTTCAGCGCGCCGGCCGCGAGTCCGCTTCGACTGGGAACACAAAATCCTCGCCCGCGGCATGCACCACTAGCTGCCCCGCGCCCAGCGGCTTCCCGTTATTCGGGTAAAACACCGCCCCATCCGTCGACTGCCCCGGCAACAGCTTGGTCTGCCCCAGCGCGATCGCCGAGGCCGCCGCCGCAGCCTTAAGCTTGGTTGACCCGACCTCCGCCATCGCGTTTTGCCGCCGCGCCTCATACCCGTTGGTCGAATGAATCTGCGCGTTCCCATACAACGTGGCTTCGTACGCCGTCACCAGCTTGGTTACGTCGTTGCGTCCGGCGTGATCCCGCATGATGTTGACTACCGTTCCCGCGGGCAGCGCCTGGATGCCGCGCCCATCGCGCTCGAACCGGAAATCCTCCGGCTTCACCGTCCAGGAAACCGGCGACCCGTTAGAGATAGAAACCTGCAGAATGGCCCAGTCCCGCACCTGCAGCGGCAGCGACGCGAACATGATGGTGAAGCCGTTGTGCGTAAGTGTCTTATATTTCAACCCCCCGGATTCAAACTCGATCACCTGCGCACTGGCCCCGCCCACCAGAATCGCCGCGAACAGCAGCAGCGCGCAGCGCGCAATTCGGCCGAGCGATCCCATACGTTACATGATAAACTGTTAAGTTCACGGCGTAGTGCCGCGGCGCAACCTCATTTGAGGAACACCACGGCGCCAATGAACTCATCTAACCTATTGGAGATTTCCCAAGTCCTATGCAAAATGCAGGTGTTCGGCCCAGTCGCCACGATCTCGGTCAGCATGGAATTCGCAATGTTCAGACCGCTTATTGGAACCTCGGAACCGCGCAGTTAATCGAGCAGGCCATCCAGCGCCACGAAGGCTCGCTGGCCAGCGGCGGAGGCTTCGTCGTCCGCACCGGCCAGTTCACCGGACGCTCGCCCAAGGACAAGTACATCGTCCGCGAAGCCAACACCGAGAACACCGTGGACTGGGGTCCCGTGAATCAGCCCATGACCGAAGCCCAGTTCGACGGCATCTACGCCCGCATGCTCAAGTTCTGGCAAGGGCAAGATGTCTTCGTGCAGGATTGTTTCGCCGGCGCCGAGCCTTCCACTACCATGCCCATCCGCTGCATCACCCAGCGCGCCTGGCACAACCTGTTCGCCCGCCAGTTGTTTGTCCGCCCCGACCCCCTGCACACCGAAGACCACATCCCCGAATTCACCGTCTTCTTTGCACCGACGTTCTACGCCGACCCGGAGAAGGACGGCACCAACTCCCAGACCTGCATCGTGGTCAACTTCGCCAAAAAGTGCGTCATCATCGCCGGCACCGAGTACGCCGGTGAAATGAAGAAGAGCATTTTCGGAATCCTCAATCATCTGCTGCCCTTCAAGAACATCTTCCCCATGCACTGCTCCTCCAACGTGGATGATTGGGGCCGCGTGGCGCTGTTCTTTGGGCTTTCCGGCACCGGCAAGACCACGCTCTCGGCAGACCCCACCCGCCGCTTGATCGGCGACGACGAGCACGGCTGGAGCGATCACGGCGTGTTCAACTTCGAGGGCGGCTGCTACGCCAAATGCATCCACCTGTCGCAGGAAAAGGAGCCGCAGATCTGGAACGCCATCCGCTTCGGCACAGTGCTCGAAAACGTCATGATGGACCCGGACACCCGCCTGCTGGATTTCGATTCCGACCAGCTCACGGAAAACACCCGCGCGGCGTACCGTGCCAATTTCATCGAAAACGCCGTGATCCCGGGCGTGGGCGGCCATCCGACCCACGTGATGTTCCTGACGGCGGACGCCTTCGGCGTGCTGCCTCCGATCTCACGCCTGACTTCCGAGCAGGCCATGTATCACTTCCTTAGCGGCTACACCGCCAAGCTGGCGGGCACTGAGCGCGGCCTGGGCAAAGAGCCCGGAGCCACGTTTAGCGCCTGTTTCGGCGCGCCGTTCCTGCCGCGCCATCCCCAGGTGTACGCCAAGATGCTGGGCGAGAAAATGGCCAAGCACAACGTGACCTGCTACCTGGTCAACACCGGCTGGGTAGGCGGACCGTACGGCGTAGGCGAGCGCATGAGCCTGAAATACACGCGGGCCATGGTCAACGCCGCGGTAGCCGGACAGCTCGACAAAGTGGCGGTTGAGCCCCATCCGGTATTCCGGGTAGGAGTTCCCAAAGAAGTGCCCGGTGTTCCCGCCGAAGTGTTGGACGCACGCGGCCAGTGGAAGGATAAGGCCGCGTACGACAAGGCTGCCGAGGCCCTAAGCGTCCGCTTCCGCAAGAACTTCGAAAAGTTCGGCCATGTAGCGGTGGACATCCTGGAAGCCGCGCCGGTCTAGGTCGGGCTGACGCCCTCGTCCGCGCCGGAAGCACGCGAGTTGCACTCGCACGCCTGCCCGACCACTACACTTAGTCTTCACAGCAGCCGATAGTCGCACATGGGTCGATGGTGCGAGACGTTCTTCGCGATCTGCGCTGCTGTTCTGTCCACGCGCTGCGGCGGAACAGGCCAGCCCGCGCCCGATCCGTTAGGCTATCGGCAACTCACCCACGATGGTGGCGAAACCAACTCGCCCAGCCTGTCTAGAGACGGCAAGTTCGTGGTCTACGCCTCGGACCGTGCCAGCACCGGAAACCTTGACATCTGGATGCAAGCCGTCGACAACGAAGCCTCCGCAGTCCGCCTGACGGATGATCCCGCGCGCGACTACGATCCGGTCTTCTCCGCCGACGGGCGGACCATCTACTTTAGTTCTCTCCGCGAGCCCCAAGGAATCTATCGCGTCCCAGCATCGGGAGGTGCCGCTGAATTGGTAGTAAACGGAGCGGTGTCCCCGGAGATGTCGCCCGACGGACGAACGCTGCTCTTTTCGGACCGGAGCGGCCGCCTCGCCCTGCTGAAACTTGCCGATATTTCCACCGGGCCGAACCCGAAGGCCACCCGGCCCCTGCTGGACGGTTTTTCGAATAGCTACGCGCCCAAGTGGTCGCCCGACGGACAGGAGATCCTGTTCACCGGCAGAGCCACGCAAGACGACGAGCTCGAGTGGTGGGTGACACGCATGGCGGGAGGGCCGCCGGTGAATACCGGCCTCCTCGCCGCGCTGAGGCAACACGGATTTTCCGAGGCGTACGCGCAAGCCTGGCTTCCCGGCGACATGCTAGTCTTCGAGGGAAAACGAGGCGATCGAATCACTCTTTACCGCTTCCAGCTGCCCGAGGACCGGCGCGGTCTCGCCACTCCACCCGCGCCCGTTACCAACGACAATGAGGGCGACTCCAGAGCCGTCTACAGCGCCGGACACCTGGTGTTTCAACGCACCAAGGGCGTGTTGAACCTGTGGAGCCTCCCCGTGGATGTCAACCAGGCGCGCGCCACAGGTGAGCCCTACCGCCTGACGTCTACCGATGCCCAGAAAGGCAGCGCGTCGCTAACCGCCGACGGACGAACGCTGCTTTATAGCGCGGATCAGAGCGGGACATTTCGCTTGGTCCTCAAGGATCTGACCAGCGGAAGAGAAACCACCGTCGGCCCATCCTCGAATTCGTTTTACGGCGTTCTCAGCGCCGACGGCTCCCGCTACCTGTTCGGCGCGGGACCGCCCGGCGCCGTCGATGTGTCGGCACGAGGCGTGCGGGGATGGAGGTCCTGGTGGACTCAGAGCATCTGTGATCGCTGCGGCATTCCGCGCGGCCTATCCCGGGACGGGAAATCCTTGTTGGTATGGACCGACGCTGAACCCGGTAACGACCCGGGCAACGTCCCGGGCAATCGAATCGATCTCGTCGATCTCAGCACCGGCAAGTCGCGCACGATTCTCGAAAGCCTCAGCCATCATTTCTTCGGCCCGGAATTATCTCCGAGCGGAGACTGGATCAGCTTTGTCGAAAAAACGGGAGACCACGAATTTCGCACCGCCGTGGCGCGCGTAGGAGCCGGCCCGCTTTCCGAAAGCGATTGGGTCCATGTCACCGCGCCTTCAGATCAATTTCAGATGGCCTTCTGGTCGCCGGATGAAAACTTCCTGTACCTGTTGAACCAACACGGCGAAGGCAACCTGAACTGGCTTGACGCCCAGCGCCTGGACCCATCCACCAAACGACCCACCGGCCAGCCATTTAACGTATATAGATTCAAAGAGCCGCGTGTGCCCAGCATGGACCCGCTGTGGAATCACCCCGCGGCCGTGGAAGGCCGAATCGTGCTCGAGCTGGTGGACCTCAGCACGAACGTCTGGATCATGAACGCGCCGGCGAATTCGCCTAGCCCCGATTCACAATCACCGACGCGCGAGTAATCTGCTTGATGGAAGGCGTCCCCGCCTGCCGCATGATCAGCGTGAGCTCGGCCCGCAGGATGTCCAGCACCCGCTCGACTCCTTCCTGCCCGAACGAAGCCAGCCCCCAGATGTAAGGCCGGCCCATGCCCACAGCCGTCGCCCCCAGCGCGAGCGCCTTGTAGATATCGGTCCCCCGCCGGAACCCGCCGTCCACCAGCACCGGCACGCGCCCATTCACCGAATCCACAACCTCCGGCAAAGCCTCGATGGTCGCGCGCAGAGTCTCCGTCGCGCGCCCGCCGTGATTCGAGAGCAGGATGCCGTCGATGCCGTGCTCCACCGCCGCGCGAGCATCCTCACCAGTATCGATGCCCTTGATCAACACCTTCATCTTGGTCAGCTTCTTCAAGCGATCGATGTAATCCCAAGTGGCTTGCGAAGGGTTGCCGCCTTCGATCCCGTCGAACATGGGGCGATGAATCGGCTGACCTACGCCTTTGACGTGGCACGAAACGCAATTCCGCGTGTCCAGCAATCGCTGCCGGGTTGCGGTTTCGAGATTGCGCCCGCCCAGATTGTCCACGGTCCACAGCACCGCCTGGCACCCCGCGTCCTCCACGCGCTTGATCAGTTTTTCGGTGTGTTCCCACTTGGCCGGCATGTAGAGCTGATACCACGGCGGGCGGCCCAGCGCCTTGCCCACGTCCTCCACCGAATACGTCGTTTGCGTGGACAACACCTGAATCATCTTTTTAGCCTTGGCGGCTCGCGCCACGGCGAGTTCGCCGTCGGGGTGAAACATCATCTGCCCGCCCACCGGGCAAACGAAGATGGGCGTCTCCCAAGTGGTGCCGAATAACGTGGCGCTCAGGTCAAACTTCGAAACATCCACCAGCCGCCGCGGCTTGATCTGAATCTTCTGAAATCCCGCTCGATTCGCGCGCAGTGTGGCGTCGTCGTCCACGCCGCTGGCCATGTAACCCCAGTGCGCCGGCGGAAGCTTGGCGTGCGCCAGCGGCTCGAACTCCATGACGTTGACGGCATCCTTGGCGCTGGCGAGATTCGGAACCGCCCCCTGCGCCAGAAGCTTCGAAATCGCCGGAGTTACCAGCGGACTAGCGGCCAAATATCGCAGAAACTGCCGCCGGTTACGGTCGAGCAAAGAAGAAGGACCCATGGCACAAGATTATATCGCGATGGATGGTAGCACAGGCTTCAGCCTGTGGCTTCAAGCGGCCTGGATTTCCACCGTCTCTGCGATGCTGGTCGGCTCAGGCACTGGTTCTCCGCGTAGACGCAAGCCCTCGAGGTGAAACTGAATCGCCTCCGCGATCATCAGGCGGGCGCCTTCGAGCGTCGACGCCGTGGCTACGCATCCGGGAAGGTCCGGAACGTAGGCAGCCCAATTGTGTGCCGCCTTCTCAAACACCACCGCATATTTCATTTCTTGAGCCCTGCCTTTTTCAATACCGAGTTTAGCGTGCCCGGCGAATTACCTCGCTGAACCTGAATCAGGCACAATAGACAACTGTGACCCCATCTCCCGCCTCTCAAACCGCCGCCCAACTGCTAGCCGACGCGAGAATTGTGCGTCGGCGCCTGGCCGCACTCCCGCAATCCGTCCGCCCCCAATCGCCCGAACAAGCCTACGCGGTCCAGGACGGCTTGATCGAGCGCTACCTCGACCACTACGGCGGCTCGATCATCGGCTACAAGATCGCCTGCACCAACGTGACCGCGCAGCGGCAACTGAATGTCGATGGCCCCTTCCGCGGCCGCCTGCTATCGCGCTTCTGCCACGAGAGCCCCGCACACCTGGACACTGGCGACTTCTTCATGCGAGTGATCGAGGCCGAGTTCGCATTCCGCATGGCCCGCGACCTGCCGCCTGCACCGCACACGCGTGACGAAATCGCGGACGCCATCGAAGGCGTGATCCCGGCCATCGAAATCGTGGACAGCCGCTTCGACGACTGGACCACCATCGGCGCCCCGTCGCTGATCGCCGACAACGCCTGCAACGCCGCGTGGGTCAAAGGCGCGCTCCTTACGAAGTGGCGCGAACTCGACTTGGCCGCGCAACCAACCCGAGTCATCGTGAACGGCCGCCTGGAGCGCGAGGGTTCCGGCGCCAACGTTCTCGGGCATCCGTTAAACGCGATGGAGTGGCTGGTCAGCAGCCTGGCGGCGGCCGGGCTGGGCCTAAAGGCGGGCCAGTATGTAACCACAGGCGTGACCACGGTGGTCTACATGGCGGAGCGAGGCGATCGAATTACCGCGGACTTCGGCCCGGTCGGCTCGGTGGAACTCAGCTTCAGCTGAAGGATTCGTGCCTGCACGGCGGAATTAGCGCCTAATCCATAAGCTTTCGCGTGAGATAGATGTACTCAACGGCTTGGGTCCTCGCCTTCTCTTTCAAGTTTCAGCGCCAGCCGCGTGACCGCCTTCGATGATCTCTTCATAGTAGAAGGGTTTCTTGAACTCTTCCATTTTCGCGGCGAATTTTCGCGCATGTACGGGACCGACACGATCGTCTTTGGTCGTCGTAAAAATCAGCGGCTCGGGATAGTTCACATCCGGCCTGAGCTGATGATACGGAGAGATCGACGCCAGAAACGCGCGCTCCTCCGGGTTCTTCACCGAGCCATACTCGCCCACCCACGATGCACCTGCGGCAATCTGCTCAAAACGCAACATGTCGAGCAAGGGGACCTGAATCACAACCGCATTCCACATCTCGGGATGCTGGGTCATCTCCACACCCACCAGCAAGCCGCCGTTCGATCCGCCCACCATGCCCAACCGCCGCGGTGAGGTGATCCGGCGCGTCACCAGGTCCCGGCCCACGGCGGCGAAGTCGTCATAAATACGCTGGCGGTGGGTCTTCAGTCCTGCTTCGTGCCACGCGGGACCAAACTCCCCGCCTCCGCGAATATTCGCCAGGACAAATACCCCGCCACGCTCCAGCCAAAGCTTGCCCACCCGGTCCAGGTAATACGGCGTTTGTGAAAGCTGAAAGCCGCCGTAGGCCGTCAGAAGCGTAGGGTTTGCGCCATCGTATCGAAGGTCCTTGCGCCGCACCACGAAGTAGGGCACCTTCGTTCCATCTTTGGAGACAGTCTCCAACTGCTCCACGGTCATTCCCGACGCGTCAAACTTGGGCGGCAGCGTTTTGACTTCCTTCAACGTATTCGCCGCGGCGTCGCCGAGCCATAGCGAGGAGGGTGTCAGAAACCCCGTGGTTTCCAGAAAGAACTGATTGTCGGACCAGTTGGTGGTCGCGATACTTACGGTCCGGTTATCGGGCACCGCGAGTTTCTGCCGCGTCCAGGCGCCCTGGGGCCCGAGGGCGTATACGTACGCGCGCCCCTGTACGTTCTCGAGCGTGGTAAGGAGCACGCGATTCTTGGTTGTGTCCACACTATCGGCGAATTCCTTCGCCGTTGGAGCGAACACAACGCTCGGCTTCAGATGAAGCGGGTCCTTTTCCACGGCCTCCAGATTCAGGGACAGGATCGAGCCCATGACAAACTTCGTGTCATGCTTTGCATCCAGGCCCTCCGGCTTCCAATCTTCGTTGATCGTGACGATGATCTGGCCTGAGACCAACCCGTTGATGCGCGCCTTGCCCGGCAATGCGACCGGTTTCGGGCCCGCAGGCGTGAGCAGCGACCACCTTCTTTCGAAGAAGGTCATCCTTCGAATCGCAGCCGTGAACCGATGCCCGTCGCCGTCGTGAAGCGTTCTCGCTGCCGCGCCGTCCTCGTCGGTCTCTGCGCCACGGAAGACCTCCTTGGCCTGTTCTAACGGCTGGCCCCGTTTCCAGAGCTTCACCACAAAGGGGTACCCGGACTTGGTCATGCTGCCGGAGCCCCAGTCCCGCGATACCAGCAACGTATCTTTGTCCACCCAGCCCACCTCCTGCTTGGACCGGGGCAGTACAAAGCCGCCCTCGACGAACTTGCCGGTTTTCAGGTTGAATTCGCGCAAGGCGACTGCATCTTCACCGCCTGCCGAGAGCCCGGCGAGGCACAGTTCGTTTCCCGGATAGAGGCATTCGAGCCCCTTCTCGACCCACCTCTGGTTGTCCTGTTTCGCCAGCGCATCGTAATCCAGCACGGTTTGCCAATGCGGCTGCGCGACAAGGTAGTCGGCAACCGAAGTGCGGCGTAGAATCCCTCGCACGTGTTGGGCGTCCTGCCAAGTGTTGTAAACATCACCCCCGTTAATCCAGGGCTCCGCCAACCGGTCCGGAGACTCCAGGATCTTGAGCGCCGTCTCCTCCAACCCGGCAAAACGCGGATCGCTCTCCAGCACCTTCGCGGAACGTTGGTTCTCCGCCCTCACCCAATCCAGCGATCGTTTACCCGAAACGTCTTCGAGCCATTGATATTTGTCAAGCGCTTCCGCGGGTCTTTGCGCGGTGGCTTTATTGATCGCGACAATCACGAACACGGCCGCCAAGGTCAATGCCAGGAGCAGCATCACCCTCCGTCTGATTCTTTGGATCGTGTAATCTTCCCTCATCGGTGCACCTCCGCTCCACTAGCGTTACATCTCGCCCAATACCTGTAAGATTACACATTTCAAATACTAAACACGACGACAGAATTACATGCGAATGGCGGCGGGCGGGCAGCCAACGTGGAGCGGGCTTCGGCCTGCAACGGGGGCTTCAGCCTCCGCCTCTACACGGGTGCTGAAGCACGCGTCGCAGGCTAAAGCCCGCTCCACCGATGCGCAATAACTCATGTCGCCGTGTTTTAGGTCTCAGACCACTGCCATGCCATGACCATGAATGTCCCGCCACCCTGCGAGCCTCAATCGGCCCGCATGACGTAAGCTAAGAGAATGGTGGTCGTTAGCCGAAGAAAGTCGATTGGACTTTTCATAGCTCTCAGCGTCGGCCTGATCTCGGTCATTCTTCTTCTCTACGTGGGCTGGGTCCTGCTGAGTTGGCGGACGGGCATTCTCCTGGTCCTGGGCGTGCTGTTGTTGGCCATGCTCATCGCGGGCGTCATCCTGAACACGTTCTTCCTGGTTCGAGAAATCCGGCGCAACGAACAGCACGATGCCTTTATCAACGCGGTAACGCATGAACTGAAGACTCCCGTCGCCTCCATCCGGCTCTACCTCCAGACCCTGCAGACGCGGCCTGTGGAGGATGCCAAGCGTCAGGAGTTTTACCGCATCATGCTGGAGGATAGCGACCGCTTGCTGGCCACCATCGACCAGATCCTGCGCACGGGGCGCATCGGCTCGGCGAAAGGGCGGCCTAATCTCTCGCGCATCGATCTGGGCGGAATTGTCGAGGACTGCGTGGCCCGGGCCCGGACCCTATATCATCTTCCGCCCGAGGCGCTCACCTATACTGCCGGCTCTCCGGTGACGGTTCTAGCCGACTTGGATGAGGTGCAAGCCGCCATTTCAAACCTCGTCGACAATGCCGTGAAGTACTCCGGCAACGAGGTAAAAGTAAACGTCGGAATGGTCGCGGACGAGGGCAAATACGTGTCGCTGCGGGTGCACGACGAGGGGGCCGGCATTCCGAAGACGGAGTTGAAGCAAATCTTCAAGCGCTTCCATCGCGCGCCCGGCCCGGTCGCGGCGCGCACACCGGGAACCGGGTTGGGCCTCTACATCGTGCGCTCGGTTGCCAAGCGGCACGGCGGGCGAGCGTGGGCGGAAAGCGAGGGTTCGGGACGCGGAAGCACCGTTGTGCTGCAGCTCCCCATCGCGAAATGAGCCGGGTTCTGGTCGTGGAGGACGAGCAGCACCTGGCCGACGGGCTGCGCTTCAATCTGGAAGCTGAAGGTTACCAGGTTCAAGTGGTGGAGACGGGCGAGGCGGCACTGGAATTGTTGACCGGCGGGCCCGCGGTTTCCGATACCGCCGGGGCCGCGGTTTTCGATGTGGTCGTGCTGGATGTGATGCTGCCCGGCAAAGACGGATTTACAGTGGTATCCGAGCTGCGGACATGCGGGCAGTTCGTCCCGACTCTCATTCTTACCGCGCGAGGGCATCCCGACGACGTGCTGAAAGGCTTCGCAGCGGGAGCCGACGATTACCTCACCAAGCCTTTCGATCTAGCGATTCTGATAGCGCGCATTCGTGGTCTGCTGCGGCGGCGCGAATGGCTGCGCGTATCTTCCGGAAACACTGCCGCTCCGGAGCCACCGAAAGACACCTTTACGTTCGGCGACAAGGCTGTCGATTTCAACCTCTTGGAACTCCGCGTCCGCGGCCAGGTGTTTCCTCTCACGCTGATGGAAATGAGCGTCCTGCGGTATTTGATCCGGCACGAGGGCGAAGCTCTCTCGCGCAAGAAAATGCTCGAAGATGTGTGGGGCCTGCACGAAGACACCGACACCCGCGCCATCGACAACTTCATTGTGCGCCTGCGGCGTTATGTGGAAGACGATCCGACCCGCCCTCGCCATCTGCTTACCGTTCGCGGAGTAGGCTACCGATTCCTGGCTTTCCCGCCCAAAAAGGACTGATGCTGTTGGTCGCGTCCCTTTTGGGGCCGTGGCTGCGCGCCCGCGCGGCGGTCAATCACATCCATCGCGCGCGATCTTTGCCCAAGATCCCTCATCAGATAGCCGCTACTGATCTTCGCGCGATGATCCGCCGGGGCTAACATCGGCTCGATGATATACCGTTCCCTTAAACAGTCCGCAAGTTGTGCGCACGACTGGCGCAAGAAAATACGGAATCTTCGAAACCGGTCAACGCTGGAGCTATGGACCGAATTACGGAGCCGCGTTCACCGCAGGACCGGCCCCGCGCCGCATTACTTTGCCCGGATCAGCGTCGCGATCCACCAGCACCCCGACAAAAGGAACCAGCATCTCATCCCAACTCTGGTCGCCCCAGCGAACCGTTGCCGTGGGATCGGGATTCAGGGGATTGTTCGCCGAATTGTCCCAATGCGCGGTGACCTGCACGCGCGTGTCCTTGGGCACTCGGAGCGGTTCCTGCTCGTAGTAAATCGTCTGCCACAGGTAACTGTAGTTGGGCACCTTGAGCATGGTCTCGGATTCCCCAGTGGGATACTCGAAGCGCATCTCCATGTCTTTTCCGCGCATGTGCATGTGCGGCTGCAAATAAATGGGAATTATATACATTACTACCCAGGGTATTTATGTATATAATTCCCAAATAAATCACCGTCACCGGCTGATTGAACGTCGCCGACGCGCGGCCTTCGTAATTTGCATCGCCCGGCGGAATCGCGAAGCTCGCGTCCGCGACTCCCAGCGTGAGCAACCGGAATTTCGGAGGCTCCTTCGCCAGGATGAATCCCACCTTGGATTGGTCGTCGCCTGGCGCTTTGCCGTTGGCCGTATAGTGCATCTCGAACACCAGATCGGAGCCCGCCGGGATCAGCTTCGCCGCACCCATCTCCGGAGCGAAGTAGCGCTGCGGCGTGATGCCTGGCACGTACCCGACGAACCACTCGTTGGCATTCACGCGGCTTTCCGCTTCTCTCGCCGTGGGCAGCGATACGCCGCCGGGGCCGCGCTTGGGCGGAACGTACGCCTCGCCCGGCTTGGCATCCTTCATCCACGCCGACCCGGGCGGACGCACGTAGACGCTCACATGATGCACCACCGCGCGGTTGCCCGGACGAATCTCCGCGTCCGTGACCCAGGTGTCCTTCGTGAATCCGGAAGGAACCACAAAGTATGTGTATTCGATGGTCCCGTCCTTCGGCACGGTGTACGGCTTGGGCATCTCGAACACCACGTCGGGCTTGATGCTCCAGCCGGCGGTCCACGCGAGCGGCGCAGGCTTATCGCTAGGATCGCCCTCCGGAGCGCCCGCGTCCACCCATGCCGCCAGCTTGGCGATGTCGGCGTCGCTCAGCCTCCGGTCGTTCGAGAAGTGGCCGTAGTGCGGGTCCGCAAACCACGGCGGCATCTTCCTGCTCAGCACCGCGGCCTTGATGGACTTCGCCCAAGGCCGGGCGTCTTGATAAGTGAGCAGCGCCATGGGGCCGATCTCACCCGGACGATGACAAGCCTGACAGTTCTTCTGCAAGATCGGAAGAACGTCTTTGTTAAACGTGACATCCGAGGCAGTATCGGCGGCCAGCGCCGCAGTACCGATCACCAAAACGGCCACGAGCAGTCGCATGGAGGCTCTCCGGTACCAATTGTACACGGGGTCGGGGCCGGGCGCTCCCACCACCTACTTCCGCAATCCACGAATCCGGTAACATAAAAATATCGTGCGAACTGCGATTCTGGCGGTTGCGGGGGGTGTGGTGCTGTGGGGCGCCGGGGAGGCGTCCTTGCGGTTGCGCGATGTCGATGGCAACCTGCGTTCGCCGCTGGCGGTGATGGGGCAGGCCGCGGTGCTGTTCTTTATCGCTACGGATTGTCCGATTTCGAATTTTTACGCTCCGGAGGTTCAGGGGATCTGCAAAGACTATGGAACCAAGGGCGTCACTTGCTCGTTGGTGTATGAGGACGTGCAGACGGACGCCAGCGCGGTGCGGAAACACATGACGGATTTTCAGTACCGGGGCTTTACTGGGTTCATGGATTTGGATCGGAAGGTTTCTGCCAAGGTGAACGCTACGGTGACGCCGGAAGCTGTGGTGCTCGACCGCGCGGGGAAGGTGCGGTATCGCGGGCGGATCGACAACTTCTATGCCGATTTGGGGAAGCCTCGGCGGCAGGCTACGGTGCACGATCTGCGGGATGCGCTGGATGCGGTGCTGGCGGGGAGGACTGTGGCGGTCCCGGAGACTCACGCGGTGGGGTGTTACATTGTTTCTCCGGATGTTTTGAAGAAGTGATTTGGGGGGGCTGGACATGACTATGGCTAAGAACGGCGGACGGAGGGGTGGTGCTTTGGGGGCGCTGGCGGATTTGTGGTCGAGCTGGCCAGGCGTCGGCACGAGTGCCGACGTGGCACGCATGAGTGCGTGCTCCACGGTGTACCGGGTGGTTGTGTTGGTCGGAATCGCTGCTGTGGGAGCTTGGGGGGCTGATAAGCCTACGTTCTCGGAGACTGTTGCGCCTATCATTTACAGGAATTGCACTACTTGTCATCGGCCTGGGGAGGCTGCGCCTTTCGCGCTTTTGTCTTACGACGATGTTAAGAAGCGCGGGGCGCTGATCGCTACCGTGACCGCCTCGCGGTTTATGCCTCCTTGGCACGCTGCGCATGGGTACGGAGAATTTGCCGAGGAACGGCGGTTGACGGATCAGCAGATCGCCGATATCGGGGCGTGGGTGAAGGCTGGGATGCCGCAGGGCGATCCGGCTCGGGCGCCTAAACCTCCGGAGTTCGTCGAGGGGTGGCACTTGGGCAAGCCGGATCTGGTGCTGGAGATGCCGGCGGCTTACGAGGTTCCGGCTACCGGTCCGGATATTTATCGCAATTTTGTCATTCCTACGGGGGTCACGGAGGACAAGTGGGTGCGGGCGGTGGAGTTTCGTCCTAGCGCTCGCAAGGTAGTGCATCATGTGCTCTTCGCTTACGACGGGACGGGGGCGCTGGCTAAGCGGAGCGGGCTCGACGGCAAGCCGGGGTTCGGCGGCATGGGAACTGTCGGCGTGTCGGGAGGGACGGGGAATTCGGGAAGCTTGGGCGGTTGGGCGGTGGGGAACACGCCCGTGTTTTTGGCGGATGGGCTGGCGCTGGCGTTGCCTAAGGGCTCGGATTTCGTGCTGCAGATGCACTTTCATCCTACGGGCAAGATGGAAACGGAGAAGTCGACGGTGGGGATTTACTTCGCTGACAAGGCTCCGGAGCATCGGCTGATTGCGGTGCAGGGGCCGGCGCTGTTTGGGTTCGGAGCGGGGATCGACATTCCCGCGGGGGCGAAGAACTACACTATCGACGATTCGATTACGCTGCCGGCGGACGTAATGGCGTACTCGGTGGGCGCCCATGCGCATTACGTGGGTAAGGAGATGAAGGCTACCGCTACGCTGCCGGACGGCACGGTGAAGCCGCTGCTGTGGATCCAGGATTGGGACTTCGCTTGGCAGGATCGCTACAACTACAAGGATCCTGTGATGCTGCCTAAGGGGACGCGGATCGATGTGCACCTGGCTTACGATAACTCGGCGGACAATCCGCGTAATCCTAGCAATCCGCCTAAGCGCGTGCAGTGGGGCGAGCAGTCCTTCGACGAGATGGGGAGCGTTACGCTGCAGGCGATCGCGGTCCATAAGGAGGACGAGGCGGCGCTGCAACAGTTCTTCGCCAATCGCATGCGCGCGGCGGTGCAGCGCGGGGTGCAGGATGGGACGGCTAAGCGGATGCTGGAGGAGCAGCAGGCTTCGCGGGCGGCGGGCCAGTAGAGCGGGGGGCGCGGGGGCGGGCAGGGCTGGCCGCGGACGGCTTTCTGGCCGGACTGGAAGCGAAACCATTCTTATCTTAAAAGACCCGCTTGAAAGCGGGTTTGCAGGCTGAAGCCTGCTCCACCATTCTTACAGGGAACTCAGTGAACATTTTCGTTATTGGAGGCGGGGGGCGGGAGCATGCTCTCGCTTGGCGGCTGGCTCAGGAAGGGCACCGGATTTACGGTGCGCCTGGGAATCCGGGGATCGCGCGGGTTGGGGAGATTTTCGCTACGCAGGATTATCTGGCGGTGGCGGAATCGGTACATCCGGATTTGACCGTCGTCGGGCCGGAGGCTCCGCTGGCTGCCGGCGTGGTGGATCAGTTTCGGGCGCGCATGCTCGCGATCGTCGGGCCGGTGGCGGAGGCGGCTCGGCTTGAGGCTAGCAAGATTCACTCGAAGGCCGTGATGGAGCGGTTGGGGATTCCTACTGCGCGCTCGGTGCGGGTGGATGACGCAGAAGCGGCGCGGCGGGCTCTGGGGGAGTTTGGTTGTCCGGTCGTCATCAAGGCGGATGGGCTGGCGGCGGGCAAGGGCGTGGTGATTGCGCGCGATCCTGGCGAGGCTCGGGCGGCGGTCGCGTCGCTGGGGCCGCGGCTGGTGATCGAAGAGTTTCTGGAGGGCGAAGAGGTCAGCTTCATTGCATTGTGCGACGGGCGGAACGCCATCGCGCTCGAAGCTACGCAGGATCACAAGACGGTGTTTGACGGCGACACGGGACCGAACACCGGCGGGATGGGCGCGTATTGCGACGGTCGCATTTTGACTGCGGCGGAATCGGCTCGGATGCTGGATTTGGTCATCCGGCCGGTGGTGGAGGATGTGGGGTTCAGCGGGTTCCTCTACGCGGGCTTGATGATGACGAGCGAGGGGCCGAAGGTGCTGGAGTTCAATGTGCGGCTGGGCGATCCGGAGACGCAGCCGCTGATGCTTCGTCTGGCTGGCGGATTCGGAGAGGCGCTGATGGCTGCGGCTACTCCGGGGGGTTTGGCGGGAGCGCGGTTATCGTGGCGCTCGGAGCCGTCGGTGTGCGTGGTGCTCGCGGCTGCCGGGTACCCGGGGACGGTGCGCACTGGCGACTCGATTCGCGGCGTTGACGATTGCGGCGCGCAGATGTTTCAGGCGGGGACGCGGATGGGGGCGAACGGCCTCGAGACCTCGGGGGGGCGTGTGCTGGGGGTTACGGCGTCGGGCTCGGATTTAGCGTCGGCGATTGCTGGTGCGTACGCGGCGGTGGAGAAGATTCACTTCGACGGGATGCATTACCGGCGCGATATCGGGCGGAAGGGCCTGCGGCGATGGTAGGAAGGCCGGGGTGTTACGTCCACAGCGACAAGGCCAGCATCACCACAGCCAGGGGCAAGACGACGTAGTTGCCAATCGCTCCCGGGGGCGTGTGGGCAAAGGTCACCGGCTTCATGCGCCCCACCAGCATCCGCAAAAGAATCTCGAAGATCAGCAGCACATACATCGCCGGAATCAACGAACGGTAGCGAAAGGCGACAACCAACTGGACCACGGCGTAGATCAGTTGGGCGCTTCCCCACAAAGCGAAGGCGAAGATAATGCCGTTTGCGCCCGACGATAAATCCATTCCGGCGATACTGCCTGCGCCGCCATCGCGGGAAAAAAGGTGGATACAACTTCGCGCGGCGCCGATCACGGCCAGGACGCAGAACACGTAGACGGGCAGCCGCATGCCGCGGATCGTGTTATCCACGGTTGCGGGGAGCAAAACTGAGAACAGGTTGGTCATGGCGTGGTAGGGACGGGCAGATTCGAACTGCCGACCTGTCGCTTAGGAGGCGACCGCTCTATCCATCTGAGCTACGTCCCCGGATTCCGGTCCAATGTCTTGATTGTAGCTCTGGTATCGTCAGCCGCGCCCGATAAAGGGCATCTTTGCGGCCATCACGGTCATGAACTGCACGTTGGTGTCGAGCGGCAAGTTCGCCATGTAGAGTACGGCGTCGGCTACGTGCTGGACGTTCATGCGCGGCTCGACCATGGTGGAGCCGTTGGGTTGGAGGACGCCGCGGGTCATGCGATCCGTCATTTCGGTGGCGGCGTTGCCGATGTCGATCTGGCCGCAGCAGATGTCGAACGCGCGGCCGTCTAGCGAGATCTGCTTGGTCAGGCCGGTGATGGCGTGCTTGGTGGTGGTGTAGGGCGCGGTGTTGGGGCGCGGGGCGTGCGCGGAGATGGAGCCGTTGTTGATGATGCGCCCGCCGCGCGGCTGCTGCTGCTTCATCAGGCGGATGGCTTCCTGCGCGCACAGGAATGCTCCGGTGAGATTTGCGCCGACTACGGTGCTCCATTGCTCGAAGGTTAGGTCTTCCATGGGGATCGCGGGCGCGCCTGAGCCGGCGTTGTTGAAGAGGAGGTCGATGCGACCGAAGGTTTCACGGAGTTTGGCGAAGAGGGCGTGGACCTGATCGGGCTGGCTTACGTCGGTGGGGACGGCTAGCATGGCGGGGTCGGGGGTGGCGGCGGATTGGATGGTTTTTTCTAGTTCGGCGGGGCGGCGGCCGGCTAGCACTACTGCGTAGCCGTTGGCTTGTAGGGCCAGGCTTACGGCGCGGCCGATTCCGGAGCCGGCTCCGGTTACTAGGGCTACTTTGGTGGGGGGCATTGAAGACTTACGTTAGCATGCGCTGCATCTTGGGATGGCGTGGAGCGGCGCATTCGTGCGTGGCCGGCAACAAGCGTCGAGACGAGTCTCGACGCGGCACGCACGAGTGCGTGCGCCACAACACAAACACTAGCGGAACAGCAGGAGGGCCGACAAAGCGGTGATCACAATTACCAGCAGGTCGAAGATTCGCTGGGGCACTCGGGAGACGAACCATTTTCCGGCTACGCCGCCGAGCATCACTGCGGGGAACATCGCGGCGTCGAACAGCAGGGACTCGCGGCTGTAGAGGCCGTACCAGATGTAGACCGGGACCTTCAGCAGGTTCGCGACGAAGAAGAACCACGTTCCGGTGGCGACGAAGCGTTCCTTGGGCAGGCGGCTGCTGAGCAGGTACATGTTCATCACCGGTGCGGCGGCGTTGGCGATGGTGGTGGCGAAGCCCGCGCTAATGCCGTAGAACACCGGGCTGCCGTGGACTTCGGATTTGCGGCCCCAGCGGCGCCACACTTGCACGATCAGCATCAGCAGGACAATCACCGCCACCATCATGCGGATGATGCGCTCGTTCAATTCAAGGGCGAAGGAGGCGGCGACGATGCCTACCAACACCCAGGGGATCAGCGAGAAGAGTTTCTTGGCGTCGGCGTGCTTGCGCCAGTAGTACAAGCCCAGCAGGTCACCGGAGGACAAGATGGGCTGCGTCCAGGCGGCCGACAGGCGCGCGTCGCCCACGATCATCACCATGAAGGGGATGACCATGGAGGCTGCGGCGGGGGCTCCGGTTTTGGACATGCCGATCATGAAGGCGCTGACGATGCCTAGGGCCCACTTCCACGCCTCGAGGTGGGGCATCCGCTACGAAGTCACTAGCGCGTCTTCGAACAATCTGCCGAGCTCTTCCGGCCCGGCAGGGCGCGGCGAGAGTTTGGTGACGCGGTGCTGCGGGAGCGTGCCTTCGACCAGCGCGGGGATCTCGGACGTCGTGTAGCCCAGCGCGCGGAGGCCGTTCGGCAATTTCAGGCGCTGGATGAACCAGGTGATGCGCTCGGCTAGAATTCTGCCAGCGTCGGCGGGCGAGCCGGTTGCGTCGGCGCCGAGGGCTGCCGCGGCTTCCAAGTGGCGTTGCGGATTGGCGGAGGCGGTGAAACGGAACACGGCGGGCGCGTTTAACACCACCGAGTATCCGTGCGGCACTAGCGGGTGGTCGCCGGGATATCCGGGCGCGCAGTAGTTCTTGACCATACCCGATACAGGATAGGACATGCCGTGGGGCAGATGGACTCCGGCGTTGCCGAAGCCGACGCCGGCGTAGGACGCCGCTAACAGCATGTTGGCGCGGGCTTCGTCGTCGCCCGGATCTTCGACGGCGCGGACCAGGTATCGCGCGACCATGCGCAGGGCCTGAAGAGACCAGATATCGCTGATGGGGTTCGAGCCTTGATACGCGGGGCGGAGTAGCGGGCGGTCCGGAAGCGCGCGGTCGCTGTAGGGCATCGCGGTGTAGGATTCGATGGCATGGCTCAGCACGTCTAGACCCGTTGCGGCGGCTACTTGCGGCGGCATGGTACGGGTGTTGTCGGGGTCGAGCAGGCCGATGGTGGGCTTGAGCCGGCGGCTGGCGATGCCGGTCTTGGCGTGCATTTTGCTCAGGTCGAAGATGGAGACGCCGGTGGTCTCGCTGCCGGTGCCCGCGGTGGTGGGGATCGCGATCAACGGCTTCAAAGGGCCGGGGACGGGCAGGCCTTTGCCGATGGGCGGGTTCACGTAGTCGAGAAAATTCTGGGGCGGATAGGTGGTGTAGAGGTTCACCGCCTTCGCGGTGTCGATGGTGGAGCCGCCGCCTACCGCTACGATGGCGTCGAACTCGATTTGTCTGGCGAAACCGATGGCGTCGAGGAATGACTCGTCGTTGGGCTCGACTCGCACGCGGTCGTAGAGCGTGTAGGGGATACTGCTGGCTTCGAGCGATTCGAGCACGGTTTGTACCGGGCGTGCGTGGCGCAGGATCGGGTCGGTGATCACCAGCGCGCGGCGCACCGCGAGATCGGCGAGGTCCATGCCCACTTCGCGCGTGACTCCCGCGCCGAAGCGCACGCTGGAGGCGGCCATTTCAAAAGCGATTTCTTTAGTCATGATCGACAGGGGTTACCGGAGAATGTTCGGCGCCGTCAGCAGGGCGTGAATCTTTTCGACGGGCGTTTCGATGTAGCCGATGCCTCGGCCCATGCACGCGATGCTGATCCACAGCAGCAGCGAGAGCGCCGCCGCAGTTTTGGCGCGTGCGGGCATTTCGCGAGCGTTGTCGAGTTCCGCGGTTCGGTTGTACACGCGCGGACGGAACACCAGCGCGTGGACCGCTACCAGCGCTAGCAGCGTCAGCTTGGCCCACACGAACGCGTTGTAGTAATACTCTTCGGCCTTGGACCCCAGCATCAGAATTCCACAGGTGGCGACTACCACGAAGCCCACGCGCTTGGGCCAGCGCAAGCCGTTGACCACGTCGGACACCCGGTACTTGCTCAGGGCCACGCCCAGCAGCCGGAGATCGGTCACCAGGATCAGGCCCCCGGAGATCGCGATGGCCGCTAAGTGCAGCGACATGATCGACGGGTACACGTACCAGGAGCCTCGGAGGGCGGTGAAGAAATCGGTGCTCTGGACCCACTGGCAGAATTCAAGCAGAGACATGTTCTTTATGTAAAGGCGTAAAAGATGCCCGCGAAGATGATGCCGGTCCACATCGCCAGCGAGAGGCACGCCACCAGCGCTCCAGCGCCCGCGCTGCCCGACGCTACCACCTTGCGCCGGACCGTGTAGTGGAACACAATCGCCACGACCAGCAAGGCCATCTTTAGTTGAAAAGCGAAGTTCAGATAGTACATATCCGGGTCCGAGGAAAACAGCAGCGGCCCGGAGGTGAGCATGATCCCCAGGCCGAACAGCGTCCAGGGCGCCATGGACTGCGCCAGCTCCTGCGCCGTGTAGTTGCGCAAGCCTAAGCCCAACAGGCGCAAGTCGACGAGGCCGATGGTCCCCACCGAGAACGCGAACCCGACGATGTGGATGCACTCGAGAATCGGAAATGTGTACGGCGACTCGTTGAGGGGATTCTCGAGGGCGAGGATCATTTGGTTGGGACCTGAATTAGAACTTCACTAGTGTGACGGATTGCGCCGCGCCCCGCAAGTGCGGACTTTTTGAGGCAAGCTGGTGCAAGCAGGAAGGCTGACGCCTGGTCACTCACCGGTCAGTGACCGCGAGTTGACCCGTGCTGCTGCAAACTCCCCCTGGTTCGTGATAGGCTCACGTGGTGGTACGCTCGCTCCAGGCGAGCATCCGGTGGTGTGCACGGTGGCGTGAGAGGCTTAAGTGAACCATGGCATATTTAGCTTTGCTGCAATCGAACCCGATAGGCGATGCGTTAAACAACACTGAATGGGCGTTCCCCCTGGCGGAGTGCTTTCATATTGTCTTTTTCGGGATCGCCATTGGCACGATTATGATTGTCAATCTGCGTCTGCTGGGGCTGGCGTTTCCGCGGCGAACCGCCGCTGAGTTGGCGCAAGACACCTGGGTTTGGACGCTGATCGGGCTGGTGATCACGGTGCTGGCGGGCATGATGCTGTTTCTGTCCGACCCCCGCATGTACTCCTTCAATTTGGGATTCCGCTTCAAGATCACCGTGTTCGTGCTGGCCGTCCTGTATCACTACACGGTGCACGCCAAGGTGGTCTCGTCGGGGCCGTCGCGCTGGTGGGGCGCGGTGGTGGGCGCGATCTCGGTGGCGCTGTGGGTGTCAGTGGTGGCGGGCGGTATTTTCATCGCGTTCATTTAGCGCGCGTTCGTATGACTTCGTGGGGAGGTTCCCTTGTCGCTCTATTCTTTCTTTGAATGGCTCCAGAGCATTGGATTTCTAGTTGATATTCGCGAGTCGGCGCTGGTCTATCCCGTGATCCTGACGACGCATCTGGTGGGCATCGCCTTGTTTGGCGGGATGGTGCTGATGACGGATCTGCGTCTGTTGGGCTTGGGAATGCGCCACGCGACCATCACGGAGGTGGTGAATGGACTGCGCATCCCCAAGCGCATCGGCCTGCTGCTGATTCTCGCTTGCGGGCTGCTGCTGTTTGGTTCGGAGGCGCTGAAGTATTACCCGAATCCGTATTTCTGGACCAAAATGACGCTGTTGATTGCGGCTACTGTGCATTATTTTGTATTTCGCGGCAGTATTTACAATAATACCGAGGAGTTGGATAAGTCTCCGGTGGTTCCCGGGCGGGTTAAGGCCGCTGCTGTGCTGTCGATGGTGATTTGGATGAGTATTCCGGTGTGCGGGCGGCTGATCGCTTATTACGAACCGGACAAGAGCAAGGCTGGCCAGACGGCGGAGGTCGGCCGGTAGGTTTGACTGACGAGTGGGGTGACGCACTCGTGCTTGCTGCGACTCCACTCTCGGGAACGCTGGTTCTTCGCGCGGACACACGTGTCGGCACGAGTGCCGACATGGCACGCTGTAGAGCGTGCTCCACATCACTGTCTTCGGTACAGTGCGGCTAACTGTTCTAGGTTGCGCGCTAGTTCGTAACGTTCCTGGATGTGCGCGCGGGCGGCTTGGCCTAGACGCTCACGGAGCTTGGGGTCGGCGATTAGTTTGGAGATTGCCTCGGCCAAATCCTGCTCGTTTCCGGGCGGGACCAGCCAGCCATCTATGCCGTGCCGGATTAGTTCGGGCACGCCCGTGATCCAGGTGGCGATGCAGGGGATCTCCATGGCCATGGCCTCCATCAGCACTACGGGAACGCCTTCGGCGAAACTGGGGAGCACGAAGAGGCTGGCTTGACGGTAGAATTCCAGAACCCGATCCTGATTGCACGCGCCTTCCAGTGTTACGTGGCGCTTCAGATTGCGCTCGGCGATCATTTTCTCTAAATGGGGGCGCATGGGGCCGTCACCGATCAGGCGGAGGTGGATCTGAGTGTGGCCTTCCTTTATCAAACGATCGAGCGCGGCGATCAGGATCAATTGCCCTTTGGGGGCGGCTAGGCTGCCGACGTATAACAGCTCCGTCCGCTGCGTGTCTGCGGGCGCCGGGCGGGGCGTGAAGATGGCCGTGTCGACGCCCAGCCGCACGACCTCGATTTTGGGCCAGTGTTCGGGGTCCGATGCGCGCATCAATTGGCTGGCTCCGTAATCGCTGATGGCGCGTACGAACTGCGCGCTCGCCACTTTTTCGCGGAGATAGAAACCGGCCGCGTCTTCGAATTCGGCCGATCCGTGGATGGTCGCGGACCAGGGAATCGGAAATACGCGCGCGAGCAGTAACGCTACGGTGGAGGAGAAGTGCGTATGCACGTGGGTCACGGCCAGACGCTCGAAATGGCGGCCCGCTACTATGGCTTCCGCGAAATAGAACAGATTCGATATGGCCGCGCGGAGGTTCGCGCCTGCCAAGCGGATCGCGTACGCCATTCCAGAGAGGTACTTGAGCGGGCGGCGCAGAAATGTCGCCAGATGCGCGCCTAGAATTGCGATCGGCCCGGCGCGGAGGACCGTGAACGTCGAGCGAGCTTCCTCCTTTTCAACAGCAGTGAGTTGCTCCTTAGGACGGTCCGGCGGGCGGATCGACGCCACGTGTACTTCGAATCCCAACTCGCGGAGGCCGCGGATCTCGCGGAGAATATGCGTGTGGTTCACCGCCGGGTACTGGCTCACCAGGTAGGCGAGGCGGATGGGGCCTGACGGGCCAGCCCGTGGCGTGGCACTCAGGACCACACCGGGTCCGTCCATCCGTCGAGATCGTACTCCGCCATGCAGGCGTCCGCGATGTTGGTGAACTCGGTCATCAGTCCTTTGCGGCGTGCGAAGCTCACTACGTCCAGGCGCATCTGGTCTTGATTGCCGGAATAGTTCACTTCGTACAATTCGTGGCGTGCGCCGAACTCGGTGCCGATGGCGTCCCAAATCAATTTGAAAAGTTTGATGCGCTCCAGGGCGCTGCCGGACGATCCACGGTAGTAGCGGTCGATCAGGGGCCGCAATTCCGGGTTCTTGAGATCCTTGTAACTGGAGGGCGCGACGAGAAGGCTGCCCGCGAGATGGGTTTCGAAGAGTTGGCGAATCCGCGGCCAGCACTCGGCGGCGAAGATCTTGATGGCATTGGCGTATTCGATCTTGGGGACCACGGTGCCGCCGGGCGCGGGCTCGGGGTCGAGACACATGGCGGTGGTGATGGCCAGCATGCAGTGCCGCCACGCGACGATTTCACCCAGCGCCGCCTGCACGCCGCGGAAGGAATCCGTTCCGTTGGTGGCGATCGCTTTGGCGAACAGGCCGGCCATGATTTCCAATTTGACCAGCAAACGCGCGCCCGCTTGCAGCGTGAAGCGATTGATGAACCGCGATTCGCCGTAAAACCCGTTGGCCTTTTCGGGATCGCGATAGACCAGCACGTTCTCCCAGGGGATGAACACGTTGTCGAAGATCATCACCGCGTCGTTTTCGTCGAAGCGGCTCGACAGCGGGTGATCGAAGGGACTGTGGGCCCGTTGCTCGTACGATGGACGGCACAGGAGCTTGGTTCCGGGCGCGTCCATGGGCGCGATGAAGGCTAGAGCGAAATCCTTGGCCTTCTCTTTGTCCAGGGTGACCGCGCTGTTGTGCGCGACGAAGGTGGCGTGGGTCAAGGCCGAACCAGTAGCCAGCATCTTGGCGCCGGCGACGATCATTCCGTCGTCGCGTTCTTTGACGACGTGGATGAACACGTCTTCGACTTCGTGCACCGGACGGTTGCGGTCCACCGGCGGATTGATCAGCACGTGATTCAGGAACAGACCGCGCGAGGAATATTTGCGATACCAGCATTTCGCGCTGTTTTCAAAGGGCGCGTAGAAGTCCGGGTTGGCGGCCATGCTGGCCATGAAGGCGGCTTTGTAATCCGGCGTCCGCCCCATGAATCCGTAGCTCAGGCGGGCCCAGCACATGATGGCTTCACGCGCTTCCAGAAGCTCCTGAGCGGTTGAGCTGGGCTTGAAGAACTTGTGGACGCGCTGGCCGAAGGCGTCGGGCGCGGTTAGGATCGCGCTCTTGTTCGGGTCGTGCAGCGCGTCATAGAGACGCGCGATCGAACGGCTGGCGTTGCGGAACGCGGGGTGCGCGGTAACGTCCCGCACGCGTTCGCCTTCCAGATACACCGCGCGACCGTCTCGAAGACTCTCCAGGTAGGCTGTCCCGTCGAGCAGCGCATCGGATACGGGTGTCGGCTGCATTTCCTTAATGCTAATACGGCCGTCCTGGGCGCTGGCCGAGGAGATGTGGGGGCGCGCGAAACCCGGAGCTACGGGATTGAGCGGGTAGCGGGCCCCGATGGATTCGAACCATCGACCAACGGATTATGAGTCTCAAAGAACGCCGTCCACGGAATCCGATGCCGTTGTTTTTTAGCTACCTGCACACTGCCGGTTGTCCATGAGGGACGCCCGCGCGAACGAGCGGTGTTCCTGTTGGCTGTCAGCGTGGCTGTCAATTCCTGACCGATGTTTCGCCCTCGGCCATCGTAGTCTTTCGGGCAAGTCCGGTGCGGTCCAAGTTGCACCGGCGGAGTCCTCGACTCGCACAGTCGCCTGCACGAACGGGCGGCCGGCGGCGCTGGCAGTGTGTGCACCAGATCAGTTTAAGGCCGGGGCCTGCGCGGCATATGCTGCTTTCTATCCTGATCGCATGTTGAAACTTCTGGTAGTGATAGCGATTCAATACCGCCACCGAAATGTACGTGTCTGCGATCCAGCGTTGCTGCTCTCACCGTCGGAGCAATCGGCTAGTACTCGGTGCCATTAGGCTTGACGCCGATAGCGGATGTGCTGGGCCGCTCGCCCAGTCTTGTGGCGTGCCGCCTGCTGCAGCAACAACTGGCCAAGCCGGTGGCGGGCGTGGGCTTCCGCAGTTTCCGCTAGGTCAATATCCTGTCAAATTGCCGCCCGTGTCGTTGCTTGGCGCGCGCAATGACCTTCCTAATCCATATCGCCCCGGGGTGAGTTGAGGACAGTTGCCTGAGGGGAGGAAGTGGGGATCGACCGCGAGCATCAAGACTGCTCCGGACGGCAAACTCTGGGTAGTCGACCGATGCGGCGTTTCCGGGGCCGGGGGCACGACCTGCGCCGGCGCAAATGCAAGTGTCAATCCAATCTTCCAATTTGATCCATCCGGCAGGCTGCTGAAGACTTTCGGCGCCGGGATGTTTGTCAGCCCGCACAAATTGTCGGCGGACAAAGAGGGGAACCTGTGGCTGGCTGACAACGGGGGCCACCAGGTCTTTAAGCTCAATCAAGACGGAAAGGTCTCATTGACCCTTGGCAAGAAGGGAGTGGCTGGGCTTGGCCTGGACGAGTTCGATGCGCCCACCGACTTCGCAATCGCTCCTAACGGCGACATTTTCGTTGGTGACGGACACACAGGTGGCGGCACGGCCACCGGCAACGCGCGAATCATGAAGTTCAATAAGGACGGGAAATTCATCAAGACGTGGGGGAAGAAAGGCATGGGCGTAGGTGAATTCGATGTGGTCCACACACTCGCCTTCGACTCCCGAGGTAGGTTGTTCGTGGGCGACGGCCAGAACAACCGAATTCAGATCTTCGACCAAGACGGCAAGTTTATCGCGCAGTGGTTCCAGTTTGGTCGGCCCAGCGGCATGTACATCGACAAGAACGACGTAATCTATGTGGCGGACTCAGAATCAAGGGATGGCCGGACCGACACCGGGCAGTTCGGACTTCCACAGACCGGTTATGGCTATAATCTAGGGGCTCTACGAGGCATTCGAGTCGGGAGCGCCAAGGATGGCTCCGTCAAATACTTCATTCCAGATCCATGTCCGTACCCGTACGCCGCCGGATCGAGCATGGCGGAAGGCGTCACCGGGGATTTTGAGGGCAATGTGTACGGGGCGGATTTCCTGGGTGATGTCAGAAAATTCGTTAAGAAGTAAGCATGAGTCGCGGTTTCCGCGAGCGCCATTGGTCAACATTCCGGATGGCCGACCACAATCCCGCCAACCCCGTCACGTCGTAAGCTTGTTCCCAAGCTCTTTGCTTTCCTTCACCTGCCCCTTTAGCATTGGGGCTCGGAGGTCTGAAGATGCCACAGCGGCTGTTCGTGCTATTTACGCTGATATCCACCGGTGCGCACGCGCAATGGTTGAATTTCCCCACTCCGGGAACACCGCGCACACGCGACGGCAAGCCCAACTTGACCGCCCCGGCGCCGCGCGCTCTCGATGGCAAGCCCGACCTTTCCGGTGTGTGGCGGCATGAGATGACGCCCCCTGCGGAACTGAGGAGGCTTTTCGGCGCCGCTATCGACGGTGCCAGCAAAGTGGAGGTGCCGGGAATGGAGGCTGCCGCCAATCACAAGTACTCCCGCAATATCCTCGTGGACTTCAAGGCCGAAGAATCGCCAATGCGGCCGGAAACCGCGGAAATCATGCGCCAGCGCGCGGCCAGAACCAACCCTGCAGAGGTTTGCGCCGTCGGACAATTCGGCATCCCCCTCGCTGGCCTCCTCGCCGAGTTGATTAAGATCGTGCAGTCACCCCGCATGAGCGTTCTCTTTTATGAGATCGATAACTTGCACCGCCAAATCTACACGGATGGACGCGCGCTGCCTAAGGAATTCGAATATCCGGCCTTCCTGGGCTATTCGGTTGGGCACTGGGAGCGCGACGTCTTTGTAGTGGAAACCGCGGGCTTCAACGGCAGGACCCGGCTCGATTTGATGGGCCACCCCCAGAGCGAAGCGATGCGCATCACCGAACGTTTCCGCCGCCGCGACTTCGGGCACTTAGATGTCGAAATGACCTTCGACGACCCTAAGATGTACACGAAACCTTTTACCATCAAGGTTCCCCACGACTTGCTGCCCGACTCTGACATCTTCGAAATGTTCTGCAACGAAAACGAAAAAGACCGCGCCCACCTGACGAAATAGTGGATAGTGGGACGTGAGCGTCAGACAAAAGCGGTTAACTCCTCGATGACGGCGCATCCGTGCACTATCGCCCGCCGCCGATCCCAGAAAGAAATCTCCGGTTGGCTGACCAACTGGACACAATCGCCTAGGCCCTCGCCGAGGCGTAGGCCGATCTGATTTCAGGTCGAGAACGTGGGCGCAGAGACCCGTTCTGTCGGCGTTCGCGATCCCTCAAGGCACAGCGCGGGGGCGGTTAAGCCAGCCGCCTGAATGAGGATAGAAGTTGGTCGAAGCATCACGTTCAGCTTATCCCAACCCAACGACGGCAGTGGCTGCGCCCCGGCCCGGCTGGCATGCCGCCGAAAAATCAAACAGAGGATATCGTATGCTGTACATGAACCATCGGCAAACTGCACCAGGAGAAATCAAGGATGCCTCACCGTCAAATGTTGCTTGTGTTTGCCTTGGCCCCGCTAGCGCTTGCTCATCACGGCGGGAACGAGTATGACCTTAGCAAAACCATTGAATTCAAAGGTAAGTTGACACGAGTCGATCTGATCAACCCGCACGGCTGGCTCTACTTCGATGTCACGGAACCAAACGGCGCAGTCAGCCACCATCGCTGCGAAATGCGGTCCGTGCACGTATTGCGCCGGTCGGGCTGGACCAAGGATTTGTTCCCCATCGGTCAGCAGATCACTGTCGAAGCGTCGCCGAACAAGACCGATCCGGCGTCTTGCTACTTGCAAACGATCCTCTTGGCGGACGGAACCCGCATGGACCGGTACGGTCAATACGTCAAGGCGCCACAGGGTGGTTTACAGGAGGTTAAGGGTCCGCTGGTCACGCCGAAGAACAACCGTCCGCTGCGACGCCCCACTGGCGAGCCGAACATCACGGGCGACTGGGCACCCGTACAGCAGGTGATGGTCAACGCTCGCGGGACCGGCGGCGGGCTTGTACCGCTCGACCAGTTAAGTGAGTACTCGTCGGGTACGCGACCGGCCGGCGGCAGAGGCAAAGGCGCCCCCAAAGGACCAAGGCTTTATGGAGGAACGGAACTGACGGAGGCCGGAGAAAAAGCGGCGGCGGATTTCAAGCGCGATGATAATCCACGCTTTCATTGCGAGACCACCAGCATCATTTTTGATTGGACCTTCGATGGACCGGTGAACCGGATTACCCAGAACAAAGATACCGTCGTGCTGGAGTACGGGCAGTTTGGCCTAAAACGCACGATCCTCATGAGCGTTAAAGAGCATCCGGCAAGCATTAAGCCTAGCCGTGCCGGGCACTCGATTGGCCACTGGGAGGGCGACACGCTCGTGGTGGATACAGTAGGATTCCTTCCGGGCTTCTTGAACGCGCCCGTGCGCAACAGCGACAAGTTGCACGTCATAGAGCGGTTTTCACTGGACCCCAACAAAATGGCGCTGACTCGTGCGTATTCTGCATTTGACCCCGTCTACTTGAAGGGCGAATACAAGGGCTCGGATACAATTCTTGTAGCGGATGCCTCTTACAGCCCCGGCAAGTGTCAGGAGTTGAATTTCATCGACTACTCGAAGCAACAAAAGCGGTAGCCGGGTCGGACCTGATCAAATGGAGCGAACGTAAAACTTCATGAGAGGAAATACGAGTCTGCTATGCGCCGCCTTACTGCTTGCGAGCACGGTGCTGTCGGGTCAGGCGAGTTCGGCGACATGCCGGGATCTGAAGTTGATCAACGGCAGAATCCACACCCTCGACGGACACGATTCGATTGTGTCTTCGGTGGCCATTCGGGAAGGGCGAATCGTCGAGCCCGCGAGCAAGCTGAATGCCTGCGCGTCGACCATTAACCTGCGCGGGCGTACCGTGATTCCGGGCTTGGTGGACAATCACAACCACATCGTCCTTTTGGGAATTCGGCCGGGTCATGACACTCGCCTGGAGACGGCTGCCTCAATCGGCGATGTCCAAGCGGCACTCAAAGCCCGAGCCAAGACCGTTCCATCTGGTGAGTGGATTACCGCGATGGGCGGCTGGAACCAGGCTCAGTTCAACGAAAAGCGTCTGCCGACAATCGCCGAGCTGGATGCGGCCGATACCGCGCATCCCATCATCGTTTACCAGTCTTTCACCGGCCCTGCCGCAGTCAACACACTTGCAAAGCGGTTCCTCGAAAACAAGTCAGTGGCGGTTGGCGACACCGGCACAATCGCTGCGAATGCACCTTCGTTGGCGGCGTTGAGCGCACTCCGCTCCATACAGACGTTTGAAGATAAGAAGCGCGGGACCCTTGACGCGATGGCCTACGCCGCCAGCATGGGCGTCACCACCAGTGTTGATATGGGCGCTTTCCTGCCGCCAGGGCTGCCGGATATTCAGGAATCGTTCACCTTCGACGGCCTGGCGACCGCAGATCCGTTCCGAATGTATGATGCGTTTCTCGCTCTCCGTCGCGAAAACAAAATGTCGATGCGCCTGCGCATCTTCTTCCTGTCGATGGACACCCGGCCGGACGTCCCGATGCTGAAACAGCGACTGATGAATGCGTTCGATGGTTCGGGTGACGACATGTTGCGGATATCAGGCATCGGCGAGTTTGCTACACAATGGCCGTTATTCGGGCAGGTGACTCCGCCGGCCAACTACCTCTCCGCACTACAGCTTGTGGCCAAACAGGGCTGGGCCTTCCAGCAGCACAGCCTTTCCCTGGCCGAGGATCAACTGACGGCGGGCACCTTCGAGGAGGTGAACAAGACCGCTCCGATTGCGCCGCTACGTTGGTCCATCGCACACGTACCTCGAATCGACCAGGGCACTGTAAACCGCTTCAAGGCCCTGGGCGCGGGCATCGCGATTCATCCCTTCGAGTATCTGGCCGGCGGACCTGGGGCTGGGCCGCCCATTCGGATGATTGTCGAAAGCGGCATTCACACTGGCGCCGGCTCTGACTCAGCTCAAATCTCAACTCTGGACCCTTGGCCAATGATCTATTACATGGTGACCGGCAAGAACTCGTCGGGGGTCCTGATCAACGGCGGCCAACAGATTTCGCGCGTTCAGGCGTTGCGTCTTTATACTGTTGAAAACGGCTGGTTTTTTCGCGAGGAAGCCAATCTCGGTTCGATCGAACCGGGCAAGTTCGGAGATCTAATCGCGCTCAGCGAAGATTACTTCGACCCCCAGAAAGTGCCTGACGAAGGAATCCGGAAACTGAAATCCGTGTTGACGGTCGTTGACGGCAGAGTCGTTTACAGCGCGCTGCCATGATGTACTATCTTCCGAAATGGACCCGGTCCTTCTCCTTTTCGTTGCAGATGGACTTGTTCTCGTCGGGTTATCCGGAAATCGACCGAATGCTGAGGTTTCGAGACTGGCTCCGCAACCATCCCGCGGATCGGGATCTGTACGCGCGCACCAAGCTGGCTTTGGCCCAGCAAGAGTGGGAGTCTGTCCAGCATTACGCCGATGCCAAGACCGCCGTCATCGAGGAGATCCTCGCACGAGCTCAAGTGGGGCCAGGCTTTTAGCCTGCCGCCGCCTTTTGAGGCGGCGCGTTCGCCTGGTGCTGCGCGAAGTTAAGACGCCGCGCCGAAGCACGGCGGCAGCTCGGAACTGACCCCACCTTAAGAGACTAAGGCGTGTTCAGCAAGGTCTGGATGGCGGCGCGAAGTTCCGGCTGGGTCATTGCGCCGGGGTGATAGACGCGTACGATGCCGTGCCGGTCGACCATCGTCAGGGTGGGCGTGGTGCTAACGCCGTAATTCCGAAAGCTCTCTTCGCTGACCGCCGCGGGTGCGCTGACGATCTGCGCATAGAACCGCGCGCGAATGGCCTCGATGTAGCGCAGTTCCACGCTGGGAGGAGCGTCCTCGCCGCCGCCCACGTAGCCGTACTTTTGCGTGATGCCGATGAACGCGAGCCCCTGTGGTCCGAATTCGCTCTTGAGCCCGGCCAGCAGTGGCGCCTCGGCGCGGCAATCCGGACACCAGTGCGCCCAGAAGAACAACAGCGCCGGTTTGCCCGCGGGCAGCACGGCCCCCTTCAGCGCCGGCGCAGGCTTGCCCACCAGGCTCAGCAGATTAATGTTCTTCTGAATCCGCGCCACGATGGATGTGGTGGAATAGAGTGCGCGTTGCTCGTCCAGGTAAGCGATCGCTTCGGTGCGCTGTCCCTTGGCCGCCAGCACCATGCTCTGCACTTCGATGGCGGCGCCGAGCGCCAGGGGCAAGTTGGGCTCGCGATCGAGCGGACGCTTTTTCAGTTGCGCCGTGGCCCGCTGGTAGGTGTCGCGGGCATAAGCTTCGGCTTGCGAATACTGGCGGAACGCGAGCGCGGAGCGGGCCATCCAACTGAGCGCCAAAATAGTTTCCGGCGTTTCGCCTTGCGCGGCGCGAGCTCTCTGAAGCAAGGCCTGTGCGGCCGTGAAGTTGTTCTGCTCGGCGGCGGCGTGGACCTCATCCGCAACGCCGCCGGAGGCGATCAAGGCCCCCAGCGCGACGAGTACGCCCCACTTGACGAAACTACCGCGCAGCGCGAGTCTCACCTTCACATCATAGCCATTCCCTTGTGCCGGCCGCTAATTCCGGTCGCTAGGTCCTTGGCCGCATGAAATAGTTCCAGTCCCCGCCCTGACGGGGCGGGGCTGCCCCGGACGTGAGTCCGGGGAATCCGATCACGCGGTCAGAGCACTAGTCTGGGCGGACCGTCAAATCCAAGCCCTCGGCTCCGGCCTGGTACCCGACCACCACCACCGATTCCGGCGGCGCGCGCCCACTCTCCACCATCGCCGCCAAGGGCTGCGTCAACTCCCGCAGCAGGGTCCGCTTCAACTCCCGCGCTCCGTACTCCGAACCGGTGCCCTTCTTGAGCAGAAACGCCCGAGCTTCGTCCGTCACCTGGATCTCGAACGCCCGCTCCTCCAGCCGGTTCCCCAAGTGCTGCTGCAGCGCTTGCAACTGCAAATCGAGAATGTCGTCCAGTGCGTCCGGCCCCAAGGGATGATACGTGATCACCGCGTCGATGCGGTTGACGAACTCCGGCGAAAACTTCCGCTTCACCGCGCTCAGCCCGATCGCGTCCAACTTCTTCAGGTTGGTGCGTTCCGCCGCCACCCCTTCCGCCGCCACGATGGATTCAAACCCGAAATCCGGCGCCAGTTCCTTGCGCATCGCGTGCGTCCCCAGATTGCTGGTGAGAAAAATCAGCGTGCGCTCGAAATTCACCGTGGTGTTGTCGCCCAGCCGCAGCACCGCTTTGTCGAGCACGCCCAGCAGCAGCCGGGTCATGCTCGGCGCCGCCTTCTCGATTTCGTCGAACAATACCAGCGCCAAGTTGGACGATTCGCTGGTGGCCGCGTTCAGTTTTTGCTGCGTAAACATGGGCTGGGTTTCGCGGTGGCCCAGGTATCCCGGAGGCGCGCCGATCAGTTTGGCGACCTCGTGCTCCATCTGGAACTCGCCGCAGTCCACGCGCAGCAGGTGCTTCTCGCTGCCGTGCAACACGTCCGCCAGCGCCTCCACGGTCCGCGTCTTGCCGGTGCCGGTGGGACCCAGCAACAGGAACACGCCCGCGGGCCGGCCTTCCGGCGCCAAGCCCGCGCGATGCATCTGAACATAGGGGACGATTTCGGCCAAGGCGGTGGCTTGTCCCACGACGCGGCCTGCGAGCTGGCTGAAGAGGTCGACCGAACCGGAAAAGTGCCGCAAGACAATCGGAGTCGTTCGCGAGTTTAGACCATTTTCTGAGTATTTATAGACCATAGCCGCAGTGGCGAAAATGGGCTGTTGCGTGTTCTGAATTCAGCGCAGTAAGGGCCGCGGCCACGGCATGCTCCAGCAATTCCAGTTGGCGGATCTTCCAAGCTCGCAA
>DATNJC010000122.1:0-34032 GCA_035604115.1 Bryobacteraceae bacterium | reverse complement strand
CCAGCCCCCAGTAATTGCTGCCCGTCCACGTGGTGATCGAGCCGATCATGTACGGTCCTACGAATCCTCCGAGGTTTCCCACCGAATTGATCAGAGCGATGCCCGACGCAGCCGCGTAGCCGGTGAGAAACCGATTCGGCAACGCCCAGAACGGCCCGAAAAAGCTGTAGATGCCGGACGCCATCAGCGTGAGGATTGCGATGGACAGCAGCGGTGAACTGACAAGGCCCACCGTGAACATCGCCGTCGCCGCGGCAATAGCTGGAACCGCCGCGTGCCAGCGCCGCTCACCAGTGCGATCCGAATGCCGCGAAACGAGCATCATCGCGACGAAGCCGACCGCATGGGGGATGGTCACCAGCACACCAACGGTCGTGTTCGAATAGTGCGCCGAAAGCCCCTTCACCACCTGCGGCAGCCAGAAGCTCATCACATAGAGCCCGACGACCAGCGTGAAGTAAACGAAGGTGAGGTGCCAGACTCGCCCGCTCATCAACGCCCGCGTCGCACTCATGGGCTCCTGCTTCGCCGATTCCTGCGCCAGCTCCCCGTGCAGCCAGTCCTTCTCTTGCCGATCGAGGAAACGAGCGTCTTCGGGACCATTTGGCAGCAGGAGCCAGGTGGCCACGCCGAGCACAATGGCCGGCAGTGCCTCGAGCGCCAGCAGCCACCGCCAGGTCGCCACGCCGAACCAGTGCGCATGGTCCAGAATCAGCCCGGATATCGGCGCGCCGATCACGTTGCTCACCGGCAGTGCGGCCATGAACAGCGCCACCGCCTGCGCCTGTTCGCGCTGCCGGAACCAGTAGGTGAGATACAGGATCATGCCGGGGAAAAATCCGGCTTCGGCGATCCCCAGCAGAAAGCGCACGATGTAGAGGTGCGTCGCGTTCTGCGCCAGCCCGTTGCACGCGGAGACCAGTCCCCAGCTCACCAGAATGCGGGCGATCCACACGCGCGCGCCCAGCTTGTGCAGCAGGATGTTGCTGGGGATCTCGAAAAAGAAATAGCCGATGAAGAAGATGCCCGCGAGCAGTCCGAACTGCTGGCTGGTGATGGCCAGCGCCTTGTTCATGGTGAGGGCGGCGAAACCGATGTTGACGCGGTCCAGAAACGCGACGACGTAGAGGATGAAAAGGAACGGCAGAATGCGCAGGCGGATCTTGCGGATGGTCCGGCGCTCGATGGACTCAGGCTGCAATGCGCGAGTCTACCAGAAGGGCTGTCTCAGTTGTTCAGACGCGCAAGACGCGAGCCGCGCCTGAGACTCCTGATGTAGACTTCCACATCCGCGAATTCAGGCCGGTCCCTGCGTATGCCCACGAACTCCTGCATGGCTGCGCGACGTTGTCGCCACAATGTGCGGTTGCCAGAACCAGTGCCGCGTCGTTGCGCCTTCACGACTTAAAGCATACATCTCGAGAACACGGGGTGCCGGGTTCACTTTGCGCCGCCGAAATCCCCCCCCCGGGGACATGGCTGTCAAATGCGCGCTGGGCGCGAAACCGTCAGGGCGCACCTGCTGGAGCCTCCGGACGACTGACCCGCCGAGCCGGCCCGGGACAGGGCCGGACTGATGGATGGCACCAGCTCGCCCGCCGGCACGAGTTCTTCGGGCGGCAGCTTCTCGCTCTCATGTTCGAGTTCCTCCTTCACTGCGCGCGCATACAGGACAAACGGGTTCGAGTCCCACCTGGGGAGCCAATCTATCGTTTGACAAGACAGAGCCTGGCCGAGGCCGAGCCGTGAAGTGCTTTGCCTTCGGTTCGGACGTAAGACCTCAACCAGCGAATGGATCGACGATACGCACGCCGGCGTTCACGAAATCAGCGCGATTTCGCGTGGCGACCGCCAAACCGTGGACGACCGCAGTCGCCGCGATGAGGCTATCCTTGATCGGCATGGCTTTCCCGTTTGTGCGTAGCTGCGCCAGCAGTTGGGCCCATTTCAGCCCGCTGTCCGCGTCCCAGGGCAGACAGTGGAGACGCCCGAACCCCGTATCGAACCAGCGTTCCAGAGCGGTCCGTTTCCTTCCTTTGGGAAGGATGAGAATCCCGAATCGCAGTTCGCCGAGAATGACAGGATCGACGGCGATGTCTGGCTCATGTGCGCGAAGCCACGCCACGACACGCGGATCGGGCGTCGGTTTCGTCGGCTCGCTCAAAACGTTGGCGTCGACCAAGTACTTCACAGCGCATCCGTCGACTCTGAGTCGATGGGCACGAAGAAGTCCTTCCGCGGACAGGAGAGCAGCCAGTCGGTGGCGCCCTCGTTCTTGGGAGCCGCGCGCCGGACCAGGCGATAGTCCCCACGATCGAGACGCTCGACGTCGAACTCCTGCCCCGGTTCGATACGGTCCATGTGCCGGAACTCTGCCGGCAGAACGATCTGGCCCTTGGAGGAGACGGTCGTCTTCATGCAAGTAAGATATCGTCTTACCTATGCCAATGTCAAGCACCGCACCCCCGGAATCCCGGCAGCATCCGGGACGCTCAAAGATGATCGGCCGTCCGCGCCGGGTTATTATCGGCAATCGCCCGCGACGCTCGCCGCCCTGGAGGAATACAATAACTCGGTGGAGGTAAAGCGTGACCAAACCCGTAGCTAAGCCATGGTTCAAGAAAAGCTTCAGGCGAAGCCTATTCGTAATAGTCCCTTTTGCGGGACTGATTCTCGCCGTCTGGACAGCGCCCGCGCAGCAAGGCCGGCGCGTGGACGACGCCGCGTTACGTAACGCGGGCAAGACCGGCGAAGATTGGCTGAGCTACGGAGTCACGCCGGGAGAGACGCGCTACAGCCCCCTCAATCAGCTCAACACCAGCAACGTGAGCCGGCTGGGCCTCGCGTGGACCTACGATTCCGGCTCCGGCGGAGGAAATCAGGAGGGCACCCCGCTCGAATGGAACGGAACCTTGTACGTCGAAACAAATTGGAGCGTGGTCTTCGCCCTGGATGCGCGCACCGGCAAGGAGCGCTGGCGCTGGGACCCCGAAGTCAACCAGAACGCGGCGCGTTCCAAGATCTGCTGCGGCATCGTGAATCGCGGCATCGCGATCTATCAAGGCAAAATCATCGCTCCCATCATCGACGGGCGGCTGATCGCGCTGGACGCGGAAACCGGCAAGCCCGTGTGGGAGTCGCGCGTGGCCTACACGCAGAACGACTACAGCATCACCATGGCGCCGCGCATCGCCAAGGGCAAAGTGATCGTCGGCGTGAGCGGATCGGAGTATCCGGTGCGCGGATTCTTCGACGCCTACGACGCGGAAACCGGGAAATTCGCGTGGCGTTTCTACACGGTTCCCGGCGATCCCGCCAAGGGTTTCGAGAATGAAGCCATGCGCAAGGCCGCCGCGACATGGGGCGGTGAATGGTGGAAGACGGGCGGCGGCGGGACGGTGTGGGACAGCGTGGCTTACGATCCGGATGCCGACCTGGTCTACGTCGGCACGGGCAATGCCGGACCGTGGCCCGAGGAGCTCCGCAAGTCGCAGGGCAAGGACAACCTATATACGGCTTCAGTGGTGGCAGTGAAGCCCGAGACCGGCGAATACAAGTGGCATTTCCAGATGGTGCCGGGCGACGAATGGGATTACGACAGCGTGCAGCAATTGCTGATTGCCGACCTCATGATCAAGGGCCAGATGCGCAAAGTCATCATGCAGGCCAATAAGGACGGGTTTTACTACGTTCTTGACCGCGTCACCGGAAAGTTCATCTCCGGCCAGCCGTACGCGAGAGTGACGTGGGCCAAGGGACTCAATGAAGAAACCGGACGGCCCATCGTGAACAAAGAATCGTACTATGGCTCCGATTCCATCGCGATCGCGCCCGGCGCCGGCGGTGGGCACAACTGGTCGCCCATGTCCTTCAATCCCGCGACAGGTCTGGTCTACATTCCCACGACCACGACATCGACCACCACGTTCGCGGTGGACCCGAACTTCGAATACAAGCCCGGCCGAAGCAATACCGGAATCGTGCGGGCCGGTCGAGGGGCGGCGGCCGCGGCCGGAACCCCCGCAACGGATGCCAACTTAGCTACCGCTGCGCCGCGTGCCGGGGCCGCCACTCTGCCTTCTCCACCGGCGATTGGGCCGGAGCCCCCGGAGGGCTCGCCGCGCGGGATGCTGGTCGCCTGGGACCCGGTGACGCAGAAAGAACGCTGGCGCACCCCCGGTGGCGGCGGCATCGGCGGAGGCACCGTCACCACTGCCGGAAACCTGGTGTTCCAGGTGTTGAACGATGGGCACCTCCTGGCTTACAGCGCCGACAAGGGCGAAAAGCTGCTGGAGATCCAGACCAACATGCGCGGCGGCATGGGCCCGCCCATCACCTACTTATTGGATGGCAAGCAGTACGTGACGCTGATGGGCGGGACAGGCGTGGTGGTCCCGCGCGACGCTCAGCAAGCGGCGCAACAAGCGGCGAACGGGCAGACGCCCACAAGTACTGTCAAACCCAAGGTGCTCACGTTCGTGTTGGACGGCAAAGCGCCGCTCCCGCCGCCCGTCCAATAACCGCGGGACAAAACACGGAGAGCCGGTCGTTAGAAGGCGAACCACGGTTGTGCACGCCGCTTGTTTCGTCTATGCTCGATCAGTAAATCTTTTGCTGTTCCGACGCCGCTCGAAGCTGGAGGATAAATGGCGCGTCCGATTTCATTGCGCCGACTAGGATTTCGATACGCCCTGGGCGCGGCATTCGGAGCGCTCTTGCTCACCGGGCAAGTCCCGCAAGTGCGATCGATAACGGCAGGTGTGTACTCCGCTGGGCAGGCGGCCCGTGGACAGCAGCTTTACAAAGCCCAGTGCGCGGAGTGTCACGGCAACGGGCTGGAAGGCACTAGTGGGCCACCGCTGGTCGGAAATAGTTTTCTCTCGAACTGGAGCGCCCAGCCGCTGGCGAATCTCGTCGACAAGATTCAGAAGACCATGCCTTTCAACCTGCCTGCGAGCCTTTCCAAGAGCCAATCCACGGATCTCGCGGCTTACGTTCTCCAGGCCGGCAAGTTTCCCGCGGGACAAGCCGAACTGAGCGAAGCCGCGCTCGTGCAAGTCGTGTTCCCCACAGCGAAAAGCTCCGCGCCCAGCGCAACAAACGTCGCCGGCACAACTCTCCCACCGCCGGAAGGAAACCTGGCGCAGTTGATGCGAGCCATTGCTTTCCCGAATTCCAACATCATCTTCAACGTTCAACTCAAAGATCCTGGCACCCAGACGAAGAAGCCGCCCGCCTCCGCGCCTTTCGATTATGTCGAGTGGGGATCCACGGTTTATCCCGGATGGCTGGCCATCGATCAGGCCGCTGTGGCGATCGTGGAAACAGCGCCCCTCCTCTTGACGCCGGGACGCCAGTGTCAGAACGGCAGGCCCGTCCCCGTGGATCGCGCCGACTGGAAGCAGTACGTAAAGGAACTCGTCGAAGTAGGAAAGCTCGCCCGCCGCGCATCGCAGGCGAGGAACTTCGACGCCTTCGTCGATATCAGCGAAAAACTGAATGATGCGTGTGCCAATTGCCACAAGGTTTACCGCGACAAGGGCGGCACCGAGGGGAGTGGAGCCACCCGCTGCCAGCCCGCCGCGCCGGAGAAGTAATGGGGGAAATAATCATGCGCTCGATGCCAATCATTTCGACACTCTTGGTTCTATCTGTTTCAGGGCCTGTGTTCGCCCAGGAATGGATCGAGTTTGCGAGCCGGGAAGATCGCTTCACGTGCAATTTCCCGACCCAGCCGAAAATAACGGAGACCACCTACCTGTCCCAGCACGAAGCCAATCTGCCGGCCCGCATCTATAGCGCGTCGCAGGGCCAGAGCAAGTATTCGGTGACCGTCGTCGATTTCAACCAGGCCCAACGCATCCTCACCGAGAAAGCCAAATCCTGCCCGGCGGGCGCCGAGCCCTGTCTGGGAGGCCCGGGCGACGAAGGACATTGGAAAGCCGATATCCGCGGAGCGAACGACTACGCGTCCTGGCAATTCATGAAGCGCGACGCGAAGCTGACGCTGTTCGTCTGGGCTACCGTCGATCAGGTCGAAGGGCATGAATTACAGCTCACCAACGCCGACAAGTCGCGGACCTTCGCGGGAATCTTTATGCACCAAAACAAGCTCTACATCATCGAAGGGACGGTTCCGCCGGGTTACCCTGAGCCGGCGTTGTTTCAGCAATCGTTGGGATGGCTCGACGAGAATGGAGTGGGGCTGCGCTACACGACCACCTACAACAACAACTACCCGCCGCCCCCGCGCGTCAATCGAGCGGGCCGGGGGCAAGGTCAAGGCCGGATTGACGCACCCGGGGCAAATGCAAGTCCCAACGCAAATCCAGGTCAACAGTAAAGGAGGCAAGTATGCGGTTCAAATCAGGTCTTGTGATTGCGGCAGCGTGTGTGGCAGGCGCCGCCGTGCCGATGTGGGCGCATCACTCCCACGGCAACTACGAGGACACGTTCATGGATATTGAAGGCGTGGTCAAGGAAGTGCATCTGGTAGTACCGCACTCCTGGATCTACCTGGAAGTCAAGGATGCCAAGGGCGAGCCGCAGATGTGGGCCCTCGAAGCCACCGGCCGCACCGGGCTTCAAAGAGTAGGCATCATGCCCGACTACGTCAAGCCGGGCGACACGGTAAAAGCCCGCTGCCATCACCTCCGGGACGGTTCCAACGGCTGCCTGCTGGGATTCCTGAAAGCCAAGGATGGAACCGTCAAAGATTGGGACGGCAATAACGCACCCGCACCGGCTGACTTCTAAGAGTAAAGCGCCAGCGCAGCATCGGCGCTAAAATCTCTTCATGCGATCCACCTACGCGCTTGCCGCGATCCTGCTGGCCCTGTCCGCCGCGATTCTGTTGAATCTCACCCCGGCGCACGCCTCCACCGGGCCCATCCCTCTCAACTGCGAGCGCGCCTGCCTGGAGAATCTGGTCAATCAATACCTGGCCGCCCTGGTAGCCCATGACCCCAAACGCCTGCCCCTTTCGCAAGACGTTCGCTACACCGAAAACGACCAGCCCATGGAGATCGGCGACGGCTTCTGGAAGACCGCCGAAGCCCTCGGCAACTACAAGCACTACTTCGCCGATCCCGTGTTCGGCCAAGTGGCCTTCATGGGCACCATGCGCGAAGCCGGCGCGCCGCTGCTGCTGAGCCTCCGCCTGCGCGTCGAACTCGGCCGCATCACCGAGGTCGAAAGCGTCATCTATCGCCAGGGTGGCGGCGGACCCGCCGGCATCGCCGACATGGACAAGCCCTATAAGCCCGAAGACTTCTGGTTCAAGTCCATCCCCGCGGCGCAGCGCATGTCCCGCCAGGAGCTGATCTCCATAGCCGACGCTTACTTTAGCGGCCTCGAAAAAAACGACGGCAAAGGCGTCAACGGCACCGGCACCTATCCGTTCACCAACGACTGTCACCGTATCGAGAACGGCGCGCCTACCACCAACGTGCCCCGCCCCGCCGGCCAATCGCCCGACGTGGTCAACGGCTTCTCCATGGACTGCCTGGCGCAGTTCAAGCTCGGATACTACTTCGTGGTGCAGAGCATCCATCACCGCCGCTACCCGGTGGTCGACGCCGAGCGCGGCGTGGTGTGGTCCCACGCCGTCTTCGATCAAGGCACCGTGAACGAAGGCGTCCTCTCCGACGGCCGCAAATACAAATTCAAGGGCTTCAACCGCCCCTCCAGCATCTTAGTGACCGAGGCGTTCTTAATCGAAAACGGCAAAATCCGCCGCGTAGAAATGGTCGGCCCGTCGGTGACCTATCATCTGAACTCTGGCTGGCCGGGTGCGCTCAGCGGGCGCTAGTTTTCGTCGGCGCAATTAGAAAGGTTATCGCGGCACTGGACTGTGTAATGACCAGGCTTTGTCGCATCGAAGGCGGTCGATAAAGTTCCGGTGCGCCGTGTCAGACGCAACCGCCCGCAGACAACAGCCCAATTCACTTCTGCGAAATGCTGCCGACACTTCCGGGCCGTATATCGGCCAAAAACTTGCAGTTTACTCGCGTGTGATACGCCGGGGTCGAGTGGTTCTCTTGAACCGATCTCACACAGGAACCTTCAACAAACGATCGATCTCTGCTATGTCGGCTAACTTGGTCTGCAAAAGCTTATCGAGGCATTCCGCAATTTGAAAACTGCCGATCACGCGAAGCTGCGAAGGCAATTCCGGCCTTGATGCAGGATAGATGCCCCGGTCGAGGAGTTCTGCCCGAGCAAGATGGGTGAAATAGGAGACTGCCTGTTCCTGCGACGCATCGCCATCGCCGAACTCCAATAGCTTGACGAGGCGCTTATGCGCACTTGCCGCTCTTTCGCGGGCAACTGCGGCGGAGGGCAGAGGAAGCCGGTCTCGCCAGGAGTTGACAAGGCGATCCCAATAATGGCTGCGCTGAAAAAGAGCCTTTCCGAACTTGATGGCCCATCCAAGCAAGTCGTCGCCGCCTGCGATTTTTGCGTCGACATCAGCCGCAGAATACGAGCGTAAATCAATTTCCAGCGGCACGGTTCGGCCGAGAGAACTCGCATCTGCGCGAATGACGATCAAATCAAGGTCGGCACTAGCAACGTTGGGGCGAACTGCCGACCCAATGGCGACCACTGCCATGATGCTGGAACTGGCACGCGCAGAGTCTACAAACTTATGGGTCCAATCCCGCGACCTCTCGGTTGGCCAGCGAAGAACTTCAGCGGGCGCGCGGACGGACAGGCTTCGAGAAGGGTGCCTCATCATCGCGACACTCCCTCCACAAGCTCCGCGACGGAATTCACATAATGTTCGATCTCGGAGGCGACATCTTCCGCGTTCAGATCGGGCGCAGGGATGTCGCCGTATGCTGCAGATTTCCTGGCGTCATTCAAGTCATGAAGCAGCTTTGTTACATCGGGCAGCCCGTGCGTTTTGTGGAGTTCGACGGCGACGTCCGCCTTCTCCCAATGCTTTTTCGAGGTCCTTAACCCAATCTTGATAGCAGCCGCTTCGATAGCCGCCTCAAGGCAGTAAAAGCCATAGAGCGAAAGGTCGTCCCAATCCTTGGGAGTATCCCACGCACCAAGCACGCGATCCAGATGGTGCTGTGCGAGCTTCAGCTTGTCCTCTGCGTTTGGCACTCCTTGGGTTTCTTGGCCTCCGTCACTGATATAGCATAGCTCCCAAGTTGACGGGTGTGTCTCAATAGCCCAAGGTGGGAACCAACTCCGGGAGTGAGAGTTCGTCAAACGCTTGGAAGTCGCGCGCGCTGGTGCCGAATCGGTCACGCGGACGAGAAACGCGGAAGCCGCCCCTGTCGCCCTCGCCCTGCGAAAGAGCGTCGACTCCTCCAGGATCACCACCGTCACAGCGCATCAGTCGGCACCCCTGCCGGATCGCGGACAGGGCGAATGCCTGGCGAATTCCGCATCATCCGCATATGCGGCCCACACGATCCGCATATCCGCATACCCAAGCCTTCGCGCCCCGCTCTGCGCTCCCAATTTCCAAGTGTAAGTATCTGATTCTTATTCTATTGCTCATAGAACAAAACGAACCCAAGTGGGGCAGGCTTTTCAGCCTGCAGCCGCCTTTTCAGGCGGCTCCGTTCCGCCCAGCGCGCGCCCAACTACAAAACGAACCCGACACCCCCGAACCGCCGGCATCAAGGAATCTCTCGCCAGACTCTTGCCGACGCGTGCTCGCATCGGGGCGTCAGAGGTTGCGCCGGCCTTGACACAGATCGCGCTCCTAGCGATTATGAAGCAACCTTGACCAGGAGTGTGCCGTGGCCAAAAAGACCAGCGTCGAAGAGATCACCACCACCATCCCGCGGCGCACCTTCCTGACCGCGTCCGCTGCGAGCCTCGCCGGACTGGCCATCGCGCCCAGCCCGACCGCGCGAGCCGCCATCGTGCGCACTGATTTTTCGAAGCTTCCCCCTTATGGCAACGGCACCATCCCCGTGGGCATCCGCTCGCGCCACATCGCCAACGTGAACGGCATGACCGTGCACATATTGGAAGCAGGCCACGAAACGCCAGGCCGCCCGGCAGTCCTGCTCCTGCACGGTTTCCCCGAGCTCGCCTATAGCTGGCGCAAAGTGATGCCGTCTCTGGCCGCCGCCGGCTATCACGTGATCGCCCCGGATCAGCGCGGCTACGGCCGCACTCTCGGCTGGGACGATTCCTACGACGCCGATCCCGATCCTTTCCGCATTCTCAACATGACCCGCGACGCCATCGGACTGGTCTACGCGCTGGGCCACCGCTCCGTAGCGATGGTGGTCGGACACGACGCGGGAGCGCCGGTGGCCTCGTGGTCCGCGCTCATCCGGCCCGATGTTTTCCGTTCGATCACCATCATGAGCTCGCCGTTTGAAGGCGCGCCATCGTTGCCGTTCGACACTGCCAACGGCGCTCCCCTGCCGCACCCGGCCATCACCGACGACCAACTGGATGCCGAACTCGCCAAGCTCCACCCGCCGCGGAAATACTATCAGAACTATCAGCGCACTCGCGGCGCCAACGACGATATGCTGCACGCGCCGCAAGGCCTGCACGATTTCTTCCGTGCTTATATGTTCTGCAAGAGCGCCGACAACAAAGGGAACAAGCCCCATCCCTTAAAAGCGCGCACCGCCGATGAGATGGCGCAAATTCCGAACTATTACGTCATGGAGAAGGACAAGGGCATGGCGGCAACCGCTGCGCAGTTCATGCCGTCCGCGGATTACATCGCGAAGTGCAAATGGCTGACCGAAGCCGAGGTCGATGTATACGCGACCGAGTGGGGCCGGACCGGTTTCACCGGCGCGCTCCAGGGCTACCGGGTGCGGCGCGGCTCCGATCCCCGAAGCATCGCCGAGATGCACACCTTCTCGGGCCGCACCATCGACGTGCCCTCGCAGTTCATCGCGGGCAAAAGCGATTGGGGCGTGTATCAAACGCCGGGCGCGGTCGACAAGATGCGCACGACCGCGTGCACCCATATGACCGGATTCCATCTCCTCGATGGCGCCGGACACTGGGTGCAGCAAGAGCAGCCGGAACAGGTGAGCGCTTTGCTCGTCCAGTTCCTGCGCGACTACGCCAAGGCCTGATCGCCGGTCTTACTGGGGCGGCGCATGGAAGCGGCCATAATACGCCGCCTTGCCGATGACGTGGCCGTCCATGGCCTTCAGCAAATCCTCGCGCGACGTGCTGGCCGGCAGGTCCAACTTCGTATCCAAAGCATAGAACTCGAACAGATAGTGATGGATCGGTCCCGGACCTGCGCCAGGCCCGAAATAGGCTCCAGGGTTTCCGCCGCGGGCCGCAATGCCCGGACCGTTCCGCGTCCCATCGGGCAGATCGCCCGCCGCGAGTCCTTCGGGCAAGCCCTTGGCCGTTCCGGGGATGTTGAACGCCGACCAATGGAGAGTGTCGACCGTAGTTTTGTTCGTGGAATTCTCGAGGTCGTGAAAGATCACGGCGTAAGTTTGCAGGCCATCCGGCGCGGTGGTCGGATTGGTGCCCAGGTTCCAGTGGAACTCGAAGGCCGGCGATTTGTTCTCGCCCCGGCCGGCATTTCTCATCGGAACCTCTCCGCCATCGGGCCACGCCGAAGTGGTGACGGACAGCACCGGGCGCGGCGGCGCCGGAGCCTTCTTCCCACCTGCCGGCGGCTGGGCCATAGTCAAAGCAGCCGATGCCGCGACGATGATCGCCGTAAGCAGGGCTCGTTGCATTAGTCTCATTCGCAGTTTCTCCTCAAGAGTTAGTCTATACGACGCCGCGTCTGTCCTGGGTTGCGTCCAGCGGATGGAGCGCTGAGCCGAGTAGGATAGGTGGTACGGGCAAAGCCATGACGATTCGAGATCACAAAGCTGTTCTGACCACAGCACTGCTATCGAGCCTGTTCGCCGCCGCCACTCCAGCGTTCGCGCAGTGGATCCACTACGAGAAGAAGAACGTTCCACGCTTGGAAAATGGCAAGGTGGATATGACCGCTCCGGCTCCCAAGCAAGCGGATGGCAAGCCCGATCTTTCCGGCGTTTGGCTGGGTGACAACTGGGGACCTGCCGGAGCACGGCCCAATCCTCCCTCGCGCAACGTCAAGCCTTCGAAGATGCTGCCCGCCGCGCAGAAAGAATTCGACGCGCGCATGGAAGACCATATGCTGAACGACCCGAAGGTCCGCTGCATGCCCAACGGAGTGCCGCATGCGAACACCGAGCCGTATCCGTTCGAAATCGTTCACACGCCGGACAAGACGCTGGTCTTATACGAGATGTACAATCTCCGGCGGCAGATCTTTACCGATGGGCGTACACTCCCCAAGAACATCAAGGACTTCACGCCCACCTGGATGGGCTACTCGGTGGGACGCTGGGAAGGCGATGAGTTTGTGGTGGACACCACGGGCTTCAACGATCGCGTCTGGCCGATCGATATGGGCGGGCACCCTTCTTCGGATGCGTTGTTTGTGACCGAACGGTTCAAGCGCGTCGATTTCGGCCACATGGACGTGAACGTGACCATCGACGACCCCAAAGCGTACGAGTCCAAGTGGACGCAGCCCTACCGCTACACGCTGCTTCCGGACACCGATATTCTGGAGTTCATCTGTGAGAACAACCCGTCCCCGCAGCACATGGTGGGCAAGTAGAGACTCGGTTCCGCGATGCCGTTCGGCACAGTGACCCCGAAAACGCCCGCCTGTGGGAGGGCTTTTCTGCACCGTCGATGATAAGCACATCGACAGGCGCTTTGGTGGATTCCGAATTGCTGCTGGAATGCGGTGAACAGCTCCTCTCTTACAAGCCCGGCGCCAGGCTGAGAACGGGCTGGTCAAGATCGTGAGAGAGGCCGCGCGCGGGCGAATCGTTGGTTGGTATAATCGGCTCGAATTGGCGCTATCATGCAGTCCATTCTGGTCATCGACGATGATGAGAGCCTCCGCGATACCATTGCCGTCGTGCTCGAGCAGGAAGGTTTTACGCTGGTGCAGGCTGCCGATGGGCGCACGGGTCTCGACCGGGCGTTGACTCACAAACCGGACCTGTTGCTGGTCGACCTCCGTCTACCCGGGATGAGCGGCATGGAGGTGTGCAAGCAGTTGCGCTCTGCCAACATCAAAACCCCGATCATTGTGCTTAGCGCCATCGGCGATGAAGTGGACAAAGTACTGCTGCTCGAGATCGGCGCGGACGACTATGTGGTCAAGCCTTTTGGCGTCCGTGAGCTGCTGGCGCGGATCCGCGCCGTATTGCGCCGGACCGGCGGCGATATCCGGAAGACGATTACCTTTGGAGACAATGAAGTCGATCTCGAGCGCCGCGTGGTGAGCCGCCGGCATCAGGAAGTGAAGTTCACGCCCGCCGAGTACAAGCTGCTGGCCTATTTCCTGGAGAATCCGGACCGCGCGCTTACGCGGGACATGATCTTGAACTCGGTCTGGGGTTACGACGCTTTTCCCAACACGCGCACAGTGGACGCTCACGTAGTCAAACTGCGCCAGAAGCTGGAGACCGACCCCAACGTTCCGCACCATTTCATAACCGTACACGGCATCGGGTATCGGTTCTTGCCGTGATGGCTCGCGCCGGGACTTTTTACAACTTCTTTACAGCATCTTTGTAGAGGAATCCGGCCAGCGCCGCGAGAATAGGTCATGGAATTTATGGCTCTGACGGATTTGTAAAGCGGCTTGGCGCATGTGCCTTTTCATCTAATCCTGTCGCCCCCCCAGCCGGGGAAGAATGGAGGATCTTCTGCATGAGACTTGATCGCCAGATTCTTTGCCGTATCGTGTGGACCTTGCTGCCGGCGCTGCCCGCCCTGGCGCAAGACCGGACGGATATGAAGCAGATCATGGACCGGCTCGACCGGCTGGAGCGCGAAAACGACGGTCTCCGGGAGGAACTTCGCACGCTTCGCGCGGAACTTCAAGCCGCGCCCGCCCCGGATGCCGGTGAAGCGCTGGCCGTCCAGGAGAACCGGATCGCGGAGCTGGCGCAGACCAAGGTCGAGGCTTCGCAGCGGTTCCCCATCCGTCTGACCGGCATGGCCCTGGCGAACGCGTTCATCAACTCGAAGCAGAACGGCGGCGTTGACGATCCCACCATCGCGTATCTGGGGCGGGGCAATGCCACGGGAGGGGCCACTTGGCGTCAGAGCATCATCGGACTCGACTACCGTGGTCCTCAAACCTTTGGCGGCGGCACGGTCCGTGGGTCGCTGTTCATGGACTTCTTCGGCGCCACCGATCAGCCGAACAACGAGCTGGTGCGGATCCGGACAGCGGCGATCGCCGTCGATTGGAAGTCGCAAACGCTGATGGTGGGCCAGGACAAACCCATCTTCTCGCCTAGGAACCCGGATTCGCTGGCTCAGGTCGGAGTCGCGGCTCTGGCCGGCTCCGGCAATCTTTGGTTCTGGGAACCGCAAGCTCGCTTCGAGCAGCGGTTTAAATTGGGAGATGAGTTTACGCTGCGGGCACAGGCCGGCGTGGTCCAGACCAGCGAGTTTCTGGCGAACGTCCCGGCCTCGTATGCCGCGAGCCTGGAACGATACCGCCCCGGCGCCGAGGGCCGCTTCGAAATCGCCTTCGCGTCCCCCTCGGGCGTGAAGATGGAAATTGCGCCCGGCTTTCACTACAGCCAGACGCATATCGCGGGAACCTCCGTGCCGTCCAATGTCGCCTCGCTGGACTGGCTCATCGGCTTGGGGGATCGAGTGGAGCTTACCGGCGCCGCCTACACCGGCCAGGACTTGGCATCCTTCGGGCTGGGCGCGATCCGCCAGGGTTTCACCGTCTTAGGCCCGGGAAATGTGCTGGCGATCCATGCGAAGGGAGGATGGAGCCAACTGACCTTGGGAGCAACCAGCCGCCTGAGCTTCCACCTGTTCGCCGGGATTAACGATGGCCGGAACCGCGACATACTGTTCGGCGACATCGCCTATAACCACTCCTTCGGCGGCAATTTCTACTATCATCTCGCGCCCAACGTTATCCTGAGCATCGAGGGTGTACAAGCGCGAACCAATTATCTTGGCCCCGGGCTTCGGTTGAATAACCACTATGACCTCGCCATCGCCTATTTGTTCTAAACCCACCGGGGCGCATTGCGGCCAGCTCGCAAGAAGCGGAGGCGTGGCGCTGCTTCTGGCTTGCTTGGCCGTATTCCCGGGCTTCGCCGGCACGGTCACTGGTTCTGTGCGCCTGATGGATTCCCACGATCCGGCCGTTCGTAAGAACAACTATTACGGCGTCGTGATCTGGCTGGAGCGCACGGATGGAGCGGCGCTTCCGCTCCAGCCGAAAACGGCGCAGATGGCGCAGAGAAAAAAAAGCTTCGTGCCTTCCGTCCTCGCCGTACCCGCCGGAAGCACGGTATCGTTTCCTAACTTCGATCCCATCTTTCACAATGTCTTTTCGAACTACGCCGGCCAGGTCTTCGACGTCGGTTTATACGCCCCAGGTACCGATCAGAAGGTGGTCTTTCGGCGCGCCGGAATCGTGCGCGTGTTCTGCAACATTCACCCCACCATGAGCGCGATCATCGTGGTGGCCGACACTCCGTACATGGCCGTCTCGAATCCCGACGGTTCATTCCGCATCGACAACGTCGCACCCGGTGAATATCAGCTTCACTTGTACCACGAGCGCGCCACCGGTGAAACACTAAAAGCTGTGGAACGCAGTTTGGCGGTCGCCAACGATCCCGTGGTTGTTCCAACGCTCAATATCTCTGAAACCGGCTACATCCAAGTCCCCCACAAGAACAAGTATGGGAAGGAGTATCCGGCGGTGATCGAAGACCGTCCCATGTATCCGGCGGGAAGCAAGCCATGACTTGGGGCTTCTCCCGCATGTCGCTGTTGTGGAAGATCCTCCTATCCACATCGGTGGCCATCACGACGCTCCTCGCGGTGACGCTGGTCATCGTGCAACGGCACGTCGTGCGCACTACGCAGCGGACACTCGAGGAGGAAGTGAACGGGAGCTTTCAGGCGTACGACTCCTTGTGGAAGGCGCGGGCTGAAGAGCTGGCTGCGGTCAGTCTTGTGCTCAGCAAGATGTCGGACGTCCGGGCGGCGTTTCGAACCGGAGATCAAGCCACCATTCGCGACGTCGCGGGTGAGTTCTGGCCGGCTGGGTCCCATCGGCCCACCGTGTTTCTCGTCGCCGATCCGGACGGAAATGTGATCGCGTCCTTGGGGGATACTTCGGAATCCTTCCTCAAGGGACGGCTCGCCGTGATCGGTCCCGCGGCGAACCGTTTTCCGCAACAGTCGTCCGGATTCATGCTCCAGGACGGGCGCCTCTATCAGGCCGTAGTCACGCCCGTGTACGTCGAGACCGCGGGCGGCCCGGCACTGCTGGACGTTCTGGTGGCGGGTTATGCCTGTGACGCAGCCGTAGCCCAGCAGTTCAAGGAGGCCACCGGCGGCAGCGAATTCGCGTTTCTTTCCGGCGGCCGCGTCCTCGTTTCCACACTGCCGAACGGAGTGCCTTCCACGGGCGAGGATTACGCGGGCATTACCCGGCCCCTGTCCGGAGTCGACGGCAGCCCCATCGGGGAGCTGCGGATTTATCGCTCCTTTGAAGCCGCCAGCCGGAGCGTGGCCGCGCTGCTTCGAGATGTCTACGTGATCTGGCTTGCGGCAGTCGTGGTCGGGTTGGTGCTTACGAGTTGGCTGACGCGCAAGATCGTTGCGCCGGTCCATGAACTGGATCGGGCCGCCGGCCAGATCGCGAACGAGAATTACGACGTGCGCGTCCGCGAAGACACGCACGACGAGCTAGGCCGCCTGGGGCATACCTTCAACATGATGTGCGCGGCGCTGCAATCCGCGCGCGCCAACCTGATCCGCCAGGAGCGCATCTCCACCATCGGACGCCTTTCCAGCTCCATCATTCACGATTTGCGGAATCCGCTCGCGGCCATCTACGGAGGGGCGGAGATTCTGGTGGACATGGATCTCCCTCCCGCGCAGGTCAAACGTCTCGCGTCCAACATCTATGGCGCGTCCGGCCGCATTCGCGAAATGCTCACGGACTTGGCGGGCATCACGCGCGGGAAAATCCGCCCCGTGGAGAACTGCAAGATGTACGATATCGTCGCGGCGGCGTATGAAGCCTTGGCGCCGACGGCGAGCAGCCAGCAAGTTGAAGTCCTCCTGGATGTGCCGGATCAAATCGAGCTGCCGCTGGAGCGGGCGCGGATGGAACGGGTGTTCTTCAACCTGATCGCCAACGCTCTGGAAGCGATACCCGCCGGGGGCAGAATCTCGATCACGGGCCGGCAAACGGAGGACAGCGTAACGGTGGAGGTAGAGGACAACGGGCCTGGAATTCCGCCTGAGATACGCGCACAGCTATTCGAGCCATTCGTTACCGCCGGGAAAAAGGACGGCATGGGCCTGGGGCTGGCGCTTTCCCGGCAGACAGTTCTGGACCATGGCGGAGACATGTGGATCGAAGCTGCCGTAGGGGCCCGCTTTGTGATCCGTCTGCCGTTCCAGAGACGCTAGATGCGAGTGTTGTGGTGCGCAACAACTACGTCCGAGCTCTACGCGGCAACCCTGTTCAACTAGCGCTCGTGGCGTAATCCACGCGGCACAAGAGGTGGGTGTCTCCCCCACACGGCTCTGTGCCTCCGCCCCTAATCTCCGACTTGAAAGAACATCACCCGCAGCTCTCGCTTCGGGACGAAGTTCGCGGCATGCGCTACAAACGTGCCGTCGCTACGCCTCTCCACCTTGCCGTCCCAGCACAGACTCACGTAATACTGTTCATGCCGCTCGGGTTTGGGCTTTTCGATCACCAGCTCAAAATCCTTGATGGGAGTTTTCCACGTGTTCGCTGTGGTAAGAATGTAGTCCACCCAAACGGGATTGATGAATCCTCCGCCGCCAAATCCATTGTCGTTCGGCACGGCTTCGATGAGTACCTTTCGCAGAGCTGGATCCACGCAAGAATCGGACAGTTTAGCGAAGGGCTCTCCTATCTTGCCCTGCAAATTGGCGAGGTCGAGATGCTCCAGTCCCAACTCGGGCGAGTACTCATGTTTCACGTGCAGAATCTTATGTGCCGGGAATCGTTGCTGCCAGTGGTAGGTTTTCAAGACGGTCCATCCGGGAATGCCGTCCTCTACCAGGCCCGCGCGCGTCAACTCCTCCTGCTGCGCCTTAGGAAGCTTCTGGATTTCGCTCGAAATTTGCCCGTCGGGCCGCTGATTGAAATGCCCAAAGGACTCAATGTCGATCGCCAGCTTGCGAAGGAGCGTTGCGTAATCGACGCCGTTCACAGCGGCCTTCACCTCGGTCTGATACTGCAATTCTTTTCCTTCAACCCAGACATGCCAACCCGAGAGAGCCCCGGGTACGCTGGGCGTGAAAAGGGAGGCGATGACGTAGCCCGGTACAGGGAAGGCTACCTCTGTCGTGATGTCCCGATCTGTCGTGTTGAGGAACTCGTATTCCACTGAGACCAGTCCCGTGCCGATCGTCAGCCGCTCCTTCTCCATTGAAATCCGCGCCTCTCGCGTGAGCTGAATTCCGCCCACGGGATTCGCCTTAGCCGATCCATCGTTTCCGAGCAATACAGCGGACGTCAGCAGCCAGGCCGCCAGGGCACTTCTCACCATGGCCTGCACTATAGCACGGCGGTCCGAAACGCGAATGCCCGATCGTAGAGAGGACATCAGCGCGTCTCCGGCTGCGCTGCCTCCAGCTTATTGCCGTTTAATCTGTAGGCCTTCACGGTGCCGATGTCTTCTCGATATGCGGCGCCGGGGATTTCGCACTCGGCGGGGGTAACGGATCGAACCAGGATTTCTTTGCCGCGGGGGGAATCGCGAGTGTCCACTAGAAACGCGATCGGTTGCGGCGGTAATGACGTTTGTGCCAGCAGGCGAAAGGATTTATTCTCAAGTCTGTAAACAGCCAGCGCTTGGGCGGGTTCTTTGCCGAAATCCTCCTGAAGGGCGATCAGTTCGACGGCTCCGTCGCCGCGGAGGTCGGCAAAGGTTCCATCCACTACGCCGGACATCAAATCTCGGGGCGGAAAGACCTGCCGGTAGCCGGCGCCGGCGCGGACAAAAACCTGCGGAACGGTGCCGGGGCCGGGGCGGGGAGAGAGGGAAAAGGTGCAGCGCGAGCTTCCCCCGTTACCCGGCCCAATCAACTCATAGACTCCGTCGTGGTCCAGGTCGATGAATTCGCCACCACCGGCGCCGCTGGATTCGAACAGCATCTGCATCGATTGGCGATTCGGGGCGAGAAGATAGGTCCACAACGTCAGGGAACCCGGGTTCACGGCGATGAACACCGCAGGACTGTTTCCGGCGTTCGGCGGCTGGAAAAAGCGGACCCACTGGTAGGCGCCATCCAGAGGGAAGTCGTGAACGAACGTGGCCGCGCCTCCACGTTTGCCGCGGTATATTTCGAGGCGATATTGGTCGGTTCCCGGCGACGGATCAAGATCGGGCAGCCGCCTAACGTACAATTCGATATTGGGGCCCTGCTGGAGCATGCCCATAAGCTCCAGCGCAGCCTTCCTCTGCGTTGCGGGGAGGCGCATGAAGACCTGGCCGGAGGGATCGAGGACCACCCGGCTATCGGGACTCAGTTGATAGCCGCTGACCGTGTCGGAACCCTCGATCGCGCGACGGGTTTGGGGCTTTGAATCGGCAGGCGCGACGGGCGGAACCGAGGGTTGAGAAAAACCCAGAACGTCCATCGCGAAAAACATAAGAGGGCAAATGTTCATCACTGAGGGAGTAAAGGTCTTCATCGTATTTCTCCTCTATCACGTGGTATCGCGTAACAAAGAGAAGAACCGGCTCAAACGGTTGCATCGGCATCATTAAGGGCCGGCCCAACGAATCGTCCCCTGCACGAGCGGCGAACGCAACCCGCCTCCGGTACCGCCGACGTAGCCGGAGTGAGCCGGCGAAGCGAGATATTGCGCGGAATAGGTTCGGACTGGGCTGGGCAGCGCGAAGCAGGAGCTATCGGAGTCGCGGTCCGTTGCGGGGCAGGAGGCGGCTGAAGGCGATGCGCGAACCCGATCCCGGCGTGGCGGCCGTGTAAGTGACCTCCTGGCCGGGAGTGGCCGCAAGAGCGCGCAAAGCGGAGTCGGAAATCCGCGCCCGGCCATCGTCCGGTATGAAGTTGCCGGCAACCGGATCGTAAAGGTACCCCGCGATGCGCCGATCCCGCACGACCTGGGCCACCAGGTCGCATTCCGTCACCGAACCGTTCAGGGATTTGGACACGAACGGAGCGGCCGCGCGCTGCATCAGCAGATCGATGCGCGGGCCCACTGCGCTGGCGTTAGCGCTGGTCAAGGTGATTTGTTGTCCGACAATCGGCGCGAGATCGCTATCGAACGCCAGCAGGAACTGCTCGACATCGCGCCGGGTGCCATCCGGATCGTTCTGCGGGAAGCCCGAGTCTGCGGTGGGGTGGAATACGGCGGCGCTGAGGAAACGGAACAGCGTGTCCGTGGAACCATCGCCGGTGAAGCCGAAGCCGCGAACCTGCTCGCCCATGCTCCCGCTATCGGGCGCCTGGAAGAAATCCACGGACGGACTACCGAACATGCCGATCTTGGAATACGCAGTACGCAACTGCGGAATCTTTACGATCTGCGGCAATCCTTCAAAGCTCTGATTGCCGCCCGTGCCGAACAAACCGTTCGCGGAATTCAACGCATGGCAGCCGTTGCAGGTGAACGACGATTGCCCCACGGCTTGATCCAGGGCTGCCGAGACGATGCCGTCGGAAGGACGGGCGCCGGAAAAGAACGCTTGCCCGTTGTGCTGCGATGCGGTCAGCGAGTTGTCGAGGCTGCGCACGGGGTTGGGCGGCGGCAGTACCTGCAATTGGAAGTCGGCGAAGGTCTGCATTTGTACCTGGGAAGGCGTGTCGGGACTGCCGACCAAACTTTGGAACGCGCCCGCAAAGTTTAAGAAGGACACGTTGGCATCGAACGGATCGGTGCCGAATTGCCCCGTGGAGCGGTCGCCGCGCCAATGCATCGCCCCGGAATACCGCAGGCCGCGCAAGGTCTGTGTGGTGAACGGCCCCTTCATAGGATGGAAGTCGGAGGCCTTATTGCTGCCATTGAGCGGGGAACTGAGGCCGGTGGCGTCGAACAATATAAGAAAGGGAATCAGACCGCCGAAATTGATGGGAATGGGACTGGTGGTGACGGAATTATCGGGATTTCCCAGATCCCATGCGAGGTCATCGTTATCGCCAAAAATATGGCAACTGGCGCAGGAGGCTTCGCCGTTGCCGGAGAATTGCGTAGCATCGTACAGCATGGGCCGGCCTTGCGCCACCGAAGGAGGTTCCGGATTCGGCAAGCTCAGCGCGGCGACCTCTTGATTCGACTTCAGGTTGATGACTTTGATCGAGTCGTCGAAGCGCGTCATGACATAGAGCAGGCCGCGTGGTTCATCCAGTGCCAATCCACTGACGCCGCCCCCGCTCACCGGAATGTAATTCGCGCTCTCGGTTACCGGATCGAACCTGTCGCCTTCCAGCTCGGTAGTATCGAACACGCCCACCTTGCTGGATCCGAATGCCGCCACATAGAGCGTTTTGCCGTTGGCGGTGACCGCCATATCCAAGGGCATGGACAGGCTGTGGGTCTTGGCGGACGGATCGAAACCGGGAGCTCCCGCAAGCTGGCTGTAATTGATGTGCTTGTTCAAGTGGCGAGGCATCACAGCAGATCCGGAAATCACGGTAATGCGAGCCTCGGCCAAGTGCCCCTGGACAGTGTGGCCGCCAAAAATTCCGGGGCCTTCGAAACGCACATTGTTCACGGCGTCGGTGTTGGACACATACAAGGTGCCGGTCACCGGATTGGTAACCATGTTGAACAGCGTTGTGCCGACGTGCGCGTACGCGGCGGTCTGCGTCAGGCTGCGGACGTCGATCGCAAACACGTCTGTATCCGGCAGAGTAAAGCGCACGGAATTGTCCCACACGCGCCGCAACTCGTCTTCCCAGTGGCCGGAGGTGCTGTTGTATTTCACGATGAGCCCGACTTCGGGCGCGGGCTCGCCGAGGGAATCGGCGGATGGGCCCGGATTGCCACCGGGGCTCACGGTGCCGTCAGGAAGTGTGCAGGGTTTGCTGGGCTGAAACCCCGTGCAGACCCGCCCCTGCGGCACGGTTGTGGTCTGATTGCCGGTCTTGAAACCCGCCACGTACACCGTGTTTCCGTCGGGACTGACTGCCAGGGCACGGGGCGTATCGGTGAAAAAGCTCATGATCCGCAGCGGCGTTCCACCCATGGTGCTGCCCAGGTTGGCCGGATCGAATACCCAGACGTCGGCGCGGGGTACACCGGGCGTGGTGAGTTGCGGATCGCCGGCGCCCGGCACCGCGGCGATCGAGGGGTCAGTGCGCTGCTGTCCGCGATGCGCGGTGGTGATGAAAGCGCGCAACGGATTACCGGCGAAGACGATGTCACGCGGCTCATCACCCACGAGCAACGTACGAACGACGTGGGGAGTACCGGTGAGGCTGACGATGCTCACGCTATCGGAAAGAAGGTTCGTTACCCACACTTCGGTGCTGCTGCGGGCCGCGACCGCCACCGGTTCCAGACCGACCGGCACACTAAACTCGAACGCGGGCAATCCTGCCGTCAGGTCAAAGATTTCCAACGTGCCGTTTGGAGTGTTGACTGCGAACAGCCGATTCCCATCCGGCGACTTGGCCACCGGACGCACTTGGCCGCTTTCAAACTCGACGAAGGATGGTCCGGTCGAAGCCGCGGAGACAGGTTTCCCGCTGAACAGTCCGCCAGCCCACGACGCCAGGATGCCAAGTGCCAGAAGACTGAGAAACCAGCGCGCGCGGGGCGGGTGGACAATTCCGTTCATTGAAAGGCCCGTACCGATAGTATAAACGGGGCTGAGCCCGGCGCAGTCGCAAACCACCCGGTTTCCCCCATTATCAATGGCAAGTTCTGCGGCTATCCGCTCGGCGCGCGCTGGAGCCGGATGCTCCTAGCGTATTCTAGTCCCCATGGAGACAGGGTTAGCCGAGTTCGCAAGGAACGCCCTTCTGATCAGTGGAGCGCTGTTTCCGATTGTGAACCCGCTCGGGAATGCGCCCATCTTCCTGACGCTGACGAGAGGTTTCACGAGTGACATGCGCACTGTGCTCGCCCGCAAGATTGCGCTGAACGGATTTGTACTGCTGGTGGCCTCCATTCTTATCGGGACCAATATCCTGGCGTTTTTTGGAATCTCCTTGCCCGTCGTTCAAGTCGGCGGAGGGATGGTGGTGATAGCCACGGCGTGGAGCCTGTTAAACCGGAAAGACGAGTTGGACGGACGGCAGGCGTCGAAGCACTCCGCGAGTGCTTCCGATCTCTCCCGCCGAGCATTTTATCCGTTGACGCTGCCGCTCACGGTGGGGCCGGGGTCCATCTCGGTGGCGATTACTCTGGGAGCGAATCGACCTTCGGGGAGCGAGCCGCATTGGTCTTATCTAACGGCGGCAATCCTGGGAGCGGCCTTTGTCGCGATCACCATCTATCTCAGCTACCGATTCGCTGAATCGCTCGCCCGCGTGTTCGGCGACACGGCCATGAACGTGGTCATCCGGCTTTCCTCTTTCATTCTCCTGTGCATTGGCGTGCAAATCGGCTGGAATGGGGTGAGCGCACTACTACGTTCCGTTCTGGTGCGCCCTTAGAAGGACGAAGCGCCATTGCACGTGCGATTGCGAAATAGTTTTGATAAGCTGAGGCACGCCGTCATGAAACCCCTATACCTGTTGCTCTCTGCTTTCGCGTTGGTCACCGGGGCGCCCGCGCAAACGCTCACCGGCGCTATCGACATGCACGCGCATTCGGACCCGGACGGCTCGGCCCGCTCGATTGACGCGATCGATCTGGCGAAACTGGCCAAGAGCCGAGGGATGCGCGCCATCGTCCTCAAGAACCATTACGAGCCGACCGCGTCCCTAGCCTACATCGTTCGCAAGGAGGTCCCGGGCATTGAGGTGTTCGGCGGCATTTCGCTGGATCTCACCGTGGGTGGCGTCAATCCGGCGGCGGTCGAGTGGATGACCAAGGTCAAGGGCGGCTACGGGCGGGTGGTCTGGCTCCCCACCTTCGATGCGGAAAATCAGGCGGCCCCGGCCGGACGGCCGTTCGCCCGCGTGGTCCGCGACGGCGCGGTGACGCCGGAAGTGTCGCAGGTGATCGCGCTCGCGGCGAAGAACAACCTGGTGCTCGAGACGGGGCACTCGTCGGCCGCCGAGGCGCTCATCATCATTCGGGAAGCCAAGCGCCAGGGGGTTCAGAACGTGCTGGTGACGCATGCGATGAGCTCGCCGGTACAAATGTCCATCGCCGACATGCAGGCAGCGGCCAAGCTGGGGGCTTATCTGGAGCTGGTCTGGGTCCGGCCGGGGTCGGACGCCGCAAAAGCTTACGTGAGCGCCATTCGCGCGGTGGGCCCGGAGTTCATCGTGCTCTCGAGCGACCTGGGGCAAGCGACTACTCCGCTGCACCCGGACGGGTTGCTGGCGATGTACCAGTACTTGGTGAGCCAGGGCATCTCAGTGGCCGAGATCGACCGCATGGCGAAGACGAATCCCGCGAAACTTCTGGGATTAAAGCCGTGACGCCGTGGGGCACCGTGGAGCGGGCTTCAGCCCGCAACGGAGGCTTCAGCCTCCGCTTCGGCACAGGCGCTGAAGCGCCAGTTGCAGGCTGAAGGCCTGCTCCACCTCAGTTCAAGTCTGCCGTGACCGTGACGGTCTCCTGGACTTGAATCGTGCCAGGTTGCACAGGAGTCGGGGCGCCTCCCCCGCCGCCGGCTCCCCCGCCGCCCACGGGTCCGTAGATGGGCGTTACCTGTACGATGCTCCCTTCTTGGACCGACCGGATATTCCCGACGGTGTGACCGGACGCGGTGGCCATCGCATTGGCGTGATTCATCGCTTGCTGGGTAGCCATGCGGAGCGCCTGCTGGCGCTGAGGTTCTGGATCCTTCAGACTGAAGTTGATTCCGCCGAGGGATGTAGCGCCGTTGGCGACGGCAGTGTCGATCACCGCGCCGGCCTGCGTCAGATCCGAGAGCGTAACTTCGACCGTCGAATTGGCCGTATATCCGACCACGGTGGTGTAGGGCGGTGTGTTCTGGTAGTTGGGATAGATGTAATAGCTGATGGTCTGGATGTTTGCCCCTGGGCCCAGCAGCTTTCCCAAAGCCGCCAGGAGCCCCGTGACCTGATTTGCGTTCTTGGCCGCCGCATCCTGGGCGGACGTGCCGGTGGTGCCTACGGTGGCGTCGATGGTGGCCTGATCGGGGGCGGAAGATACCGTGGCGCTGCCGGCGGCCTCGACAAACGGACGGGTCGGGAGTTGCGCTTGAACGCTGCAAGTCAAGAAGAATGCTAGGAACGAAACGCGTTGCATACTCCCAGAATACAAAGGCCGGACCCCGTTAGGGAGCCCGGCCTTAAACCTGCAACCTCTTAGCCCGCACCGCTCGCTGACGCGCGCGGCTCTGTAACAACTTTACGCTCTACTTCAAGCCACGTGCTGCGTCTTGTAATGGGCCAGAATGGAATTCATCTGGTCTTTCAAATGCAACTTCTGCTTCTTGATCTGATGTTCCTGATGCTCGTCTTCCAGGGTGAGGCGCGGCTTGGCCTCGATGGCTTCCAGTTGTTGCTTCAACCGGGTGTGCCGTTCCACCAGCGAGCGGAACTCCTCGCTGGTGGCCATCAGATGCGCTTTCAATTCTTCGTTGTGCTCCATTCGGTGACTCCTCTCCTCTTGTCTGGAAGCGCGCGCCATGCGCACGCGCGAGGGCCACGCCGAGTCAGTAGGTATTGATGTGTTCGGGCTCGGTGGGTCGTGCGAACCGATGTCATGAAATTTGTTCGCCGCAGCCGGAGCTGCTTCGACCAGCCCCAACCGCACCATGACGATATCATGAAAAAAACCTCATGACAATAGCGCCTTCGCAGGGTTCCGCATAATAATTTTCTCGACGTCCGATGGGACTGAATCCCAAGGACTTATAGAGAGATTGGGCAGCGGTGTTGGATTCGCGGACGTCTAGGAACCAGTCCCCAGGCCGGGTCAGGAGAGCCTCCTGGAGCAGGCGCCGGGCGATCCCGCGGCGGCGATGCGCGGGATCGACGGCCAGGTTGAGGATCTCATGCTCGCTGGGGGGCACGGTGCGGATCGCGAGAAAGCCCGTGACCCGGCCGTCCGTCAGCGCGACGAGACAGTCGTGAGCGAGGTAGTCCTCGATCCTCCACTGTGACGCGTCGGGCGAGGCGGCCTGGATTTGGGCCATAGCCTCGAGATCGTCCAGCCAGGCGGGGCGTATCTGAACCGAATCGCCGAGGAGTTCGGAGTAGAGCGCCCGCTGGCGTGCGCCGATGGCCCGCCAGTCGAACTGCCGCTCGGCGTGCCGGCGGCCGGCGCGGGCGATGTGCAGGCGCAGCGCGAAATCGTCGAGCAGCGTGCGGATGCCTTCGGCCAGTCCAGCCGCGGAGTCCGCAATCCACGCAGTTTCGCGGTGTTCTAGGTCCAGGCCGGCGCAGCCGGAGGCCGTCGAGATCACTGCGCGTTCCATGGCCAACGCCTCTAGAACCTTGACGTTGGTACCCGCGGATTCGAGCGTGGGGACCACCACGACGTTGGTCTCCTGGTATAGCGGGCGCACGTCGGCGACGAATTCGTTTATGTGGATGCGCGGGTGGGGCGCGGGTGCGAGCGTCCCGGTGTGATTCTGCCAGTGCGGCCAGGGGTCTGGTCCGGCGACGACGGTTAATTCGGCATCCGGGATCAGAGGAAAGACTTCCTCGGCCAGAAAGCGGAACGCGGTGATGTTGGGGAAGTGGCGGAAGCTGCCGATGAACAGCAGCCGGCGGCCGGGCAGCTCCTGGGTGGGCGTGAAGCGGGCCAAGTCCACGCCATTTTCGACGACGACCGTGGAGCACGCACTCGTGCGTGCCATGCCGGCACTCGTGCCGTCACCGGGCGTCGAGACGAGTCTCGACGTGGCACGCACGAGTGCGTGCTCAACGATGGCCTCTTGATCTTTCGGGGACATCACGGTTATGCGCCGGAACTGTTTCACCGCGCTGGTCTCGTAGCGGCGCCAGCGCCACCAGTCCCACCACGCTCCTAACGTCCGCCGGCGGGCGCGCACTTGCGCGTACAGATCGAAGGTGATGTCGTGCTCCACCAACACATCGCCACCGTAAGAAGCGAGCGCAGTGTACTCGACTTGCTTCAGCGATGCCTCGGCCTTTTGCCACAGAGCCTGCATTTCAGGCGACCGGTACTCGCAAACCTCGGGCGGCGCGAGCGATGACCAGCGCGGCTCGCGATATCGCGGTTTACGGACCAGGTACACGCGGCTGACGAATTCCAGAACCGGCTCCAGATCGTGGTCCGGGATCTCGGCTTCGGTGAACGCGTACAACTTGACATCGAAGGTGCGCGCGGTTTCGCGCAGCAGGTGGAAGATGCGCACCGCGCCGCCGTGCGAGAGCGGATACGGGAAGTAGGGCGACAGCACCGCTACCAGCGGGCGCTGGGGATCGCGGGCGCGGCCTTCGATCCGCTGATGTTCCGCGGGCCGTACCGTGCGGTCGTTGGGGCGCTTGAGAAACGCGGGCCACAGCCACCCGGGGCGCAGAAAGATGCGGTCGAGCGGCACCCCGCGCCAGAACAGCCACGATGCGATGGGCTGGATCAAGCGCAAATGGTGGCGCTCCAGGCGCGCGTTGTAGGCCAGGATCTTGGAGGGCGCCAGCAAAAACGCGGCACGCCGTAGCGGCGCATACCGGGCGTCGCCGGTGAACAGCACCGGCGCGAGGCCGATGCGATGCGGACGCAGTCTTTTCCTGAGCCCCGGCAGATCCTCTAGCCGCACTTCGATGTGCCGCCGATCTGGAATCAGCCGCTGCACCTCGGCGCACATCGCGTCGGACAACGCGTCGTCGCCCGAGCGGAAGCTCACCACCACCGCCTCGGGATCTTTGCCCCGCAAGCCGCACCACCACTGTTTGATCCGCTGCTTCACGGGACGGCGGGCGCGGGAACTCCACGCGCTGGCCCTGCGTGGGTGGGCCCTTCGCGCGCGAGCGTCGCTTGCAGCAGCCACACTCCCGCCAGCGGCAGTACGGCCACGCCCACGCACACCGGCGTGAATCCGGCGCGATCCACCACCGCGCCGATCAAGGGCGAGATCGCAGTCTGCATCAACCCGAACGCGCAAGTGAGCATGGCCACGCCGAACGCAGCGTGTTCCACGCCGAAGACATCGATGGGCAGCGCGTACACGTTGGCGCTGAGCGTGAGAGTCCAGAAGAAGCTGAGGCTGATGGCCGCGGCCGCCAGCGTATCGCTGGGCATGAACGGCACGGCGGCGGTGGCGACCAGAACCGCGGCGCTGATCCAAGCCACACGCAACCGGGCGGCGATGGCGCCCATGCCGCCGCGGATCGAACGGTACGCCATCCAGCCTCCGACGAGTCCCCCCGCGCCGGCGAACACTGGCGGGATCCAAACGAAGTGCTGATTCGCCTGCGCTTCGGTCAAGCCGCGCTCATGCACGAAGTACAGCGTGCTCCAGTTGGTCCACAGCGCGTAGGTAGTCATCACCAAAGCGTTAGCCAGCGCCATGCTCCAAAGCCGCGAATCCCGCAGGGGGCTCGTGGAGTGGGCTTTAGCCTGCAACGGGGGCTTTAGCCTCCGCTCCGGCGGCAGGCGGCGAGCCACCAACCACCACAACGGCACCCACACTAACCCCAGCGCCCCACACAGCGCGAACGACGATCGCCACCCCCAACGCGGCGACATCGCGGCCACCACCAGCGGAGCGGCCACTGACCCAATGGTGATGCTGATCTGGTTCATAGCCGCCCCGAACGCGAACTCCTGAGGCGCGAGATATGTCGCATTGGCCTTGCCAGCGGAGGGCACGCCCGCGGCCTCTGCCGCGCCCAACACCGTGCGGCAGGCGAGCAGTCCCGAAAAGCTCGACAGAGCCGCCGTAGCCGCGCCGGCCAGCGACCATACTGTAACGGCGATGCTTGATCCGAGCGTCAAGCCCGCAGCATCGATGAACCATCCCGCGAACGGCGCGACCAGCGCGTACACGATGAAGAAGACCGATTGAATCTGCCCATACTGCGCGTTGTTCAGATGGAACTCCAGCTTAAGCGTGGGCGCGAGCGCGGCCAGCAACTGGCGATCCAGATAGTTGAGCGACGAAGACAGCAAAAAAATCCCGATCGCCAGCCACCGCAGAGGCACACGCGGCATCAGGGGAACTCGACCACCCGCACGTCGCCCGCGGTGCCCAGTTTCGCATCCGGCTTGGCGTCGTGAACCAACTGAATCTTTCGTGGCGGACGTTGCACGCCGCAGTCGAATTCCACCTGAGCGTTGGCCGCGTTGGCGGAATTTCCACGCACCGAGAGCGTCTGCGGATCGCGCACCAACAACACCACCGTGTCCTTGCTGTTGGCCTTCTGAATCGTAAGCTTAAAAGTCTTGGCCTGACAATCGACGCGCGTTAGCAAACCTTCAACCGGCGTGCCGGTCTCATCGGCCCACCAAGCCACCGGCGCCTGATTCGATTTCAGCCCGCCCTGCTGGCGATTGGCCGCGTCTTCGGCGGCGTGGATTTCGGCCGCTGCCTGGTTCTTGATGCGCTGCAACTCGGCGGCCTGCTCGGCGGCGATGCGCGCGCGTTCGGCGAGCTCGAAATCGGTGCGCCGCTCCTGCATGTCCAGCTTGGCCTGATGAATCCGCGCGCGGTCGGCGTCGCTGGTGGCGTTGCGTTCGGCCAGCGCCCAGGACTTCGCCGCGCCCGCGAATTGATCGTGCAACGTTTGCGCTTCAGCCAGCGCCTGCCAGTACGCAGCGTTGCGCGGCGCCAGGGTGGCGGCGGCGTTCAGCTCGTTGATCCGGACCGAGGGATCGGATCCGAGCGCGGCCAGAAGCGCGTGCGGCTCGGCCCACTTGGGGTTGGCTTTAGCGGCCAGTTCGAGAGCAGCCGTCGTATTTTTGGCCAGCAGTCCGCGCGGGCTTTCCGGCGGGAAGCTCTTGCCCGCGGCGGCGAGTTCGGCCAGCAACGCGGCGGAGTCCGCTTCCGATACGCTTTTCTCGACGAAGTCTTTAGCCGGCGCGAGTGCCCGGCCGTTGGCTGGAACAGCGAGGAATCTGCCCGCGTCAAGATACGCGCCCGCACGACGATTCAACTCGGCTGCGGTGATGCCGAAAGCGTTACGCACGCCCAAATCGTCCTCCTCGCCGCCTTGTTGGAGATTGTTGAGATAGATGCGAAACTTGCCGCTGTATTCGTCGCGCGTGGCCAGCATGTGGACCTTGGCCCACGCGCGCATGCGGTCGGCGGAGAGAACGCCAGCGGGCGGCGGCGTGCCCAGCGACACGCGCGTCCCCGCCACCTGGAGCGTCGAGAACAAATCGCACAGCGCGGTTTCAATCGCGTCCGGCATGCGCCCGGCATTGTCGTCAATCAGCATCCGGGTGAGGTCGCGCCGCCAATCCAACGGTTGCGGGCCGTCCGCGCTGCCCGCGCTCAGCATCGACGATCCACCTTCAATAAAGGGCCGCGGCACGGCGTGCGGACCGTACTCGCGCGCGTTGGGAAACAGAACCAGGTTCACCGGCCAAACGGTATCAAGATCCGGCTTACCCAGCAAACCGCCCAGCACCCACCGGAGTTGCTCCATCTCGGTGAGGCGCTCCCGCGCGACCCGGTCGCCGGCGTTGCTGTCGACGCGGAAAGGGCCGGAGCGGTACTCGGTCCAACCCGCGGCGCTGAGCACCGGCGCGGCGGCAAGCACGAGAGCTGCGAACGAGCGCAACATCAATTCTGATTCTCCCGCAACCTGTCCACAAGTGGTGACTGGTTAATCCACGCCCGCAGCCGCGAACGTCTTCTTTGCCGCAGGAGCCGTCAAGTAGCGAATGAAATCCTTGGCCACGTCCGCGCTCCCGCCCGTCATCACCACCGCCGAATAGCTGGTGTAGTTCTGAAGCTCCGCAGGCAGCGGCCCCGCGGATTGCAAGCGCTTCGGGTCCTGGGAAAAAATCTCCGGCAGCGGCGCGAAACCAATCTCGTTATTCTTGGCCGCCATCACGTGCTGCACCACCTGTCCCGCATTAGCGAACCGGACTGTCTTGGTCTTGAGCTGCTCGGCAATGCCCATCTGCTCGAGCATTTTGTCGATGTAGATTCCCGACGAACCTTGGTTGTACACGATCGATTCCGCGGAGAGCAGAGCTTGCTTGAGCGCGTCCACAGTGGCGACGTTGGGGGCTTTGCCGCCCGCGGGCACTGCCACGCCAATGCCGACCTTAGCGACAGCGGCCACTCGGGTGATTGCCACCGCCTTGCCTTGCTTGACGGCATCCTCGATCACGTTATCGGGTGCGATCAGGATGTCGGCGGTTTCCCCCGCGGCGATCCGCTTGGTGAGTCCCGGAGCGGTATCCACCTGCATGGTCACGTTGTGCCCGGCGTCCACCTTATATTGCTTGGCGATGTTCGAGAAACCCGGATTGATCGCGCCGATCATCAGCACTTTCAACTCCGCCGCGGACGCCACCACGCCTATCGCCAGCAAGACAGCCAGAGCTTTGGCCATGTTCGCACCTCCTACCACGGACATAGTACATGTTAACCTCGACTTCGTGCGCATCCTCAAATTTCCGATGGCCGCTGTGCTGGCGCTGGCCGTGAATCTCACCGCGGCCGACCCCTTCTACATCGGCGCATGGAAGATCGTCTCGGCGGTTCCGGCGCCCTGGGCTTCGAGCGAACTCACGCCCGACCAGCCGGAGATGAAAGATCTGTCCGGCAAAACGATTGCGTTCAAGCCGAAGGAGATCGAAGGACCCCGGCAGGCGGCGTGTAAAGGCCCGAAATATCGAGTCGTGAATTCTCCCGTCGAGGGTCTGTTTCAGGGCATGTTCGACGAAACGCACCGCCGCGACAAGTCGGTCGATCCGGCGAAGATGGCCGCGCAAGCGGGATTTCACGGATCTCCCGGCGCAAAGTGGAAAACGCTGGAAACCGGCTGCGGCAATGAACTCGACTTTCACTTCATCGACCCAATGACAGCCGCGTTCGGCCTGAACAACGTCGTCTACACCATGAAGAAACAGTAGGGCGGCGCGCCGTGATTGCAATGCTATCATTGATTTGTGGCGAGCATCACGATCCGCCGGCTGGATGACGCTGTGAAGGCACAGCTTCGCGTGCGCGCGGCTAACCATGGCCGGTCCATGGAGGAAGAGGCGCGCGAAATTCTAAAGGCCGGCCTTCGTAAAAAGTCTGCGGCCCGGCTGGGTCTGGGGCAATCGATCCGGCGGATCTTCGAACCTTTAGGGGGCATGGAGCTCGAACTGCCGCCGCGCGAACCGATACGCGATCCGCCAAAATTCACGAAGTGATCGTTCTTGACACGAACGTCTTATCGGAGTCCTCGAAACCCTCGCCTTCCGGGACGGTCCTTCGCTGGTTGGACACTCACGAGCCTTCGAGCGTCTTTACAACCGCGATCAGCGAGGCAGAGATGCTGTCGGGTGTCGGGGCGTTGTCTCCCGGCAAGCGGCGAACAGAGCTACTAGACGCGGTCGAGCGAATGTTCGCGAGCTTTGCCGGCCAGATCCTGCCGTTCGATGAAAACGCGGCGCGCCTATTTGCCGTTATCGTCTCGGCGCGAAGGGCACGCGGACGTCCGATCTCTCAGTTTGACGCGATGATCGCGGCGATCGCGCGAGCCCACGACGCAGCGCTGGCAACGCGGAACACCTCCGATTTCGAGCATTGCGGATTGCGAATCGTCAATCCCTGGACCGGGTAAGATGGTTTACGGCGCCAGCGAGGCCGTGTAAGCGGCGATCGCCACCATGTCGTCCTCGCTCAAATTCTTGACCACCTGTTTCATCAACGCTCCCGCCGAGCTCTTGTTGGCGTCGGTCTGGAAGTTGTACAACTGGCGAACCACGTAAATAGGATGGACGCCGGCGATGCGCGGCACGTCGCCCAGGCCCTTGAGCCCTTCGCCGTGACAGATGGCGCAGGCGACGGTTTTGCCCGAGCTACCCTTGGTCACGAGCTCTTCGCCCTTCTTCAGGCTCCCCATCGGCACGTAAGCGATGAACCCCGAACGCGGATCGCGCAGCTCCACTTTTTCGGCGTCCTGCGGCATGGTGATGATGCGGTTGCCGAGCGGCTCCGTACCGCCGCCGGGCAGTGGAAGGCGCATCCGCCCGGCGCTGATCCAACTCTTGGGCACAGTCTGGGCCTCGACCACTTTGTACCAGACGATGGGCTTCAGCGAGGCGAACCACTCGGCCGCTTTGCGCATTTCTTCTTCCGGCAGGCCCGCCGCGATGTTGTTCATGCGCGCGGCCCGCTGCGACGGATCGTAGGCTTTGGGTTCCTTGCGGTCGCCGCTCTTGAAGTCCGCCATTTGGCGTAAGAAATAATTGAGCGGCAGCCCCGCCAGCTCCGCCGATTCCGGATGGCCCATGCCCGACATCAGATGGCACGATCCGCAAGCCTGCGCCTGAATGCCGCTCTGGACCACGCGGGGCAGCGGGCCGTGCTGATCGGGAAACCAATCCGGCGGGTTGAATTGATCGTCGATCTGCGCCTGCGTGTAGGAGCGCGTGCTGCCGGGCAAATTCTTCGGCGCGTTGTTAGGGGTCGAAAGGGGCGGCGGGGTCGGGACGGGGTAGGCCCAAATCAGGCTCCCCTCTTTCGGCTGAGTTTGCGCGCCGGCAACCGCCGCGGTCAGGCAAACGATCACACTCCAGGTCAGACGTTTCATAAAAACCTCCTGAGTATTCTCGCACAATGGAACGCTGTTGGCGGCGCCTGGTTTAGACCATTTTCTGAGTATTTATAGACCATAGCCGCAGTGGCGAAAATGGGCTGTTGCGTGTTCTGAATTCACCGCAGTAAGGGCCGCGGCCACGGCATGCTCCAGCAATTCCAGTTGGCGGATCTTCCAAGCTCG